>CAZJEO010000027.1:0-1704 GCA_964545065.1 Candidatus Woesearchaeota archaeon | reverse complement strand
CATGAAATTTTTAAGCGGAATTACTCCCAGAGACTATCAACAAAAAATATTTGAAACTTGTATAGAAAAAAATTGTTTAGTTGTGCTTCCAACAGGTCTTGGAAAAACACTTATCGCATTGATGCTAGTAATCAATCGAATGGAAAAATTTCCTGGAGAAAAAATAGTTTTTCTCGCGCCAACAAAACCTTTAGCAGAACAGCACTTGAACTCTTTTACAAAATATCTTCCAGAATTATTTGCAGACATTCAGCTTTTTACAGGAATGATAAATGCCACTCAAAGAAAAAAGATTTGGCAAACAGCAGACATAGTTTTCTCAACACCTCAGTGCGTTGCAAATGATTTGAAAAATAATCTCTATGATTTAACAGAAGTTTGTTTGCTTGTAGAAGATGAAGCTCACAGGTGCATAAAAAATTATGATTACAATTTCGTCGCTCAAAAATATAAAGAACAATCAGAACATCCAAGAATTATAGGACTCACAGCATCTCCTGGAAGCGAGAAATCAAAAATTAAAGAAATCTGCAGAAATCTTTCTATTGAAGAAGTTGAATTAAGAACCCGAGATTCTCCAGACGTAAAAAATTATTTGCAAGAATTAGAATTTGAAAAAATCCTCGTAGATTTTCCTCCAGAACTTCAGGAAATGAGATATGTTTTGAAAAAAGTTTTTGATGATTATGTGGAAGAACTTAAACGAAGAGGAGTTTTATGGGGACCTGCATCTAAAACTGGTTTAATTCACTTACAGAAAAAAATTATGGGAACCTTAGCAAGAGGAAACAAAAATTTTAATTATATGTTAGGAGCAAGTGCATGTGCACAGGCAATAAAAATCCAGCACGCCTTAGAATTATTAGAAACTCAAACACTTTCTAGCTTTAACAAATACTTACAAGCTTTATTCAAACAAGCGGCAAATCATCAAAGCAAAGGAGTTATCAAACTTGTAAAAAAACAAGAGTTTAATTTTGTATATACTAAAACAAATGAACTTCTAGCAAAAAATTTTGAACATCCTAAACTTCAGAAAGTGGTGGAAATAATAACTCGTGAAAAGAATGGAAATGCAAATTTAAAAGTTATTATCTTCACACAATTTAGGGATACAGCAAAAATAATTTCTGACAAAATTAATGATATTGCAGGAATAACTTCTAAAATATTCGTTGGGCAAACAAAAAAAGCAGGCACAGGATTAAGTCAAAAAGACCAGAAAAAAATGATTGAAGATTTTGCCGAAGGAAAAATAAATGTCCTCTGTGCAACAAGTATTGGTGAGGAGGGTTTGGACATTCCAGAAGTAAACTCTGTAGTTTTTTATGAACCAATTCCTTCTGCAATAAGAAAAATCCAAAGAAGCGGAAGAACAGCGAGGCTCATGGAAGGAAAATTAATAATGCTAATCACAAAAGGAACACGAGATGAAACATTTTATTATGTATCACGAGCAAGAGAAAAAAGCATGCACACTGCAATCGCTTCAATAAAAGAAGAGCTTGCAGGAAAGAAGAACCAAACTTCCAACTCATCGGGTGGGCGAGCGATTTCGCAAAGGACAAAAGAACAATCAATCCCGAGCGAGGTCAAGAGCAGGGTGGGACACTTGTCAGAAAAACAAAAGGAGTTATTTAAATGAAACAAAAACCTATTTTCAATATCTTTGGAAAATCCAAACCTCGTGAGGGTGGGCGGGTG
>CAZJEO010000026.1:0-1873 GCA_964545065.1 Candidatus Woesearchaeota archaeon | reverse complement strand
TCCAAATCTTCTGTTCTCATCTTTGCTCCAACAGCATCTTCATGACCTCCGCCTGTCGCACCTTCCAATCCTTCAATTGATTTTAGAAATTTTTTCCGAATCTTTTTTCCCCTTATAGAAAGACTTGTAGTTACATCCAAAACACGCATTACCACAATAACTTTCTCAGGAAATAAATAACTCAACTGATTTGCTAAATCAGAACTTATACTCAAATCACTAGAATATTGGAAAAACAAAATCTTTTCAGAATCAACATTTAACTTTGCTTTTTCTATAAACTTTCTATATCTTTTATCAATTTCATTAAATCTCTCATGCATAATTTTATTTTTAGGATTCACGTCCAAAACATCATAAGGACTTTTAACTTGCATTAAATATTTCAACATGTGAACAATATTGGTGGTACTATCTTTCAAACCAAAATTAAGTATCCGCGCAATTTTCCCAATTTGAGAATTATACAAAATCCCAAATGGCTTATCTGTTTTAAATCCTAAATCCAAATATTTCTTCAAAAATTCAGAATAAAAATCAGGCACAAAATGATCTGCAACACAACCTGCAACCGCCATCCACAAGTCCTCTTTTTTCTCTGTGATTTTATAACATAAATAAGTAACTGGCTCATTACTTTTTCCCCTGTTAAACATAGGATTATAATAATTAACAAATTTAGGAATATCGCTCTGAACATCATGATGATCAATCCAAACAACAGGGATATTCACTTGTCTTGCCTCTTCAAAAAACTCCTTTG
The DNA here is from genome assembly GCA_964545065.1 of Candidatus Woesearchaeota archaeon. Taxonomy (GTDB): domain Archaea; phylum Nanobdellota; class Nanobdellia; order Pacearchaeales; family GW2011-AR1; genus JAGLWP01. Next base: position 1,110 of record CAZJEO010000026.1, on the reverse strand, counting down.
AAACAACTGGTTTATCCAAAATAAAAATATAATCTGCATTTAACTCTCCAACTTTTCTAAAATAGTTTGCATCCATTTCAGGATACGATCTCACTGTAACTCCCTTACCTCTTCCAATATATCTTTGCAACAAAAGAAACGCGCAAAGCCCATCAGGATCATTATCAAAAAAGAAAATAGGATTTTGAGCTTTTTCCAAGTGTTCTTTAATCTCTTTAATTTGTTTTTTAGTTAGCATGTTAATTAACAATCTCTGTCTTTAATTTCTTATAACCGAAAAAATCAGTTGTATAATTGTATGCACCAGCATTTAAAAAAATAACCTTATCTCCAACTTCTGGGCTTCTCAATTTAGCTTTATATCTAAAAATATCATCCCTTGTAGGAGAATTTCCCTTAATCAAATAATCTTTGCCCCCATATTCCGCAATTTGGGGCCTCGAAGAGGCCTCGGAGAGGTTCTCGCCCCTCTTTGGGGTTCTCGCGCCTCCTTGGCGTACACCGAGCGGTGCCCCATTTTCATTCTCCAATTCTCCTTCAACCAACATCTTTGTCCCAGTCATTACAGTATCCAACGCACAATTGTAAATCGTCGTGTTAATCACGATATTATCTTCCTGAATCTGAATTATTTCTGTTTCTAATTTAACAGCCGGCGCAGCAATAAATCTTCCTGGCTCTATCCATGATTCAATTTCATAACTATCCAAAAATTCCTTAGCACTAACTAACTTCTTAAAAACATAATCCAAAACATTCACATAACCTCTATAAATAGCTGGCAATCCTCCTCCAAAATTAACAAAATCAATTCTCTCTAAACTTTCCTTTGTCAAAGAATCCTCCAACTCCTCTTTTATAGTCCACTCACTCGTGTTCTGAGTTTTCCGATGAATATGAATTCCCAACTTATCAATAAACTTCTCTCCCTTAATCTTTTCAATAATCTCATTAACCGTTTTTGCGCCCATCCCATAAACAAAATACTTTCCAGTTCCAACTCTATGCTCTTGAAATTTCATTCTAAGAGAAAGATTAATTCTATGGCTTTCGGGGGAGTGGGCATCTAAACTTTTGGGTAGACAAGCTACCCCTCGTGGAGTCGGGTGG
>CAZJEO010000025.1:0-2081 GCA_964545065.1 Candidatus Woesearchaeota archaeon | reverse complement strand
ATGTTTCAGCCAACGTTACTCGGATGAATGGGTATATTTCTAAACTCAAGAGCAATTTTACGGGAGCTATTCGCGGGGAGGTTTTACTATTTCATGACATTTTTAACAAAAAATATAATAAAAAATATATAATGATAAACAAAATTGCAGAAATGCAGCTGCAGGTCTTGTCAGGAGAAAAGATGGGATCGGCAGTGGTGATTTAAATCTTGCTTTTTATGATGCAATCAGCACTTCTGAGGATGTCATCTTCCAAAACGAAATTCAAAAACTAAAGTGGCTCAAAGAAGAAAGATTCCCTACTATTCTTACAAAGACCTTAAAGACTCCTCAAGAAGTAATAAAAGTGAGAGAAGATGTCATGAACAATAAACGGGATACCTTAGAGTATGATATTGATGGGTTGGTAATTAAGGGAAATGCGATAGACTTAGAAGATTCCAAAAGAGCAAAACCGATGAAGCAAATTGCTTTCAAGTTTCATGCGGAAATAATAGAAACAAAAGTACTCGATGTAGAATGGAGCATTTCTGGGGCAAATTATACACCGGTAGCCATTGTGGAACCAGTAAGGCTTATGGGAACTACCGTGAGTAGAGCAAGTTTAGCAAATCCAAACCTTATTGAAGCTCTAAAACTGAAGATCGGCTCAGAAGTATTCATTAGTAAACGAGGGGATGTTATTCCTAAAATCGAGAGTATTATCAAAACTCCCCCTAATGCAACTGAGGTTGAACTTCCGACAACATGCGAAGTATGTAGTACCGATTTAAGAAATGATGGTACACGGTTATTCTGCCCTAATGAGGGCTGTCAAAAGAGATTATACCACCGACTCGTAAAATGGATTAAGAAACTCAATATTAAACATTTTTCGGAGAAATTGCTATTAAGACCGTTATTCCATGATAAAGAAATCTCGACAATTGCTGATTTGTACAAACTTCAAGTATCTGATTTAACTAAGTTAGACCAAGTAAAAGAAACATCGGCAAAAAAAGCCTTAGACAACCTTCATGCTGTAAAAGAGATATTTTTGGCTAAATTCATTGGTGGATTCGACATTGAAAACATCGGAGAAGATTTGACTCAACGAGTCGTAGATGCGGGGTTTGATACCTTAGAAAAAATCCGAAATGCAAGTAATTATCAACTGTCACAAGTAGACGGTTTTGCCGACCTTACCGCTCAGTACCTACGAGATGGAATTGAAAAACTTTACCCACAAATGAAAGAATTACTTAATACCAATAAAATAATAATAAAAGGAGTGAACAAAATGGCAGGAAAACTAGAAGGAATAAGCTTTTGTATTACAGGCTCACTTAAAAATTTTAAACCACGATCCAAAGCTGAAGAACTGGTTATCAAACTCGGTGGAATTGTGAAAAAAAATGTTACCAAAGATTTGAATTACTTAGTTACCAATTCAGATGAAACTACCAAAAAATATACAATAGCTCAAGGGCAAGACAATACGCAAATTATTTCCGAAGAAGAGTTTTTAAAGATGGTTGAGTGAAATCTCAACCTTTCAAATCTTTTTTTTATGTTTTATTTACTGTGTTATCGGCTAGCACTTAATAAAACTTTAATTTTCTATTTTGCTATTTTTTGCTCCAGAATTTATAACCTTTATTCTTTAAAATTTCACATCATTTCAAAACAATCAGATCCTCAAAACTGAGTTGTAATGATAAGTTCACTACCTAATGCACTTAATATTAAATAATCGAAGAAAGACGGGAAATCAATATAAATCCCCTTTTACCAAAAAAAATGAGAGAATAGAATTAGGAAGTTGATCAATAAAATTTAAAATCCTAAAAACTGTTCTATATGTAGACTTATAAGATTAAGTGATTATAATAGTACCTAATACTAATAAAAAAAAGAATTTAGCTGAACTCAGAAAGTTGGAAGGAATTTTACCTAAATCAACGTTAACCATGTACTTAGAAGAAAAAAGTTTTACATATTCAAGATTTAGATTCTTTATATAAATGAATGAATAGGTCTGTTTATCTATGGAAAGAATAATTATATCTCATTGGAATCAGCAAACAGGACCAGAACCGATA
>CAZJEO010000024.1:0-2094 GCA_964545065.1 Candidatus Woesearchaeota archaeon | reverse complement strand
CCTGCACAAAAAAACATGACAAAACAATTTGAAATTTACAAATGCGAAGTTTGCGGAAACATAGTTGAAGTTTTACACGAAGGTGCAGGAGAATTAGTTTGCTGCGGACAACCAATGAAACTCATTAAAGAAAAAACAAAAGAAGAAGGAAATGAAAAACACAAACCAATTATTGAAGAAAATGACAAAGGAGTAATAATAAAAGTTGGTTCTATTGCTCATCCAATGGAAGAAAAACATTACATAGAGTGGATTGAAATATTCACAGATAAAGGACGTTCAAAAAAATTCTTAAAACCAGGAGACAAACCAGAAGTAGTTTTCCCTGTTAAGTCTAAAAACATTTCTGCACGAGCATATTGTAATGTGCATGGCTTGTGGTCGAGCTCTTAACAAAATGTCAAAAGAAAATTTTACAAACGAAGAAGCAAAAGAAATTGGCGAACAACTTGAAATTAAATGGGACAAGTTTGATATAAACCAGTTTAGAAAAGGAATGAACATAGAACTAGAACACGGAACCAGTGATCTAAATACAAATGTCACAGAAGATGATTCATTAATAACTGGAAAAATTGCCTTGGCTCATTTAAACGAACTCTCAGATTATTACGATAGGCTTGAAGAAATGGAAGAAGAAGCAGAGGCTCAAGAATAAACTTAAAAACATTTATTTCTTTATTCTTTCATGAGGTACCAAAAACTTGCAGAACTTTACGAAGAACTTTCTTCAACAACAAAACGACTTGAAAAAATAGATATTCTTTCTAAATTCTTAATCCATATTCCTGAAGAAGATAATGAAATTATGTATTTATTACTCGGAGATATTTATCCAGAGTACGAAGAAAAAAAAATAGGCATAAGCAACCAACTCGCAATAAAAGCCATTTCAAAAGCAACAGGAACTGAAAAAAATGAAGTAGTAAATCAATGGAAGTCTATTGGAGATTTAGGAGACGTAGCTGAAAAACTTACAAAACACAAAAAACAATCAACATTGCAAAGTCATGTTCTAACAACAAAAAAAGTTTTGGAAAACTTGCGAAAACTTCCAGATCTCGAAGGCAAAGGAACAGTGAATAAAAAATTAGGATTAATTACAGAATTATTAACATCTGCTTCACACCTCGAAGCGAAATATATAACTCGAACACTAATTGGAGATTTAAGAATCGGTGTACAAGAGAGCACAATAAAATCTTCTATGGCAAAAGCTTTTTTCGATAATTCTAAAGAAGATGCAGAAAAAATCCAAAGTGCAATAGATAAAGCAAATGATTTAACAGTAATTTTTGCGATTGCACGAAAAGGAAAACCCAATGAGCTAACAAAGGTTTCTCTAAAAATAGGCCATCCAATAAAAGCCATGCTCCCAAAAAAAGTCACAAAAATTGAAGAGGGATTCAAAGAAGTTGGAACACCTTGCGCACTCGAATATAAATACGACGGATTCAGAATGTTAATTCACAAAGACAAAGAAAAAGTTTTATTGTTCACAAGAAGTTTAGAAAATGTAACCAAACAATTCCCAGAAATAGTAGAATATATTCAAAAGCACATTAAAGGACAAACATTTATCCTTGATTCAGAAGCAGTGGGCTATGACAGAGAAACAAAAGAATACACAGATTTCCAAGCAATCTCTCAAAGAATACGCAGAAAATATAACATTGAAGACTTACGAAAAAAACTCCCAGTTGAATTAAATGTTTTTGATATTCTTTTTTATAATGGAAAATCCCAACTCGAAAAACCTTTTGAAGAACGAACAAAATTAATCAGAAAAATAATAACAAACAAACCCTACAAAATTATCACATCTAAACAACTAATTACTTCAGATGTAAAAGAAGCAGAAAAATTCTACAAAGAAGCCTTGCACAATAATCAAGAAGGGGTAATGATGAAAAACCTTCAATCACCTTACAAACCAGGACGAAGAGTGGGAAACATGGTTAAGATGAAACCAGAAGAAAGGGATTTAGATTTAGTCATCACAGCAGCAGAATATGGAACAGGAAAACGTTCAGGATGGTTTTCAAGTTTTATTTTATCTTGTAAAAATGATACAGATTCACCTGAAAAGGGTGG
>CAZJEO010000023.1:0-2503 GCA_964545065.1 Candidatus Woesearchaeota archaeon | reverse complement strand
ATTTTTTATAGGAATATTGCGTTGCTTGAACAAGGAATGAAATTGATTTATGTTTTTGATGGGGTGGCTCCTGATTTGAAAGCAAAGATTCGGGAGAAAAGAGATTCTGCTAAAGGTGTGGCAAAGGTGAAATATGAAGCGGCTAGACAAAGTGAGGATATTTCTGCTATGAGAAAATATAGTAGCCAATTTGTTAGATTAGATGATGATATGATTAGAGAGAGCAAAGAACTTTTGAAGGCTATGGGGATTGCTGTTGTGCAGGCGCCGAGTGAGGGAGAATCAGAGGCAGCGCATCTTGCAAGAGTGAATAAGAGTATTTATGCAAGTGCAAGTCAGGATTATGATAGTTTGCTTTTTGGTGCTCCAAAATTAATACAAAATTTAACCTTGGCAAGAAAGAGAAAAACTTTTTCAGGATATATTGAAATTAAACCAGAATTAATTGAACTTGAAAAAGTGTTGAATAGTCTTGAAATCAATTTGGATCAATTAATTTGTTTAGGAATACTTGTTGGAACAGATTATAATCCAAAAGGAATTCCAGGGATTGGACAAAAAAAAGCTTTACAAATTGTTAAACACTTTAAACAACCTGTTTTGATTTTCAAGAGTGTTGAAGAACAAATTCTTGGTTTGTCAGAAGAAGATCGATTTGATTGGACAGAAATTTTTCCTTTGTTTCATAAACCAGATGTTGAAGATGTGGAATTTGATTTTAGGAAAGTTGATGAAAGTAAAATAAAAGAAATACTTGTTAATGAACATAATTTTTCAGAAGAAAGAGTTGAAAAACAATTAAAGAGGTTGGGAGATATTTCAGAGAAGAAAAAGCAGAAAGGTTTGGGGGATTGGGTTTAGAAATTTTAATAATAGCAATATTTATAAGTTAAAAAGATATAAAATGTTATGAAAAGAGGGAATAAAGGTAAGAAGGAAACCACTGCTCCTAAAAAGAAAAAAGTTTCTAAGAAAAAGTCTTTTTTTAAAGATAAAAAATTTCTAGCACTTTCAATCACAGCATTTTTATTTCTTGTAATTGCCTTTAGTTTTGTTTTTGCTGGAAATACAACCATTACAGGGCAAGTCGCTTTTCTTGAAGGAGTACAAAATGTTGCAAATGATATTGTTGAGATTGTAACCCCTGTTTTCCAAGCATTATTTGGGGGAGGAGCAGACCTATATGCGAATAAAGGAATATTATTCACACAAATTTTATTTTTCATTATTGTTTTTGGAATTATATTACTTTCTTTAAAAAAAGTTGATTTTTTTTCTGATAACCCTCTTGTTTTGAATATTATGGCTCTTGCTGTATCCTTATTGGCTGTTAGGGGAATCAGTTCTACAGACTTAATTTCAACAATACTTCTTCCTTCAGAAGCATTGGGCATAGCGCTACTTGCAGGAATACCTTTTGTGATATATTTCATAGTTATTAATGTTGGGTTTAAAACACAACCTTCTATTTTAAGAAGAGTAGCATGGATATTTTTTGCAATTATTTTTATAGGGTTATGGTCATCTAAAACAAGTGAGCTTGTAGATAATAAACTTTATAATATTTATTTATTTACTAGTATTGCTGCGATTGTTATGGCCTGGATTGATGGTACTTTAAAAAAGTTCTTTTTAAAAGTTGAAGTAGATAGACTTAAAGATGTAAATAAGAAAGAAGCTATTGCAGAATATAAAAGAAGACTCGGGGAAGTTGAAAGAAATACATATCTGACTGATACTGAAAGAAAAGAATTAGTCTCTCATTATACAAAACAATTAAAGCGTCTGATGCGACAAAAGTAGAGAAAACAAAGATAATTTTAATGAATAATTTTCCACAAACTTTAATAATTCTTTTTAATTTTATTTAATATGAATAAGTTAAGAGCGTTTGATGTGTTTGGAAATATTGCTATTGTGAAATTTCCGCGAGAATTTAAAATTGCAGCACACCGCTCGGTGTACCCCAAAGAGGGGCGAGAACCCCAAAGAGGGGCGAGAACCTTTCCAAGGCCTCTTCGAGGCCCCAAATTGTGGAGTGAAGGGGCAAAGAAAAAATTTGCAGAAAAGATTTTGAAAGATAATGCTCCTGTGAAAACTGTTTTGGAAAAAGTTGGGAAATTCTCTGGACGGTTGAGAAAGATGCAGACAAAATATCTTGCTGGTGAGAAAAATAAAGAAGTTTTGTATAAGGAAAATGATTGTGTGTTTAGATTTAATATTGATACGAGTTATTTTTCTCCGCGGTTGAGTAATGAGAGGAAGGAGGTTGCTTCTAAGATTAAGAAAAAAGATAAGGTGTTGGTGATGTTTGCGGGTGTTGCTCCTTTTTCAATTGTGATTGCTAAGAAAAGTGGGGCGCAAGTTTGGTCAAATGAAATAAATCGCGAAGCAAATAAATATGCAAAGTTGAATATTGATTTGAATAAGCTTAAGGAGAAAGTTATTTTATTGCCAGGGGATATTAAAAGGGTTGTCCGAGCAAGTGTCCCACCCACCCACC
>CAZJEO010000022.1:0-3182 GCA_964545065.1 Candidatus Woesearchaeota archaeon | reverse complement strand
TAGACGATTAGTAACTGAACTGTGATAACACAACCTTTTTTAATACATTAAACATTCTATGTGTATGGAGATGAAAAAACTCATTGAATCCTTGAGTCCAAATGAGAAGAAAATCCTTCCATACTTAGCAGGAAATGTTAAAGAAATAATCAGAAAGACAAACTTAGATCAGGTTTCTGTATTAAGAGCACTAGAATATTTGCAAAACAAAAGCATCGTAAAATTAAATTATAAAACAAAAAAAATAATTGATGTTGGAATTAATGGTGCCCTTTACAAAACAAAAGGCTTGCCAGAAAGAAGACTCTTAAATTTACTTGGTGAAAAAAGAATTCTTGAATTAAAAGACGCAGCAAAACAAAGTAAAATCTCTGAAGATGAGTTCAAAGCATCTTTAGGTGTATTAAAGAAAAAAGCATTAATTGAATTAAAAAATGGAAAAATAATGTTCACAGGTAATAAAGGCGAAATCTCAAAAAAAAGCCTTGAAGAATTATTTTTAGAGTCCCTCCCATTAAGTTATGATTCTTTGGAACCAGAACAGTTACATTCATTAAAATCTCTAGAACAAAGAAGAAACATACTTGAAATAAAAGAAGTTAAAACAATTGGGATTGAAACAACTGATTTAGGAAAAAAGGTTATTGAATCAAAAATAGAAACCAAAGAATTAATTGAACAATTAACTCCTTTGATGTTAAAAAAAGAATCCTTGTGGAAAGGCAAAAAATTCAGAAGATATGATGTTACTTCTCCTGTTCCAGAAATAAGTGGAGGGAAACGTCATTTTGTAAATCAAGCAGTAGATTATACAAGAGGGGTTTGGACAGATATGGGTTTCAAAGAAATGACTGGCGACATGGTTCAAAGTTCTTTCTGGAATTTTGACGCGCTATTCCAACCACAAGACCATCCAGCAAGAGAATTAGCAGATACTTTTTTTATTGATGAAAAAGAAGAATTGCCTGACAAAAAAATTGTTGTAAGAGTAAAAAAAGCTCATGAACAAGGAACAACTGGGAGCAAAGGTTGGAGATATGAATGGAATCCTGAAGTTGCAAAGCAAATGGTTCTTAGAACTCACACAACTCCTCTTTCTGCAATTGAATTATTCAAACTAAAAAAAGAAAACTTACCAGCAAAATTTTTCGCCATAGGAAAATGTTTCAGAAATGAAACAGTCGACTGGAGTCATGGTTTTGAATTCTATCAAACAGAAGGAATTGTCATAGACAAAAACGCAAATTTCAGACATTTACTTGGTTACTTAAAACAGTTTTACAAAAAAATGGGTTTTGAAAAAATAAGATTCCGTCCAGCGTATTTCCCCTACACAGAACCTTCAGTTGAAGTAGATGTCTGGCATCCTGAAAAAAAACTCTGGTTAGAATTAGGTGGCGCAGGAATGTTCAGGCCAGAAGTTACAATCCCTCTTTTAGGAAAACACATTCCAGTTTTAGCATGGGGCCAAGGAGTTGACAGAATTATAATGGACTATTACAAAATCAAAGATCTCAGAGAACTTTACAAAAACGATTTAACTCAATTAAGAAAAATGAAGTTTTGGATGAAATGATAAATAAAATATTTGTAATGATAAAACCATGGAACATGCAATATTCAGAAGAGATTCTTGCTAAACTAGATAAGGTTGGAAAAAGATTAGAAACTAAAGCCATAGAAAGCATTCCAAGAGAACCCATAGTGATACAACATTCTAAGTATCAAAAAGAACCTTTTTTCCAGTTATTAATTGATGATTTAGCTGGCAAACCTTGTGTTATTGGATTATATACAGGAACCCAAAATGAATTTGATAAACAAAAATCAATCTTAAGAGAAATATTTGGAAAGAACATTCCTCCACTCCTCCTCTTCAAAGAAATGCTCTCCACATTTCATGCTCACAACAAGAATTTGAAAGAGACTATCATGCTTGGGAGGAATACTTAAATGGAAATTAAAGATGCTCAAGATAAAATAAAAGAATTTGATGCAGCAAGAGGGTGGGAAAATAATTGGAACATTAAAGACCTCCTCTTAAATATAACAGAAGAAGGCGGTGAAGTCTGGGATTTAATTAAATGGATTGATGATGAAAAACAAAAAGAAGTTGTTAATAAGAATAAAGAAGAAGTTTCTGATTACATTGGAGATACATTATTCCTATTATTAAAAATTGCTAATCAAACTAAAGTTGACGCAAGTCAATCTTTGCAAAATACATTAGATGAATACGAAAAAAGAATGCCCCCAGAAACAATGAAAGAAGTAGGTCATGCAAATAAACTAGCTGGAGGAGTTGATAATAAATAAAATGGACATGAAAGAATACCAAGAATTGTGTAAGAAAACAGCAAAGAAATTTAATAACAAAAAAGAAGAAGCGTACACATGGGGACTTGGAATAGCTGGAGAAGCGGGAGACGTCGCAAGTTGCATAAAGAAAACATTTGCTCATGAAAATGAAACTCTCAAAGAAGGAATAAAAGAAAATCTCGGAGACACTTTGTGGTACATTGCAATGATATGTAATCTATTTAATTGGGATTTAAATGAAATTTTAAGTGAAAACGTGACTAAATTATCCAAAAGATATCCAGAAGGCTTTGCATTTAAAGAAGCTCAAAGAAACGGAACTAAAATAGACTGGAACGAAAAATAAAATGGCAAAAATATTAACACTATGCTTGATACATCAGCATCCTCAAGTTCTCCTTGGACTTAAAAAGAGAGGGTTTGGTGAAGGTCGATGGAATGGATTTGGAGGAAAGCTCGAAGAAAATGAAACGATTGAAGAAGCTGCGAAAAGAGAAGTGTTAGAAGAAATTGGGATTGAAATAAAAGAAATGGAGAAAAAAGGAATTATAACTTTTGAATTCCAAAATGATCAAGAGGATTTAGAAGTTCATATATTCCATGTATCAGAATTTGAAGGAGAGCCAACTGAATCAGAAGAAATGAAACCACAATGGTTTAATATTAACGAAATTCCATTTGACGAAATGTGGTCTGACGATAAACATTGGGTTCCTTTATTTTTAAAAGGGAAAAAATTTAGAGGAAAATTCCTTTTTGATAATGCAGATTCAAATAACATACTTAATTCAGAATTAATAGAGGTTGAAGAAATATGAAATTTAGATTAAATAACAACTCTCACTCGTGGGGTGGGTGGGCGG
>CAZJEO010000021.1:0-3525 GCA_964545065.1 Candidatus Woesearchaeota archaeon | reverse complement strand
TTCCTCAATTAAATATTCAAATGATTATAAAGTTAGGAAAAGGAATTAGAAAAATGTGAATGGTATTTTATTAGCTGTTCTGCTCGATTAATCAGTTTGGACTTGCTCATCATTTATTTCATCAACCTTTGAGTTCGTCTTCAATGCTATTTATGACTATAATCATTTAATTGTGCTTGGGGGCAGAGGATTTTATGATTTCAACTCAACTCAGAATTTATCATGAAGTTCATCTCCAAATGAACTTATTTAAAAGAAAAATAAATAAAATTAGTAACTATTATGTTCATTCAAGAGTGAACATCAAAAAAAACCGAAGCTCTTTAAGAAAAAAGAGGGTGAAGCGAATATTATAGGGATATTGAGAAAGAGTATTAAGACAAAAATCCAATTCCATATAAGATTTATGATTCACCTAAAGAATATATCGATTTAGGAAATTTCCGTCCAAATTGTTCAACAATTTTAAGAAGACTTTTTCTTTATATTGATTTGATAATTAATTTTTATTATGACTGAAATCGAGAGTGTATTAGTAAAATGGTTGGCTTCTGAATCTCTGAAATATAAATGGATTAGAGAACAAGAAAAAAATATAAATCGTTTGCTTCAACCTTGTAGCTTCTGTACCGATTCCAATTCAGACGAGGATATTGGAAATAAAGGCGGTTTAGTCTGTATTAATTGTCTTTGCCCAAAAGATTTATGTGCTGATGATGGTCAGAAAGGATTAATAGGGTTTATAACGCAAAAGTATAAGGATAGTGGGGGAAATCCTTTCGTAAAAAATATTGATCCGAATCTCTACAAATTAGTTCGTACTTGTCTGCTCGATATTCATTTTACAGGTAAGATTTCTGATAGAGTGAAGAATAATATTAGGTTGTTAAAAACAATAAAAATAAGATTTGAGAATTGATCTTCTCGTTTTTTCTTTATATATAGCTGTTAGGATATAAGGTAATTATAAAATTATGGTCATCCTATCAATCGACTGTCTATTTTATTAAATGATATTTCTTTTTTTTCAAACAATATCGTGCGATCTCCTTAAGAGGTTTACCATAAAAGAAACCTTCTAAGTCAGGGAAATTGTGTGATAGTTTTATTGTTATATCATTTCGATTTTTTATGCCTATAGCTACATCACATAAAGTTCTAAAACGAGAGATAAAAATCTCGGAAGGAGTATACTCAACAAAAAAGAACTTCTCTAACTCCCCTCTAAATTCTACAACTTCTTCAAGATTCATACTACCAATTTCAATACTCGTTACAGGTTTTTCAAATAAGAAAGTCGTCATGATGAAATCTTTAGGGTATAAATCTTCACCGTCTTCATCTTCACCCTCGCTATAATAACTTGTAACAAGGTCATTAAATCGAACTAAGAGTTCCTCTAATTGTCTTATTCTTTCTTCATTTAGTAGATCCTCAAGTGTCGTCACTTTTTTATTCACTTCCATCAAAATTTCTGAATTGTTTGCCATACAAAAAAATAGTCATTCACTAATATTAAACAAATGATGTCCCAGATTTAATGATTTCAAAGTAGTAATTTTTTCTTTAAATGTATTGTAATTATATTCTGTAAATAGCAACACTCTGATATTTTATCTCAAATTACAGATTACTAAACCGAAAATGTTCACAGAGTCAATTATCAATTCTCTTTGAGACAAATGAGGTGTCATTACGTTCGCATATCTCTGAGATAGTAAAAATTGCTCCTGAATATAGGATTGTTAAAAGGAAAAGAACTTTAAAGTGGGAGAAAATTTAAGAATCCGGCAAATTCCTAGAAAAATAAAAAAAGAAAAAAAAGTGTAAAGCTTTATTGTTATTCAACTAGTTTTAAGAATTCTTCTTCGGAGATAATTTCAGTATTCTCTTGGTTTTGGGCTGTTACATATTTTTTGGTAGGTTCATCTGAATTAGTAACCAAATAATTCAAATCCTTGGTGACATTTTTTTTCGCTGTTCCACCAAGTTTGATAACCAGTTCTTCTGCCTTGCTACGTGGCTTGAAATTCTCCAATGAGCCTGTAATACAAAAACTTATTCCTTCTAATTTTCCTCCCATTGTATTCACTCCTTTAATAGTAATTTTATTAGTTTTAAGTAAATCTTGCATTTGTAGGTAAAGTTTCTCAATCCCTCCTCGTAAGTACTGGGCGGTGAGGTCGGCAAACCCGTCTACTTGGGATAGTTGGTAATTGCTAGCGTTTCGGATTTTTTCTAAGGTATCAAATCCTGCATCTACGACTCTTTGAGTCAAATCTTCTCCGATGTTTTCAATGTCAAATCCACCAATGAATTTAGCCAAAGATATCTCTTTTACAGCATGAAGGTTGTCTAAGGCTTTTTTTGCCGATGTTTCTTTTACTTGGTCTAACTTAGTTAAATCAGATACTTGAAGTTTGTACAAATCAGCAATTGTCGAGATTTCTTTATCATGGAATAACGGTCTTAATAGCAATTTCTCCGAAAAATGTTTAATATTGAGTTTCTTAATCCATTTTACGAGTCGGTGGTATAATCTCTTTTGACAGCCCTCATTAGGGCAGAATAACCGTGTACCATCATTTCTTAAATCGGTACTACATACTTCGCATGTTGTCGGAAGTTCAACCTCAGTTGCATTAGGGGGAGTTTTGATAATACTCTCGATTTTAGGAATAACATCCCCTCGTTTACTAATGAATACTTCTGAGCCGATCTTCAGTTTTAGAGCTTCAATAAGGTTTGGATTTGCTAAACTTGCTCTACTCACGGTAGTTCCCATAAGCCTTACTGGTTCCACAATGGCTACCGGTGTATAATTTGCCCCAGAAATGCTCCATTCTACATCGAGTACTTTTGTTTCTATTATTTCCGCATGAAACTTGAAAGCAATTTGCTTCATCGGTTTTGCTCTTTTGGAATCTTCTAAGTCTATCGCATTTCCCTTAATTACCAACCCATCAATATCATACTCTAAGGTATCCCGTTTATTGTTCATGACATCTTCTCTCACTTTTATTACTTCTTGAGGAGTCTTTAAGGTCTTTGTAAGAATAGTAGGGAATCTTTCTTCTTTGAGCCACTTTAGTTTTTGAATTTCGTTTTGGAAGATGACATCCTCAGAAGTGCTGATTGCATCATAAAAAATAAGATTTAAATCACCACTGCCGATCCCATCTTTTCTCCTGACAAGACCTGAAGCTGCATTTCTGCAATTCTGTTTATCGTTATATTTTTTGGTAAAAATTTCATGAAATAGTAAAACTTCTCCTCGAATTGCCCCACTAAACTTGCTCTTGAGTTTAGAAATATACCCATTCATCCGAGTAACGTTGGCTGAAACATCATCCCCGATCTTTCCATTACCACGAGTTAAAGCATATTGAAATATTCTGTTATCATATTGCAATTCAATACTAACTTAAGTCTATTATTACGAGCTGACTTAAAAAGTTAATTATGGGAAATACGTTGTCCCCAAAGCTTCACACACCATCATTACTAACGATGCATGTTTGGGTA
>CAZJEO010000020.1:0-4350 GCA_964545065.1 Candidatus Woesearchaeota archaeon | reverse complement strand
AAAAGATGTGATTAAAAAAATCCGTAAAAGAAAAGGACTCGCGGAGAATCAGTAATTAATTTAGATGTATTTTTTCTTCTAAAGGAATTCCCTTTTTAATCCCAGTCCTAATAAGAACTTGTTCTAATTTGTTTTCATAGGCTTCTTTGAAAACTCTTTGTTTTAGAGAATCATTAGAATAAGATCTACATTCTGTTTGAAGAGTTGTTAATTCATCAAAATCTTCTTTACTTATATCTTCAACAATTTTTTTAGTAAATCCTAAGAGAGGCATGGTAAAATCTGTTGAAGCAAAATATAATCCATCCCCTATAAAAAAAAGCATAGGAAATTTTATTCCATCTTCTTGTACATTCTCAGTTGCTCTTTTAATAAAGTCGCACAATATATGTGATTTAATACCTCTAGGATGATAAGAAATACTGGAATTACATGATAAATTTTCATCTTGAGTTAAAAACCAATAACTAGGTTCTAAAGATATATTTATATTAATAGGACTATCTTTTTCAAATAAATTGTACTGTGAGAATTTTACAATGGTTCTTCTAGGTTCACCATATGTACTAAAAGATCCTTCAATAGATAATCCTTGTCCTTCAATATAAGGTTTAACTACTTCCAAAAATATTTCTTCTGCTACTTTTGCTTTTGCTGCAACTTCTTCATCATATATTGGTTTTCCAATCGCTTTTACTTTAGCATGTTCTTTTCTGAAAAAGTCATATTTCTTCTGCTCAGAAGGATCTAATGAGAAGAAGGTATGAGGCAAAATTCTTTTAGTCATCCCATAGTCGTCTTCAACTATCTGCACTCCTGAAATTTCCATAAACAAATAGAAAAAAAGGAATTTAATAACATTTGTATTCTTTAAAATATATTTCCATAGAAATATTTATAAACCTAATTTTTTATTAAACAATACGTAAAATTTCCCTTGAGAAAAGTTTAGGGAAGTTTATAAAAACCAATGGGTTGCTGGGACTACTAGAAACCCGCAGAGGTTTGTAGATGGCTAAAGAAAAACCAAATATGAATGTTGTGTTCGTCGGGCACGTTGATGCCGGAAAATCAACAATAGTAGGAAGACTCTTGTTTGAATCTGGACTTGTTTCTGAACAGGAGATGAAAAAGAATAAAGAAGAGGCTGAAAAACACGGAAAAGCCGGTTTTGAATTCGCTTATGTTATGGACAAGATTAAAGAAGAAAGAGAAAGGGGGGTTACGATTGATTTGGCTTATAAAAAGATTGTAACTCAAAAATATCAGATTACAATTATTGATGCACCAGGACACAGAGATTTTGTTAAAAATATGATTACAGGTGCTTCACAAGCTGATTCTGCTTTCTTAGTTATCGCAGCCCAGGCCGGAGTTCAGCCACAGACAAAAGAACACTTATGGTTATTGAGAACAATGGGTGTTGCGAACTTGTGTGTTGCGATAAATAAAATGGATACTATTGATTATAAAGAAGAAAAGTTCAATAAAGTTAAAGAAGATGTCTCAGCGTTAATTAAAACTGTCGGAATAGATTTATCAAAAGTTAATTTTATTGCAAGTTCTGGTCTAAAGGGAGATAATATTACTAAAAAATCTGAAAATCTGTCCTGGTATAAAGGACCTACAATTTTGGAACAATTTGATTTATTCCCAGAACCTGAACTTCCTACAGAATTGCCAATGAGAATGCCTGTTCAGGATGTTTATGAGATTACAGGCATTGGAACAGTTCCTGTTGGGAAAATTGAAACAGGAGTTATGAAAATCGGACAGAAAATTAAAGTTTTACCGGGAAGAACAGGAAAAGGAGTTGAAGGAGAAGTTAAAACTATAGAAATGCATCATGAACAAATGCAGGAAGCTGTTGCTGGAGACAATGTTGGTATAAATGTTAGGGGGGTTGGAAAAAAAGATATTGCAAGAGGGGATGTCATCTGTGATTCTACAAAACCAATTCCAATAGTAGAAGAATTCATAGCGCAAGTTGCTATTATTAATCATCCAACTGTATTGGCTAAAGGATATACCCCTGTATTCCACGTCCACACTGCTCAGGTTCCTTGTCAGTTTGTCGAACTTATAGAGCAAATTGATCCTAAAACAGGACAGGTAATAAAAGAAAAACCAGATTTCTTAAAGAACGGGGATGTTGCTAAAGTAAGAATAAGACCGCAGGGAAACCTGGCTTTGGAAACACAGAAAGACAATCCATTCACATCCAGATTCGCAGTAAGAGATGCAGGACAAACAGTTGCTGCAGGTGTTTGTATTGAGATTGTGAAGAAGAAATAGGATTCTTGGAGATTTAATATAACTTTTTTAGTATAATTATTCTTTTAAAGATACGTTTAATCCTAATTTTATGGATCCAAACGCAAAAAAAGTTAACGAGAAAAATTTGATTTATCTAACGTTTGCACAGAATCCTCCAAATTTTAACGTTACAAGAAATAAACCTAACAATGTAAGACTCAATCTGGAGAAAAGGACTTGGTCTGCCTCAGGATATACTAGAAAAATAGGAGAATCAAAGCCTGCTCCTGAATGGGGAAGTCCTGGTGAAATAATTGGAGTTTATCATGTGCTGGGTATTAAACAACTCGAAATGATGGTATATGCAGTCGCACAAATTACTCGTCATCAAAGTAGTGGTGCTATAGATATGAACTAACACACAACATTTAAAAACCCAGGCAAACATTTCTAATCATAAGGAAAATACTGATTGAAGATTATTATTACAATCACTATCACGATCACATAATTTAGCTTTGAGCTATTTTCAGAAGTGTGTAACTAACCAATATTGGTATTTTTCTATAAGAAATCATAGATTTCGTGAATTAAATAATTTAAAATTAAGTAAAATGGCAAAAATAAGTCCTGTATCTATTAAATATATGATACATGCAAATTTTTTAGCAGAAGGGGCGTTGGAAAAGCCTGACGTAATCGGAGCTATATTCGGGCAGACAGAAGGATTGTTAGGATCTGATTTGGAGATGAGGGAGCTGCAGAAAGAGGGAAAAATAGGCAGAATAGAAGTTGAACTAAGACGTGAAAATAAAAGAACTACTGGTGATATAAAAATCCCCACAGCACTGGACAGATCAGAGACGACACTGATTGCTGCTGCAGTAGAAACTATTGAAAGAATTGGTCCGTGTGATTCTCAGATAGAAGTAGAGAGGATTGAAGACGTCAGAGGAAGTAAGCGCGATTACATTATTGAAAGAGCAAAGAAATTGATGAAAAATATTGAGGGTTCCACAGATTCCAGGGAAATATCAAATCAAATCAAAAGTTCTGCAAGAATTGCAGATGTTCAAGAATATGGTGAAGAAAAACTCTCTTACGGAGATATTTCTGGAAAGGAAGTAATTGTTGTTGAAGGAAGAGCAGATGTTTTGAACTTAATGAGGAATGGTGTTAAGAATGTAATATCAATGAATGGAACAAAACTTCCAGAAGCGATAAGGAAATTGAGCGAAGAGAAAGAGATTACCCTTTTTATTGATGGGGACCGTGGAGGGAAACTTATCGCAAGGAATGTTATTGATAATGCAAAGGTGAAATATATCACAAGTGCTCCTGATGGAAAAGAAGTTGAAGAATTAACTGGAAAGGAGATTTTAATGAATCTAAGAAGAAAAGTTCCTGTAGATGAATTTCTTAGAAAACAGGGTTATGCAGAAAAAAGAGAAGAGAAACAAATAGAACATAAAAAAGTAAAATTAAATAAGGGAGACGAAGAGAAACTCAAAGAAATTTCAGATAAAAATCAGGGGTCTGGAAAAGCGATTCTCTTGAACGAATCTCTAGAAGAAATTAAAAAAGTTTCTGTCAGGGGATTAAGTAGTGCTCTTAGAAAAATTGGAAAAAGCCTATTTGCAATGATAATTGATGGAACAGTAACTCGTTCTGTGATTAGTGCTGCAGAAGATGCAGAGTGTAAGATAATTGTGGCTAAGAATTTTGCAACGACAGATACAAAAATAGAATTGTTAAGTTTGTAGATACTCAGGAATTTCATATTGCGAATATTCTGGAAAAATTCCTTTTCCTTCTGTTAATCTTGAAAAGCATTCTGCTGTTAATTTGCAGTCCTCAAGAGCATTGTGGGCTTGCCTATTATCTTCCATTCCACAAAATTTAAGTACATTTGGAAGACCCATATCACTAAGGCCTTCTTCTCTTAACTTATATTTTCCATAAATCTTATAATATTTCATCTGCGCAATTGTGTGCAGATCCATGGTTCTTGCACCCATTACTTCTCTGAATATATTCAGAATTTTGTATTTCATGGATTTAGTCTGTAAAAACATTATATCAAATCCTACATTT
>CAZJEO010000019.1:0-4532 GCA_964545065.1 Candidatus Woesearchaeota archaeon | reverse complement strand
ATGGCTCCGATTCCAGAAGGAGGAATTATTGAAGCAGGAGTTGTAGAAGAACCTGAGATAGAGAGTTTTATTTCTGGAGGCGGTTTTCTTGTGAGGAAAGATGGAATCGCTGAGACTATTACTTGTCCATTGGTATTTGAATCATTGAAAGGACAGATAGATAAAAAAAGAAGCATAGAATATACTGAAGAAGAATTGGAAATTTTGACCATTGAACTTAATCAAGAATTAAAAAAAGATTTATCGATGAAGCAGGTTAGTTATATTGTTGACAATTTTGAAGATACTTGTAGTTCTCTCCCCTTATTGAGTGGGTCTGCTATTGGAAGATTTAGAAATATTCTTAATCCTTTTATCTTTGTTGTTAGTGTTATAGTTTTTGTATTTCTTATTTATATAATCTATAAAATAATTCCTGTATTAAGAAAAAAGAAAAGGAAGAAGAGGAGGAAGAAATAAGTTTTTAAATTAAAATGTCGTTGGTAAGTAATAAAAAATGAGGTGTAAATCTTTTATCTGGATTATAGTGGGAATTTTTTTAATTAATCCTATTTTCGCAATTTCTGACATCGCAGTTTTTCAAGGTCAATATCACAATGAAACATCTTTTATTCAGGGAACTTTTGATTTTACTTTTGATATTTATGATGCTGGTGCTGGAGGAAATTTAGTGGGTTCTTATGAAACAAATCTAACAACAGGAAGTTGGGGACAATGGAAGGCAGAAGTGCCAGGAGTATCTGCTGCTTCTAATGATACTACAAAAGATTATTTCATGGAAATTTCAATTGATGGAGTTGTACAATCTCCGAGAAGAAGATTAAGCCATTTTAATTATTTAAGAAAAGATGTTGATGAAGAAACTTCTGGGAACATACTTTCGTTAGGGAGAATTGGAGCTGAAGAATATACTTTTTCTCCTCAAGAAGGACAGAGTATTTTTGATTCGTATTTTAATTTTGTTGGTCCTTCTAAGGGGGATTTAATTCGTATCAGTCCAAGAGAAGATTTTTTAGGGTTTCCTAATACAACTTCTATTTTTATAATTTCAGAAGATAAAAAATATGTTGGAATGAGTCATTTTTTTGATCCCGTAAGTAATCAAAAAGGTTCTTGGGTATGGTCAGACATTCATGATGATGGAAATGGAGGATTTGCAATTATAAATTCTGATAATCTTGCAGCAGGAAAGTTGTTTAAAGTTAGGGGAATATTCTCAAGCGATCACCTTCAGTTGGGTGGGGGCGACGTAAGTGTTCAACAAGGTTCTGCAGGAATGGATTTCAGAATTTACAAAGATGCAGTTGGAACAACAGCTTTTCTTGTTGATTCAGAGAATTCATACGCTACTACAATAAACGCTCTATTAACTGTAACAGATACGGCTTATTTTGATGATGCTTATGTAAATGGGACAAAGATTTGTTTAGGGGATGGGACTAATTGTCAAGTTCAAAATATTGAAAATGATACACTCCAATCTATTACAGATAGGGGAGCTATAACAAATAAGAGTATTACAATCGGTTCTGTTTTGAATTTCATTTTAGGTGGATTTATCCAGGAATTTGTAGATAAATTTTTGATTAGCAAGAGTTTAGAAGTTCAGGGAAATTTGAATGTTAGTGGAGAGATTAGGTCTAATGATAAATTAGTTTGTTTAGAAGATGGGACAAATTGTCTTTTGTCTGGTGGAGGTTCACAATATGTTAGTTTTGTTTCAACTGTCGACGGAAAATTAAATAAGAATGATAGATACTTGGCCTTAGGAACTGACGGAGGAATAAGTGGAGCGGTTACAGAGATGGCTTGGATAATAGATAGAGACATGACAATCACAGGGATTTTATGGGATTCTAAATCAAATTCAAGAACTAAAACATCTGCAATAACTTTGATGGGCGGAAGTAGTAAAAATAGTTTATCGGATACAAGTTTGAGTAAAGACATTCAGGGAGTAGTAAGTGGTGTTGATTTAACTTTTAGTGTAAGTCTTTCACAAGGAGATGTGGCTGCAATTAAATATGATTCAGGAGGAAATGGTGGAGATGTTGAGGATTTATCAATAACTCTGATTGGGGTGTATGATTAAGATGAAAATAAGAAAAGCTACAAAAAAAGATTTTAAAGAAATTGCCGAAATATTAATAAAAGAATCTTCTAAAAAACCATATAATGAAAAATACACACTTAAAATAGCTCTTAAAGAAATAAATGAATTTGCTAAAGATGAACTTTATATTGTTATAAACGAAAAAGAAATAATTGGGTTTATAGCTTCTAATATAACCCCGGATAATAAAGAAAAGGCTTATATTAAAGAACTCTGGTTGAGACCAATTTATCAAAAAAAGGGAATTGGTAAATCTCTTGTAAAATTTATAGAAGATAAATATAAGAAAAGAGGAATTAAAACTATTAGGATTTTAGTTAAAAGAAATGCCGGAGCAATTAATTTTTATAAAAAATTAAAATATGCTGAATACAAAGAACTTGTATTTATGGATAAGAAATTAAAATGATTAATAACCAAAGGTCACAAGAACCCCAAAGAGGGGCGAGAACCTTTTCAAGGCCTCTTCGAGGTAAAAAAATAATAAGGTTTGGCATTGGAATCTTATTCGTTCTAACTTTGTTTGCAGGAGTTAGTGCATTTAGTTATGATGAAGATGAGGAAGGAAATCCTTTTTATGAAGCAGATGCAGAAATTAAAGTGCCTTCTATTTCAATTAAGAATTTATTTATTTTGGAACCAAGTTCAGAACCTGCAAATCCTGAATTGGGAATGATTTATTTTGATGTTAGTTCTAAAAGATTAAAACTTTATGACGGAACTGGTTGGCATTCAATAGCGTTAGAAAAAGTAAGTTCTGTTTCAAAACAACAAGTTAAAGAAACAATAGAGAAAAAAGGAGAAGTTCAAGATTGTAGTTCTTCAACTGAATGTGATGATTGGGGAGATTGTATTAATAATTATCAATCAATGACTTGCATAACAATAGATGAGGGATGTAATAAATATGAGGATAGTGAAACAAGAGATTGTATTGTTGAAAATCCTTTTCAGGAAGAGATTGAAGAGGCTGAAGAAGATGAGCAAGTAGAAGAGGAGGAAGTTGAAGATGTAGGGGAAGTGGAAGAAGAGGAAGAAGTTGAAGAAGAAGCCCCAGCAGAATCCCCAAGGGATGACTCTGGTGAGCCAGAATCAATTCCAGAAGAATTGTTTGATATAACTTTTGATTTAGAAGAAAATTCATTGAGTAGTTCTGATAAATTAGTAGTATGGATCACATTGCAGAATTTTGGGAGGAGATATGTTCCTGCAAGATTAATTTATATTGTAACAGATGAACAAAGTGAAGAGGTTTATAGAAACTTTGAAGAAGTTAGAGTTTACAGCGATGAATCTTTGATTAAAACATTTAGTGATTTAGATTTAGAAAAAGGAAAATATAATTTGATGTTGGAAGTTGAATATGCTGGAATTGTAGAAGATTTTGAATTAGGTTTTTCTGTTGAGACAGGGTTTTGGGCAGGTATTAAAAGGTTTTTTGGAGGATTGTTTTGAAGATGAATAAAAAACAAAGCTTCACAGAAAAAAGATTATTCATAATTTTATTTGTTGGGTTATTTGTTCTTCTTATGTTACCTCTATCTTTTATGGGTTATTTTTTCTTTAATGTTCATTCAAATATGGTTGCCTTTAGTGAGCTTTCCAGAATAAATGAGGAGGTCATAGACAATGTAGAGCAAATTGATCTTTTTTTACAAGAAGTTCATGGAGATGTTTTGTTTCTAAGCGAACTATCAAGTTTAAGAGATGTTATAAATGGAGGAGCTAAAGCTAATTTAGAAAAAGATTTTTTATCTTTCGCTGATGAAAAAGATATATTCCATCAGATAAGATATATTGATGAAAACGGACAAGAGATAGTGAATATTAATTCTGAAGAAGGGGTTTCAGAGATTCTCAGTAATCTTCAAAACAAAAAAGATAGATATTATTTTATAGAAACAATAGATTTAGAATTAGGAGAAATATTTATTTCGCCTCTTGATTTAAATGTTGAGGATGGTGAAATAGAAAACAGAGGAACAGAAGAAGAACCAGCTTATATTCCTGTAGTTAGATATGCAACTCCTGTTTTTGACAGCGAGGGAAATTCAAAAGGAATAGTTATAATAAATATTTACGCTGAACATTTTTTAGATCACATTCATGAGGAGCAGAAAAAGGGAGATTTGATATTCCTTATAGACCACTATGGATTTTATTTATCGCATCCTGATTTTGACAAAGAGTTCGGATTTATGTTTGATAAGAATGAAACATTTTATAATGATTATCCTGAAATTGCTTCTAGTATTTTCTCGAATACAGAAACAGAGATAATGGAATTAGGAGATAATTTGATTTCTTTTAGATATATTTATCCTAAAGAAGATATAACAGAAATTGAAGAACGAGAAACACAAATTGAAGAAGGAGTTGAAGAAGGGATACTTAGAGGAACTGTAAAGGAAACAGAAGA
>CAZJEO010000018.1:0-5172 GCA_964545065.1 Candidatus Woesearchaeota archaeon | reverse complement strand
GTGGGAACTACCCCCAAACCCAAAATAACAATTGATTACAGAGAGAAAAATTCTTTAGTAATTTCAGAACTAAAAAAGTTAGGATTAGAATTAGAAATCAAAGAATTAAAAGTTGCAGATTACTTAGTGAACCATGTTGCAATAGAACGAAAAACAGTTTCTGATTTTATTTCCTCTATGATAAACCGCCGTTTAATTCGCCAGCTCGAAGAACTTCAACAATATAAAAATAAACTATTACTTATAGAAGGGATTGAAGAACAAGAACTTTATGCAAATGATGAAGAAATCAATGGTGTGCATCCTAACGCAATCCGCGGTTTCTTGCTCTCAATTTTATTAAAATACAACGTGCCAATTATATTCACGAAAAATTCAGAAGATACTGCAAAATTTATTTCAATACTCGCAAGAAAAAAATCAAAAGAAATATCACTAAATGTAACAAAAAAATCCTTAGACAAAAAAGAAAGATTACAATTCATCATCGAAGGTTTTCCAGGAATAGGTCCTAAGACTGCCAAAAAACTTTTAGAAAAATTCAAGACAATAAAAAACATAACTAACGCTTCAGAAGAACAACTCCAAGAAGTTATTGGGAAAAAAGCAGATATCTTTAAACTTCTCGACGAAGAATACGTTTAGAAACTTCTCTATAAAGAAAAAATTCGTCAGATTTAGTTATTTCTCCAATATAAGACGTAGAATTTTTCGCATCCATTTCAGCAACAACATTATCAATCAAATTTAAAATAATTCTTTCTTCCCCATTAATTTTCTCAAGAAACCTTGCTTCTAATTTTTGACAATTATATCTCGTCACATATTCAGACAATAACTCCCTAATTCTTTCTTTATCCATTAAAATATTCCAAACCAATTCTTCTTTTTAAAAAAATATCTACTCAAATATATATTTCACAAAACAAAAATCATATAAAACCTAAAACACTTTCTCAGTTATATTACCTTTTATTAAATCAATTTATACTCTTCAACGACACTATATTCTGGCCCTCTAGAAGACAATTTAGATTCTTGTAAATAAAACTTATCAATATTGGTTTTCATTTTTTCAATTTCCAAATCCTTCAAATAATTAATTAATCTTTTCTTATCTTCAATCTTCTTAACCCTTGCAATTGTCAAATGACTCATAAACCTCATCTCCTTCTCAAATGGTCCTACTAAAACTTCATCAATCTTTTTTTGCAATTCTTCACAATTAGTTAAAGACAACCAAACAATACCAGATCTTTGATTATCAAAAAATCCAACGGATTCAAGTCTTGTATCAAATTGACTAAATTCAATCTCTCCCAACCTCTCTCTTACGTGTTCTAATTTTTCTTCATTAATTTCTCCAAGAAATTTCAGAGTCAGATGCAAATTTTCAAGCCCTGTAAACTTGCCTTCAAATAAATTTTCTTTCTTAATCTGCTCTTGCAATTGGCGAATATAATTAATAACTTCTTCAGAAAATTTCAATGAAATAAAAGTTCTCATGCTACTTGCCTCTTCTATGTCTAACATCTAAGAAAAGAAGTAACAAAAATCCTAAGAATGCAAAAAAACCAACTGTCAAAAACAAAATCTTAAAACCTAAAGATTCTGCAATCTTTGCTCCAAAAAAAGCTGCTGCCGCTGCACCAATTCCAATGCCTGTACTCCATAAAGCATATTCAAAACCCTTATGTTTCTTATCTAAATAATCTGTAAAAAGAGTAAACCAAATCGGATAAGCAAAAGCTGCGCCAATTCCATAAATAACTTGCGCGGCAAAAATTGTATAAACACTTTTAGCAATAACATACAAAAAAGGAACTAGAATAATTATAAAAGTTCCCAAAATTAAAAGTCTAGTTTTATGTTTTCGTTTATCAACATACCAAGATAAAGGTAACTGAATTATAGACTTTGTCGCTAAAAAAATAGTTGTTGCTAATCCTGCAGTAACTAAAGACCCTCCAATAAGATTATCATTAATAAAAACAGCAAATATCGGAGCAATTAAGCCAAAACTACTCAAAATTAAAATATCTGACAAAATTAGTAAAATTAAATTTCTCTTCATTGAATTATAAATCTCAGACGATTTATAATCA
The DNA here is from genome assembly GCA_964545065.1 of Candidatus Woesearchaeota archaeon. Lineage (GTDB taxonomy): Archaea > Nanobdellota > Nanobdellia > Pacearchaeales > GW2011-AR1 > JAGLWP01. The sequence goes on along the minus strand of CAZJEO010000018.1, from coordinate 3,067 downwards.
TATCCTTTACACCAATTCGCCTAAAATCTTCGCGCCCAACTGCACAGTCATATTATCTTTATCTTTATCAGGATTTATCTCTACAATATCAACAGCTCGCAATGTTTTAATTTTATTTATTCTTTGAATCAAATAAATCATCTGCCGACTTGTCAATCCACCAGCAACAGGACAACCAGTAGCAGGGGCAAACGCAGGATCCACAACATCGATGTCTAATGAAACATAAAGTTCCTTATGGCTCGCAAACTCCATTATAGTATCTGCAATATTATCAATGTCCTCAACAATTGAATTAATATTAATTTGCTTAATTCCCTTTGCTTTCAAAAACGCGGTTTCTGTTTTCCAGGAATTCCTAAGACCAACAACCAAAACATTCTCTGCAGGAAATCCTCCCTCGACAAGTTGACTAAGCCAATCTTCATGTGTCGGCTCTTTACAACGCTCATGTGTTGTGGGAGAAGAATCTCCAGATTCTACTCTCATTGGAGGCATGCAATCTGGATGAGAATCAAAAACAATCAAACAAGGTTGCTTGCTTTCTTGTTTGCAATAATCAAAAAATCCCTTAGTCAAAGAATAACTAACAGAATGATCTCCTCCAAGAAAAACAACCCGCGGTTTTGTTTCAAACGCCTTCAAAGAATTTTTATAAATCAAGGAATTCGCTTCTTCAATATTTCCATTATCTAAATGAATTTCTTCCAAGTCAAATAAATCAACATCAATTGGAATTCCTTGCTCATTACTATGGATCTTCCTCAATGATTTTATAATTTCATTTCCAGCTTTCTCGCATCCTTCAGTCCTTCCTAATCCATTAATTCCAGGAACTTTTACAATATACATAATTTAAAAATTGGTGAGAAGTTTAAGAAGTTTTCTAAAGTAATTATTGAAAATTTATTTTTAATAATATGTATCTTCAACTAATACTTCTTTCTCTGGCATCTTAGGATTTCCAAAAGTATATCTGATATATGCCTTAATTGGAAGATTATGTTCTAAAGCTTTATCGAATCTATGATGTCCATTATATATTATTAGGGGCTTAATTGTAGGATGTGATTGTTGATCAAAAAATCCACAAAAGATTCCATTAAATAACAAATTTGGAGTAACCCATATTGGAGGAACATTATCCCAATTCCCTTTTTGGATTGCATTCTCTAAAAAATTACATTTTTCACTATCGCTTCCTCTTTCTCTTTTAGCAATTAATATTCTCGCCAAACTAGGGGAAAATGTGATGAATACCATTTTTTAAGATTAAAAATACCATATTTAAAATGTTTCATTAGTACTATTCCAAACGTAACACTTATTTATTTACTCAGGAACCAATGCAAAAAAACTAAACTTCTCCTTAGCCTTCTTCGCCAACTCTCTAACATCTTTCAAATTCACAGCAGAAATATTTTTTTCAAAATCATAAAAATCTTTAGCATTCCCATCAATTTCATAAGCAAGTAAATTCGCCATCTGACTCTGAGAATCTTCCATTGAAATCTGATGGTTCCCAATAATCTGCTCTTTAATTTCCTTTAATTCTTTCTCCTCTAAACTCTTCGCAACTTTTTCAAATTCATCTAATATAAGTTTCTTAACTTTCTCCACATTTTCTTTTGTGGTTCCAACATAAATTATATTATATGCATAATCTTTTGCAATATCACAATCTCCTTTGACAGCATAAGCAAGGTTTCTCTTTTCCCTTATCTCCTGAAACAAACGAGAAGACATTCCACCAGCCATCAAAACACCCAAAACCTGCGCTGCATGACTTTTCTTATCTCCTGCAAGCGGACTATGATAAGCGAAAACCAAATTCGCCTGATCAATTCCTTTTCTCTTCTCAATCTTTGATTCATTCTTTAATTCAAATTTTTGCTTCGGAACCTCTCCCTTCTCTGCTCCAAAATTCTTTTCAGCAAATCCAACAATTTTTTCAAAACTTGTATCACCCACAACACACAAAATCAGATTATTTGGTTTGTAAAGTTGTTCAAATTTCTCAGACATTTTTGCCCTATTAATAGAACTCATTGTCTCTGTTGTTCCCGCCAAACTCATTCCAAAAGCAGAATCATAAAGAGTTTTTTTAATCTCATCGAAAACATGCATTCTCGGATTATCATGATACATTTTAATTTCCTCAAAAATAACTTCTCTCTCTTTTTCTAATTCTTTCTTATCAAACAACGGATTCTTAATCATGTCACTCAAAACATCAAGCGCAACATCAAGGCGCTTACTCGGCATCCTACACCAGTAAGCAGTAATCGCCTCATCAGTAAACCCATTCAACTCCCCACCATTTCTTTCAATCTCCATTGCAATCTTCTGAGCATTTCTTTTTGGAGTTCCCTTATACAATAAATGTTCAATAAAATGAGAAATCCCCTTCTCCTCAGCAGTTTCATTAATTCCTCCAGCCCTCACAGCAAACGCCACACTAACAACAGGGATATCTCGCTTCTCAAAAATCACAGTCATCCCATTTTTAAAAACTTTTCTCTGGAATTTTGACTTCATAACAAAAAATAGAAAAACAGATATTTAAAACTATTTACTAAAAACAATATATCGCTCTCCGCCCAATTCAAAATCATCTTTAATCTTAAAATTCTCTTTAATAAAATCCAACAACCATTTTCTGTTTGCTCTAAATCTCTGCCGACTCCCAATACTCCTCACAGCAAAACTTACAACAACTTTATCAACAATAGGCACAATCTCTTTTAACAAAGTCTTAGAATAATCTCTCTGCATCATCTCTAAAGAATCCAAAGCCTTAAACAAAAACACAACACTATTACTATTCTCCTTTTTTATCAACTCCTTCAATTTCTCCAATTCAAACAAACTCATCTGAATTGCCCGAGCATTTAATTCCTCGGCATCAAAATATTTATTCATCAAATCAACAAGTTGCCCCATTGCTTCGACAGCTGTGTACTTTATTTTCCCTTTAATATATCTGTAACTAAATCCATTTATTCCCGCACCCAAATCAAAGATTGTTATTTTTTGATAGGGGCTCTGCACTTTTTGGGCGGGTGGG
>CAZJEO010000017.1:0-5863 GCA_964545065.1 Candidatus Woesearchaeota archaeon | reverse complement strand
ACATTATCCCCTGTAAAAGCCAAGAAAACATCTGTCCCACTCCTATTCCAAGGAGTCAAACTTCCGCCACCAACATACTGCGAAATATCTGTTCCATTATTTATCCAAACAGTTCCCGAGAAGTTCCCTTGTCCTCTCACATCTAATTTATTACTTGGAGTAGCAGTACCAATTCCTACATCCCCAGCATTAATATAAGAAACTCCTGCTGCATTTGTATTTAAGAGTATATCTGAATTTCCAGCACCATCATAAAGATAAAAATATGCATTATCACTGGCATCCTTACCTGCTAATAAAACATGGCCGTCATCATCAGCAACTAAGTTAAAGATATTCTGAGAACCTGCTGTGCTTGTCTTTACAACTAATGGATAAGAAGGACTCCCTGTCCCAATCCCCACATTCCCCAAGAAATAATTATCTCCTGTACCATTTGAATGAACTTCTCCACTCAACCACAAATGCTTCCATCTCAATGAAGAATTACCTAAATCAAATTGATTATCCCAACCAACCAATGGAACAATTGAACCATTCACTCTTAATTGCGTCACATCAATCGCCGAGAGATTATAAACCCAAACTGTTTGTGCATATAAATCCCCTCCAGAAATACTAACCCCCCCACTCGTCCAACCACCATTAAAATCAGCTCCATCACCAAAAAACCAATCTGCAGTTACATTCCCCGTTGTATTTATTGCCCCACTACCATTTATATTCCCAGTAAAATCAATATCCTGCACAAACAACTTCGTAACTCTATTCACCAAACTTCCCAACCAACCAAAAAATCCAGTCTTCCCAGTCAACTCCAAATCAGAATCATTCATTACACCACTAGCAGAAACATTTTTCGCAGTGAAAGTATATGGGCTCCTCGCAATTTTTGAAGCATTAATCAAAACACCATCTCTATAATAACAAAGCCAATACTGCGAAGAAAAACTTAGGTTCACATTTTCAAGATAATAACTAACAATACCTCTTGAATCTGTTGTTAAATTTGTATAATTTGAATAAACAATATCACTACAATCAGCAAGTGTTGAAATATTAAAATCAAAACGAAACGTGCCTGTGTTAATATCACCCGAACTATTTATCACCTGAATATTCAAGTGCATTTCATCATCAATAGAAGCCGCAGAAATAAAATTTACCACAAACATAAAACCCATTACAAATAAGACAGTTATCACCTTCCCTTTCATAGTGAATTTAAAGCAATTCTCTTTATAAATTTTATTAAAACCGTAGAGTAAATTATTTTCCTACAATAAAGATAAATAAAAACTCCGTCGACAAATAGAATCTTAGAAATAAAAAGGAAAATTAAAGTAAGTAACAAATGAGAACCACCAGCGGGTTCTTCAATTCCCAACCTCGCTCGACAGGCGCGATAGGATATCTCGCGAACTTGCTCACAGTTCCTGCAACCCAACAGGAAGTTGATATAAAAAATTCTCACCCTTCGTAAATATTTTTTCTATGTCCAATTTTTAGAATTCTTATTATTTTATTTTCTTGATCCAAATCAAAAATTATTCTATAATTTCCTGCTCTTAAACTAAAAAACTTAGAACTTTTCAATCTTTTCACATTAAATAAAAAGTCATTCTCATTTAATATCTTAATTCTTTTTAAAATTCTTCTAATAATAAAATTATCTAATTTATCAAGTTCTCTTGGAGCATTTTCTTCCCATTTTATTTAGAACATCATACACCAAATTTTTTCAAAACTTCTTCATGAGAGATGAATTTGCCATTTGTATTTCTCTCTTCTAATTCCTTTTTAGTTTGCTCATTCAATTCTAAATGGTCTTCCAACAAAGTCTCAATAACATCATTGTAGGTTTCTCTTTCAAATAATTTCATCTTATCTAAAACTTGTTTCACAGAACTAGAAATTCTAATTGTTTGTTCCATTATACTACTGTATACAGCAGTGCACTATTTAAATTTTTAATGAGCCTGCACGGATTTGAACCGTGGACCCCTGCCTTTCTTAGTAATCTAAGATTTATACAGTCCTAACGAACTATACTCTTATAAGAGCAGTACTCTGACCAGACTGAGCTACAGGCTCATTGTTTTAAAGAGACTGTGGCGATTAACCACATTAAAATAGGGGTTAACGTAAGGGGATGTGCCCCTCGTGAGCTACAGGCTCATCAAATTACAAGTGTTAAAAGATTTATAAGGTTTATGAATTTCATTTAATCAAATATCCTCTCAAAATTTCCGATTCATCACAATCCCTTATTTTTCTAAAAACCCTTTTTTCAATTTGTCCAACCCTTTCTCCAGTTATTCCATATCTTTCTCCAACTTCTTTAAGGGTTAAAGGTCCTTCTCCATTTAAACCATATCTTAATCCTATTACTTTTCTTTCTCTATCTGACAAAATTCCTAAAATCTTTTGAAGACATGGTTTTAAGGGATTATTAATTACCTCTTCTTCAAAATTAATTCTTTCATCTTTAATAATATCATGAAGAGTATCCTCAATATCCAAAGAACCCTTACAATCCAATGAACAAGGTGCTTCAGTAATTTTTAATAAACGTGTAATTTTTGAACAAGGTAATTTTGTTTCTTCAGCTATTTCTTCAATAGAAGGAGAATATCCTTTTTCAATCATAGATTTCCAAATTATTTTATTTATCCTATAAAGGTAATCCTCAGCTATTCTAGGAATTCTTATAATTCGTTGTTTATTTTTCAAAGCAACCAAAATTGCTTGGTTTATCCACCAACTTGCATAAGTATTAAACCGAAAATTTTTTTTATAATCATATTTATCTGCTGCTCTAATGAGTCCAATAGTTTCTTCTTGGATTAGATCTCTTTCAGGCCAGAGACCACTATATTTTTTTGCTATCTTTATAACCAATCTAACATTCTTTGTGATTAACTCATCTCTTGCTTTTTGATCTCCTTTAACAATCTTTTTTCCTAATGCTTTTTCTTCTTCAAAAGTCAATAAAGGCTCCTTAAAGAAAAAATAATCTTCTATTTCTCGCATAAAAATTTATATTTAATGGGTTTAAAAAAATTCCTATGCTTATTAGTTATCTTTAAAAACTATTTTCAACAATTATTTTCATCAAGCATACGCTTATGTTTGTATGCCCCTATAGTTCAGAGGCCAAGAATGCTGCCCTTTCAAGGCAGTGACCCGAGTTCGAATCTCGGTGGGGGCGTTCATGATATTAAACGAAGTGAAATATCATAGCCGTCAATTCAATGAAGAGGTGACGAGCAGAGGAGAATCTCGGCAGGGGCGTTTCTATAACTTTCAAAAAATAAATTTATAAACTTCTGCTTCTTTTAATCAGCATGAAAGAGAGGGTGATAAGTCTAGTCACTGGTGCATCATCTGGACTAGGTAGAGATATCGCAAAGCTTCTTTGTAAAAAAGCACAGATAGTTTATGTAGTTGCTCGAAGAAAAGAAAAATTATTAGATTTACAAAAAGAATGTTCTAAAGAAAAAGGTAAAATAAAAATCATCGCCGGAGATTTAACAGACACCAAATTCAGAATAAATTTAATAAATCAGATTTTAAAAGAATCTAATCAAATTGATTATTTAATCAACAATGCAGGTTACGGAAAACTAGAAGAATTAGAAAAAATAGAATTCAAGGACATCAATGGAATGATTCAATTAAACATTACGGCTCTACAACATCTAACTCAACTTGTCCTGCCTTCTATGAAACAAAAGAAAAAAGGTAAAATAATAAATGTCTCCTCCATAGCAGCATTTGAACCTCCCGCATATTTCGCAACATACAACTCAACAAAATTCGCTGTCCACGGATTCACAAAATCATTAAATTATGAGTTAAGAAAAACAGGTGTTTCAACATCAGTTGTTTTCCCTCCACGAATGAATACTTCTTTTTGGGTTGTAGCTTTCAAATGTAAAAGATTAACAGGAGTAAAACAAAAAACCTGTGTTGAAAAATGGACTGAAAAATCTCCAGGCTCATTACCAATTGCAAAATATATAGTCAAACATTTAAACAGCAAAAAATTGCTTATTCTTCCGGGATTTTTAACAAAATTTGCTTATTATTTTTTAAGACATTTCAAATTTATAGGAACCGCTGCTGTAAAAACAAGAGGAATAAAAAACGTAAAAAAAATTTTAGAAATAAAATGATAAAAATTTACACGACCCCAGAATGCCCGTATTGCAAACAAGCCAAAGCATTTCTAAAAAGTAAGGGTTTAGAATTTGAAGAGTTAGACATTTCCAAAGATGAAACACTAAGAAAAGAAGCCGAAGACAAATCAGGAAAAAGAGGGACTCCAGTAATAGACATTGATGGCGAAATCGTTTTTGGATTTGACGAAGAAAAACTTAACAGAATACTAAAATGAAATGTAAAAAATGCCAAGGGACAATCTGTCCAAAATGCAAAGGTTGCAAATGCAAACCATGTAAGTGTAAACCTTGCAAATAAACAATTTAAAATGATTCAAGAATATGACCTTGCAATAATTGGAGGAGGAGTAGTTGGACTATCAGCTGCAATGTATTGTGGAAGATTAAATCTAAAAACAATTTTAATTGGTAAAGAAATTAAAGGGACAATTGCAAAAACCCACATAGTAGAAAATTACCCTGGATTCAAAAAAATTTCTGGCGAAGGGTTATCAACAAAAATACTTCAACACGCAAAACAATACACATCCAAAATTTTCAAAGGTGAAGTAATAAAAATTTCTTATAAAAAATGCTTCATAATCAAAACAAAAAAAACAGAATACCATACAAAAACAATTTTATTTACAACAGGTTCTTCATGGAAAAAATTAAATGTTCCAGGAGAAAAAGAATTTACAAATAAGGGTGTGCATTATTGCGCACTTTGCGACGGACCATTATATAAAAATAAAATAGTTGCAGTTGTAGGAGGAGGAGATTCAGCAGCCAAAGAAGCTTTATTACTTTCAAAATACGCAAAAAAAGTTTACATTTTATCAAGAAGCACATTAAAACCAGAACCAATAAATAAAATACGAGTTAAAAAAGAAAAGAAAATTCAAGCTTTAGAAAACATCCAAGTCAAAGAAATAAAAGGTGATAAATTTGTCCAATCAGTTTTACTCACAAAAAAAATAAACAACTCAAATGAATTAAAGATCGATGGAGTTTTCGTGGATGTTGGACATGTTCCATTATCTAAACTCGCAATTCCTATTGGAACAAAACTAAATAAAAACAAAGAAATAATAATCAATAAAGAATCTCAAACAAATCTAAAAGGAGTTTATGCTGCAGGAGATGTGACAGACACCAAATTCAAACAAGCAATCACTGGAATCGGAGAAGCTGTAAAAGCAGTTTACGGAATTTACGAATATATCCATAATGAAAAAGTTTTATGCAGTTCTGCTAACGAAGAATAAATCTATAAAATTTCCTTAACCATGTAAGTATCTTCAAGTTCATAGCCTAGCTTTTTATAATATTCTCGAACACCAACACCAGAAATAACTTTCAAATTACTAATCTTCGCCTGTTTGACAATCTTCTCTGCTTCTTCCATTAACCATTTTCCCAAACCAGTGTGTTGTGCCGGACTTCCAGACTTTTGGGAGGGTGGGTGGGCACTAGCATCTTGTCCCAACTCCAAAGCCTTACCATAAACATGAAGTTCTCTAATGATAGCTTTCCCATTAAATATTCTCAGCCTCAACAATCCAAAAAGAATATCACTTTCATTAATAATTTCTAAAAAATATTCATCTCCTCCAGACGCTTTATATTTTGTGATCTTTGCCCTTAGTAAAGATTTTTTCCTGAAATCTTTCGGGGTACGCCCGTGGTGCAATTTCAAA
>CAZJEO010000016.1:0-6065 GCA_964545065.1 Candidatus Woesearchaeota archaeon | reverse complement strand
GGAACTTTCCCCAGAACTAACAGCAGCTAAAACCATTCCTTGACTCTCCACACCCCGCATTTTCCTCGGCGCAAGATTAACAAACAAAATAACTTTCTTTCCTTCAAGCTCTTCTTGAGAATAATGTTCCTTTAATCCAGCACAAACAATTCTCTCACCAATCTCTTTTCCAACATCTAAAGTCAACTTCCAAAGCTTATCAGCTCCCTCAATCTCTTCAACTTGCTTAACCTGCGCTACACGCAAATCAAGTTTACTCCAATCCTTAAAGTCAATTATGTTTTCCATTTTATTCTTCTATATTATCCCCCACAGCAGTACAATCCAATTCTATCAAAGCTCCCAAAGGCAATTCCTTAACAACTACTGCAACTCTCGTAGGAAAATTCTTTTCAAAATAATTAGCATAAATTTCATTAACCTTACTATAGTCTTTCATATCTGTTAACAAAATTCTGACTTTGATTAAATTCTGCAAATTCCAACCCACTTCCTCAAGAATATCTCTAACATTGTCCATGGCTTGGGGAGTTTGTTGCTCAATTCCTTCAACTACCTTCCCTGTTTCTGGGTCCATCCCAATTTGACCAGAAATCTCCATTAAATATTTTGAATCTGATATCACTGCTTTAGAAAAAGGTAATCCTTCAGCAGCAGGTATTATTTTTTTATCTTCCATCTTATATTTTTGTATATCCTTTAATTTTTAAGCATTCGTCTTCTAAAAACGGGCCATATATTTCTATTTTATTTTTAGCTGTTTTAAGAATTATTTCTGGGTCAATATTTAGTTTTCCCCAAGTATGCATTCCATCCCATCCCCAAACAATTCCTTTTGCTTCAGTCCAAACAATTAGAGAAGTGCACATAGGACAAGGAATTTGTGTAGAATAAATCCAACAATCTTTCAAATGATAATCTTTTTGTTTTCGACAGATTTTTTTAATCGCATTCATTTCTGCATGTGCTGTAGGGTCTTTATCTTTTTCTACGGTTGAGATTGCTTTTGAAATTATTTTATCTCCTTTTACAATAAAACAACCTGTTCTTTGTCCTCCAGATTTTTTTCGTGTATAATCAATAACTTCTTTCATTATTTCTTTATTTGGATGTTCCATCTTATATTTTCTTAAATAAAACTTCGCCTTTTTTAATCTTTGCTGCACTAAATTGCTTCTTTATTTTCTCAGCGCTCTCAGGAATAAAAGGCAAAAGCAAATCCGCAATTTTCAAGATACTTTCTTTCAACTCAAATAAAACTTTCTTATCTCCTGCCTCCCACGGCTTTTTATTCTGAACATATTCATTACAAGTATCAATAAAAGCAAAAATCTCATTCAACGCTTTATCCAATTCATAACCTTCAATCTTTTTCTCAATTTCTTTTTCTTTCAATTTTTTAATTAGTTTATTCTCTACTTTTTCCACCCCAAACTTTTCAATCAACCCAGCAACTCTACTCACCAAATTCCCCAACTTATTTGCCAATTCATTATTATGTCTATCTATAAGAGCTTGCTCTGAAAAATCACCATCCTCCCCAGAAGCAAAAGGAAATTGCCTGCAAAGAAAATATCTTATTGTATCAGCTCCATATTTATCTGAAAGAACTTTTGGAGAAATTGCATTTCCTAAAGATTTTGAAATCTTCTGTCCATTAAAACTTAAAAATCCATGAACAAAAACAGTTTTAGGCAATTTATATCCTGCAGACTTTAAAAAAGCAGGCCAATAAACACAATGAAACCACGAATTGTCCTTTCCTAAAAGATGAACATCTGCAGGCCAGTATTTATGCTCTTTCCCAGAACCAGAAAGATAATTAAACAAAGCATCAAACCAAACATAAGTAATATGATTTTTATCTAATGGAAAAGGAATCCCCCACTTAAAACTCGTCCTAGAAATACTCAAATCCTTCAATCCTTCTTTCACTCTTGAAATAACTTCATTTCTTCTCTCTTTCGGAAGAATAAACTCTGGATTCTTTTTATACAAATCCAAAAGAAACTTCTGATATTTAGAAAGTCTAAAAAAATAACTCTCTTCTTTTAACAATTCTACTTTCTTTCCAGGATGATAAGGACATTCTCCATTCACCAAATCTTTCTCAGTATAATATCTTTCACAACCAACACAATACAATCCTTTATACTCTCCCTTGTAAATATCTCCATTCTTATCACATTTCTTTATAACTTCTTGAACTAATTTCTCGTGATCCTTATCAGTTGTTCTAATAAATCTACTTGGTCGAATATTCAAGAATTTCCAAGCTTCTTCAAATTTTTTATACGCTTCATCAACAAATTGCTTAGGATTCTTGCCTTCTTTTTCAGCAGATTCTTGTATTTTCTTTCCATATTCATCAGTACCTGTCAAAAACCAAACATCTTCCCCCTTAAGTTTATGCCATCTTGCCAAAACATCTGCAACAACTTTCTGATAAGCATGCCCTATATGAGGATTAGCACTAGGATAATCTATCGCAGTTGTAACATAAAATTTCTTTACCATAATACATCTTCTCTAAAAGTTTATTTAAATCTTACCGAAAGTAACTTTTATTAATCTTCATTGTGTTCAAATACAAAAGATGGTGAAAGAATCAATCAAAGAGTTGAAACATCACTCAAGAAGATTAAGCATAAAAGAAGGAATATTCGCTGCAGCAAAAGGTTCTGTTGGAGATTATTATATTTCTCCGTTCGCAATAGCAATAAACATGAGTAGTTCTGCAGTAGCATTATTAAGTTCTGTAGCAGGATTATTAGGTCCTCTAACTCAAATGTTTAGTTCTAGATTAATTGAAAAATATTCGAGAAAAAAAATAATCCTCAAAGCAGTTTTTCTTGAAGCCTTAATGTGGCTTCCATTAATTTTAATCGCTATTCTTTATTTCAAAGGAATTTTAATTACTCTGTTGCCATTTTTTCTTTTGTTTTTCTTCGCAATTTATGTAATGCTTGCAAACATTGGCAATCCAGCATGGTTTTCATGGATGGGAGATTTAGTAGACAAAGAATATCGTGGACGATGGTTTTCAAAAAGAAACCTAATCACCGGATTTGTTTCCATAACTTTAGCTCTCGTAGCTTCGTTCTTCCTTACTTATCTCACAAATAAAAATTGGACTATGTTCGGATTTATGATTTTATTTTCATTAGCATTTATCTTTAGAATAATTTCATGGAGAGTTTTCAAAAGACAATACGAACCAAAAATCAAACTCAAGAAAGGATATTATTTTTCATTCTGGAATTTCGTAAAAAAAGCACCACAAACAAACTTCGGAAGATTCTCAATTTTCAGAGCAGTATTTGCATTTGCTTGTTCAATATCTTCTCCTTTAATTGCTGTATATCTTTTAAGACTCTTAGGATTCACTTATACAATTTACATGGTAATTATCTTGTCAGGTTCTGTTTTCGCTCTTGTTGTTCTAGGAACTTGGGGAAAATTCGCAGACAGATACGGAAATTACAAAGTCATGGGAATAACTTCAATTTTAATTCCAATAATTCCTATCTTATGGGTAATTTCCCCCTCTCCACTTTATTTAGTTTTAGTACCTGCAATCATCACAGGAGTATCTTGGGCAGGTTTTAATCTTGCTGCAGGAAATTTCATTTATGACAATGTAACTGCAGAAAAAAGAGGACTTGTCGTATCTTACTATAACCTGTTGAACGGTATCGGAATATTTTTAGGAGCAGGAATTGGTGCATTACTAATTAAATTTTTAACAATAAATTTCATAGAACCAATATTGTTCATATTCTTTTTAGGAGGAATTGCAAGAATGATTGTTGTTTTCATTTGGATTCCTAAAATAAAAGAAATAAGAAAAACAGAAAAGCTAGATGGAAAAAAAGCTCTCAAAAGCATAATCTTTAAACAATCTAAATCAACTCTTCTTGAAGGAGCACACGAAATTGTATCTATTAAAGATTACTTACGAGATAAATAATTCCAAAATTATTTAAAGGGAACTAAATATAAAATTAAACATGTTTAAAAGAAGAGCATGCACAAAGTGTCGAAGGAAAATAAACAAAAGTTATAGGTTCTGCCCTCATTGCGGATATGGCGACGAAGATTTTGATAGTGCAAAATGGGGCATGTTAGGAAAAGATGATTTAATAGCTCAAAACAATTTTCAATTACCAATGGGTCTTAACACAATTTTTAATTCATTAATGAAAAATTTAAATAAACAATTAAATGAATCTCAATTTCCTAAAAAAAGTCATGATACAAAAATAAAAAACAATGGAATAAGCATAAGCATCTCAACTTCAGGAAATAATCTTCCAAGAATCAAAATGCATTCTCCTGCCGACAAAGAAAAATCAAATAAAAAAACACCAGGACAATTTTCTAGTGAAAATATAAAAAAGTTTACAGAACTTCCAAAAAAAGAACCAAAAACAAACATAAGAAGACTGGCAGATCAAGTTAATTATGAAATAGAAATTCCAGGAGTAAAATCTCTAAAGGACATTTCAATAATTAAACTCGAAACCAGCATTGAAATAAAAGCAGTTTCAAAGAAGAATGCATATTTCAAAAGAATTCCATTAAACCTACCAATCATAAATTATTCCTTTTCCGAAGAAAAATTAATTCTTGAATTTGGAATAAAAAATTAAGAAAAAATGAGCCTGCACGGATTTGAACCGTGGACTTCTGCCTCACCAATATTCAACTCCCGAAGGAGTCAAAGCATTATCAGAGCAGCGTTCTACCAGGCTGAACTACAGGCTCATATAGTCTATGAAAAAAGGAATTATAAAAGATTTATAAAACTACTGATTCCAAACTTTTAAAAACCATTTCACACAATTTTATTCATGGCAAAAGGAACTTCTTATTATATAAGGCAAGCATGGAAAAAACCAGATAAAAAAGTCCTCAGAGAAAGAATGACAGAATGGAGAAAATCAGAATCTTTAACTAAAGTTGACAAACCATTAAGATTAGACAAAGCAAGAGCTCTTGGATATAAAGCTAAAAAAGGTTTTGTTATAATTAGAGTCAAATTAAGAAGAGGTGGTCATAAAAAATCAAGACCAAACAAAGGTAGAAGAGGAAAAAGAATGACCACAAGAAAAACATTGAAAATGAACTACAAGTGGATTGCTGAAATAAGAGTAGCACGAAAATACGGAAACTTAGAAGTTCTTAATTCATATCCAATTGGAAAAGATGGTATACATTATTTTTACGAAGTGATAGCAGTGGATCCATCTAAACCGGAAATAAAAAATGATAAAACAATAAACTGGATTACAAAACCAGGAAACAAAAAGCGAGCAGCAAGAGGATTGACAAGTGCTGCTAAAAAATCTCGTGGATTAAGAAACAAACATCCTACTTCAAAAGTAAGACCTAGTGTAAGAGCTGGGAAGAGACGAGGGAAGTAGTTTCACCAAAAACTAATTAAATATCATTCTTCTAAAATTAAAATGGAATTAAAAGGGAGCGAGACAGAAAAAAATTTATTGAAATCATTTGCAGGCGAGAGCCAAGCAAGAAATCGTTATACTTATTTTGCGTCTGTTGCAAAAGATGCGGGCTTTGAACAAATTGCAGCAATCTTTCAAGAAACAGCAGATAATGAAAAAGAACACGCAGAAATTTTTTTCAAATATCTTCAAGGTGGAAACACAGAAATCACAGCAGAATATCCTGCTGGAAAGATTGGTGATACAAAAGAAAATCTATTGGCGGCAGCAGAAGGAGAAAAAATGGAATGGGGAACAATTTATCCTAATTTTGAAAAAACAGCAGAAAAAGAAGGTTTCCCTCTAATTGCAGAATCATTCAAAGAAATTGCAGAAGTCGAAGAACAACATGAAAAAAGATACAGAAAACTTTTAGAGAATCTTGAAAAAAACAGAGTCTTCAGTAAACCTTCAAAAGTAAAATGGAAATGCAGAAATTGCGGTTATGTCCATGAAGCCACAGAAGCTCCAGAAGTTTGCCCAGCTTGCAAACACGCTCAATCCTACTATGAAATATTAGCAGAGAATTATTAAAGCTACCCTAATCGGGCGGGTGGG
>CAZJEO010000015.1:0-6362 GCA_964545065.1 Candidatus Woesearchaeota archaeon | reverse complement strand
CCCGCCCGTTAGTGGCAGAGTTAATATCAGAGAACAATAATTCTCTTCCCATCATCCATTCTTCTGCTTGAGAATCTGTGAGCTCAAAAGTGTTCTTAGTAATTTGGTCTTTGAAAATTTGTGAGCCTTCAATGCTTAATCTTACTTGTTCACGTTCTTCTTTTGCAAAATAAACTCCAAGTCTTTCTATTGGAACCAGATTTGCTAATTGTTTAATTTGTTTTTCTGTGTAATTTCCGGTGAATAGAAATAATCTCTCTCCACCAAGAGTGAGAACGATTCCGGGAATTTCCTTTATTCCAAATTGATTTTTTAATTGATTCAACATTTCTTGTTTTTCGTTTTTGTTTAATATTTTCGGATTCATTTTATTTTTTAGATATTATGGATTAAATTCTTCATTTGCTTTTTGATATTTTTCTAAATTATCTGTAGGATACCATTGGCCATTATGTTCATGAGCAAAGATTACTCCTTCTTCCGCAAGTTTTTCAAAACACTCTCTTTCAATATTTGATTTTCCTTCTGGCAAAATAGCTAAGGCTTTTTTGTTGATTATGAATGCCCCCGCATTTATTAAGTTAGATGGAGCTTGGGAACGTTCTGGTTTTTCTATAAAACCTATTATTTTATTTTGATCCAATTTTACAACACCAAAATTTTCAACATCTTCTCTAAAAGTTAAAGTCATGGTGATCAGTGCATTGTTTGTTTCATGAGACTGCTTCATTTTAGTTACATCTAGGTCCATGAGATTATCTCCCCAAATTAAAATGAAATGCTCATCTTCAATATTTTTAGCTGCTTGTTTTACAGCACCGCCTGTTCCTAAGGGATCATCTTCAATGCAATAAGAAATATATACTCCAAATCTAGAACCATCTCCAAAATATTCCATTATTTGGTCTGCCTTGTAACCAATTGAAAGAATTATATCAGTAATCCCATGTTTCTTCAGATTATTAATAGTGTGTTCTATAATTGGTTTATTTTTTATAGGTAATAATGGTTTTGGAGTTGTATCTGTTAAGGGTCTTAATCTTGTTCCTAACCCTCCTGCCAAAATAATTGCTTTCATTTTTCTTTGTTTAAATCTTTTTTAAAAGAGTTATTTATTCCAACTTCAATACAATTTTCTAGAAAAATACAGTCTTTGCAGATGTTTTTTATATTGTTGTTATTTAATTTATTTATGGATGAATTAAAAATATCTTTTGCGTTGTAAATTGAATTTTCTTCAATGTTTAAATATTTTGCAACTTTTTTGTCTTGTGTGCCAACCCATTTACCAATTTTTTCTGATTGGACACATTTGTTTTTAGAAAGATGGGGGCATTTTTTGCAGAGATGATCTGGTTTTCCAAGAATAACTTTAATTTTTGTGTTGGGATTTTTTCGGATTTGCAAGCAAACTTTTTTCATATTATCTGCAAATATCTTATCATATCCTCCACTATAGAATCGGGGTATACATAATAAATGATGTGCTCTTAATTCTATCATTTTTCTTTCCTCAACTTAGCTATAAAAAAACCTTCTGTGTTGGTTTCGTGAGGATAAATTCTGCAAGAGTATTTAACATCTTCAGCATATTCTTGGTCTTTCCAGTTTGTGATTCCTTGCGCGAATTGTACTGGAAGGGAAATTTTTTCTATTTTTATTTCAGGGAATTTCTTTAAAATAAAATCAATGATTTCTTCATCTTCTTCAGGAGAATGTGTGCATGTGCTATAAACAATTTCTCCACCTGGTTTTAAAATTTCAATTGCAGCAGAAAGCAGAGATTTTTGCATTTTTGATAAATTAAAAACAGTCTTTATGTTCCACATAAGCAAGGTTTTGGGATTGCTAATTATTGTTCCTTCTCCAGAGCAAGGAGCATCTACAAGAATTTTGTTAAAGAGAAACCCTTCTTTTTTTAACTTATTGCATAGAGCAAACCCTTCTTTTTTTGTTATGATTGCGTTTGTTACACCACATCTTTCTAAATTTGAAGCAAGTATTTTTATTCGATGTAAACTTATTTCATTTGCTATAATTGTTCCTGTGTTTTGCATTTTTGCTGCTATTTGAGTTGTCTTGCTTCCGGGCGATGCGCATAAATCTAGAACTGTTTCTCCAGGTTGAGGATTTAATACTAATGGAGGTAACATGCTCGCGATATCTTGAATATAGTAATAACCTAATTGATGTTCAAGGCTTCTTCCAAATTCACCTGGTTTTAATTCTGATTCTATAATCATAATTTCTGGATAATCTTTGAAAGGTTGATTTATTTCCCATTTTTTTTCTTCGAGCCTTTTTTTTAATTCTTCTGGAGAAATTTTCAGGGTGTTTACTCTAAAAGATTTTAATGGAGTTCCTTGAAGTGATTTAATGTATTTTTCAAAATCCTTTCCAAGAAGTTCTTTCATCCGTTCAAGAAAAAGTGGTTTTGGTTCGAGGTTTGTCTTTACCATTTTTTGATAAACTTATTACAATGTTTTCTAATTTTTTTCTATTTAAATATATCATTATGGAGATTATCATCATCGCAATAAATAATATAATTGACAGAGTTGAATTTTGACTTGCTAATCCTGCTCCGACAAGGCTAAGTACGACAAATCCAGGTAGTCTTCCAATAGCAGACACAAGAACTAAATTTTTTATTTTAATATTTGTCAGTCCTGCAATATAACATACTAAATCATCAGGTAATCCTGGAAGCAAGTAGATTATGAATAATAGGGGTAAACCTTTTTCCTTGATTATTTTATCAAACTTATTTAATGTTTTTTTATCAACGACTTTCTCGACAAAAGGGCGTCCTAATTTTCTTGCTAAATAAAAAATAATAAGAGAGCCGATTATTAAACCAATCATGCTATATACTGTTCCCAAAAGTGCTCCGAAAATATATCCTCCTGCAAGACCTGCTACTTGTCCAGGAATAGGAGCAAATAAAACCTGCAATATTATAATTAATATAAAAATAATTGGAGCAAGTATTCCGAATCCAAAAACGAATTGTCTAACTTTGTCAGGACTAGAAAGTATATTTGTTAAAGGTTGCCAAAAAATAATTATTAATGTTGTTAGTAATACTATGAAGAGAAGAAATTGGATTATTGCTGTTCTTTTTTTCACTTCAAAAATCTCCTAAGGTCATTTGTTTTTTTCCATCCATAATTTCTTTTAGGTTCACATCAAAAATTTGGAAGATGTTTTCAACTGATGGAAGGATTTGATGTTCGAGATAATAAGTTATATCATATTCTCCTTCTTCATCTGGGAGTTTTACTCTATCTCTTACAAGGGCTTTTTTGTTTTTTCCTTCGGCTATATAATATTCCACGAGGTTTCCTTGAGTGATTGGGATTTCTTTTTCTTTCATTTTTTTTGCGGCTACTACATGTGGAGAAATTGCTTTATATTCTGAAATTGGTTTTTTGAGCTGAGTTTTAATTATCAAATCTTTTTGATCTACTTCTCGGTTCTTTACTTTTTTGATTATTTTTTTAAGATATTCAAGGGCTTTTTTTTCATTTCCGTTTTCTAAAACCATTTTGAGAACATTGTTTTGAATTTTTCTAGATAGATTGCACCAATCTCTTCGAACTGTTTCAAAACCCCTAATTTTTAGTTCGCCTTTGCTGTCCATCATGGCGTATTTTTTCTTTGCTCCTGTTTTTCCCGACCTTGTTGAAACCCACAAACCTCTTTTATAGAAATCCTCTAATTCCATTTCCATGATTCCTGGAAGTTCTGAATTGAGTTTTTCGAGGAGTTTTTTTATTTCTGTTTCTTTTTTTCCTTTTGTTAAGAATGCAATCGAATCTGTGTCCCCGTAAATTATTTTATATCCTTCTTTCTCTATTTTTTTAATTGTATCTATGTTGTATTTTCTTACAAATGCAAGTATTGAAGCAGAAGATTCTATTGAATAATATCTTGCTCCGAAAAATCCCATGTAACCGTGGACAGATGCAGATAATACTTTGAATGCATTGCTTCTCGCTTTAGTTATTACGTCTGGATTTTTTTTGTATGCTTGTTTGAATTTTTTTCTTTTGTTGAAAAGTTCTTTTAATAATTCTGGGAAAAAACCAGGTTCTTTTGAAAAATAGAATTTTGTTTTTTTGTTGTTTAATTCTAATTCAGGAGATTCATTGGAATTTTTTTCTTTTTTTTCTAACAATGTTCCTTTGGAAATATTGTGTGTTATGATTATGCTTGTATGCATTGAGGTGAAATCGAACATAGCGATATCTTCGTATAACCCTGGTGTTGGAGAATATACAAATGCTCCTTTTACTCCTTCACTAGCCCTTCTTTTCCCAATTTCTTCATATCCTGGTCTTTTTTCAGGAATCTCGTTGAACTTTTCTAAATTGTGTAAAATATATGATTCAACATATTTGGACAATCCTGCTCTTGAAATTTCAAATGCTGGTTCTTGAATTGTTTTTGAGAATTCTAAAATATCTGGCCAGAATTTATTGAATAGTCCGAAAGTCAATATTGAATCGTGCAAGTTATATTCATAATATTTTTCCCATTCGTCGTGTTTTATTTTTGAAGAATGTTTATGTTCAAATGGTTTTTTTGTGTCCCCAAGAAATTCTTTTGCTACTTCATTTAAACTCAATGTTTCTGATTTCATGTATTGAGCATAGGCAGTTCGAATAAATTTTAAAATATCGACGTGAACAATTCCTTTTATTTTTCCTGTGAGAACTACTCCTCTGGAAAACTTTGGTTGGCTTCCATCAATTCCTAAACTTAATTTCATTTTGTTTTTTTCTGCTCTTGCTCTTAAATAAGGTAAATCAAATCCATCTGAAAAATATCCTACAAGAAAATCAGGGGAAATTTGTTTTACATATTCTACAAATTTTTCTAATAACTCTGCTTCATCTTCTACATATTCCACATAAAGAGAACCAAGGTTCTCCTTATCAACCTCTCCTTTAAGTTTGGAGTCACGCCTGATTGGAACAGGTTTTGATTTGGATTTCTTCCAGGTGATTACTTTTTTGAAATTTTCTGATACTAATGAAATCATCAATATTTCTCCTTCGCCAATTTTTAATTCATCTGTTTCAATATCATAAGCTAAAACTTTTGGTTTCCATTTGGTTCGGGAATCTGATGAAGTTCCCACCCCTTTTTGAGTTGCTTTCTCCAACTTTATACAAAAATCAACATCTAAATTACTATCAATTCCTCCAAATTCTTCTGAATTATGCAAAACTTCTCCTTCAATTTCATACCAGCATAAGGGGTTTAATTTTTTTTCAATAATATAGTGAGTTACAAATCCTAAATCATATCCCCTTCTTTTTTCTATTTCTTTCATTCCGAGTTGGTCTGCAATAGCGTGCAAATCTTTGTAATTTGTCGCAAATATTTTTAATGCTTTTACTTTTTTCCCTAAGAAATTTTTGCTTTGTAGTTCTACTTTTTCAACTTTTGTTTGTCTACCTTTTTCTGCAACTTTTATTTTTTCTATTTTTTTGATTAAAGAATTTATCTTGTTTTCTTTTAATTCTTGTTTGAGAATTGCCCAAAAATAAACAGGACAAGAGTCAATTATGCAGATTCTTTTTCCTTTGTTATCTCTACCGATTATTTTTGCATAGTTTTTACCAGCAAAGTCAAAATAGTCATAATCTACTGGAATAAAGTCTGTTTTCATGTTTTTTGAATGTGTTTTAGTTATTTAAATTTGATGAATGGAAAGTTTTTTATATGTTTTTTGAGAGGTTATTTTATGGATACATTATTAGAACAATGTGAAAAGTACAATGCTGATGAAGATCCAAGTGGAGCTATAGGTAGGGCTTTGGAAGAGAGATTTTATCAGAGAACAGGTAGTTTTCATACTTTAGATACTGAGCAATTGGAATTATGGAAAGAAATAGCTTTTAGGAAATTTCCACCACTTTTGGGAGGAGAAACAATTCTTGTAAGAGAATTTAAACAGAGATTTAGTGAATTAAGAAAAGCAGGATATGATATTAAACCTTACAGCAAATTAACAAAAAAAGAAGCACGGAATTATCTTAGAGAAATTAAAAGAGATATAACTTCTTAGTTCAATAATTTTAGTTAACTATTTATATTTCTTATACATTGCTAATTTATGGGTTTAAACATACGTGAGATTATTCCACGAAGAGAATTAGACTTTGCTGAATTGAATGGGAAGACTATTTGTGTTGATGCGTTTAATACATTGTACCAGTTTTTGACTACGATTCGGCAAATGGACGGGACGCCTTTGATGGATGATAAGAAACGAATTACGAGTCATCTTTCTGGGATTTTTTATAGGAATATTGCGTTGCTTGAACAAGGAATGAAATTGATTTATGTTT
>CAZJEO010000014.1:0-8485 GCA_964545065.1 Candidatus Woesearchaeota archaeon | reverse complement strand
AATTAAACATCTAACTTCTTAATTTTTTTCATCTTTTTGTTTTTGTATTGGTCGAAATAAAGAATAGCATCCATGTCGATTTTTGATTTTGATCTTGGCTTTGAATATTCGTATCCTACTGGGAAAACTGCCTCTACTTGTGCGTTGTCTGGGATTTTTAGTTCTCTTTTAATTATGGGTTCTACAAAGTGTCCTACCCAGCATGTTGCTAATCCTGCATCCTGTATGCTGAGAAGGAAGTTTTGCATTGCTGCTCCTGCTTGTTGTCTCACATAAATCTCTCCTCTTTTGCCGTAGGTTTCTGTTCTTCCTGGAACTGAGCAGAAAACAACGACGTAATGTGCTTGGGTGATGAAATCTTGCTGGCATACTTTTGCAATTTTGTTTATTTTATCTTTATCTGAAACGAGAATTAATTTTAATGTGAAATTGTTTCCTGCCATTGGTGCATAACGAGCAGTATCCATGCATTCTATTATTTTTTTCCAGCTTGGTTTTTTGCTTTTGAATTTTTGAATACTTCGTCTGTCTTTTATTGCTTTGTCTAATTGCATGATTAAGGGAAAGGAAAGGGGATTAATAAAGTTTTTTGATAGAATTATTTATTCTTCTAAACCCCGCCGCGCTATAACTTCTCCAATAGCTGATGCAAAAATGGGATTTCCAGTATCTTCGTTTATTTTTCTTGTCAGTGCCATTTTGTTGTTTTCATACGTATTACACATTTTTTTTGCTTCTTCATAAGTTATTCCCTGATCAACAATTGTTATGCCTTCCATATTAGCATAATTCTTTTCAAAATCTTCTTTTGAAGATACAGTTCCCACAGAAACTAAGCCCTCCTTATCTTTCCATACAAAATTATATTCTCCCATTTTTATATAATCTTATTTTTGTTTTTAAAGATTGTTGTAATAGAATCTAAACGTTCCCGGTAGGACTCGAACCTACGACCTATCGGTTAACAGCCGATCGCTCTACCAACTGAGCCACGGGAACTTAAAAATTTTAATTCAGAATCATATTTAAAGTTTTGTTTTGGGAAAAATGCCTCGCTTCGCTCGGTTATAGGAGTTGATAATCGAAAAACGCGAGTTTTACATTATTAATTATAAATATATTCGAGTGACTTTGGAACGAGGCTATTTCTTTTTTGTTTCCTTCAACCCTAAATCTACCACTGGTTGAAGTTGATTGCTTTCTAAGAATTTGTAAATATTAGATTGTTTAGAACCTCTGATTATGGAAGTAACTGCTTCTTGAGCGTTTTTAATGTGTTCTGGTGAGCCGATTATGCCGACTTCGTTATCTTTGATTTCAAAACAGCATCTTGTTAATTTACACAGGGTTTTCAGTGTTTTGCCTCCTTTTCCAATAATTCTTGCTCTTACACTTGCTAGATCTTTTCTTCTTGTGTGGTCTTTTATATTTATTATTTCAAGCATGTAATCTTCGTCTTTTATCAATAAGGCATCTGAGAATGGAAAACCAAAATTCAGCGCGTCAATAACTTTTTCTGCAGTATATTCGTCTTCTGGCTTGCCATCTATTGAAACTTCTTGTCCTTTGTTTGTTATTTTAACTTTAAGTTTTGATTCTAATCTTCTTTTGTTTTTTAGAATTCTTGGAATTTTTTCTGAGTGGATGGTTTTCATTTTAAAATTCACTCTTTTCTGTTTTCAAATATCCGTTCTTTTTTAACCAGTCAATTTGGTTTGGACGGTATTTGAATATAACATCTGCTTTGTCCTTATCAAATTCCCAGAATTCCACAATCACAACATCATTTGGTCTAAGCCATAAAGCTCTCTTTAATCTCCCTGGAACTCTGCAATTTCTTGATTTTCCATCAAGACAATTTACCATCATTTTGTTTCCACCAAGCCTTTGTTCAATTATTCCTATAACTTGTTCTCCTCTTGGAAGCCTGACACGAGTTACAGGTGCGGCTGGTTCTGGATTATGATGTTTCTTTGGTTTATTCATTATTATAAGTTGGGAAGGGGATTTATAAAATTAGTTATAACAACACTAAAGCAAAACAAAGTTTTTCAAACTTTAATTCACATTTTTACAAGAGTATAAGTGCGAAAGGAACATCTTGAATTGTTTTTATCCCTTGTTTGTTAATTATGCCTGCTTCAATAGCAGTATCTACTGATTCTTGGCCAACAATGTTGAATGTCGCATCTTCTTGAACCATTGATTTCATGGTTTCAATTACTTCTTGTTTTGATTTTTCATCTCCTTTAAAGAAGTTTTCTTTGAGATCTAATTGAAATTCTCCTTGTTCGAGTTTTTTCCCAATTAAATTAGAATCACAAATAATTATAATAGTTCTGTAGGATTTGATAATTTTTACTAACATTTTAAATAAAATAAAAATTACAGAAAACCCTGTTTTCAAAGTCAAGAGCACTATCTTTAATTAAAAAGATTTTTTTGCTCCATCTTTGATTGCTTTTTCTGCGTTGTCCTTTGACATCATAGCACACATTGTTGTTCCACAATCTGGGCATTGTCCTTTACCCATGTATCCTCCTCTCGCAGTTTGCACAATCTTAGGGTCTTTCATTTCTTGACCTTTTTTCTTACATTTTACACAATAAGCTCTAACCATTTTTGTCCTCCTGTTGATTTTATATAGATATTTTCCCTTTTAAAGATTTAGATTTTGCTTACAGGGTGCTTTGCACCACATGCGAGGCAGTGAATCTGGCTTAATCTATCTTCTTTGATGATTTCTGTATCTGGCTTTCCACACTCTTTGCACAGCACATACTCTTTCGTGTACTGTTCTATTTTCTGATTTATCTTTTCACTAGGAACTGTGATGTTCAAAACAAGTCTGTCTCCTTCTTGCTGTCCTGAAGCAGCAAGTTCTTTGAGCATGAATTTTTGAAAATGTTCTGGTTTTCTCCTTATGTGTGAAGCTATTTGAAAGAAGTTTGTCAGGATTGTTTTTTTCCCTTCAAAATGCCCCTCTACCTTTGGTATTTCAAATCTACTTCCGTTTGTAGTTACTTGTTTTACTTCTTTATATGCATTATCTAAGAGTTTTTCGTAGGTTGTCATAGAATTTACTCTGAAATAGAGTATATAAATTTTTATAAAGAGGAGATAAATGAATTTAATATGGTAACAATTATTGATATTACAGAAAAAATAAAAAGAAAAAGTGAAAGAGCCAAACTTGAAGCAAGATTGGCAGAAGAATGTTTTAAGGATAACGAAGTAAGTATATGTAGCATTTATCTAATAGCAGTTTCTGATGGATCAAGAACTAGAGCCTCTAAGTCTGTTGGGGATTCTCAAATAACTGTTTATGATGAAGGTGTTCTACCTCAAACAGAAACATTTGCTAAAAAATATGAAGAGCAATTTGATGTTAGTGATTTTATTATAGAAACAGATTATTCTGGACGTGAGTAGATTTTATCCCAACCATCTTTGATGGCTCGGTCATTTTTTTATCCGCCACCACCCCTGCCTCCGCCTTTATTATCCCAACCATCTCACTTTACCTGGACGGGGTTCAAAGATTATTCCTTCTTCAAGAAGTTTTTTGATTTCTTGGTTAATCACTTCTGGAGATACTTCTCTGAGTTTCATAATTAAATTATCTACTTCAATTCCTCCATCGCTTTCAGAAGTTTTGATCATTTCAAGGATTTGGTCTTTTACAGCATTTATCTGAGTTTTTTCTATTGGTGGTGCGCTTTGTGTTTTGTCTTTTTCATTTTCAAGTTTTCTGACAAGAAGATATTTTGGATCAAGTTCTTTTATTATTTCAGGAGCAACATAAGTTTCATTATTATAAACTCTTAATACTCCAATCACAAGAACTGTTTGACCTTGAACAACTGTTTTGAATTTTTCAAGATCATCTCCGAATATTTTTAATTTAATTTGTCCAGAACCATCATCCAAGGTTAAAGAACCAAATTTGCTTTCTCCTTCACTTTCATATTTGTCAACTATGTTTCCAACAATGTTTACTCGGATTATTTTTTTATCTCCTAATTCTAAAAAAGAAAATCTTTCTTGATCCATAACTGGTTTTCCAATTAATATATCTCCTATTCTTAATTTGAATGCAATGTGTCTTTTGAATTGTTGGTCTGGCATGCGAGGAAACCCCTTGATTTTCCTCGCGCTCCTTCCTCGAAATATGAAGGGTGGCATCTTTTCGTGCAATCCGACTGATACCACACGAGGATATTATTTATTTAATGTAAAATTGGAAATAGTTTATAAGTTTTTATGAGATTAAGCCCTTGAAATAAATCCCCTTCTTGGCTTGAAAATGTCCCCTGCTATGCTTAATTTGTTTATTGCTTCGTCAAATTCTGCTTTGGTAATCTTATCTTCTAATGCTTTTTCAACTTCTTCTAGAGGAATCATTTTTCCTAATTTATCTTCTAATTCTGTTATAGTGTCTCTTACGATGATTATTTTATTTCTTTGTGATGATGAGAATTTTCCTGAAATTTTGTCAATGTCAAATGTTTTTGTTTCGTAATCATAACCTACTTGCATAAGATAATACTTCATTATTGATATTGCAATTTCTGCATCTTGTGCTGTGACTTCTTCGCTGAGTCTTATTTTTGCAGATGCTTCTGACATTCTAATTAAAGCTTGTAATTGTCTTGCAGAAATTGGGATTGGTCTCAAGGCACTATCAGAAGATACTTGTTTATTTCTTAAATCAATATAGAATTTTTTTATTTTGTTAACAGCATCTTGTTTTAATTCTGGTTTAATTCTTTGTTTTGAGTATGCGACATATTTTCTGAATAATTCCCTTGGAATAACCATGGTTCCTCCTTCTTTTGTGTGTTCGTGAAGTACATGGTCTGCTATTTTTTCATCTTTTTCTCTATCTGGAATATCTCTTAATGTAAATATTATATCAAATCTATTAATCAATGTTGGAGGTAAGTCAATTTGTTGGGCGATTGATTGATATGGGTCGAATCTTCCGAATTTTGGGTTTGCTGCTGCTAACACGCTTGTTTCTGCTCTTAAAGTTGCTTGGACATTTGCTTTACTTATTGTAATGGTCTGCTGTTCCATTGCTTCATGCATTGCACTTCTATCTTGAGGGTCCATTTTTTCTAATTCATCTATACAAACTAATCCTTTATTTGCTAAAACCATTGCTCCTGCTTCTAAGCTCCAACCTCTTAGATATTCATCTCTTACAACTGTGGCCGTTAGCCCTGCACCTGAAGCTGATTTCCCTACAACATATCTGCCTTTTGGAGAAATGTTTGCCATAAAGCCTAATATAACTGATTTAGCTACTCCTGGATCACCTATGAGTAAAATGTGAATGTCTCCTCTGCTTTTTTGTCCATCTGCATGAATCTTACGAACTCCTGCAAATAACTGGAGAACTAGGGATTTTTTTATTTCTTCATATCCCCAAACACTTGGAGATATGCTTGCTGCTAATTTGTCAAATATTTCTGGATCTTCTGCAAGTTCTAAGATTTGTTTTTCATCTTCTTCATTAATGTCTAATTCTTCAAAAGTTTCTTCTAAAGGGATTATGTTATTTGCTTCTATTGCTAATTCAAATCTTGTTGATAAACCTCCTGTGTTTAGTGGAACTGGAACTTCTTTTAGAACTCCAATTATTTTTACTCGGCTACCTGGAGTTGTTTTTTCCTCCATTTTTGGTTCTACTAAATCTTCTTTTAGAAAAACATTGATTCTTTTTGGTTGCTCACCACCTAAAAGAGATTCTGGAGATTCTTCTATCACTAATCTTTGAGTATCAACCATTTCTTTAGTTAATAGTTTGAATCCACCTCTTCTTCCACAAGAACATCTTCCTGGTTCACGGAATTTTTTCTCCATTTGCAATACTGAAATAACTGTTCCGCAACTTGGACATTCGAATCTTGCGTTTACAACTTGGGGACGAACGTCTGAAGCTTGTCTGATTATTCCTTCAATCATAATCATTTCATTTAAATGTCTAGAACGAATATTTCTTACTTTTATTTCTTGGCTAGGAGATAAATTGAAAAGTCTTACTCTTGAATCTTCTGTGAGACCAGATTCTGAAATTGCAACTTCCATTAATCTTAAGGTGTCTTCTGGGTTTGTGAGAATTTCTTCTGATAATATGCTGGAGAATTCTGTTAATTTTAAGAAATCTACATAAATTACTTTTTCGTCCTTACGTAATGATGCACCAAGCTCTTTTTTATAAGCATCAAAAAAACTTTTTGCCTCAATAATTAACTCCTCATTTTTCACCTTTTCGGCCATGTGTAAGAAATAGTTATTTTCTTTATATTAATTTCTATACTTTTTTATAATTCTTTAAAGCTGCTCTAACATTTTTCAATAATTGTGTCATGCTGTCTTCAAGTTGCTTTTTGTTTTTTGTTCCTGTGCATACGAGTTTTCCATTACTGAATAAAAGGAAAGTTGCAGTTGGTTCAACGAGTTTGTACACAAGACCTGGAAATTGTTCTGGTTCGTATTCTGTGTTCTCCATTTCAAGAGCTAAGAAATTTAAATTAAGTTTTAAATCAATAGAACCAGATGCCACTATGTTTTGGACAGTGATTTTTGGTTTGATTGTTATGTTCACGTTTATTTTTCTAAGTTGTTTTATTACTTCTTGAATAACTTGATTTACTTGTGCGACAGATTTTGTTCCTGTGCAAACAAGGTTCCCTGAAGAGAAAACAAGAACAGCTGATTTTGGTTCTTTAACTCTTAGAACTAAACCTGGAAATGTTTCTGGATTATATTCTGTATTAGGTTGTGTTCTGGCTAATTTTGTTAAAGGAATAGGCTTTTTTAGAGAAGTTGTTGCAACAATGTTTTGTATTTTGTAATTACTTTTTGCCATTGTTTAATAATAAAATTATGGAGAATTTAGTTTATAAAGGCTTCGACGTGAGACGTGAAATTGTGTGCTATCGCACAAATTAATTTAGTAATTAATGAAAATTTTATTAGAAAAATTATTTAGCTCTGTAGGTTATTCCTTTTGGTGCAATTAAAACTTCTCTTTCACCATCTTCTATAGTTCCAAGTTCATAAGATTCAAGATTATTTTTTTCTGCAGCTCTTCTAACACGAGAAGCATCATTGCTTGGTGCCATTACAACTAAACCAATACTCATATTCCAGGTTTGATATGCTTCTTCATCATCAACAGGCCCTTGTTCTTGTAAGAATTTAAATTCTTCTTGTGGTTGAGGAACAGCTTCAATAACATATCTAAGAGGTTTGTTTTTCCTCATTATTTTTGCCCAACCGTGTCCTGTAATTGGTTGCATATATCTAACATCAACTTCTCCATCAAATAATGATTCAACAAGAGGGGAATATATTACTGTGGGAGTAAGTAAAGCTTCACCAATCGTTCTTCCACTTGGTAATTTTGTAAAGTAGCCTTCTCTTGTTTTTTCTGCTATCTTTCTTGTGAGTGAAATACCATTTGAATGGACACCACTACTTGAAATACCAAAAATTGTCAAACCACTTTCCAGATTACGTCCTGTGGTTAATCTTGATTTTGGTTGAATAATTCCCATAGATGCACCGGCAACATCAATTGTATTAGCACCAACAATTCCTTTTAATGTTGGTGTCTCTCCCCCTGGAATTGCAACTTTTGCATAATTTGCACCATATTCAAAACCATCAATAATCCCTGCTGATATTTCAGAGTCAGTAAGATAATTAGAATCACCTGTAGCTACAATTGGTTCAAAAAGAATAGGAGTTGCTCCAATCGCTGTTAAGTCATTTAATGTCATTGCCATCTCATCTCGTCCAAGGCCAGCAAATAACTTTCTTCTATCAATTCCAATACCTGCTCCTATCCTTTCTTTCTCAGCCATAACCTCTGCAATCATATTTTTTGTTCCAAGACCTTCAATATTGAAAGCTAAATAGAAATCAACATATTTGATACCAACCGCAACAGCAGTCTCACCAATTGTTTCTGGAACAATATGTACTCCCAATCGATTTGGATTGTTCAATGTTCCCTTCAATCTTTTAATGGATTCTTCTTTGAAAGGATCTAATTTATCATAATCAACAATATCAGAATATTTCATCCCATTCATGAGTTGTAATAATTAAAATCTCTTTTTAAAAATTATTGTGTTTAACCATAACGATAATTTCTTTTTTGGTTTACAAAATCTTTTTCAACTTCTTTGAGAGTTGCTATTTCTGAAAGATGTTTGTCTTCTCTTAGAGCAGTCATTCTTGGAAATCTTAAAGCCCAACCAGAATTATAGTTTGGAGATTTTTGAATTTCTTGATATGTCACAGCTACAATTATTTTTGGTTTGATTTCAACGCGTTTTCCTTTTTCTTTTGTAATTAAAGGTTTGATTAAATTTGTTAATTCTTCAAATGAAAGACCTTCTTCACTTTTTTCTTTTATTCCTGTTCCAACTTTTCCGACTTCTAGGAATTGTGAGGTGGCAGTGCCCAC
>CAZJEO010000013.1:0-9315 GCA_964545065.1 Candidatus Woesearchaeota archaeon | reverse complement strand
TTATTGGTTTGGTTTTGAATAAAGTTCACGATAAAGATTTTGAGATGGATGTTGGGGAAATTGAAGAGATGGCAAAGGTTCCTGTTATGGCAGTGATTCCTCATGATGTTGATATTTTGAAGTCTGTTGCAGAGTTCATGCCTTTTACAAGATATAAGCCAAATTCAAAAGCAAGTACCGAAATTAAAAAGTTAGCAGCAACATTAATTGGTGAAAAATATAATCCTAAGAAGTTTGGGAGTTTTTTGAAGCGAAAGAAACTTGGAAGGCAGGAAGTTAATAGAGAGATTTATTATGAGAGAATTTTTGGATGATTTAGAAAAAGGTTTCGATTACCCACTTTTCTAATGTTTTAAGTACTTCGAGCCGACCCTTTTCTTTGGCAATCGTAATAATTGTACTATAATCTTCTATTTTTAAATTCAATACTTCTTTTAGATATTCTGCTCGTGCTTCTGGATTATTTATGGGTATTCCTGCAGAAGCATATAATGGTCCTAATTTGGATTTTCTATTTCGTTCATATTGTTCTATTTCTTCTGGTGTCCAGTCACCTGCAAGCTCTAATGTTAATCTAAGTTTGTCCTCCATTTTGATTTAATATTTTTTCCCTTTTTAATAATTATTGTGATGAAAAACCTTATAAATTGAAATAGATTCTGATTTTCATAGCCCCATGGTCTAGTGGTCAATGATTCAGCCCTTTGAAGGCTGAGACCCAGGTTCGAATCCTGGTGGGGCTATAGATTCAAATGAAAAAACTTATTAAAAAACAGGTGAAACAAATTTGTGATGTTTTGAAAGTTGATTTTATTAGCTTTGATTTTTTGGGCATGGGATCACATAATAAAAACTATGTAATTAATACGAACCAAGATAGATTTGTTCTAAGAGTTGAAGATAACCTACAATTTGATAATCTAGCGAAGGAGTATAAATTTCTGAAAAAGACAAAAGGAAAATTGGGACCTAGAGTATTTTTATTTGATGATACTCATAAGATTATCGATAGAAATTTCATTGTAGAGGAATTTATAGAAGGAAATCATCCAAAAAAAGCTGATGATAAATATATAGTGATGATGGCTAATTGGTATAAACAATTGCATAAAACAAAGGTAAAGAGGAAATTAGTTCCGCTTTCAAAAAGAATTGGTGTGAAGAGATATAAAAAATTTAGTAAGATTTTGGATTTAGATGTGAAAAATAAATTAGATAAACTTTATTCTGAGAGTTTAACTCTTTTTGATAAATATCAAAACCTATTTGCGCATATAAATCATTTATCTTTAAATCATGGAGATCCAACTAGAACAAATGTTTTTTATGATGGAAAGAGTGTAAGGTTGATTGATTGGGAATTCGTTCATTATAATATTCCAGAAGCGGATTTGGTTTTTTTTGTTTGGAGTTATGATTTGGATAAAAGGCAAAAGAAGTTATTTTTGAACACATATGGTTTTTCAAAATCTAAAAATGCTGAGAAGAGATTTGATTTGAGATTGTTGGCGCATATTTGGGGAATGATCTCATGGAGACTTGAGAGGCTTGATTTGGTAAACAAGAAAAAACTTGCTAGGACAGAATATTGTTCTTCAAAAGAAGAAATATATGAAGAAAATGAAGAGGATATTATTAAAATGGAAAGAATTATTGAAAAAATAAAATAACGGATAATCAATGCTTATACCTGCCCCTTTTTTCAACTGCTTTTAATCTTTCTAAGACTATTCTAGATTATATCTTGATTCATTATTAATTTGTTTTCTAGAGAGAATTGGATTTTTTATTTTTTGTAAGATTAATTTTATGTCTGCGCCAGGAATAAGACTTTCTATAAATTTCTTGATGGGGCTAGCATCTGAATTATGTTCTACAGCAAATCTTACCTTGTTTGCTCCATCCTTGATATCTACATTCTCAACAAGAATATTTTTTTGATTAACTAATCCAAATTTTCTTATTCTTCCCCTAAGCTTAACTCCATGTAAATTCTCTTTATCTGAGGTTATTTCATAAATATCCCATTCTATTAAATCCATTTTAATGTTTATATCTTCCTCTTTTCTCAACTGCTTTCAATCTTTCTAAAACTATTTTGAAATCTGGAGATTGTTTGTATGCTTTTATTACTTCATCAAAAAGTTCTTGCCAATGTTTGAAATGTTTTGCTTCAAGTGCTTGGCGAAGAAGATGCAAGTCAACGGCTTTATCTTCATATTTGTGGCTTTGGAATCCTAGGCCAAAGTCTATGAAATATATTTTAGGCGCTGACGCGTTATTGATGGCTTTAAAATCGGCTTCGCCAGATTTCTTCGTTGAAGATGAAATTAATGGGGAAGATTTTTTTAGAGAGGCGTGAGTTGCAGGATTTTCTACTAGAATCATATTACTAGTTGTGAGATCTCCGTGAATTATATCAGCATCATGGAGTTTTGCAATTGATCCTCCAATTTGTTTGCATATTTGTTTTTGTTTTGCTAATGGAAAAGAATCAAGATGATCTGAAAGTTTTTTGCCGTCTATGTAGGTCATTTGGATTTTGAATTTATCTTTTTGGGGTTGAGGAGTTGGAGAGTTAATAATAGAAGATGCTTTTTCTAGAAGTTTTGTTTCTGATTTTGTTCTTCGCGAACGGATTTTATTGTCTAATTCTGGAAGGCGGTAGGATTTTGGGATGCGGTCTTTGATAATTTGATTATTATTTAAGAGAATGATTGCTTCGGCGCCTTGTGCGATTATGTGGGAGGTCATTTTATATTAATTTTGTAATTCCTTTTTCATTAATTCCGTCACTCTTACTTTTCTATCTATAAGCTTGTTACATAAAATTCTTATTTTATTTGGAATTTCTTTTTTATTTTTATTATTAATTGAACTAAATAAATCCCTCAATTCCAATTCTATTTCCATAATGTTGTTTATTTCCTTAATTAATTCATAACTGTTAAAATATAATTCACATTTATCTATTTTGATATCTGTGGGGGTGGGAAACTCCCCAATATCAATATTTCTCTCTAGATAAGCCACCATCACAAAGAATTTACTGATAACATCTCCTATTTTTTCGAGAGTCTCCTCAAAATATTTTAATTTTCTGTCAAAAAAATATTCTTTTTTCATATAATCTATTTTCTTCTCGTGTTCTTCTCTAAGTTTTTCTAAAGAATATTTATGATTCCTCCAAGGAGCAATTATTGAGCCTATTAAAGCACCCATAAGTGTAAAAATACCTGTTATTGAAATAAAAATTATTGTTTCCCAATTAATCATTTTTAAAACTTCAACTTCCCACCTTTCATCATCTTCTTGGCCATCTTCATCATTTGTTTTTGGTTCATTCCTTGTGACATGTCCATGTCGCTCATCCCGCCTTGCATCATTTCGTTAAGAAGTTTATATTGTTTGAGCAGTGAGCGGATGTCGCTATTGTGCACTCCAGCACCTTGTGCAATACGGGAAATACGGGAAGTTTGTTTTTCTAATAGTTCTGGGTTTTCTTTTTCTTCTGGTGTCATGCTTTTTAAAATATGTTCCCATTTTGCAATCTTGCCTTCTTGGGTTTCCATCATTCCTTCTGGAATTTTATCTTTGATATTTGCAAATCCAGGAATCATGCCTTTAATTTTATCAAATCCTCCTAATGAAGACATTGATTTAACTTGTTCAATAACATCTTCTAATGAAAGTTTGCCTTCTTCAAGTCTTTTTTGAACGGCCTTTTGACTATCTTCATTTGTTACTGATTTTATTTTTTCAATTAATGTTTGTAAATCTCCCATTCCAAGTAATCTTGAAAGAAATCTTTCTGGATTGAATTGTTCTAAATCATTTATTTTTTCACCTGTTCCCATGAAATAAACAGGCGCTTTTGTTTCTGCACAAGCTGTTAATGCACCTCCTGCTTTTGCAGTTGAATCCATTCTTGTAATAATCACACCAGAAATATTTACAGCTTCTTCAAATGCTTGAGCTTGTTGTTTTGCAGCCTGGCCAATATCTGCAGGCATTATAAGAATTCTTTCTGTTGGTTTTATTTCTTTGTCTAAAGCTTTTATTTCTTTAATTAATTCTTTATCTAAATTATGACGGCCGGCAGTATCCACTAAAACTAAATTATAATCTTTGAGTTCTTTTTTGAATTTTTTCCAAATTTTTAATGGATCTTTTTCTTTTGGTTCTATGAAATAACTTAGATTGTGTTTTTCTGCGAGTTGTTTTAATTGTTCTGGAGCTGCTGGTCGATGTACATCTAAACCTACAAGTGCAACTTTGTTCCCACGTTTTGCAAAATAATTTCCTATCTTTGCTATTGTTGTTGTTTTACCTGCACCATAAAGTCCGAGAAGTATAATTCTATTCTGACCTGTTCCTAATTTTAATTGTTTTTCTTCTCCAAGAATATGCAATAGTTCATCATGAAGAAGTTTTATGAGATGTTCTTTTTTTTCTATACCTTTGATTCTTTCATCCATTGAAGCTTTTTTTATCTTGTCACTGAGTTGCTTAACTAAAACAACATTCATGTCTGCTTCTATAAGTGCTCGCTGTAAATCTCTAATTATAGAATCCACTAGATTTTTATCTACAAATATAGCATTAGCTATTTTATCTGTGGCTTTTCTAAGAACTTCTCCTAACTTTTCTAACATAATAGAAATAGTAGATTAAGGGTTAATAAATTTTGGGTTTATAATTTAGAAGGTTTTAGGAGGATTGTCTCTATCTTTCCTGTCTTATAATTAATCTTAAATCTGATGTGTTTGTTAGGTATGTGGGATTGAGGAAACGAAACATCTTCGCGAGTTTGGCTTTCATATGTTTGTTGTGTTTTATGTGCATCCAATATATCATCTACTATTTCTAAGTTATACATAGATAAATGAAGAACTTTTATTATAAAAGATTTTCTATAATCCAAGCCTTTCAATGAACTTCTCCTTATCAAATTGTTCAATTTTATCATAAGCTTGGCCTGTGCCGAGATAATAAATTGGTTTTTTTGTTATATATCCGACAGATAATGAGGTTCCGCCTTTTTCATCAATATCTGCTTTTGTGAGAATTATACCGTCTATGCCTATTGCCCAATCAAAGCTTTTTACTTGTTCTATTACATCGTTTCCTGTGATGCTTTCTCCAACAAAGATCTTTAAATCTGGTTTAGCGACTTTTGCAATTTTTTCTATTTCTTTTAGAAGATTTTTTTCAGTATGCATTCTTCCTGCAGTGTCTATGAGTACGCATCTTATGAAATTCTTTTTTGCATATTTTATTGCATCAAATGCTACTGCTGCTGGGTCTGCACCATATTCATGAGCAATGACTTTTGCTCCGACTTTTTCTCCGTGTTCTTTTATTTGTTCTATTGAAGCAGCACGAAATGTATCTGCTGCAGCAATCACGCAAGAAACTCCGCGGTCCTTCAAGTTATCTGCAATCTTTGCAATTGTTGTTGTTTTGCCAGAGCCATTTATACCACAGAACAAAATTACATAAGGATCTTTTGACTGGTCTGTTAATTTTTCTTTTACTTCATCCATTAAATCTGGGGGAGAGATTAAAATTTCTCTGATAATTTCTTTGAAGCCGTCTTTTATTTCTTCTTCAAGTTCTTTTTTTAAAAATTCCTTGCCAATTAATTTTTCTTTTAGTTCTTGGATTATTTTTTCTGTAACTTCAAATGCAACATTGTTTTCTAAAAGCAGCATTTCAAGTTCTTCAGCATAGGTTTCAAAGTTTTTTTCAGAAATTGTAGTTTTTGTGAGAGTTATTTTTTTAAAAAGAGGCTTTTTTCCCTTAGATTTTTCTTTGATAGTTTCTTGGAGCTTTTCTAAATCTGGTTCATATTTTTTTGCACCAGCATTAAATTTCATTGGGAGTTCTATTTCTTTTTCTGGTTCTTTTTTAATCTTTTTTGGTTTTTCTTTAACTAGCTCTGATTCTTTTATAACTTTGATTTCATCTTGTTTTTCAGTTTCTTCTGAGACTTTTTTTGCCCAACCTTTGATTTTTTCCCTTAATTTTCCAAACATAATCTCTGGAGTGTTATGAGATTTATAATGTTTTTCATTGAACATAAATTTTTATAAAGAATGGGGGTGTTTGAATTAAATGAAAGTAAATAGGAAATTTTCATTCATTCGTTGTAAGAGGTACGTCAAATGAAAGGAGTATTGGTTATTGTGGATGGAATGGGTGATTTACCTTCTAAACAATTCGGTGACAAAACTCCTTTAGAGGTGGCAGAGACGCCAAATCTTGATTTTTTAGCTACAAGAGGGGAAATGGGTTATATGTATTCTGTTAGGCCTGGGTTTATCCCTGAATCTGACGAGGCAATTGTTTCTATTTTTGGAAATGAATTAATTTCAAGTACAAGAGGGCAGTTAGAAGCAAGGGGCACTAATATTAAATTAACTAGGGGAGATTTAGCCTTAAGAGCTAATTTTGCTACAATAGATTCTTTAGAAAATGGAGAGATTATTGATAGAAGAGCTGGAAGGACATTGACAACTTATGAAGCAGAGATTTTGGCAAAAGCAATTAATAATAAAATAAAACTTCCTTGCGAATTTGTTTTTAAAACTAGTGTGCAGCACAGAGGGGTTTTAGTTTTTAGAGGAGGGTTCTCAGATAATATTTCTGGAAATGATTTAACATATGAAAAAGCGAGACTCTCTGGGCATCCAAAGATTATGAGTGTGAAGCCATTAGATGAGGATGAGAATACTTATTATACTGTAAATGTAATTAATGAATTTTTGGAGAAAGTTTATGAAGTTCTTAATAATCACCCAATTAATATAGAAAGAAAGAGAAAAGGATTGATGCCTGCTAATTATTTGTTAGTTAGGGGGCCAGGTATTGAACCTCCTAAATTAAAGCAATATAAGAAATGGTTATCTCCTAGCTATATGCCTGTAGAAATTGGGTTTTCAATGGTTTCTGGGATGACTGTACTCTCTTTTGAGTATCCTAAACTTAAAAAGCTGGATGTTTATGCGACTCTTCACGAGGGTTTGGTTAAGGCATGCAAGTTTTCAATTAAAGCTATAAGAAAAAATCATAAAAAATTTGATTATGCTTATGTACATATTAAAGAAACAGATAATGCTGGACATGATAATAAGCCTTTTGAGAAGAAATTGATGCTGGAATATATTGATAAAACTTTGTTTAATTTTCTGAGGAAATTTGCACCGGTGAATAAGATTAACGTGGTTGTTACAGCAGATCACTCGACTCCTTGTAAACTTAAGGCGCATTCTGCTGATCCTGTTCCTGTGCTTTTTTACAATCATTCTCCACCAAAAGCAAAGAAGTTTTGTGAGAAAGAAGCGAGGAAGGGAAAGTTGGGAAGAATACTTGGGAAAGATCTTTTGAAAAAAGTTGGGTTTGTGAAATAGGTTACATCTTATGGTATATAATAAAACAGATAAATTGCATATTGTTACGCCTGTAGCTGTTATTATGAGGGATGATGGTAGAATCCTTTTACTTAAGCGGCGTAATGATGAAATAGTTTATCCGGGTTGTTATACATTTCCGGGTGGAAAAGCTGAAGGCAATGATACCATCATACAAACCCTCATAAAAGAAGTAAAAGAGGAATGTGGTCTTGATTTAGAACCTGGTTTTATATTAATTAAAGAAAAAGCAATTGGAAGAAAGGATGGCCAAACTTCAAAATCTTTATCGTTTTTATGTTCAGCTAAAAATCCAAACGAAATTGTTTTAGATGAAACAGATTTTATAGATTATATTTGGGCTAATCTTGCTGAGCTTAGAGAGCTTGATCACGTAGGTATTGAAGCAGAATTCATAAAAGTCGAGAAGATTAATGATTCAGAATTTGATTTAAGTGTGTTTTTTACAGATACTGATCAGGTGGATTTTAGATAATAAATCCATTTTTTTATTTTAAGGAAAGGATTATCTATTACAATAATTATTAAAAGTCTTTGAATACTTCTTTGGATATGATAACTTATAATGACATATATGAAGCAGCTAGAAAAGAGAGATATTCTGAGCAATTGCAGCAGCTGCCTAAGAAATTTATAATAGATGTTGCAGAGTATATGAAAGAGAAGAAAGAGATTTCTATGAAGGAAGATGATTCTTTTTCAGATGTTATTCTTAAGACAAAGAAGCAACTTGAAAATGCGATTACTTTGTTTAAGGAGTTGATTACAAGGAGAAGGAAGAAAATTTTGAGTTTGGTTTTGATTGCGGCTGAGACTGGGATTTCAAAACAGGATTTTGAGAATATGTTTGATTTTGAGAAAGAATTATTTGAGGAATTGATGGCTCGGTTGGATGTCTCTGATAAGAAATTGAATAATCTCTTGAATGGAGAGAAACAAGAGAAACAAAATAATGAGTTGGTGATTTTTAAGGAAGATGTCGAGGAGTTTGTTGATTTGAACGGTGAAAAAATGGGAGGATTTGAAAAAGGGCAAGTTGCGAATATTCCGAATGAGATAGCTAAGATTTTAATTGAGGACGGGAAAGCTGAGAAGACAGAGGAATAAATTTATTAACTCTCGTTTTAATGTTTTCTTATGGGAAAAGTTCAAATAATTGTTGGAATAATCATGATGCTTGGAGGATTGTTTTTGGTTGGTTTAGCTTTTTTTATGAAAGAAGCTAAATGGGTGGCTTTGATGTATGGAGTTCCTATCCTAATTATTGGAATAGTTATATTTTTAAATAAGAAAGAGGATGTAATAGAACAGATAAAATGGAAGAACAAGAAATGAATGAAGAAGCGAAAAATGAACCGAAACAAGAAATGACTGTGACAACTGCGACAGAGATTCCGGGCAAAAAAGTTGCTGAAGTTTTGGGAATTGTTCGAGGGAATACTGCTCGAGCAAGGAACATTGGAAGAGATTTTGCTGCGGGATTGAAGAATATTGTTGGTGGCGAGATAAAGACTTACACTGATATGATTTCTCATGCAAGAGATGAAGCTTATAACAGAATGGTGAATGAAGCAATTGACAAGGGTGCTGATGCGATTATCGGAGTTCGGTTTATGACATCAATGATAATGCAGGGTGTTTCGGAAATGCTTGCTTATGGAACTGCTGTTAAGTTGAAATAAGTAATTATAAAAATCTATTTTGTTTATTATTTTTATGAAAAAAGAGGTTATGTTTATATTCTTAATTTGTATTTTGTTTCTTCAGTTTGTTTCGGCTGATACAACTTTTTTTGAAGGGGATTTGGGTTATAGGGATGATTTTATTATGGCTCCGATTCCAGAAGGAGGAATTATTGAAGCAGGAGTTGTAGAAGAACCTG
>CAZJEO010000012.1:0-14481 GCA_964545065.1 Candidatus Woesearchaeota archaeon | reverse complement strand
GGAATCTACTCACTGCATCCAATATCCTCCCTAAATCAATTTCATTATCAACAACAAAATTTCGTATTCCTTTTTTCAAAATCTCCTCAAGTTCTTCCTCATTCTCTGCCTGAGTAAAAAACCAAATCTTAGATTTATTTTTAATCATATCAATCTCTTCTCTTGCATGAATCGAAAAATCAACATCTGAAATATCCTGCAAAACATTCCCAACTTCCTTATTTGTCTTATAAGAATATGAAACCCTCAATCCCAAATTCTCCAGAGTTTCAACTTGCTCTTTAACAATTTTCTTTGATAAAATAAATTTAGCTTCCATCTCTCAACATTCCCTCCCTCTCCATCTTATCCAAAACAGAACACATCACTAAAGGAAAAGTTATACAAACATCTCCAATAACAGTTGCAGCTTCTGCATCATCTTTTAACTTTCCCCAAGACTTAGCTTCCTGTGTTGTAGCACCACTCATTGAACCAGAACTAGCATGACTTGTTGTCATATAAACAGCATAATCAAAACCTCCAGACATCAACGCCGCAAAAACAGCATAATGTTTTGAAATACTTCCTCCAAGAGAAATCAAACCTTTCTTATCATCAAAACTCAAATCAGTTACAATTCTCTTCATATCTAAAATAGTATCAACAATAAAATCAGGATGCTTTTGCTGAAACATAAATAAATGAAATCCAAATGAAGAATCTACAATTCCAGGGCAATAAATAGGAATATTATTTTTAGCTGCCTGAAACAAAATAGAATTTTTGTCTTCCAACATCAAACCAAGTTCATACAACAACTCAGAAGATGAAAATATTTTTTTCTTTTCATAAATTTTCTCAAGATAACTTAACATCAAATCTTCAAATTTCATATAACTCTCGTTTCTTATCACCAAATTTCCAACTCTATTTTCCCCCCTCTCATGTAATCTTGTATCATCTGCATAAAAATTAGAAATCTCAAAATCTTCTCCAACAGCTTTCATTATATCTTCTTCAATAGCTCCTGAAGTTGTAACCAAAACACTTGGAATTTTCAATTTACAAAGCTGTGCAAAAAATCCCCTCAAACCAGAAGTCACCATATTTGAAGTAAAAGTCAAAAAAACCTTTGAACCAGAACGCTTCATCTTCATAATAACATTAACAGCCTCACTCAACTCTGTCGCTTGATATCCCACAGAGCCAAAACTATCAACAAGCGCCTCAACAGACATACCAGGTTTCCATAAAAGATCTTTAACTTTTTTCATTTTAATTAGATTTAATGAACAAAACTTCCAGTAGAAAAATTAATTTGGTATTGCAATACTTGAAATATTTGCAAAGTTCATAAATTCAAGAATAAGAATTTGCTTTTAAAACTTTCTAAAAACTATTTTAGATTCCCTAATACTCTTTCAAGGTCTGCAGAAATTATTACCAATTCATCAACCTCCTCAAATCCAAGAGATTTATACCAACTAAGTGGAAAACCAGTCCCTCTAAATGTATCAAGATCACAGGTTACAGCATCATATCCTTCAATAGCAGTTTCATACATATGTCTAGATAATACCCTACCAATACCTTTTCCTTGATGATTAGGATGCACAAAAATCTCTCCATCAACTAAGTGGTTTCCGTCCCACCAAGGTTTTATTCCTGCTACAAAAGCTCCAACTGCCTCCCTATCATACTCAGCCAAAAAACACAAATCTGGCTGCCGTTTTAACCAATAATCAAGAAGATCACGAGAAGATTTTTTTGTCCATTCTTCTCCCACATCAAAAACATTATACACTTCAGTATAAACTTCAGCAAGCCTATCCAAATCTCTTTCTGTCATACATCTTATCTTAAGTTCCATGCGCTTTTCAGAATAATCCTCCTTTTATATTTTTGCACAAAAATTCTAGGTGGACGGGTGGGCACTTCAGCAACTCAAAATCCACATATACATTAAATCACAAGAATCTTTTTAAAGGAAAAACACTCTGTAAAAATACAATGAATAAATGGGCTGAAATCTTTTTTGGATTGATTCTACTTAACGGAGCAATCTTCCTTTGGAGTGCATCTATGGGATGGACAGACTTCTGGAACTTCGGAAGCGCTGCATGGGAGTTCCTTAAAGGTGGAGCAATCTGGTTTGTAATAATGATTGGATTTGTATTTATAATGCTTGGAATAAGTGATTTGAAAGAATAATCACCCCAAAGCTATAAGAATTCCTTCCATAATTGCTGCAATAATCAGAAGAGGTAGTACAATTAGTAAAAACACCTTCAATGCCATTAACAAATTTTCCTTAAATTTCTGTTTATCTTTCCTAAAAACAAATGTTCCTAATTTCAATCCTAAACCAAGAGAAATAAATATTGCAGGCAATTCAAAAATCCCATGAGGAAGAAACCAAAGCAATGATAAAATTCCAGAGGATGAAACACTCATTTCAGAAACAAATCCTAAAATATATCCATTAGCAATTGCAACAAAAACAGGAAACACTCCAAAGAAAATTCCTAAAGCCATTCCAAAAAAACTACTTTTTATATTATTGAGAAAGATAAATCTCGTCAATTCAAAATGAGATAATCCTTCGGTCCTCGCTAAAATTTCCTCAAGAAATTTCATTATTTGCTCTACAAGATAAGTTGGAGCCGGAATAAAAAAACCAACCAATGCAAAAACCAAAAACATTCCAATAATCACATAAATAAATTTTCTAGATTCTCGAATATATTTCCAACACTTACTATATTCTTTCTTTAAACTAAAATCATTCTTCCTCTTTTTCATATCTAATTTTAATGAAATTGCCTATTTAATAATTGAGTTTTTCTAGGATATTTCTTTTTCAAATATAATCCATATATAATCCCACACAAAAAGCCTCCAAGGTGAGCAGTATTACCAATAAGAAATCCAGTTGATGCAGAAACCAACCATGTTCCAAATAAAACAAGTGGAATCATAATATATGCTGGTAATGAAAAGAAAGGTAAAAAGATTATCATGAATTTTACTTTAGGTGTTAACATCATAAATAACCCTGCAATTGCAAAGATCGCTCCCGAAGCTCCAACTGCAGGAATTAGGGGGCTTCCAAAAATTCTGGATCCAAGATCTGTATTTCCAAAAAAGTACGAAAGAAAAACAAATAATAATCCAGCCACCAATCCAGAAATAAGATAAAACCACAAAAATCTTTTTTTGCCAATAATTCTTTCCATCATGCTTCCCAAACTAAAAAGAACAAACATATTAATTAAAAGATGAAATGATAAAAAAGGTATAGCTCCTCCTGGAGCATGCATAAACATTGAAGTCAAAAAAGTCCAAAGATATTTATTTTGAAAA
The DNA here is from genome assembly GCA_964545065.1 of Candidatus Woesearchaeota archaeon. Classification (GTDB taxonomy): domain Archaea; phylum Nanobdellota; class Nanobdellia; order Pacearchaeales; family GW2011-AR1; genus JAGLWP01. The sequence continues at coordinate 11,136 of CAZJEO010000012.1, read as the reverse complement.
ATACTTGTTGGATTTAAAGCAATGTAATCAAGAAAATTAGGAACTATCATAGCAAAAGTAATTGCAAGAATAAAAAAAATCACATTAATATAAATCAAAAGTCTAGTCGCACTAATATTTTTTAAAAAACTTTTCTTCCCCTTAGTTTGAATACTATAAACATGTGCCATTTAAAATTATTTTTTTACCCCTTTATTCAATGATTTAGAGCCTTCTTTCAGACCTACTTGGCGAAGAGGCCTTGGAAAGGTTCTCGCCCCTCTTTGGGGTTCTCGCGCCTCCTTGGTGTGCACCGAGCGATGCGCCCCAGATTTCTTCGCTGGTTTCTTAGTTACTTTTTTCTTCACAACTTTCTTTTTTACAACATTCTTTCGAACGGGTGGGCGGGAACCTTTCTTTGCCCCTTGTAAAGATTTTTTACCAAAATCTTTCGGGGTACCTGCTTGCAGGTTCTTGTGCCCTCCTTGGGTACGCCCGTGGTGTGCAGTTTTCTTCGCTACTAATTTCTTCGAAGCTTCCTTCTTTTTCTTTGCAGCTGTTGCTTCCCTTTTTGATTTTCTAGCTGCCGACTTTTCTTCTTCAATTTTTTTCAGTTCTTTTGATTTAATCTTATCCAACCGTTCTTTCTCTTTTTGAATTTCCTCTTTAACAAGTTTCAATTGCTTCGCCAATTTACCCTTCGCCCTTTGTAAATCCCGCACAACAAGGGTGTTATCTTTCAAGGAATAAACTTCCCCGCATTCATCACAAATAAAATCATGCAACAACGCATTCTCCTCAGTAATTTCAATATTACATCGTTCACAAACATAAAACTGTTTTTCCTGCCTACTCTTCAATTGGTGATTAAGCTGACTTATATCCTTCAACAAAATCCCTTCCAAAAATTCTAGTGATTTCAAAACTTCAATCTTCCAAAAATAAGTATACCAACCTTTTTTCTTATCTTTCTTTCTTATCGAAGACACCAAACCATAATCAGAAATTTTATACAAAAGGTTTCTCGTTTGGTTAATCGTAAAATCAAGTTTTTTCGCAATTAAAAATTCGTTTACATGTTTCTTATTATCTAGCAACTCAACCAACCCTTCCCCTTGTTTTCCGACGATACTTATAATAACTTCTGTAAGAAATTTTCTTAACATTGAAATATTAAAAAAAATTCACATATATATCTTTCGGTTTTACGAAATAAAAACGTTGAAACATTTTTCCTGATGTTGATTCGGTTTACTATTAATTTTGTAAAATTGTTAAGAAAGTTTTTTAAACCTGTATACTATTTTATATATAATAAAAAGAGTATATTAAAATGGGTTTGTTTGGAAAAAATCAAAAAAAAGGTGGAGCAAAAAAGAATGTATCTGAACCTAAAAAAATTCAAAAGTTGCCAGAGCTCCCTGACCTTCCTGATTTTGAAGAAGGCGCACCAAGGTCATCCTTTGAAGAGTCAAAAGATGAAAAACAACTATCTCAATTGCCCAGATTCCCAACTAATTCTCTAGGAGAAAAATTTTCACAGGACACAATCAAAGAAGCTATAACTGGAGAAAAAGAGGGAGAGGCATTTGGAGCAGATGAATTTGGTCTAGAAAAAGAGCAAATGATGCTACAGCCTCTTGAAAAATTAGGACCAAGAGCAACAGAACCGATTCCTCCTACATTCAGAGAAGCTGCAAGAACAGTAAAAGCAAGAGAACCAATCTTCATAAGAATAGATAAATTTGAGGAAAGTTTAAATTCATTTGAAAAAGCTAAGCAACAAGTTTCAGAAATTGAAAAAATGTTAAGAGACGTTAAAAAAATAAAAGAGGAAGAAGAAAGGGAGCTAAGTGCTTGGGAAAAAGAAATCCAAACAACAAAACATGAAATCGAAAGAATAGATCAAGACATTTTTTCTAAGGTAGAATAAGATGACAACAAAAGAAGAAAATCCTGTTTATATAAAATTAGAATATGATGAAGCACTTCAAGCTAAAAGAGATCTTCTCTCTCTGCAAATGAATCTTTTAAGAATTTTAAAAATCATAAGACATTACAAAACTCTCCGAATGGAAGAGCTCAGAACAAAAGCAAAGACTTATAGAAAGCTAAAAGAACTTGCATTAAATGTAAAAAAGATAAAAGAAACTCTTCCAAAGGTAAAAATACATCCCATTAAAAAAGATTACGAAGAAAACAAATTAGTTAGGAAAATAAAAGAAACTACAAACACTGGTGAAGATGAGATGCTTGAAAGCCAACTCCAAGAAATCCAAGAAAGATTGAGAGCTATTGGTGGTTAATTAAAAATCATCAAAGTCTGGAAATTTTTCTTCTTTAACTGATAAATCCTCAAGATTCCTATTTTTTGACTTTTTATTTTTTAATCTTGTTTTAATATTATCTCCTTCCTCTCTCAACCCACCTACAAAAGAATTATCTTCTGGATTAAAAGTAAGAAAAGAAATTCCATATTTATTACAATCTTTCTTAACCTGTTCAAAAGTATCACTCAAAATTTTATAAGTGTCCCTTTCTCTTTGTGTCCAGTTATTATAATTTTCTCTCGCTCCTATTGGATAAAATATTTTACTAATAGCATAAAGGACCAAATCCCCTCTTTCTTGAATTGCTATTGCCTGAATTGAAGGAAATTCTTCTATTTCTACATCTACAATTTGATCTCCAAATTCAATTTCAATTTCCTCTTTCATTTCATTTCTATATTTATCATGAGAAGAAACAAGTTTTATTTTTTTTACCATAGCAAACCTCCTTTTCTTTAATTTAAAAGCCTTTATATTCTCAACAAACAATTTTTAAAATCTCTTTCCTTATTCTCAAAATGGTAACCAGAAAGGAATTAATAAAAAAATACATCGAATATTTCAAATCACAAGAACACAAAGAAATTCCAAATGAAAACCTCATTCCAGAAAACGACCCCACAACATTGTTTGTTTCTGCAGGAATGCAACCTCTAGTCCCTTACCTTTTAGGACAATCACATCCCTTAGGAAAAAGATTAGTTAATGTTCAAAGATGCATTAGAACAGGAGATATCCAAGAAGTTGGAGATACAACACACCATACTTTTTTAGAAATGTTAGGAAATTGGTCAGTAGGAGATTATTGGAAACAAGATGCCATTAAATTTACTTTTGAATTTTTAACAAAATCTCTCAAAATACCAATTGACAAATTAGCAATAACTTGTTTTAAGGGAGATAAAAATTCTCCAAAAGATACAGAAGCAGAAAAAATCTGGCTCTCATTAGGAATTCCAAAAGAAAGGATTGCATTTCTCAAAGAAGATAATTGGTGGGGACCCGCAGGAAAAACAGGACCTTGTGGACCAAGCACAGAAATTTTTTATTGGACAGGAAAAACCAAAGCACCAAAAAAATTCAATCCAAAAGATACAAAATGGGTTGAAATTGGAAACGATGTTTTAATGGGTTATAACAAAACACAAAAAGGTTTTGAAAACGCAAAACAAAAAAACATTGATTTTGGAGGAGGCGTTGAAAGAACAATTGCTGTATTGAATGGATTAGATGATGATTATCTTTCTGAAGTTTTCAAACCCATAATAAAACAAATTGAAAAATTATCCAACAAAAAATACAAAGGAAATGAAAAACCAATGCGAATCATCGCAGATCATATCAAAGCCGCTGTTTTTATTTTATCAGAAGGCGTTGCTCCCAGCAATACAGAACAAGGTTATGTTTTAAGAAGATTAATAAGACGTGCAATAAAATACGGAAAAGATTTAGGAATTCCCAAAGATAAAGATTTAACAACACCCTTAACAAAAGAAATTCTAAAAATCTACGATGATTATCCCAAACTAAAGAAAAATCAAAAATTCATAATTGATGAACTCAATAAAGAAGAAGAAAAATTTGAAAAAACTTTAGAAAAAGGAATTAATAAATTTGAAAAAATTACAAGAGACAAAAAAACCATTGATTGTAAAGATGCTTTTTTACTTTACCAAAGTTATGGCTTCCCAATAGAAATGACAATAGAACTTGCAAAAGAAAAAGGAATTAATGTAGATGAAAAAGGATTTCTAACTGAATGTAAAATTCACAAAGAACTTTCTCAAACAGCAACAGCAGGAAGATTTAAATCAGGATTATCAGACGATAGCAAAGCAACAACACAACTCCACACTGCAGCACATTTACTTTTAGCAGCTTTGAGAAAAGTTCTCAAAGATAACGACATAATGCAGAAAGGTTCAAACATAACTCCAGAAAGATTAAGATTAGATTTTTCATTTCCACGAAAATTAACAGAACAAGAAATACAAAAAACAGAAGACATAGTAAATAAACAAATACAAAAATCATGCGAAGTTTGCAGAGATGTAATGTCACCAACACAAGCAAAAAAACAAGGAGCACTGGGAGCATTTGATAAAAAATATGGGGATAAAGTTTCAGTTTACACAATTGAAAACTTTTCCAAAGAAATCTGCGCAGGACCCCATGTAGCTAATACTTGTGAATTAGGAAAATTCAAAATCAAAAAACAAGAATCTTCTGGTGCAGGTGTTAGGAGAATTAAAGCTGTTTTGGAATAAAAAATTATTAGGGATTATAAATCTCCCCCAAATTATATTTCTCTTTAAGCTTTTTCAATCCCCTATCTAAAAATAATCCGAACTTATTTCTTAGCCGATTCAAATTCCAAGCATCTCTGTATTCATACCATCCTTTCCCAATTGATTCTCCTTCCTCAATAACAATCAACTCTGGCTCTGACTTCAATTTCCCAACCCCAACATATTCAATCCCTTTATCAGTCATTATTGAAGGTCCTGTAGTTTCAATCAAACAATAACCAGTTTTATCAACGCTATGCGTCCTTGGACATTTCACAGCAACAGCCTCATGATTTTCAGCCGGATAATAAAAAAACCCAACACCATATCCCATCTCTCTCAAAATAAACACTAATAACTCTGACTTCTCACCGCAAACTCCTTCTAATTCTGAAAGCACTTCATAAGGATACCTAGAATAATTCAAGGTTATTCCAGCAATACCTACAATCTTATCTGAATTACCAAAAGAAATTTCCTGCACAAGACTCACAGCAATTCTCAGTTTATCTTTCTCATTCACATCAAGATTTTGAATCTTAGCCACCAAAGGCAAAAGCAAATTCCTCTGTTCTTCTTCATCAATTTTCTTAAGTTTAAAATCCTTCTTAGAAACATTCTCTCCGTTAGCCGTAGAAATAGAACGCGGAATCCTCGATAAATAAGATTCTATTCCTTCATAAACTTCAAAATCAATCTCTCCCTTCTCTCCCCTCAAGGTATAATTCAAAGTGATATTCTTAGGTTTATTTTTATATTCAGAAAAACAAGAATCCGCCTCAACATCCAAATTATCAAAACACCCACAAACAGAAGCCTTCTCAATCAAGGTTCCATCCGTACAATAATATGGTTTCATATTTGAACACTCTCCATAATTTGTCCCATCACCACAAACCAAGTCTGGAATAAATGAAAAAAATGAAAAATAAATAATTATTGCAAGAATAAACACAAAAAGAGACATTAACGAAATCATAAGCAATCTTTTCTGATGGAAAACCTTTAGAAAAATTTCTTTAAGATGAATTCTCTCATGCCCTCTTTTTATCATAAAATAAAAAGCAAATGAAGTTATAAAAACTATTCTAAATAAATTCCAGGTCTTCCAGGTTTAACTTTTTTAGATTTATTTTCAGGATCATACTTTGCTTTATCATTTACTGCAAAAATTTGAACACCTTCGATATTTTCATAAATTTTAAGTTCATTTGGAAGAACATAAACATAAACTTTCGAATCTTTCTTTCCAGTTATCTTCTTAATTTGATTAATATCTTCAACAAGTTTCTCAACAGCCTCTTCCTGCTCTTCTAACTTTGCATCAATTTTCTTTTCATCTACTTTTGGCCATTCAGCTAAAGAAATAAATCCTTTTCCACCAATCTTCTCCCAAAGTTCCTCTGTAATATGTGGGCAATAAACATAAAGCATTTTCAAAAAACTCTCTGCTGTTTTCTTATCAATTTTTTTATCAGAAAAAGAATTAAACAACTGTCGAATTTTAATAATTGCCAAATTATGTTTAAACATTTCGATATCTTCTACAACTAATTTAATTGTTTTATTCAACTTGCTTTCAATAACATTCTCTACCTTTCCAAATTTTAAATCATAAAAATAATTAAAAATTTTATTCAAAAATTTATGGCTTCCAGCAACAATCTTTTCATCCCAGTTCGTATTTTTATCAGCAGAAGCAAAACTAACCAAACCTAATCTCAAAGTATCTGCTCCAAATTTGTTTATCATATCAAAAGGTTCAATAACATTTCCTTTAGATTTAGACATCTTCTCTCCATCCGCAGCATGAACAATTCCTTGGGTAAAATATCTCCGAGCAGGTTCATCAAAATTCACCAATCCCAAATCACGAAGAAACTTTGTATAAAATCTAATATAAATCAAATGCATTGTAATATGTTCTGGCCCACCAATATACTGGTCTATTGGACACCAATAATTCGCTTTCTTAGAATCAAAAATTTTCTTATCATTTTTAGAATCACAATATCTAAGATAATACCACGAAGAATTAGCAAAAGTATCCATTGTATCTGTCTCTCTTCTTGCCTTCCCACCACACTTCGGACATTTCGTCTTAACAAATTTCTCATTTGTTGCAAGAGGATTACCTTTTCCAAACTTAACTTTTTCAGGAAGCTTAATTGGCAAATCTTTTTCAGATACAGGAACAATCCCACATTCATCACAATACACAACAGGAATTGGTGTTCCCCAATATCTTTGTCTAGAAATAAGCCAATCTCTTAATTTAAATTGCACACGTTTTCTCCCTAATTTTTTCCCTTTCAAAAAACTAGTAATATGTTCTTTAGCTTCTGCCGAAACCAATCCACTAAAATTCCCTGAATTCATTAATCCACCATCACCAGTATAAGCCATTTCTCCTTCATTAAAGATTTTCCAATAATAAATCTGATTTTCATTATTTAATGATTTCCCAACTTCCCCTTTAGAAATCCAAAAAGTTTTATGCTTCGCTAACTCTTCGTCAGAAACTTTTTCCTTTCTTTCATTTTCAAGTTCAAAGTAAAAACATTTATTTATTCCATAACGATTTTCATTTTTGTGTTTTGCAAAAACAGAGTTATGAAGTTCTCCCCCAATTTGTTTAACAAACTTCAAATTCTTATAGCCTGTCTCTTCCAAAACTTCCCTTTTTGCTTCTTCAATAATATCTCCTTCTTCAACACCTCCAATAACAAAAAAATTTTCAGAAGAATTTTTTAATATCAGAAATTTATTTGTCTTAGGATTCTTAACAATTGCTATCACAACATTCCTTTTCACAGTCCTTTTATCTTTTCTTGTTGCATATTCCCCTTTAATTTCAATGTAGGGAGCAATCACTTGTTTAATTTTAATCCCATATTTTTTAGCAAATTCAAAATCCCTTTGGTCGTGCGCAGGAACAGCCATCACCATCCCAGAACCATAATCAGCCAAAACAAAATTCCCTGCCCAAATAGGAATCTTCTCTCCGTTCATTGGATTCACTGCATAGCTTCCGGTGAACACTCCTTCTTTTTCCATGTTCTCCAATTCTTTTTCACTAACTGATTTCAATTTTTTCAAAAAATCTTTAACTTCTTTTTTTTGTTCATCTGTAACCAATTCCATCAAACGAGAATGTTGCAAAGACACAACCATAAAAGTCACTCCAAAAATAGTATCTGGTCTTGTCGTAAATATCGGCCATTTCTCAAAAATTTCTTCTAAAACTTCGGGAATATCTGGAGATTCTTTAACTCCAAAATGTCCTTTATCTTCATAAATTTTAAACTTAGCATTTAGTCCTTTAGCATTTTTTTCTCCAGAAGCAAAGGGAACCCATTTATCATCCCTAGAATGAATCACAATAAAATTATCGCAATGAGATTTAATTTTCTCGAAATCATATTCCCCCAATTCATAAAATCCATGGGTATCTTTCTTTTTATTCTTCTCACTTATTGCAGGATTATTAGCCGCAACTAAAATAACTTTTTTTACTTTCTTATTTTTAGGTAATTTCTCCAACCATCTTAAAATGGCAACTCCTCCACGTGAATGCCCAATTAATATTGTGTTTTCATCTGGATTTGTTTTATCAATTTCTTCTAACCATTCATCAAGTTGTGGGTCCTTAGCATTAGGAAGTTCTGGAGAAATAAATTCAATGCCTTTCTTCCTAGTTTCTTTTGCTAACCAAGGATACCATTTCTCATTTGGACTTGTATCTTTCCCATGTATTAATACAGTTTTACCTTTATGTTCTATCTCAAAATCAATTTCTGTTCCCTCACTTTTACCAATCCAATTCTTCTGAAGTTTCTTAGCTCTCTCTGGCCAATCAATTTTATCCAAACCACTTAACAACTCCTCAGCATAATCTGTAATTCTAAAAAACCACTGCTCCAAATGTTTTATCTCTACATTTGTTTCTTCATGTCTCCAACAACAACCATTAATAACTTGCTCATTTGCCAAAACAGTATTACACTTCGGACACCAATTCACAGGAGCTTTCTTTCTGTAAGCAATTCCTTTCTCAAGCATTTTAAGAAAAATCCATTGATCCCATCTATAAAAATCAGAATCTGCAGAATTAACTACTCTACTCCAATCATAACTCCATCCCATTGCTTTTTGTTGTTTCATAAAATTAGCAATTGATTTTTGAGTATACTCTTTTGGATGCGTTCCTGCTTGAATAGCAGCATTCTCAGCAGGTAAACCCAAAGCATCATAACCCATTGGATAGAGAACATTGTATCCTTGAAGTCTCTTAAATCTAGCAAAAATATCTCCCAATGAAAATGTAAACGCATGTCCAATATGCAATCCTGCACCAGAAGGATAGGGAAACATATCAAGAACATAAAACTTTTTTTTGCCCCTAGTAGACATTCCCTTGGAATTGTCTCGGGGCCTCGAAGAGGCCTCGGAGAGGTTCTCGCCCCTCTTTGGGGTTCTCGCGCCTCCTTGGTGTACACCCTTGGGTGTTGGATTCTCTTTCACAGCAAAGATTTTCTTCTCTTCCCATTTCTTCTGCCATTTTGATTCAATAGATTTAAAATTATATTTCATACAACATAAACCACTCAACAACTTTTAAATATTGCTTTTTCTTTATGAATTCATGCAAAAAATACAAGCACAGTTTATTGGAGAAACCATAAACACAAACTCAGCCGATGCTTTCACACTTTACAGAAAAAGTCATTTCGGAGAACCAGTAAATGGAAAAATTAAATATTCTTTTTCAGAAGCACTTTTCTTAGTTGAAAAAGGAAAATTAGAGACTTTCTCAAGAGGGAAAAAAATAATTAAAAAAGATTTATTAAAAAAAATTCAAAGGTTTGATAAAAAAATTCAAATCAAATATCCTGTTTTCAAAAATCTCAGAGAAAAAGGCTATATTGTTAAAACAGCCTTGAAATTTGGAGCAGAATTCAGAGTTTATGAAAAAGCCGCTAAACCTGGGAAAAAACATGCAAAATGGATTGTGTTCACAGATTATGAATCAGGAAAACTTACTTGGCACGAGTTCTCAGCAAAAACTCGAATTGCACACTCAACAAAAAAGAACTTGCTTCTGGCGATTGTTGATGAAGAAGGCGACATCACCTACTATGAAACAAAATGGGTTAAACCATAATAAAAATAACCCCCTTACTTCTTGATTAAATCAGGCGTGGCCCAAATTTAAAGGAAAGTTTAATAAAGAAAACCTTAGGTTGTCTTTATATGCCAACGCAAGACACTTCAGAGATAAAAGAAAGGATGCTTTCAGTACTAAAACAACGAGGACCTAGCCTACCTGTCCATCTCGCAAAAGGAACTGGATTAAGCATATTATTCGCCTCAGCATTTTTGTCTGAACTTTTGTCTGAAAGAAAGATAAAAATAAGCAATATGAGAGTCGGAAGTTCACCAATTTACTATATTTCTGGGCAAGAAAATCAACTTGAAAATTTTTCTCTTCATTTAAACAGTAAAGAAAAAGAAGCATTTACACTTTTACAAAACAAAAAAACTCTAAAAGATATTGAACAAGACCCCGCAATCAGGGTAGCATTAAGATCAATAAAAGATTTCGCAATTCCATTCAAAAAAGAAGAAGAAATTTTCTGGAGATACTATTTAATTCCAGAAACTCAACCAACAATCAAACAAATTAAAAAACCCTTCGTGAAAAAAACAGAAACCCTTCGTGAAAAAAAAGAAATTCCAAAAAAAATAGATTCTACTGGGAAAAAATTAGATATCTTTGACAAACCAAAAAGGAAATTCCAACAAAAAGAAAAATCAGAATTTGTAATGGGAATAATAAATTCCCTAAAACAAAGTAATATTGAACTAATTGAAGCGAGGGGATTCAAAAAAAGAGAATTTACAGGAGTTGGAAAAATAAAATCAAACATTGGAAGCATGGAAATTATAATCATAGCAAAAGATAAAAAAACAATAACTGAAAATGATCTCACAGTTTCAATACAAAAAAGTCAAACAGAAAAGAAAATGATTCTATTTATCTCTCCTGGAAAATTAGATAAAAAAGCTACAGAATTTCTTCAAGAATATAAAAACATACTAAAATTTGTACAGTACAATAGAAAACCTTAAATACAAAGAGAAGAAAGTATAAAGATGGGGAAAATCAAACCAAAATCAGTGCGAAGATCTGCAGATATTCTTACTAAAAAAGGGGTTCAATTTTCAGGAGATTTTGAAGAAAATAAACAAATACTTAATCGTATGACTATTAGTAAAAAACTAAGAAATCAACTAGCAGGATTATTGGCAAAAGCCAAAAAACAAGATAATTAATTCTTAACTCTAGACAGAAATCTTTTAAACGCTTATTCTCTAATATTTTTGTCTCTGTAGCTCAGTGTTTAGAGCGCGGCTCTCATGAGGCCGAGGTCGAGAGTTAAAATCTCTCCAGAGACATTAATCACTCTCGAACGAGCCAGAGATTAATCTAAAAAATCTTTAATCTTCTCTGTAATCTCTTTCATCTCGCCTTCCCC
>CAZJEO010000011.1:0-19577 GCA_964545065.1 Candidatus Woesearchaeota archaeon | reverse complement strand
GGGACACTTGCCCAAAAAAACGCAGGAGGTTCTCAATGGCTAACATAAAAATACCAAGAAAAGAATTTGAAAAAGAAATCGGAAAATTCGACGAAAAAATGCAAAATAAAATTGCAATGTTTGGAACAACCGTTGAAAGTTTTGATGACAAAGAAATTGAACTTGAAATTTTTCCAAATCGTCCTGATTTACTTTCTTATCATGGATTCAAAAGATCTTTCTTAGCTTTCCTAGGAAAAGAAAACGGATTAAAAAAATACAAAGTAAACAAACCTCAAAAAGATTATCAAGTTAAAATAGATTCTTCTGTAAAAAAAATAAGACCTTACACGGCTTGTGCAATTGTCAAAGGATTAAGATTAAATGACGAAAAGATCAAAGAGTTGATTGAAATTCAGGAAAAATTACACAATACAGTTGGAAGAAAAAGAAAAAAACTTGCAATCGGAATTTACCCTCTTGAAAAAATAAAACTCCCAATAACTTACACTGCTTTAGAACCAGATAAAATAAAATTCATACCTCTTGAATCAGATAAGGAAATGTCTGGATTACAAATTTTGCAAAGACATCCGACTGGAAGAGAATATGCTCATCTTTTAGCAGGAAAAGAAAAATTTCCAATCTTCATGGACGCTGATAAAAAGATTTTAAGCATGCCTCCAATCATAAATTCAAAATTAACAGGAAAAATAACAACAGAAACAAAAGACATCTTTGTTGAATGCTCTGGATTTGATTTTCAAATTTTAAGCAAATGCCTTAATATAATTGTAACAACTCTAGCAGAGATGAAAGGGGAAATTTATCAAATGAATCTTAGAGGAACTACAAAAGAAACAACTCCAAATTTAGTTCCTGAAAAAATGAAACTTTCTTTAGAAAACACAAACAAACTTTTAGGAATAAATTTGAATGAAAAACAAATCAAAAAATTAATTGAAAAAATGGGTTATGATTATGAAAAAAATTCAATAAAAATCCCTCCTTGGAGAACAGACATTTTGCATGAAGTTGATTTAATTGAAGATATTGCAATTGGATATGGATATGAAAACTTTGTTCCAGAAATTCCAGATATTTCTACAATCGGACAAGAAGATCCAAAAGAAACAATCAAAAGAAAAATCTCAGAAATTTTATCGGGAACCAACATGCTTGAAATTTCAAATTATCATTTAACAAATAAAAAAGACCAATTCAAAAAAATGAAACTCAAAGAACAAGATTTCATAGAAGTTGAAGAATCAAAAACAGATTACACAATCTTGAGAAAAGACCTCACACATTATCTTCTTAAAATTCTCGCAGAAAATGTTGATACAGAATATCCTCAAAAAGTGTTTGAAATTGGAAAAGTGTTTGAACTAAGTAATGGATATTTTGGTTCGGACAGGACAGACCAGCAAACCCCTCAAGGGGTGGGCGAGGCCCTTCTTGGGTCATCCCTTGGGAAGCGATTTCGCGAAGGGCAAACCACTAATCAATTCCGAGCGAGGTCGGGAGCAGGGCGGGATCCTAGCAATGAAACTAAAGAATCCGAACATCTCTCAGCAGCAATTGCTCCAGGAAATTTCACAGAATTAAAACAAATCCTGCAATATCTTTCAAAGATAATTAATGTAGAATTAAAACTTCAAGAACCAGAAAACACCCCAACATATTTTATTGAAGGCAGATGTGCTGAGATAATCCTTAAAGCAGATCTTGGTGGGGTAGGTGGGCGGGGCCCTAGCAAAACAATTGGATTCATAGGAGAAATCCATCCCAAGATCCTAAAAAACTGGAAAATAAAAATGCCTGTTACATTATTTGAAATCAATTTGGATGGGATTTTAGAGAAATTAATTTAATCACTTCTTCAACTTCCTCTCAATCTTCTTAAGCCTCTTTCTATTATTAATATCAAACACCCACTCTAAAAATAATATTGCTGGAAAGACTACAACAAGAGTTAAAATTAATCCTTCAAAAGTCAGCCTTTTTATCTGAGTAAAATTCAAATCCATAAAAACTCCATGAATAATTGCTCCAATAGAAACTAAAACAGAAAATACAAACAAAATTAAAACCTGCTTTCTAAAAAAATAAAACTTTTTCATAGATTAAATAAAAAATAAGAATATAAAAATTATTCCATTTCCCAAACAACCAAAGTCCCTTCTGTTTCAACTCTTTTCCTACAATATCTTTTCAAGCTTCTTCGATTACCCATAATCAATTCATAAGCAAATCCATCATTTATCATTGTATTACCATTTTCATCTTTGAAAAAAGCTATATCTCCCACACCATCTGTGAAAACCAAAACATAATCTCCTTCTTTAAGTTCTTCTTTTCCTTCTCTAATATAAGGTAGTGCTGTTGTTTCCCCTGTTAAAACCCCATACGCAAAAGGCTCATTAGGATTATTTCTATAGTCTCTTCTAATAATTCTCCTTCCTTCTGGATTGATAAAACCACCCTGCTCTTCAAGAACAGCTTCTAAATGAGGATTTTTCTCAGAAGAATGCGGCCCTTCATCAGGAGTTTTAAACCTTAAGCTTCCATCTTCTCCTACAATAGCAATTCCAGAATCAGCAATAAATTTCCAATACAAGAAACTATCTTCCACTGCTGCTCCTGCAAAAGTACATCCCGCCAAATCCTTGTCAAGGTAATTAGTAGGAACAAGACCATGATTTATGTTATAAGACCACATCAACTGATTTACTCTTTCAAGAGATTTAGTATCTAAAAAAGTTTCAACAGCATCTCTCGAAGCTTCAGAATAATCGGGATATAAACCTTTTAATCTTACATTAACAACAGTATTAACTTTGTTAACAAGCCCTTCTTTATTTACAACACTTCCATCCTTAAGATCCCTTGTAACTAAATCAGAAACAGCAGCAACCTTTCCTTCTAAATCAAAAGCAAAAGCATCTTCACTAGGAAATCCTGCAACTACTGCTTGCCAATTCTGAACAGTAAATCCATACATCAATTCTTCTTGTTTTTCGTCAAATCTACCCCTTATAATTGAACCTCCAATAATCAAAGTTAGTAATAATATCCAAATGGTTTTTTCAATTTTAACCATATAAAAAATAAATAACTTATTTTTAAATATTTATCTTCAAAATTCATCCAAGATAACCGCTTTTCCCTTCATCAACCTTAGTATCCCATCTCTTTTTAATAACTTCAACAATTTCCAAAAGTCCTTCCTTAATTTCCTGCCACAACCTATAAGAATTCTTGATAAACTCTGCTTCTTTCTCTTCACTAGAAGCAATATCCAACTCAATAAGGCTAACCTCATTCTTCGCCAGCTTCTTGTAAATTTCTGTAAGCTTTTCCTTTTCCTTAATGTCCAAAGTCTTTACGATAGAAAAAACAAACATCGGAACATTAACAGGATTCAAAAGAGATTCAACAAATCGCGAATAATTAAAAACCTTGTCAGCCATCAGTTTCCTAATCTCCCTCAACACAAAATCAGTCTCATTCTCAGCTGCCTTCTCTATTTGAAAATCAGAATTCAATTCTTCAAAACTAGGAAGATCATATTTTCCTTGAATTTCTCTATAATCTTTCTTAAAATCCTCTAAAGAGCTTTCTTTATCCATACTCCAACCTAAGGAAAGGATTTTATAAAGTTATTGATACTGAATTTCTAGGTAGAAATAATTTAATCCCTTCATATTTTTAATTAAAATAGTATACTAGATTACAGAAATGCTTTTAAAAAAGGTTTTGTTAAATTTACTTATAAAAGAAAATGAATAAAAAAACAATGATCCAAGATGCAAGAACATTAGTTAATGAATATATGAGAAAAGGAGATAAAATTTATTCTACCCAAGAAATTTTAGAATCTGGAGCAATTCCCAGACTTAAAGGATATAATGTAAAACCAGGAAAAGTTTCTGATTCTATTTTTGGAGGAAAAGGAAACTACTTAGATAAATCAACAGGACAAACAATTGAATTTGAAAACCCGCCACTAGAAACAAGAGAAGAACTTCAATTAAGATTAATGGTACGAACTAAAAAAATATCTACTCATGATATTAGTCGAGGAGAAATTCCTTTTAAAGACCAAATCTTAGCAATTAATCATAATTATATGAGAAGGATGCTTCGTGAAGCTATTGGTACATCTCAATTAGAGGTTGAAGGATTAAAAGATAATTCTATTGTTATTGCTGCAGAAAATTTAACGCAAATTCCTTTTGAAAACGTGCTTAGAGCTTATATGGCTACAAGCACAACAGATACAAATATGGGAAATCAATATTTAAATAATGGAGTTAGAAATTTTGGAGGACATCATCTTCCAGAAGGATTAATCGCAAATTGCAAATTACCTTATATAATGGATACTCCCTCTACAAAATCTGATGAGCATGATGAATCTGTTTCTCCAGAAGAATTATTCAAAAGAAATATTTGCACACCAGAACAATATCAAGAAATAAGAAATAGTTCTCTATTTGCTTTTGGAATGGTTTCCCAGTTTCTAAAAAACCTTGGCTTAATTCCCGTTGATACAAAAACAGAACACGGAATAAATAGAGAAGGACAAATAGTTTCTCAAGATGAAATCTGGACAATGGATTCTTCAAGGTTCTGGTTATTAGATGATTACAATGATCAATTAACAAAACTAAAGAACGGTGAAATAGAAGAGCTTAATCCAAAATCTTATTCAAAGGAATTTGCAAGAGGCTTTTCAGAGGGAGACAAAGGTTATACAGACGAACAAAGAGCTCAGATAGCAGTTAGGTATATTGAAGGCATACAACATTTATTAGGAAAACGATTTGAACCAGACATGAGATCAAGTGAAGAAAGAATTGTTTCTGGATTAGAAAAAATCACTAAAAGATTAGTTGCTTAATAAAATATTATAAAATTAAACAAAATGCCAAATAATTATCCAGGAATAGCAAATTTATTGGATAACTCCTTATACATTAGTAGGGATGATAAGGTATTAATTGCAAGTGATTTAGAAAGAGACGAGTTAATTAATGAGGTTTCTGATGAAATTAATTCAAGAGGAATTTCTTATTCTATTGTTAAAGTAGATTATGATGGGGAAAAAATTCCACCAGAACTTTCAAGTAAATTATTAGATGATGAACACAATGTCTTGCTTTTATTTTTTGGGAAGTCAATCTGGCATCAGCCTGAGAGAAGGACTGCTAAGTATGAGAAAAAGAAAAGACTGGTTGCTTTTTCTGGTAATCTAGAAATGTTGAATGATGGACCTGCTTTAGCAGACCCACAAAAATTAGAAAGATTGTGCAATGATTTAAAACCACCTATTGAGAATGGCAAAAAAATTATTTTAAGTTCACCTAATGGAACATATATAAAAGGGGAATGCGAAAGAATTGATTTTGAGACCGGAGTTTATGCTAACCCTGCAGAAGGAGGTAATTTTCCAGCTGGTGAAGGATATGCTTTTAAATTAATTGAGGAGACAGTTAACGGTTATATCCATTCAAACGTCAAAGTAAGGCATTTAGGATTATCCTCTCCAGAGAATAATGCAATATTTCGTGTAAGAAAAGGAAAGATTTCTTACATAGATAAGAGTACACGTTTTTACAAATTAATCCAAAATAATGAAGAATTATTTTCTATTGCAGAGCTGGCTTTTGGAATATGCCCTTATGCAAAAGTCTTTAAATTTCCAGATTCCATGCCAGAAGAAAAAATTTTAGGAACAGCTCATGTTGGTTTAGGAAGTGATATATCTTTTGGAGGAAACAGGCGGGGAAGACATCTAGATGTAGTTTTTGGGCCTGCAAGTGTAACTATTAATGATAATCCTATATTAATTGAAGGAAAATTAATTGGAGATTATCTTTCTGAGCAGTCAAAGAATTGGATTAGAGAAAGGGGGTTTTTATATTAAATCTGAAAAAGCTTTTAAAAAAGCTCAAAGATAATAAAATGGTAAACGACTTAAATTTAGTTTCAAAATTAACCCACGAAGAAAGACTTCTACAAAACAATTCATTGAATTGTATTTCTCCAGATGATGCAAAATATGGAAAAGCCTCAACCCCGCTTAAAAAATATTTAAGTGCCGCAGCAGAATGGGAAGCATGCGCCTATGTACAAAAAGTTTTATTAGAAACTAGGGCTGAGTTTGGTCAAGCAGAACAATGGAACCTTGATGAAGTTAATTTTGCTTTAGAAAAAATTGATCCTTTAAACATGGCTCTTTTAGAAAGCCAAGTTACAAAGCACGATCAGTTAGCTGTAATTGAAGAAATAGGTAGATTTGTGTCTCCAG
Organism: Candidatus Woesearchaeota archaeon; assembly: GCA_964545065.1. GTDB lineage: Archaea > Nanobdellota > Nanobdellia > Pacearchaeales > GW2011-AR1 > JAGLWP01. Next base: position 13,282 of record CAZJEO010000011.1, on the reverse strand, counting down.
AAACAAAAGCATTATTGCATCCAGGAACAACTTCTTATGATATTTTAGATACTGCTCGTTCTTACTTATTTAAAGAAGCCTGGCATAATGTAATAAGACCTGAAATAGTAAGCACCTTAGAAAAATTATGTAATCTCTCTGAAAGATCAATGGATATCTTACAAGTAGGAAGAACTCATTTACAAAATACTTCTCCTGTTCTTTTTGGATCAATGATTGCAGGATATGCTGCAAGAATAGCAAATAGAGTAGAAAAGTGTGATTCCTCTTTTGAAGATTTGCGTGGAAAAATATCAGGCATTGTTGGGACAGGAGCAAGTATTGATATGGTAATTGGAGAATGTAAGTCTATTGATTTTGAAAAATCTGTCTTAGAAAAATTAAGATTAAATCCAGATTATACTGCAACACAAATAGTTCAAAAAGAAAGATTAGCAGATGTAGGCCATGGACTTACTACTTTAATGCATGTATTAGGAGATTTTGCTAATGATATAAGAATATTATATTCTTCTGCAATTAATGAAGTCACTTCAAGAGATAATGCAGAAAGGCTCGGAGGATCAAGTGCTGATGCTACAAAAAACAACCCTATTAATTATGAAAATGTTGCTGGAACTGCTCCAGTAGTAGAAAGTGGGATGAGGATTCTTTATGAAATGATTCATACAGATTTACAAAGAGATTTAAGAGGATCTAAACAAGCAAGATATCAACCACAGGCTATGATGACTGAAACTTATGAATCTTTTACAAGAATAAATAAAGCATTAGGGCAGTTATCACTAAATGAAGACATTATGGCTAAAAATCTTCAACCTGTTAGGGAAAATCCAAGTGAAGCAATGACTGCCATATTAAGAGGAGAAAAATGGGTTCATTCAAAGTATGGAATAGGACATGATTTTGTAAAAGAAATGGGCAAAAGAGCAAAAAGAGAAGCAAGACCTTTGTTGGAAGTTTCTTTAGAAGATTCTGAATTTAGAATGTTGTATGGTGGACTTGCAGAAAATAAAAGGGAAATATTAGAAGGAAAACTAGAAAATTATATCGGCTCTTCTAGGACTAAAGCACAATTAAACTTAGAATATGCAAGAAGTGTTATTGAGGAATAAACTTACTTCTAATTTCAAAGCCACTTCTGAGGATTGAGACCTCGGAGAGGTCATCCCTTGTGGAAACTCAGGACCTCATGCTTACCGAGCATGCGCTCTACCAACTGAGGCCTATTTAAAAAATAGGTCATCCCTGTGGGGGAAGCTAAAGTGGCATACAAATTTCCTAAGAATTAGATTATAAAAACATTATCATTTCTTCATCAATTTCAAAATCAACAAAGCCAAAAGAACAATTAAAAACGCCAAACCAACAAAACCAAAAACCATTGCTAAAAGAGAAAATAAATTTCTGAAAAACCCTTCATTTGAAAGCCAATAAAGAAAAAAAGTTACTCCTCCCAAAACCGCGAATACAATTAAATTTCTCAAAACAAGTTTAATCTTTCTCTGTGTTGCCCGAACAGCTCCCTTGCTCGCACTCTTCATTTTTTTCTTCCCGCTTTTAGAAACTTTTTTCCTCTTTTTTTTAGCCATCTTACTGAACAATTATACAAATAGACAATAGTTTATAAAGTTTAGCCTGTCTCATTTCTTTCCCAGTCCATATCAATAGCATTAGAAGTTATAGATTTCAAATTTGAAAAAATTGTTCCAAGCCAAGAAAAATATAATGTCGATGCATCTCTTATTCCATTAATACTTTTTAAATCTAATTCCTGATCCTTGAAAACAAAAGTAAAACTCAAATAGGAAAATAAGATTAATCCTATTAAAAAAAGTGCAAAAACTTTATGTCTCATCCTCTTCATTTCAATTATCACCCAAATAGCTATGATTAAAATAGCTACCACAAAAATAGTAACACCCAATGCCATAATTAGAATAAGCAGAAGCAGTATAAAAATATTCCTATGGCCTCGCCAGGATTTGAGGCTCAGCAGACGGCTCACCAGAGTCATCCCTTGGAGAGTCACCTGCTTGCAGGTTCTTGCCTTCGATAGAAGGTTCTCGTGCCCTTTTTGGGTATGCCCTCCTTAGGTACCTCGCCAGGTATCGAGGCCTTTAGGTCATCCCTTGGGGAAACCTTGGTTCGGATCTATAGCCTCGCCAGGATTCGAACCTGGGTCCCAACCTCCAGAGGGTCGGATACTTGACCACTGTACTACGAGGCTATAAAATTTATCTAATCGCTAAATTTAAATATCTTCTGTTCCTTAAGAATCTATGGCGGAAAAAGAAATTGGGAAAGTGTCTGGTTATTTTTCTCATGTAAGTGTTGCTGCAATAAAGCTTTCAGCAGGTTTGAAAGTTGGAGATAAAATCCACATAAAAGGTTTTACAACGGATTTTGAAGAAAAGATAAAAAGTATGCAGATAGAAAAAGACTCTGTGGAAAAAGCAAAAAAAGGCGACCACATTGGAATAAGAGTTTCAGAAAAAGTTAGACCAAATGATACAGTTTTTTTAGTGAAATAATATCCTCAAAATTTATAAATGAATTAACGTTCTTTCTGTAATTGTATTAGCGTAAGATATTACGCGCCCCCGTAGTTCAGAGGCCAAGAATGCCACCCTCTCAAGAAGAAGTCAAAGATCTAACTTCAAAAATGAGAGGTGATCTAATCTCGAGGAGAGCATAGGTCTAGCATCTAAATGCAAACTTCTCAATGCCTTGCAAAAACAAGGCTTCAGGGAACGGTGGTGACCCGAGTTCGAATCTCGGCGGGGGCGTTATGTAATCTTTAGATTACATTATTTCTGTGAAATTTTGAACGAGGGTTCCCGAGCTTCGAATCCGAGCAATTACAACATTGACAAATTTATCATTAATAACAAATGTTGTGATTGGGAGTTCGGCGGGGGCGTTTCATTCCACCACAATAATTCTTAAAAACACCCTCAACAATTCAACTAGATGAGCAAAGTTTCTTTCACCACCAGTCTTAAATGTGCGACAAAAGGAATATTCTATGGTATTTCAAAACAGCGCATGCTTAAAATTCTATTACTTCTTGGAATCTTCGCAATCTTCTCTTCATTAATTCTAAGAATTTCAAAACCATATCTCATAACAATTTTAATAGTTTCATTTTTAGTGATTATTCTAGAACTTTTCAACAATAATTTTGAAAGACTTGTTGATTTAGTATCACCAGAATACCACAAAGAATTCGGAGAAATTAAAGACACAATGGCGGGGGTAGTTCTCTTATCTTTCATTTTAATGGTAATTGTGGCAGCTCTAATTCTCTACGAACCTATGATAAAATTATTTTCATTGATTTCAACTTCGCCTTTACCTCTCGCACTAATAACTCTGAACATCCTTATCATAATTTTTATTCTTCTTTGTAAAAAAAATACTAACTAAAAACAATTCTCGAATCAATAATTTTCCCTTGCATAAGTGGATTAATATCTAACTCCTTAATCCAAGGATATTTTTTAACTAACTTACATAACTTAAGGATATTTTTTTCAATAACTTTTGACATAGTTTTATCTAAATCCCTTCCAATCTCAACTTCTCGTATCATTTCTCTTGCTTCTTTTTTCTTAAAAGGGCAAACTCTAAAAGTTACATCCTTTAATTTTTCTGTGCGAGTTCCCCCAGCACCAAATGCAATAACATGTCCAAATTCAGGAGTTTTTTTAATGCCAAATAAAAATTCTTTTCCAGTCACTTGAGTTTGGATTATTACTCCTTCACAAAATTGAATTTTCTTAAGTTTATCAAAAACATTCAATGCAGTTTCATAATCCTTAACATTTGTCACAACTCCTCCAACTTTTGTTTTATGAACAATTTCCTTTCCAGAAACTTTCATAACCCAAGGAAAATTTAAGTTCTCTGATACAGACTTTAATGCTTCCTTCTTCTCAACATAAGCCCTCTTTGCAACATCAAATCCATTTTTTCTTAAAAAAAGCCCAGCTTCTCTCTCTGTTAAAATTTTCATGGCTCAAAAAAGAAATGTATTTATATATACTTTTCGAACCAATAAAATGAAAAAGAAAAAATTAAAAAATTTTCTTGAGCCTAAAACAATTGCAGTTATTGGAGCATCAAATCATCCAGAAAAAGTAGGTTATACCTTAATGGAAAAATTATCAAAATTCAAGGGAACGATTATTCCAATAAATCCCAAACATGACCAAATCTTGGGAAAAAAAGTTTATGCATCATTAAAAGAATATCCTAACAAAATAGATTTAGCAATTATTGTAATTCCGGCTGAAAAAGTTAAAGACGCTCTAAAAGATTGTGCAAGAAAAAAAATAAGAAATGTAATAGTAATTAGTGCTGGATTTGGAGAAATCGGAAAAAAAGAATCAGAAAGAGAATTGCTGCAAATTGCCAGGCAGAATAAAATAAACCTTCTTGGACCAAATTGTTTTGGAGTAGCAAATCCATTAAAAAATTTAGATACTACTTTTGCAAATAATTCTACAGAAAAAGGGAACATCGCCTTCATAAGTCAAAGTGGAGCTTTATGGAGTTACATAGCAGATTTACATTTAGGTTTTTCTGGATTTGTAAGTTTAGGAAACATGACTGACTTAAATTTCTCTGATTTCATAGAATATTTTAACAAAGATAAAAACACAAAAAAAATAATCCTCTACATTGAAAAATTAAAACACGGAAAACGATTCATCAAAGTTTGTAAAAAATCCAAAAAAGAAATAATAGCCATCAAAGCAGGAAAAACAGAAAAAGGCAAAGAAGCCGTAGTCAGCCACACAGGAAGTTTAGCAACAGATTTTGAAATTTACAAAATGGCATTTAAACAAGCAAATGTCAAACTCGTAAATTCTTTAGCAGAAGCACTTGATTTGAAAATAGATTTTCCTAAACTAAAAAAAGGAAAAACCGCAATTATCACAAATGCGGGAGGTCCAGGAGCATTAATCATAGATTCTCTCATAGAACAAAACATCAAAGTAGATTCACCAATTGATATCTTAGGAACAGCCACACCAGAAGATTATAAAAAAACAATTGACGAATCAAAAGGATATTCGAATATCATAGTCATACTAACACCTCAAACAATGTCCCAACCAGAAAAAACAGCAAAAGTCCTTGCTACATCAAAACAAAAAGAAAAAATAACTGCATTTTTCCTAGGAGACAAATCAATACAAAAAGCCAAAAATATTTTAAAGCGAGCAGGAATAGCTTGTTATACCAAAATATAAAATGGAAGAACTAACAAAAAAACAAAAACTTAAATTAAAAACGAAAAATTCTGCAATAAAATTCAAAAGAGAATTGAAAAAATCTGTGTTGATTGCAATTACTGCTGCATTTGGTTTTTTAATTGCCTTATCTTGGAAAGAATTAATTACAGAATTTGTTCAAACAATATCTAAAACAACTCCCTTGCAAGGAAAACTCATAGAAACAATAACTATAACTTTAATTTCAGTATTGGGTATATTAATCATCACAAAATTATTCTCTGAAGCAGATGAAACTTCCTGAAAGAATAGAAATCATCATGAAAGTTCTTGCAAAACATTATAATTATTCAGACAAAACTACTTTAAACCGTATGAGAAAAAATCCCAACGCATTTAAGATTCTCATGTCTTGCCTTCTTTCTCTAAGAGCAAAAGATGTAAATACAGAAAAAGTTTCTAAACAACTCTTTGAAGTTGCTCAAACACCAAAAGAAGTTATTGCTATTCCTATTGAAAAACTAGAAAAAATAATTTATTCTTCTGGCCACTACAAAAAGAAAGCTCGAACATTACAACATGTTTCAAAAGAACTCATTGAAAGATTTAATTCCAAAGTTCCAAACAACAAAGAATCTTTACTAAGTATAAAAGGTATCGGACCAAAAACAGCAAACATAGTTTTGTCTTTTGCTTTCGGACAAAATGTTTTACCAATAGATACTCATTGTCATAGAATTCCAAATCGTTTAGGATGGGTTAAAACAAAAACAGCTGAGAAAACAGAAAAAGAACTTGAAAAAATATTACCAAAAAAATATTGGAAAGAATTCAATGCAATATTCGTACAATTTGGAAAAGACATCTGCCAACCAGTTTCTCCTTGGTGCAGTAAATGTCCAATAAACCAACATTGCCCGAAGATTGGTGTTGGGAAAAATAGATAAAAACCTTTAAAAACTAATTACAACTTTTTCAATTATGAAAAGAAGCTCTAGAAGATGGAAAAAAAAGCGTCAAATGCGTTGGAAATGGCAACGAAAACGTCTTAGAAAAGAGAAGCGAAAAAGAAAATTAAGAAAAGCTAGAGCTCGATAAGTATATTTCTATAACAATAATTTTTAAAAAAAGACGTATCATTAATAAGAAATGAAATTAGAATTTCCAAAAACAGTTAAAAAAGTGTGGGGAGAAGAAATCTGGATGGCAAATACAAAACGATATTGTGGGAAACAATTGATTCTCAATCAAGGAAAAAGATGCAGTTTACATTACCATGCGATAAAAGATGAAACCTTTTATATTTCTAAAGGAAAAGTTTTAATGGAGGTAGATGGGGAAGAGAGAGTTATGCTCCCTGGAGCAGCTGTATCAATTAAACGTTGTACTAAACACAGATTTAGTGGTTTAGAAGATTCTGTTATAATAGAAATATCAACTCATCATGAAAATAAAGACAGTTATAGGGAAGATGGACAGTTAAGCGGAGATATTCCTGTTGAAATTATGGAAAGATACTCTCAACCATAACAATCTTTATAAATTTCTTTAAAGGTAATTTATCATGGCATCTGTAAACGGAATTTGGACAGAAAAATATCGTCCTACTACTTTCTCGGAAATCGTTGGACAAGATGAAATCATCAAACGAGTGCAATCTCTAACAAACTCAATGAACATTCCCCATTTACTTTTCGCAGGACCAGCAGGAATTGGTAAATCTACTTTAGCTCTAGTTATTGTCAAAGAACTTTTCAAAGAAAGTTGGAAAGAGAATTATCTTGAATTAAATGCCAGTGATGAAAGAGGAATCAATGTTGTAAGAGAAAAAGTAAAAAGTTTCGCAAGAACAAAATCCTTAGGAAACACTCCATTCAAAGTTATTTTCTTAGATGAAGCAGATGCTTTAACACCAGAAGCACAACAAGCATTAAGAAGAACCATGGAAAATTATTCCAAAACTTGTCGTTTTATTTTATCTTGTAATTATTCAAGTAAAATCATCGATCCAATACAATCTCGTTGTGTGATTTTTAGATTCAAGTTGTTAGAAAAAAGAAATATTGAAGAATATATTAACAGAATTACAGAAAAAGAGAATCTAACAATTACTCCAGAAGCAATAGAATTAATCTATGAAGGAAGTGAAGGAGATTGTAGAAAAGCGACAAATTTATTGCAGGCGACTGCAGCAATTTCTCCATCAATAACTCCAGAATTAATCTCAACCATGCTCGCAACCACTCGTCCAAAAGACATCAAGATTGTTTTAGATTATGCTTTATCAGGAGATTTCCAGAGATCAAAAGAAAAACTTCTTGATATAATGTTGAAAGAATCTATCTCAGGCCAAGATGTAATAAAAGCCATACAAAAAGAAATATGGAACCTGCCAATAGAACCAGAAATAAAAGTCAAACTCACTGAAAAAACAGGCGAAGCAGAATTCAGACTTGTAGAAGGTAGCGATCCTTTTATACAGCTTCAAGCTCTTCTAGCTAGTTTTGTCTTGGCAGGACTGGGGAAGGGATAAAATGAATATATTAATCTTAGGAAGCATGAGTTTCTCTACAGAAATGCAAGAAACTGGCAAAAGATTAGAATCTTTGGGACATTGTGTTAGACTCCCTGAATTCATAAAGGATTATCTAAGATTAAAGTCAAAAGAAGACATGCACAAAGCAGCAGTAAAAAACAAAGAAACTTATGATTTATTTAAAAGATATTATGAATTAATAAACGAAAATGATGCAATACTGATAATTAATAAGAAGAAAAAAGGAATTAAAAGTTATGTTGGTGCTAATAGTTTAATAGAAATGGCTTATGCACATTTACTTGATAAAAAAATTTATTTATTGAAGGACATGCCTGATATGGATTATACTGATGAGATTAAAGCTTTAAAACCAGTAACCCTAAATGGTGATTTAACAAAAATCCCACAAAGGGTTGGAGGAAGATAAAATGGGAATTCAAACTGAATATAATCCAGATCTTGCACTGAGAAAATTTAGAACCGAAGGAAGAGCCCCAGAAGAGTGTCTACCAGAACAGTTAGAAGTTGGAAAAATATATCCTTTTCTTAAAAAAGGACAAAGAATTCATTGGCTACTTGGAGAAGTTCCACTATTAGAAACAAAAGGAAATCAACAATTATCAAAGCCATTAGCAAGTATTATTATTTTAGAACCAACATATTTTTTAAAAAATAATGAAATCTATACAAGAGGAAAATATAAGGTAATAGAAATTTTTAATGATAATCAAATCCATTTTAATGGATTTGCTAAAATTTAAAATGCAACCGTGGAGTGAAAAACACAGACCAAAGAATTTTGAAGAAGTTAAAGGACAAGATGAAGCTATAGCAACAATCCAAAAATTTCTTACAAGTTTTCCAAAGAAAAGAGCAATTCTCCTCCACGGTCCACCAGGAACAGGAAAAACAACCCTTGCTCATGTGCTAGCAGGTGAAACAGATTCAGAAATATTTGAACTTAATGCTTCTGACTTGCGAAACAAAGCAAAACTAAATGAAATACTTAGACCTGCAACAAAACAAAAATCACTAATTAAAAAAAATAAGATAATCCTCGTAGACGAAGTCGATGGAATCACCAAATTTGATTGGGGAGGACTCTCAGAACTAATCTCAATAATAAATTCAACACCCTTCCCAATGATAATCACTGCTAATGATATCTGGAAGAAATCTCTCTCCCCATTACGGAAAAAAACAATTCTCGTGCAAATAAAAGAAATAAATTATGGGATAATCAAAAATGTCTTAATAGATATACTAAGAAAAGAAAACAAATTTATTGACAGCCAAATATTAACAAACCTCTCTATCAAAGCAAAAGGAGATTTAAGAGCAGCCATAAATGATTTGCAAACAATTTCTGATTTAGAAGATCCTTCATCTGTAATTCTCGACGAAAGAAATAAAGAAACAGATATTTTCAATTCTTTGAAACAAATCTTTAAAACAAAACCCACAAACGAAACACTAAGAGTTTTTGACTCAGTAAATATGTCTATTGATGAAATAATGTTGTGGGTTGAAGAAAATATTCCAGCAGAATATCAAGGAGAAGAATTAGCAAAAGCAATCAATATGCTAAGCAAAACAGATTTATTCAAGGGAAGAATTTACAAACAACAATATTGGAGATTCTTGGTTTATGAAAATATATTTTTAAGTTATGGCATATCTGCATCAAAAAACCCAAATAAAATTCAAGGAGGTTTCACAAGTTACAAAAAACCAACAAGAATTTTAAAAATCTGGTTGAATAATCAAAAAACAGCAAAAAAGAAATCAATTGCAGAAAAATACGCATCATTTGTTCATGTTGGGAAAAAAAGAGCCTTAAATGAATTCCCAATAATAAAACAAATAATAAATTCAAATCCTGAAATCCAAAAAGAACTCAAACTCAATGAAGAAGAAATTGAATATTTGAGAAATTAATTATTTATTCACTAGAAATATTTGGGGCAATACAACCTGTAGCTTCTGCAAAACCTTCAAAAGTTCTAGAATCTTCATAAATCTCGCCATTCACCTTAATTGTTGGAAATCCTTGGATATCTTCTTGTTCACACAATTCAGCATTTTCTGTTGGATTACGTTCGCTATCCGAACATTCAATATAAATTGGGGCAATTAATTCTTTACCTCCAAAACTCGCAATCAAATTTTGACAATGAGGACACCAAGCAGCACCATAAACTTTCATACCTTTTTCTGCAAGACATTCAGAAAAAGTTCTGATTTCTTCCAAATCTGTTTCAGAAAATTCCTCAGAAGGTTCTGTAGAAGTTTGTTGCGAAGGCGTATTAATTGGGGGAGCAGATAAAGATTTTAAATTAGATGTATAAGAAGCACCATCCTTTGTAACATAAATTGGAATTTCCTGTCCGTCATAATCAATTGTAACTTCATATAATGCTCCATCATCTTCAACGCCAACCAATTTAACCTCAGTATCTACAATAGTATTTAAATATTCTACAAGATTATTTCCTGCTCTTTGTTTTGAAACAACATTCCCCGTTATACTCCCTCCAGAAACCATAACCACCAATAATAAAATAGCCAAAGCTCCGCAAACCAAAGTTGAAAGAATAAATGGGTTTTTCCTGAATTTATCAGTCATATTCTCTGATCTCTTGGGCATATCTGCATCTGTTTTCATCACAGGTTTCGCAGGCTCTTCAGGTTTCTCTGCATTTTCTCGTGGTTCAGAAACAATTTCTTCTTTTTTCTCTTCTCTTTCTTCTCCACTATTTTCCTCATCCATTTTAACACAAAAGAAAACGCTTTTAAAAACATTTTGGTGAAACACTTACATAAAGGAAAGGTGGGCGGGAATTCATCAATAACTATAAAAATAAGTTTTCATTCTTCATAACATGCCATACGACATAATGATAGGAAGAGATGAATCAGATAAAAAAGCATTTGAAAACAGAGGGCTTGTTTTTGTTGGGAAGGGTTATGTGAAGATGGGGCAATACACGTCTTTGAGTAATAGAATTTTAATGGATGTTGCAAGAAGCCATGTTGTTTTGGTCGCAGGAAAAAGAGGTTCTGGTAAAAGTTATACATTAGGGGTTATCGCAGAAGAACTCTCAAACCTCCCAAAAGAAGTTGCGCAAAACATTGGCTCTCTAATCTTCGACACAATGGGAATTTATTGGACAATGAAATTTGAAAACGAAAAAGACAAACAACTCTTACAAGAATGGGACTTAAAACCAAAAAACCTTCCTATAAAAATTTTTGTTCCATTCGGACACTATGATTTTTATTTAGAAAAAGGAGTTCCAATTGATGAAAAATTCGCACTCGACCTAGGAGAACTAACAGCAGAGGATTGGATAATAACATTCGGATTAGAAATGATTTCTCCAGTAGCAATTTTAATTCAAAGAACAATCAATCAACTAAAAAATGAAAATATGGAAATCAAAAAAATCATATCTCATATAGGACAAGATACAAAAAGCTCATCAGAAACAAAAAATGCTGCAATGGCATTATTTGAAGCAGCAAACACCTGGGGTATATTTGCAGAAACCAGCACACAATCAACAAAAGTAAAAGATTTAGTAACTGGTGGAACAACAACAGTTTTAGATTTAAGTGTTTACAATTCTATTGGAGCATTTAACATCCGAGCTCTAGTTATTAGTTTAGTCTCAAGAAAAATCTTCAAGGAAAGAATGGAAGCTCGTAAAATAGAAGAAGTTCAATCTGTTTCAAAAAGTTTAGATTTTTTATCAGGTGCAGAGAAAAAAGAAAATCCTTTGGTCTGGCTTTTCATAGATGAAGCTCATGAATTCTTACCTTTGAAAGAAAAAACAATTGCAACAGATGCCTTGATTCAACTTTTAAGAGAAGGACGACAACCAGGAATCTCAGTAGTTCTCGCAACACAGCAACCAGGACAGATTCACACAGACGTTATGACTCAAAGCGACATTGTCATTGCACATCGAGTTACCTCACAACCAGATTTAGAAGCATTAAACCACATCATGCAAAGCTACTTGCTCGAAAGCATAAAAAAATACATGGACGACCTCCCATCCCTCAAAGGTTCTGCAATAATTCTCGATGATAATTCAGAAAGAATCTACCCCGTCCGAATCCGACCACGATTTACGTGGCATGGAGGTGAGGCTCCAACATCGATTAGTAAAGAAAAAAAGTTGTGATTCGCCGGAGTGCCAGATGGCAGGGGGAGGATTTCTGAAAGTTCTAATAAATGAACAACCTATTCCAAGGGGAATTTAAAGAAGCTTTCACGAAATCCGAATTGGCGAAGCACCAACTTCAATTAGTAAGGAAAAGAAGCTGTGATTAATCTTTACTTCTTTACAAAAATGTAGCTATCAACTACTCTTTTACTGGGCATTCCTTCTTGCATAATTTCCCTATAGTCTGACCAAACTTGCTCAAATGGTCTATCAACATTAAAATCACGCATGTTCATTGCAAATGTCTTAAAAATATTCTGCAAAAATTCATGATAACCTGGTCTAAATTGTTGTAATTCAGCTTCATTTTTAATAGGTTTAAACAACCCTTCAAGATTCCTAGAAATTTTTGCAATTTTTTTTTCTTTTTCTGTTAAATCAATTACACCCCATAAAGTGAACTGGTCAGGTTTCATATACATTTCAGAAGCATTTCCATGATAATTATTTGCTAAAACATATCCTCCAGATTTTAAATGTTTTGAAGCCCATTCTGTAGGAATAGACGGATTTAATAGAATTAATAAATCATGCAAATCTTTAGGCGTATAAGTTTTAATATCTTGTTTTATTGCATGCAATCCCTCTTCTTGAAGTTTTTTTACACATCCTTCATTTCCGTTTTCGATATCTACAAATGTGACATTATCAAAAACTTTTGCAGGACTTCCATCAAATCCGCTCGATGGATATAGAACAGATTTCGGATTATATACTTCGTCACGAAAAGCAGTATAAATTGCTATTAAATCACCTGCAAAGCATATTTGAGGCTCTTTTCTAGGAGTATACCCTCTTGGAAGTTCTAAATCTGCTTCTGGGGTATCTGTAAATTCTCTAGGCTTAGTATTCTTATTGTCTGTCATACTAATATGGAATTTATTTTATTTTTAAATCTTTCTGTTTGTTACTACTAATAAGTTTATAATAAATAAGATAATATCAAACCCCGATTTTCTCTTGCGTTAATTTATATATCAAATAACCCGAAACTCAACCCTTAACCTAATTCTATAAGGCCCAATCTCACCCGCTTTCTTAACCTGCAAAATCTTAATCTTCTTCCTAGCTTTCACAGCTTCTTCTTTAATCTGTTCAATAATTTTATCTTTTTCATCTTCTCTGCAAAATCCATAATAAAAAATCCGCGTTCCTTTTTTACTAACCTTAAACGCCTCTTTCAAAAAAGGATCTTGCAATTGCGGACGTGGCATAACTATAACATCAAACTTAGTTGGAGTTTTTTGGGGCGTCTGTACTTTAGGGTG
>CAZJEO010000010.1:16060-22648 GCA_964545065.1 Candidatus Woesearchaeota archaeon | reverse complement strand
CCGCCGCAACGTGGGCCACTATCTGGGGCCGGAGACTTATCATTCCGAGGTGGCCGAGCGGGTTCAGGAACCGGGTATCGTGATAGGTCTGGCTTGGACCGCCGCCGGTGGCGACATCCTGTTCATCGAAACCTCGCGGATGCCGGGCCGGGGCCAGTTGAGCCTAACCGGGCAACTGGGGGATGTTATGAAGGAATCGGCCCGGGCCGCATGGAGCTATGTCCGGGCCCACGCGGAAGAACTGGGTATCGATCCCAACTTTTATAAGGGGTGGGATGTGCATATCCACGTGCCGGCCGGCGCGATCCCCAAGGATGGACCCTCCGCCGGGGTGGGGATGCTCACCGCTATTGTCTCGCTGCTCAGCGGCCGGCGGGTGAAAGAGAATATCGCAATGACCGGCGAAATTACCCTCCGGGGGAATGTGCTCCCCATCGGCGGGATCAAGGAGAAAATTACCGCCGCTCACCGGGCCGGGTTAAAGCACGTGATCCTGCCGTTTGAAAACAAGGGGGACCTGGAAGACGTACCGGCCAAGGTGAAGAAGGACTTGAAGATATCCTTTGTCAAGCAGATGTCGCAGGTACTCAGCCTGGCGCTGGAGCGCAAGGCCGTACTGCCGCCGGTGACCGGTCCACCGGAGGATGGCAGCAGGGAAAAGGAGGAGGAACTGGAGCGGGGCACGGTGGAGGATGTCTTTTCGGAAGGGGTGGTTGTCGAGTAGGACCATTCCGCGCAGGGACGCTTAGCTCAGCTGGTTCAGAGCGCCGCCCTTACAAGGCGGAGGTCGCAGGTTCGAGTCCTGCAGCGTCCACTCTCTTTTTCCCCGGTTTCTCGACGAGGATCGTCCGATTCCCCACTTACCGAGACTACTCCAGACCAGTCCTGTTTTGTCTTAAAATTGTTACCTAATTGCAACCTGCCACCCAGCATGGATTCAAACTGGCGGGCATAATCAATCTGCAAGGACTGGATCAAGCCAGCATAATGCTCCTCAGTTACCCGGACGGTGGAATGTCCCAGGAACTTGGCGGTCGCAAAGATGTCCCTTGTCGCCATGTAGTACCAGGCACCGGCAGTCTTTCTTAAGGTATGGGGAGAGGCATCCCTGATCCCGGCCTGTTCAAAGACCCATTTGATCCGCTTGTACACTTGGTCTTTACTGTGATGGAATGGACCCCCAGGGATGTCTCTTCTCCCCCTAAGAATCTCCTCCAACCGGTCTGTTTTTGGAATCGCTCTGCTCTTGGAGAACTTGGTTCTCGGGAAACTAATCGCATTCTGACGATCACATGACCAGTCGAAAGTAGGATACAAGACCTCACTCAGCCTGGCACCGGTGAACAGATAGAATAAGGTGAGGTCCCTGGCATCCCGCTGGAATTCATCAGCTGGATCAATCCCTTCAAGAACAACATTCAGAGTTTGTAACTCATCCTCATCGAGAAAGCGAACGTCCGCTTTCGGATAACTCACCTGAGCCACTTCTGCCAAAGGCGATACCCTCAAGTAGCCTCTCTTAATTGCGAAGTTGAACAGGGTCTTCAACTTCCTGAGATCCACATTTATTCCTTCCGGTGAAAATCCCAGCTCTCGTCGGTAAGCTTTGTAGGACTCGAATTCAGACGGTTGTATCTCAGTGATTACCGTATCCCCTATCGTTGATTGATATTCCATAAGAGCCTGATAGGAATTCCGGCATCGTTCTAAAGTCCGCTCACTCATGCTCCCGGCATTGATCTTGAGCAATCTGTCCTCTTCGAAGGATTGCCATAGTTCATCCAGAGTAGGAATCGAGACTGCTTCTTCAGGCGGGGCCTCCAGACCGGCTTTGATTCGATCAACTTTGGCTAGGATAGCTCGACGGAATTTAACGGCGTCAGATTCGGTTCCATGAAAGGTCTTCTGGTGTCTAAGACCATTATGGTCAATATAGTCAACCCGGTAGGTTCCAGGCTTTTTCCACGGTCTCACACCTGGATACCGATATGTCTTGTATTTCCCCTTAGGCATAATCACTTCCACCCGATTTTCCGCTATTTAAGCATTGCGCCATTTGAGCGCTCATTCCAGGTTCAGCTCAGAATCCTACCTCAATGCGTTCCGTACTTCCTCTTCGAGGCTTGGCTTAAAGGTAACCAATTTCTCTAATTCCGAGCTAGGGATTTTTACCATCCTCCCGATCTTCACATAACCAATCTTTCGGTCCCGGATCAAGTTGCGGAAGAATTGCTCGCTGCAATCCAAGAGCATTGCTGCCGTCTCAATAGAAAGGTACCTCTCAGGCGGATTGCCGCAATACGGGCAGTATCTCTTCTTGATTTTCCCATTCATGATGAGGTATCTCGCCTAGCCTGTTACCCAGTTCTCTACCTGGTTGCTTACCTGATGGTTTACCTGGTTGCCCATAACAATCAGCATGTTATTTATATGACTCATATTAACAGTTACTTACGCAAGCCTTCTAATCCCGACTTCCCCTTCTCCCCCCTTATTAAATCCCTATCTATCCTTCCACCCTTAAATCCCTACTATTCTTCCACTCCTAAATCCCTACCTATCCTTCCGCCCTTGAATCCCCGCTTATCTTTCCACTCTTAATTCCCACTTTCCTTTCGACTTTTACATGCCCTGCCAGGTCGCCCGAAGGGCGACCATTCCGGTCGAGTCTTTTCTTTGATTTCTTCCTTTATTTATTTTCTTATATTTATTTTCTTATATTATCTTTCATTTATCCTTATATTATTACTTATATTTTTTCTTATATTCTTTCTTATATTCCTTCATATATCCATCCATATATTCTTTCTTCTATTCATTCTTATATCCTTATCTTATATTCATTCTTGGCAATGTTCTATCTGCCTATAATTGAGTAGTTGTTACTATCGTTGGCGTCGGCAATCAGCCAGATTTTCTTAAAAATGTTGTGTTGATTGATCGTTGAGTCTTCTGTAAACCATATGAATTTTTTTATCCCTCTTTGTGTTAGCTCTCGTCGTAGTCTTTGTATTCTTTTTGTGTTGTTCATGACGGTTAATACCCTGAATCCCTTGAATGGGAACTTGAATAAGTCATCGTAACGTTCAAAACCCCTTGCTTCAAAATATTCTCTGTAGACAAGCATTTTCTTTAGCACCGAGTATTTCCCCCTACCTTCTGTAATCAGTTTTTCACTGCCCAAGTCGACCTCCAGGAAAAACAAGGCACTCTTTTTTATCTCACTGTTTCCCAAGCATATGACAGCGTCGGGAATAATTGTAGTCTCCTGTCCAAACGCCCCAGGATCAGCCACACTTTCTTCAACATTCCTACCGGGCCTTCCATCGCTTTTAACCTTGCCTCTGTATTCAGGAATGAAGCCAACCAGGTTTATCTTATCTGAATTCCTGCATGCGATCTCAAACGCAATCCTTACCTCGTTGAGTTGAATGGTGTGCTGCACTGCCGTGAGTGCGACTTTAGGTTTGCTGTTGACGTGGTACACGTACTCGCCTCTTCCGCCCTCACTCAGCAAAACCGGATAGGCAAACCGCTTCACCAGTCCAGCCTTGTGCATCTTCAGCAGCCTGGTCTGAGCCTTCTGCAGCGTCGGATACAACAGCTGCTTAATCTGTGATGTCGTCAGCATCTTGTAGTCTTCCAGTAATCCAGGAACCTGAAGATCCCTCTCAGTAAGCCTATGTCGATTAACCGAGGACATCGTATTCTTCCCCTGCCATCTGAGTATGACCACTGGTCTTTTCCCTCCCCGCCCTTTCGTCGACGATGCCCACTTCCTGGTAGAGTTCCTTTTTTAGCCGATCTTGGTGTTGTTTGAACTCTACTTCGTCTATTTGGGTTGGTCTTTGAAACTCATCGACCAAAACCGGCAGCGGGTCCATAAAGCCCCCTGCCATTCTCACAATTGCTTCGCCTGTTTCCATTTTGTGCAGGGCATCTGCCTGTTCCTGGCTCAAGCCCATGGCCTCTTTCATCACCCTTACTTCTATGCCGCTGCCCAGGTGAAAAGCGACCTTCATAAAAGAGTTATTCAGTACCGCATTAACCAGGCTCGACGGCTCCTGACTCAGTGAGCAGATAGCCATATTCATGGCTCGCGCCTCATCTACCAGCATCGAGATAAGTGAAGCGCTAATCTTATGGGCGTTGCGCTCCTTTTCCCTGCTAAAGAGCCGATGCTGACATTCATCATAGATATGCAGAGTCAGTCGCCTTTCCTCAGGATTCCAGATGCGGTACATGAACTCCCAGATCAGCATGAACTCAAGCAGCCATGACTCGATCTCACTCATGAGTCCTGTTGTCTGCAGGATGTACCGTCGTTGGGCCAGTGATGGCAATACAGATGACGTAGCCAGCACAATATCCCGACAAGTATATAGGATGAGTTCCAGCCGAGAGGAAACAGTTCCCATGACCAGAAAGTCTTTTTGCTTGTACCTGGGCTTCTCCATTTCAAGGGCTGTCATCAGATTCACAATAGTTGGTTCCGCCTTCGTTTCCGATAGATTGGCCAGCAAGCGAATTAGGAGGGACTGCGCACCTTCCCAGAAGTTGAAGGTTTGAGCCATGTGTCCAACGACAGTTTGATGCCATTCATTGCGCGGTACGTTCGGTGGAGGTGTCAATGGATTAAAGCGCAGATCATTCCATCTGAGCACCAAGAAATCAGGATACTTCCAGGCCACGTCTGCATATTCAGCCTTGGGATCACTCACCTTTATCGAGGAAATACCAGCATCATAAGCCTGGTCAATCAACACCTTGGCGAAGTTGGTTTTCCCACAGCCTGATGTACCGGCTGCCAGGATATGCAGAGGCAGCCGATCAACCCTATACTTAAACTCCATTTCTTCTTTGCCAATCACATTTCCAAGCACAAGCTCCCCAACCAGCTCTTCCTGATTCCGAGGCAGTTTGAAAACATCCTCAGTGAAGAAACTGCCATCCAGCTGATTCAGTAAATAACCATAGAGACCGTTGGCGACTAAATCATCCCATCTTACGGACAATCTATAAATGGTGGTCCTGACAAACGGATTCTCAAGCAGATCAGCATCCCGGGCCATTGATTCAAGTACAGTCAACTTCTCTATCATATGGCTATTCATCATATTCATCACCGCTCCAGCCACACAGATACTTTAAGGTGTTGCCAGTCAGCCTTGATATTCCTGTTTTCACCCTGGCAATCATGATGTCTCTCTCGTGTTCGAGACATAGCGCTTCCCTAATTCCACCTTCTTCGATCCAGAGTACATCTTTGTCGCAGAGTTTTTCCCCACATGCAGCACATGTATAGAGCTGGCATCGAGTGCAGACAGTATGGCCGTATCTGCAACGGCCAAGTACTTCATCTAAGGAATGCACCTTATGCCCACAATCCAGCAACACACCAACTCGCTCTGTGTGCACAACAGGAAGTCCCTTTTGGTCTATCTGTAGCCCAGTGAACTCGAATTTGATTGGAGTTAACTCACCCAAACGATCAACCAGGAACTCTTTGACCTGTTCACTGCCCAGGCTGCCGGCAGATTCTTGCTGCTGTGCATTCTTAAACAGCCTCTCAGAGAACTCGCGATCTTCTTTTCTGAACGTTGCCATGATTTCCTCTTCAGATTAGGATTGTTGCTATGATCCAGCCCAGTGCCCCACCCAGTGCACCTCCAAATGCATGGTCAACACCAGGTGGCAGGACATCAAGTTCTAGGTTCTCATAAAGCATAGCACCTAACTGTATCACAATCCACAAGAGCAGAACTATTGACAAGACAAGCACCATAATGCTGGCCACTTCGCTACCTGTATTACCTGCTACCCTCTCGGCAACGAATCCGTGGATTACAAGCGGTATCTTAATCAGTCCGTAAATCAGCCCGATTACGACCCAGAACATGAACAGGCCTCTTAAGCCAATCCGCGTGCCTATCAGCAAGCCAATGATTAAAAACAGGGTTTTCGCAACAGCGAGCATGGTTCACCTCCTACCCCTTTCAAAGAGCTTTAGAATCTGATGAACACCTTCTTCCATACCTAGCAGCCCATTTCGAGGCTGCACAGCAGGCAATCTAAGGTGGGATGAAACCGACCTAATCAGGTAATCTAGGTCATAGGGAGTGCCTTCAAATTCCACCTCCTTGGTCCAGCGTTTATACTCACCCGTGAGGTAGTTACCTACCTCCAAGGTCTCTCTGAAGGTTACTCTGGCCATGACTCCTCCTTTCTATAGGATCTAAAATCAAAGATCCTCAATCACTATTTCAGCACCACACCTTGAGTAAAACTCATTCCAGAAAGCATTCACCTTGGCTCTGATACTATCGTAAGCCTGGATGCCGTGAGGCGAACCAGGAATCAGGATATGGACTTCCATGTCTGTAAGAATGCTCTCAAATCCAAATTCAGCCACCTTTCTCCGAGCATATGCGGCCGGATCAACACTCCTGCCCTCACCAAACAGCACGCTGAAATCCTCACCAGCATAATCCTGAATCATGTCGCAGATCACATAGGCCCTAACCGCGTAGCCTCTTTTCTGCATCCCTGAAATCTTCCGCACTATTGGGTAGATGTTTGTGGATAACG
>CAZJEO010000010.1:0-16050 GCA_964545065.1 Candidatus Woesearchaeota archaeon | reverse complement strand
TCAGTACATTGCCTATCCCTTGTTGAGCGGTTTTATTCTTCCAGTCTTCCCGACGCTGAATGTCTCGTAGATCTCCTTTCAGCTCAGGTCCATTCAGGCGCAGCAATGGGGTTGCGGATTCTGTGTAGGCATGTATCGGGTAGACTTCCAGCAGGTCGTCAGGGTCCAAATCATCTACAATATCATCCAATAAGGCACTGATCTTTTCCGGATTGTCAGCAGCAAAGGTCAGGGCACTCCTCGTGTAGTCAATGAACACGATGTAGCCTTTTTTCAAAGGCACCAGGCCTGAACACCCTACCAGGACTACAAGAGCACTAATCAGTGCAGTCATCGTTCTATGCGATCTAACCATAGCGTATTCCCTCCCCTGTTAATGAACCATCACGTGATTTCATATCAAGAACTTTCCTGACAAAAAGGTGGAAGTTCTCGTCAGGCAGTTGGCCGATCTTTTTCTCAACTCTTTTCCTCTCACCGCGCAAATGATTCCAGAAGTACAGGCTCGCGTAAAACTCAGCCTTGGTCTCAACCAACTGATTAAAGGATTTTTCATCAGCATATAGATCATGCAATGCTTCGACCTCGTGAAACCGCTGATATAGTTGGCTCAGATCTGCCTCATCATTCTTTTGCTTCTTTTCCAACTTTCTCAGCCTTTTCTTATCAGCACGATACATGGAGTGGCGTTTCAGTTCGTTCATCCCTACGGTCAGGAGCACTGAACCGCCGACGATGAACATGGTAGCCATGCCGATAAAGGCAATGGTGTTCATAAAGGGGTGAACCGCGTACAGAGCCTTATAGATATCCCCATCCTGAGGAAGCTGCACATACTTGAAGATGATCCCTCTCACATACCCCAAGTAAGCGAAAAACAAAATCACGAGCGGAGTGATAGCTAAGAAGAACCAATTAACAATGCGTAGCTGTGCCTTGGCATTCTTATCGTACTTAGCCTCGATAAACCTGGCATACACCAGTTTTCCCAATACAGGAGCCATTCCAAGGCCAAGGATCAGTGACAACTGGGCAATTAGGCTTTCACGCCCAAGTCCCCATGCAGACAGAATGATTTGGCGGGAAAATTCAATGTCACCAAGGATATAGATGAGGCCGGCAATGGTGTAGAGCAGGCCATTGGCCAGTTTGACCTTCTTCCTCTGCTCATACAGATGCTCTCGAAGGTTCTCTATCTTTCCCTTCAGTTCCTGCAATCCAGATTCCAGATCACCGATCATCTTTTTCAGATGTTTATACTGACCTATCACATCCAGCTGAATCTTGGTAAGCATCATCCAAACTGCTGATGCCAAAACTCTCCTGTCTGCCCCACCCTTGATACCAGCAAGACCATCTTCAAGTCCTACATCCTCAATATAGTTGAGCAGCTTCTCTTCCAGTTCGGGCACCAGTTCACCAGTAAGATCATTTAGGATTGAATCATGTTTTGACTTTCTCTTGTTTTTAGACCAAGACATCGTAACTATCCTCTTTCTTTTCTACGTGGGTGTTTATCCTCTGAGATTCACTCGCTGACTTTGCAAGGAAGTGCTCAAACTCCGCCATTTTCTCCAGTTCCGAGGCCTCAGCGGCATATCCCTCGATAACACATTCTATTTCTTTTAGAGTAACAGCCAGCTGCACTTCATACTCACGTATTAATGGATTCAGCTTGGCTACGGTCCTCCTATCGATAGCGGATTGAATCATATCCCAAAGCCCGATCCTGCCTCTCTGATTACTAGCACGACCTATTCTCATAGTTACATTTTCCTCTATCTGTTGAATCCTGGTTTCAAGCCGCGTTGCCCTGAGTTTTAGATCAGTTATCTCAAATTGACAGTCGGTTGCCATCGTCTCTTTGACATAGTCAACCAGATGCTCTACCGAGTAGCCATACCACCCCAGCCGAGCTGCTTCGCTCTTGATGTCATTTATTTTAGTTTCCTTGTTCATGGAATTAACCTCTGCCTATATTACACCGAACCAACTCAGCAGATAAGTGCAGGCATGTGCAGTCTTACGCAATCTTGTGCAATGCCTCCAGTGCGAGAGCGGCTAATATGAAGACCCTGGTTAATGTGCCCCCTAATTTCGGTGAGTGGGTAAGGAACACCCGCCTGGTCGATTACAATATGACTCAAAATGAGATGTGGATAAAATCCCGGCTCCCCAAAAGGACGGTTATCGCCATCGAATCAGGTCAGATTAAGAGTCACACCGAATCAACAATTAAGCAATTAGCAGAGGCGTTTGATTGGCCAGCCTACAAATTAATTGAGAAGATTCAGAAGCTTTGGAAGGAGCAGGACCCGTCAATCCTGGGAATTAATGAATTCGCTCCAATGTTGGCATCATTCACAGCGATAGATGACTACATCAGACACCTCGTTAGATCAGTAGATGATGAAATGAGGTTTGCCTATCCAGATATAATACGTGATTCCTATCGAGATCTCCTGTTCGCGCAGGTTTCTCAGCGGTTTCCGGATCTTCATGACCCCTTATCAGATTTTTCCACCTTTTTATCTAAGCCAGAAACTCTTCGTGTATTACTCAACTCATTCCCGCGCCCTGATCTAACCATAAACGTTCATGATTACTTCAGTAGAATTGATTTTACGTTAGATGATGGACGTACCCTGGGACTGGATCAGCCAGAGTTACTATGCGATTGTAGCTGTTTACCCTCTGAAGATGGTTCTGCTATACAATGCAGGATTCATAGTCATGAGTTAGGAGAAGAAGTATTAGAGAATCTTAAAAAGAATGTTAAGATCACCTACAAGGGCTTCGACTTTTTCTGGAAAGATTTGAGTTCTTTGTGGCCGCCCTCTATAGATTCCTTCTATCTAATCGACAATATTATTAACAATACTGATCTTCTTGTCAATCCAGATAGAAAAATATCCAGCATAATGGATATTGGAGCAGGAACAGGGTTTTTAGGCATAATACTTTCATATCTATTCGACGGGGTAGAGCAAGTATGTCTTTCGGATTGGTCAACCACATCATATTTGTACTCAGCCATCAATTGGTTCATTAATGCCCAAAAACACCAAAGGAATTTGGACTTTCCGTTTGAGTTCAGGGTCGCTGTAAATACCTACTGGGACTATTTTATTAATCCGGATCAGAAAAAGGATGCATTTGACCTCGTAATATGCAATCCTCCTTATTTGCCAATACCTGATAGATTCTTAGAATTAAGGACAGAGTATACAAATGTTGGGACCGAATTATTAGAACATGTCATAAGTCGAGGCAGGGACTTAGGCAAAACCGTGATAATACAGTCTTCACACTTAGCGCAAGAGAGTGCTGAGAAGGCAGCAGAAAAAAACGGTGTCAGGCTGAAACCAATTGGCAAACCGAAAATGGTTCCATTCAGGATCCGACCAGCTTTTGAAAATCGTGATTACATGAATTGGTTACTGGATGAAGAAGCAGAGGGGAAAGAAACACCTTGGACGCTGATCAGAAATGAGACACCATACTCCAAGAACATGAGGCACCAGTATTATCACTATATTCAATCGTACTTTCTTGAATGGTAGAATCGAGACTCACACACTTAGACGCTATCCTCACCCAGCCTGCTGTCGACAGTTCTAACGAGCTTTTTATCAGGCTTAGACGCATCTCCATCTGACCTCTGTTTAACAATTTTACACGGCGGCGTCTTCAGCCTACGAACATATACGGCGTCATGGCTTCGCCAAATTGTTTTGAACGCGGCTTGAGTCAAATCACCCATCACCCAATAGTCATCACAAATGCCGCAGGGAAGAACCTTTAAGTCTGGGGTTATCGTTGCCCGTGTTAATCCGGCAGTACATCCTTCGCATTCAAGTGTTCCTGGTCCTAAGCTTATGTTTATGTCATTGAAGGGAGTTGATATCGATATGTCTGGATTGTTATCACTAAACTCTAGCATTTTTTCCCAGAATCGAGGAAGCTGCTCATTATCAGGGAAGAAACTAGTATCATTACTCTTGAATTTGGATATTCTCATCAGATTCATGAAATGGAAACGTTTCACAGCGGGATAAAGTGCTTCAATGAGATCAAATACTAGATCTATATTGTATTTATGGACAACGCTTGCAATAGCAATATTTAGATTAGCAGATACCATCTTCTCTATATTTCTCAAAACTGTAGCGCCACTACCGCGTAGAATATCGTTAACATTTGGAACATGACTATCGAGGGAGACTTGGATAGTAAAGAATTCCGATGAGTCAGATAGGTCTTCTAGTTTCTCAAGAATTCCATTATCACACAACGTGCCATTTGTTATAAGGGCTACTTCGATACCTGCATCAGCAATAGGCTTGGTTATCTCATACCACTTAGGATGTAAAAGAGGTTCGCCACCTTCTATTGATATTGAGAAAATCCCTAAATCGAGTAATTCGCGTGATACGTTTATGGCATCTTCCAACGCCAAATGCTGACGGGAAGCATTAGAGGCGTAGCAGTATTGACAAGCCAGGTTGCAGTAGCCGGTGATCTGCAAGCCAACAACAAATGGCGCTTTTAAACCTTGCATAATCCAAAATGAACAAGAGAAGATTCAAGAACATTGGCATCTTTATCGCTTATATTTAGATGTTCTTTCAATTCAGGGAATTGAACTCCAGCCATTAACAGCGATATTGCATCGTAAGCTGCATCATCTAACTTGAAAACAGCTTTTGATAGCATATCATAAAGAACGCCCCCGAATGCCTCTTTTCTCAATCTAACATTTGAGAACAAGTTTTTCCTCTCATTACCTTTTACATGATGTGAATTTTGGTAATCCCATCTATCACAGTGTATATTCTTTGGCCAATAATCAGCTGGCCACGTGTCATGAGTCGAATAGTCCGCACTCTGGTTTTGGTGATTCTTAAAGTTCACTTGATCAGAAAATTCTTGATCAAGAGACCGCATCAAGAGTTCTATTTCCATTACCCACTCCTTTTGTTAATATTTAGTTATTCAGGTGTTTACTTTGTAGATAATTAGTTGTCTTCTTCTCACAGTTGGAAGTATAATCAGAATTTCTCTATAGTTCAAGGGCTTTGTGAATCAAGTTAAGGGTTCGCCAGTTCAGATGAAACCCACACTGAAAGTACGATTTCACTGCGGTGTTGCTCGTAGGAATCGCGGACCCCTCGGGGTGTGGCCGGTCCTCCGACGACAAGCCAGGATTAGACCTATCTCTAGATTATAGATGAATCACTACATGTTTCAGCTTGCCTTATCCTATATCAGCTTATAACCTTCAAATCAGAATGCAAGTAGCTAACATGCCATTGTCTGATCATTTGGATTTGTCGCTCCCTTTGGTTCCTCTAACGGTAAAACGTCGTTGCCCCCACTGCGACAGCAACAAGTGGAAATGGCTCGAGACCATTCCTGCGTCTCCCTGGATGATAGGACAGGTCCTGTTTACGAGCCTTCGTTGTCTATTCATGTACTCGTCGCTACGTTGCTAATCTATCATCGTAGTGCACTGCCCGTCAATGATCATTTCAGAACAAGCCTTTGAATGTACACCTCTTCAAATCGCCTTGACGTTCTCGTGAGTCGAAACATTTATAAATCATTGACTCCTTATGAATATTTCAATATATTTAAATATTAATTCGGATGTGATCGCTATCTAACTGTTGCTACGGTTAGCATTGGTCCATGCCAAATAAACTTAAGATGCCCCCTTTTTGGGGGTAGTCAGTCGTTGGAATCATTCATACTAAGGAGAAAATAAAATGAGACTTAAAGAAATAACACCCGCAGAATTCAGCTGTACTGCGATGGTTTGTCCTGCTGTATTTGAGATCGAGAATGAAGATAAGCTTGCCATTGTAGGCCGAAAAGTGGATAACCTCGAAGAACTCGGGATTGCCAAAAGAGTTGGAGAAGATGAACAAGTTGTGATGGTGGACAAAGAGATGATGCGTCAACTGTTTGAACGATGACCAAAGGCTATACTATGCGGGATTATAAAACAACTCAAAACATAGGAGTAGTCTTGTTGGTCTTGCCATAGATTACAATAGACTGGCATCACTTCCCAATTGATCTTTCAGTAGTATGTTAGACGTAACATGTACTCGTGAATATATCGGCACATCCCTTTACGAGGGTAATTTGTGTCATTGCGACAAGTCCTGTTCGTGCAAGCTTTGTTGGATCTTCTCTAACCTATCACTTCTTTCATGAGACGAGGCCCTAGCATAACTCTGATTACATTAGATTAGGTATCCCTTATTTACGCCACAAAGCTTATAGTTTAAACCAATTGGAAAATGTGATTGAGTAAAAACAGTGATCGGTAAATACGTCGCCATCTTCATTTATTTAGCTATTCTCGCAGTCATAACCTGGTCGTCGGCTAAACGTAAAAATGTGGGAGACTTTTTATTTGCCTCACATGATATCGGTTGGATACCTTTATCATTATCCATTTTCTCCTCAGTTTTTTCAAGCTACAATGTTATCGTGACCTTGACGTTTGCCTTTTTATTCGGGCCATACGTCCTTTTAATCTTTTTTGGAATACTAGCTGCTTTTTTCGGCATATACTTTTTTACTCGAAAATATGAAAGCATCATTCGTGAAAAGGGATTCAATAATATTATTGACTTTTTTGTCTTACGTTTCGATTACAAGGTAACCAATACGCTCAATCTTGCATTTATAGGAATTCTTTTCTTATTTATCATACTCCAACTGTTTATCAACACTTCAATATTCTCTGAGTTTCTGGGCTGGAATAAATATGTATCAGCGACATTTGTTGGGCTTATTGTACTTATCTATACCTCTGTTGGAGGACTTAAAGCAGAGATTTTTACTGATGTTTTTCAGGGAATACTGATGCTGTTAATTGTTGCCCTCGTTTTCATGGTTGATACTTCAAGCATCAACACTGAAACAGTTGTCTCTCTCCTAAGTGATAAGACACTTCTTGTTGGTGCATTGACTTTGGGAGTTGCACAATTTTTAACACTACTTGTTCAGCCTGAGATGTGGCAGCGGGTAAGTGCAGCCCGAAGTACCAGCCACTTGAAAAAAGGTTTTATCGCTTCTTGGACACTTCTTGCTTTGGTTGTAATTCCAATGACTATCATAGGATTGGCAGCCCGTGGTGGAGATGCTGTAGAAAACCCAAGCACTCTTTTTTATGACATCCTTAACGTTGCGGCTCCTGAATGGTTCTTTCCATTTTTAATAATTGCTTTGTTTGCCGCGTTTATGTCCACCCTTGATTCTTCACTTTTCGCCATATCCTCTCAACTAGGTAAGTACGGCTTTGTTGTCTGGTTACGAGGGCGTGAAGAAAAAGAAGGCTCTAAAAGCGAAATAAGAATTGCGCGAAGAACTCGAATTTCCATTTCCATTGTTGTGATTTTGGCACTTGTCGCTTCCTTATTTTTTGGAGATTTCTTGAGCGGTGTTTTTAATCTTATTTCTATACTAACCGTTGTATCATCAGCTGTCCTTATGTCTTTTATTCTTAGGCTTTCTTCAAATGAGACATTTGCGTCTATTTTGTTTGGTATGGTTGCGTTTGCCATTGCCTTCTTTGGCGGCTATATTTCTGAAGAGGCAATTTCAATACTGTATCCATCCTTTCTTCTTATCGGGTATACACTCCTCCAAACATTGGTTATTCAGGTTAAACGACGATTAAAAATGCATACCTGGCATTAACACTCGGTATGTATTCAATATCTTCGAAATGAAAGATCTTAGAAATCCGTTTTGGGTTGGGATAACTTATTCCATAATACTACGGAATTAGGTTGTATTTACGATCGTTAAATCGTGTGGAAATTACAGCAGAAAAAGATATGTAAATGGCAATATGAAGTTGCAAATTATTTAAAAGTATAAAGCGCACATTTTGTAAATTCTTAGAAACGCTTACGGATAAGGGTGTTTAATACGTACAAGACATGAAAAGTATTCGGATATAAAACTAAAAACCTGCGATGAATAGAAATTAGAACCTAATAATAGATAGTAAGTGGATAATAATTTAAAGGAATTGATTGTGACTTTAACCGGAATTCAAGTAAGGGGAAATTGTCATTCAGACAGAACAAAATGAAGTATTTAGATGAAGATATCATTGATTTCAATTGAAAGTAAAATATTCATAAATCTTTATTACTTTCATCATTAATAGAGCCTAAAAGAAAGTATGTTTATGTTATGAGCGATAGCCAAGTTAAAAATAGAGAACAGATTGAGTTTGAAGAGTTAAATAGGTGGCAGCGGCACACTGATAATATATCATGGACTGTTACTTCAGTATTTCTTACAATTAATATAATAGCAATTAGCACAATTATTGCGAATTGGAATACAATACAGTGTACCGTTTTATTGGGTTTCATAACAAGCCTTGTATTTATAGTTCTTTGGATTTTTCTCTTGAGGTTTGTTGAACGAGTGATTAGAATAGCCATTCAATTGAGGAATAGAATAGTAGAATTAGGTAGAAATTGGGATGGTTTCGTAGGCAGCTTTAATCATTCAGCAAATGTGGATCAGAAGGTAAGAATATGTGCAATGCAAACATTGTTGAGAACAAATTGGGGAGTGCTAACACTCTCTTTTGCAATTATGTTTATAATATTTTGGGGGGCATTATTTATTTATTTCGGTTTTACTTGGTTATTGAAGTAAATCCAGATATATATCAAATATAAGGCTAAGTAATCTTACTATTTTCCTAGGGTTTTAGTAGATCCTAAGCCCACTTCAAAATGATATGATGATAGAAATTCTGGCTGGCAATCTCAATGATTGTACGCAGGCCAATAGCCGTCGCCAAAGCCACCTTCACCATAAGCGATGAACAGTATGGCTTACGCTTCATTCTGCACCCTTTTTCATTCGCATGAGGTAACTAAGCTACCATCTTAAGGACCTGTCCAGTTTTTGAGGGAAAGCTCAAATACAATAATGAAAGATCATTCATCCTCACCACTATACACCTTCCTAAACCTCACCCTATATCTGTTGAAGTACGGTAAGCTAATCTCCTTCATCCAGAAAACTACAATCTTTTCATCAGGCTCATATTATTCCCTTTGTGGCACGAGGTAGTGTATCTTCACGTCTGAAAATCGTGATTACATGAATTGGTTACTGGATGAAGAAGCAGAGGGGAAAGAAACACCTTGGACGCTGATCAGAAATGAGACACCATACTCCAAGAACATGAGGCACCAGTATTATCACTATATTCAATCGTATTTTGTACATACTCGATGACAGCCTTCATTTCACCAATCGCCCTTCTCGGCACTTGGTACTCTCACCCAGATTCACTATCAGAATCCACTTGTTTCAGATATTTCCGGGTCGTATCAAATAACTTGTATTCATAGCCAGCCATAGCCCGAAGTTGGGCATAAAGATCATCAACGGGTTTAGGATCTTTGATATTAAGAGAGGCGTTGTCCCGAATATTATTTACATATTGCCAACTATTAGAGACTGCTTCTTCGAGGCTTCTCATCGCGTCCTGCAATCCATCCCTGATTTCATCCATTGATATTTCTACCATGCCATATGGCCGCTCATGGCCTTTATAAGGTTTGTGGCGTAGCTCTAAATAAGAAAAAAACAAAAAAAAGAAAAATGAGGACCTTGACTTAGTAGTCCTCAGGTTTTAGGAATCCATTTCTCTCCCCGATTAATTCGTCGATGACTGCACTTGCCGATTGACGAGTAAAGCCATTCTCAACGACTCTTGACCAGTATCGGTCCTTTTCGTCATCGTTGAGTTTTGTCTTATCGAAGAGAAGACCAAGGTATTTCACCTGTTTCCAGGTCATCACCTTTGGTATTTCGTTTTCTACGATGTCCATTCTATTCAAGCACCTCCTTTCACCTATATTGAGCGGAAATATTTTTCTCATGTCCGTAGCCTCGCGTAGAGCCGTGCCTTTTATGTCTTTAGCGAAGCGCTCTGAAAGGAGAAGACTTAAATGGTTAGCGGCGTGGCATGAAGGAGAGAAAAATAGTGGAGCGAACAAGTGGCGAGGCGAAGAGAGGTGCGTGGAATGGAAGTCCGCTGCTCACCACGGTCTCCTTCAGTATTCTCGCCACGACTATCCAGGCCCCCCCCAGATCTGTCCCGGTCACCCTGGCAGATCAGTCTTTCTCGTCCTGGATCCTCACTACATCGAGTCCAGCGTTCACCCTGCTTTCTCGCTACCTTCTCTCCTGGTAGCGAACCTGCTCGTCGAGGCCCACACCACTTCAGGCTTGCATTATGCCTCTCCCGGTTATTACTATTGGCCACGAAGCAGGTAATTTAGATGGCAACTCACCATACGTCCGACCATGCCTCAACTGAACTCTTCAAGGTCGTAAACCTTGACGATCCTCGACGGTGCCCTCACTGCGACAGCAACAAATGGAAATGGCTTGAGACCACTCCCCCCACAGTATAACTTGGCAATTCCCTACACATCCACTACCAATATGACAATTTCAGCAACGAGTTCGAATAAGTATCTTCATCATGTCTACTAAAGTTCGGAAATCCCCCTCTGAATCGCTTCTATCATTTAGGAAGAGATACCTTGCTGGACTCCAACATTTGTCACCTCGTAAAGTAGATAGTCTTGAACTTATTACACTGGAACCTGGCAACAAGAAGACAGGTCATTATGGGAGACATTACTCTTCAATTCTAGTTTGGAACTTGCCTGCGATCGTCACATGCCCATCTGCTTCTGAGTGGTGCCTAAGTAATTGCTATAATGCCGACAATCGCCTTGATGTCTATCCGGTAGATAAATGGGCAGAGAATTGGTGGGCTGTAAAAAACCATCCAAATGATGTTTCAGATAGTATTATTTCTCAGCTATTCGATGCCGATAAACCATGCGCAGTTAGGGTTCACTCCTCTGGTGATTTCTTTTCTATAGATTATATTGACCTATGGATTAAGATCGCAAAAAGGTCCTCAGACACGCATTTTTGGGCGTATACAAGATCATGGGGATGCAACGACCTCTTCCCCTATCTTGAAAAACTTCGCTCTTTAGAGAATGTTCAAATTATCGCATCGTGGGATACCACAATGGATTCTCTTCCTCCATCTAATTGGAGGAAATGTCTTGTATGCCATAATGAAACAGAGGCGTCGCTTTATTTGCATGATCCTTCAAATATGGTAATATGCCCTGAACAAATAGGATTAGTCGACAATTGTGCGTCCTGTGGACTTTGCATGCGAAATATTAATAAAGATATCATCTTTTTATTCCATTGATGTAATCTGGAGCCCAAAATGAATATAGAAAGTCCAGCCTTAACTAATCAGTTTACTCCCTCTCTGGTTCTAGTCGGTGGCGAAAGTGGAGCAGGTAAAACATCTACGATCAATGCACTTCTTTCAATGTATAATAAGATATATGAAAGGCCTTTGTCTTATACTTCTAGAGCTCGTCGTGATGGAGAGGGAGACGAAGAGTACGAATTTGTTATTCGTGATGAGATCCTCTCAATGTACTCGAGCGGAGAGATCCTGACTATTGATGAAGTTTACGGTAACCTTTACGCTATGAACAGAGAATCTGTAAATCGCATCCTAAGAAGTGGGAGAATACCAATTAAAGAAGTGCATCCCAAGAATTTTTCGAAGGTTCAATCAATCCTACCAAATTTAATAACTGTTCTATTTGTCAGTGACGCTAGTCTTTGTGCTGCCGGCGATAGGGGTAGCCGAGTTGCAGAGGACTTGTATTATTATAACAATCTAAATAGCGCACGATTTGATTTGTTATTGCGTTTTGACGCCGAGCAGCCTCCCGATGTAAATGCAACAAACCTTCATTATCTAGTGTATAGTCTATTATCATTTCAGCATTATTTTCCAAAGCCATACGAAACTGATCTATTTAATTCGGTCGGATATTCGAAGGTTGCGATAGAATTTGATATCCATAATCGCCCAACCACACGCGATTTTCATATTCTGTCATGCGAATTCTTCAATTATGCCATTAATAAGTACATCAAAGATGGTATGAACTGCCTTGAGATTGGCCCGGGATCAGATTGGGTAAGAGAGTCTATCAAGCTGCCTAAAATCAATTATTTTAGTATCGATATATCTAGTGAGATGATCAGGTTATACAATCATGATACTATTCAGACAAGTGCTCGTTATATGGATTTCCCCGATAATACCTTTGAAATCGTCATATCATCCTTGGCCGATCCCTACTTATATCCATCTGCAATTTGCGAAATCCGGCGTGTTTTAACTCATGATGGCATTTTCATATTTTCCTGTCCAACAAAATCATGGTCACAGGGTATCCGCACACTCGGGGATGCTCTCATCACTTCATTCTCTCTCCAAAATAATTCTAAGGCAGAAGTCTACTCGTTCACCTTCAATAACGACGAACTGGACATGCTACTATCGTTTTGTGGGCTAGAAATTATTGATTGTAAGGCTGCATACGCCGATGGGATCACAAGTATTAATAACATATCACAATCTATTCTCAAATCCTCAACGAACCAAAATATTGATTTATCTACTCTGCCTATACTTAATCTCGTAGTGGCGAAAAAGAACTTAAAATGAATACGAAAGAAATTAGGTCATTGAATCTGAAGTTTAGTCCGAAGGACACGAATGAACGTCATCGCATATTAGATAAAGTTAGGATACTCCAGCGAATGCACAAAGACGGCATGCTCGGTGGAACTGTAATGCCAGAGGATGAAAATCCTAAACTACCCATAGGCTCTCACTCCAACTATCATTACTTCACGCTCCCTATGCCACTGAATTATCAAAGGAACTCATATGTACTTTGGCAATCCGCAAGAAAGACCTTCGATGATCCTGAAACGAGGTTTCTCTTTAAACCTGTACTTGTTGTATCATCTAGCAGAGATGCTGTGAAGGCCGCATTACAAAAATATAATCTTGCGCTGCAACCAGAGAAACAAACAGATATATGGATTACTATATGTACAACTCTTTGCGATCGATTTGATGGTGATATAAGGAATCTATTCAGAAGCTGCAATTTCCAAATCCCTGAAATACTAGAAAGACTCTATTCTGACCTGAAGAAAGGCTTTCCTTATCTTTCTGGTCCGAAAATAAGTAATTACTGGCTCTATATAATTCACAGATATACTGATGCTAAACTGGGTGGGGTAGATTCCTTATCGATAGCCCCAGACCGACACATTCTAAAGGCTTCTATTAAGCTCGGCTTAATAGATGGGGAGTTCCAGGAATCCCCTACGTTACAGGCCTTGGTATCAGACGCCTGGCGAGATTTACTTAAGGATACTAATATTAATCCAATTGATATCCATACACCACTATGGCTTTGGAGTCGGGGAGGATTCTTACCTATTACAGAATCAACATGATTGGTTTTGATTGATATGATACACTATATGATAGGCTGCAACTTTGATGAGCGGCTTATTGACGGAATCTGCTCAATAAACTCATCAAGTACAGATTCGATCATTGATGAATTGTATGGATCTATCAGAAGGCATTCAAATCTCACAGCACGCCCAGCATTTCGCCTCCCGGATATATCTAATCAAGACTTCGAAGAATACGTTCGGCGTTGCTCAGACGTTGGTCTGAAGTTTAACTATACGTTAAACGCCCCGTATGTAGGGTCGAAAAGAGATTTATACAATAGTAAAGGCTCTATTTCTGAACTCGTTAAATACCTAGATGATGTGGGCGTTTCCTCGGTTACTGTATCAAATCCTATCGTAGCAAATATTGTTCGAGAAATATCTGAACATATCGGCTTAGAAGTTAGCACTATTGCACATTTAGAATCGGTTACTCAAATCAAAGCGTGGAATGATAGATATGGCATAGATAAAGTCTGTGGTAATCTAATAAAGAATAGAGATATTCCCTTCTTAAGAAGTGTGATAAGATTTTGCAATACCGCTGACATAGCATTGAATCTTATAGTAAACGAGTTTTGCGGCCTCGGGGGAGTCAATACTCAAGAAACTTATTATTCGCATTGTATTTATCGGGATAGTTGTTTCCTTTTTCATTCTGAGAATCTCAATGAGTCAGATGATAAACTCCTCGGCTTTTATCCCATGAAGTATTGTATCGGATCTAGAGTATATCCTACATATTGGCTAAAGGCGCCATTTATTCGCCCCGAGGATATAGATAAGTATTACAACAACTTAGGTGTAGATCATTATAAGATAACGGGAAGAACGGGCGGGACTGATTATTTGTTAACAATCGGTGAGGCATATGTCCAACGCTCTTGGGAGGGGAATTTATTGTCGCTTTGGAAGCCGCTTGAGACAATATATTCGGGAGATGATGAATTACAGCATCACCACAGATGGTATTTTGATAACAAGAAATTAAATGGCTACATCGACCATTGGTTTGATAATGATATGAACTGCGCCAATGAAGAATGCGGAGATACGTGTAGATATTGTGATGAATTCTATGAATCCTATTTGCAGGAGCAACACAACTAAATCTTCAAGATGCTCGGTGTCTTCACATTTTATGGAGAATGTGATTTAAATTCGATACATTCCCACTATACACCATCCTAAACCTCACCCTATACCTGTTGAAGTGAGGCAGAGCAATCTCCTTGGTCCAGAACACCACGCTCACTTCATTGAAGAAAAAGAAAAGAAAAAATAAAGAAATAGAAAAATGAGGAGCCTGAGGTTAGTAGTCCTCAGGTTTTAGGAATCCATTTCTCTCCCCGATTAGTCCGTCGATGACTGCACTTGCCGATTGACGAGTAAAGCCATTCTCAACGACTCTTGACCAGTATCGGTCCTTTTCGTCATCGTTGAGTTTTGTCTTATCGAAGAGAAGACCAAGGTATTTCACCTGTTTCCAGGTCATCACCTTTGGTGTTTCGTTTTCTACGATTTCCATTCTATCCAAGCACCTCCTTTCAACTCTGTTAAGCGCAACTATTTTTCTCATGCCCGTAGCCTCGCGGAGAGTCGTGCCTTTTATGTCTTTAACGAAGTGCCCTGAAAGGGGAAGGCTTAAATGGTTAGCGGCGTGGCATGATGGAGAGAAAAATAGCGGAGCGGGTGAGTGTTGTGCTGATGGAGGTGGAGGCTGAAGACAAAGGGAAAATACTAGGTTGGGAACAGGTGGTAGTCCGACTTGACTCACTTCCCCAATTCTCCGAACTTCCAAGCATATAAATAACGCCAATTAGATTTTACTCACACTGATTTAGAGGATTTTTTATGCCCTCTGACCACAGCACCAATCCCAAGCAACCCACCTACGGTCCCCACAACCCGCACCCCCTCTCCCAGATGAATACGGAACTGATATGAAAGGGCAAGTACTATGAGTACGGCAACCGCCGTGAGGTGGACATTGCCGGGAGCGCCATGCCCACGTAGAGGATTGAGACCATTGATCATTCACGGAGTGAAGCAGCTCCCGAATACAATATTGAGACCTAACAATGTCTTCTGATCTAACCTTTCTGACGAATGAGCCCGGCAACAGCTTGAGTGATCGATTTTCGATCTTGCTAAAAGATACTACTCGCTACTTCGATTGCCTCGTCGGATATTTCTACATCAGCGGATTCTATAAAATTCATGCAGCGCTGGATAATGTCGAGAAGATTCGTATCCTCGTTGGACTGAAGACAGACCGCAAAACATATGATCTCTTGGAGAGAGCCAGGGAGCAAGAGGATCTACCGCTAAACTCCCATGCCTCTGTAATCGAGCAGGTCCCGAAAGATATTTTAAAGGAACTCGAAAAATCCTCAGATAGCGCTGAAATTGAGGCGGGGGTTCACAGGTTTGTTGAGTGGGTTCGTTCAGGTAAACTGGAAATCAGAGCCTACCCGACGGAAAATCTACATGCCAAAGTCTACATTATGACTTTTGCTGAGGGGGACCGAGATAAGGGGCGTGTGATTACGGGATCAAGCAACTTGACCCAATCGGGACTGCAGGATAACCTTGAGTTCAATGTAGAAT
>CAZJEO010000009.1:0-22666 GCA_964545065.1 Candidatus Woesearchaeota archaeon | reverse complement strand
TTGAAGAAGGAGTTGAAGAAGGGATACTTAGAGGAACTGTAAAGGAAACAGAAGAGGATAATTTTTGGGTGTTGGTTAATATTGAACCAAGAGAAGATGTGTTTTCTCCGGAAGATAGATTAGGAAGTGAATTTTTATTAATTATTCTTTCTACTATGTTTATTGTGGGTTTAGCTTTTATTGGTTTCTTTATTTTAATTTCTAAAAGACTTAGAAGAGGTGGAAAATGAATAACCTAA
This sequence comes from Candidatus Woesearchaeota archaeon, assembly GCA_964545065.1. GTDB lineage: Archaea > Nanobdellota > Nanobdellia > Pacearchaeales > GW2011-AR1 > JAGLWP01. The sequence continues at coordinate 22,427 of CAZJEO010000009.1, read as the reverse complement.
AGGTTACGAGAAAAAGAAAAATTATATTTTCTGTCTTTATTGCAATTCTTTTAACTTCACAATTTATCTCTGCATTTGAACTCTCTGTGACTATTCCAGATAAATATCAAGAAGTACAAGCAGGAGACACATTGCAATTCCAAATTGCGATTAAGAACATTGAGAAAGCGGGACGGCATGACATTCGATTAGATTATCAACTTAAAAAAGGGAGTATAATTTTGAATTCTAGAAGGGAGTTGAAAGCTGTTGAAACTCAGGCTTCTTTTTTGTCGTCGATTAAAGTTCCAGAAGAAACGCCTGCAGGAATATACACAATAGAAGTAATAATAAATGAAAAAGAAGAAGTTAGTACGAATTTTAATGTTAAAAGTTCTGAGATGGCTCAGATAAAAATATACCTGATAATTTTAATAGGAGCAATTGTTATTATTGGGGGATTAATTGCTTGGGAGCTTCATAGATTAGCAGGTAAGGGGAGAAGAAGATAATAAAAGCCTGCGGAGGGAGTTGAACCCCCGACCCTTTGCTTACAAGGCAAACGCTCTACCACTGAGCTACACAGGCATAAAACATTTAGAATAGGTTAGTTTAAAAGATTTATTATTATTTAAATTCTAGAACTCTAATTTCACAAAGAGAAAGAGGGTAGATTTTTTTAAGTCGTACACTCAAATATTTTTGCAATTGGTTTTTGATTATTTCGTTAAATAAATAGTCAGATGGTTTATCTTTAACATAATCTATTAATTCTTCTCGTGCTTTTTCTCGTAATGCTTTTCTTACAGCTCTTGAAACTTTTCTTCTTGTCACAAGGAATGGTTTGATTCTTAATTCACCATCTGCGCAAGGAGTAGAGAAAGAATCTTCAACATAGTTTGTTCCTTTTCTTACCATTCTTTTAAGGAAGTAAGCCATCAACATTATTTTTTTTGGATAAGTTGTTGCTTCATCATTTTCAATTTTTACTTTTGAAGTTAGCAACATGCTCTTTCCTTTGAGTAATCTTGTTAAATCATATTTTACAAATCTTCCTTCGAGTTCTTTAATTTCATAAGCTTGTAAGTGTGTTGTTTTTCCAATTAAAGGAATCTTTACATCAAAAAATCTTTTTTTTCGTTTTGCTTGTGCCATTTAAAACAACCCCCTGGTTTTTTTGGATTTTCCTCGAAGCGCTGATACCCTAAAGGGCACGAGAGGGTGGCATCTTTTCGTGCAATTCGACGGATACAACTTAGTTATCATTCTTGCATTACCTTCCCGGCTCTTTGACCTTTTTTCTGATACTTTGATTTTCCGCATTCGTTACATGTATACATGAAATTAGTTTTCTTAGTTGTTTTACTTTTTCTTTTGTTTTTGGATATGGCTGGTTTTGAACCCCATTTTCCTTTGTTACCAATTCCTCTTCCAAGGCCCCTTAATTTCGCACGTGATATTGAACCTCTTGTTAAAGTTCCTCTTTGAAAACCTGTACCGACTACTTTGATCTTTTGTTCTGTTTTTTTCTTACAATACGGACAGTATCTGTTTGTAACTTTCGGAATTTTCATATTTGAAAAAGAGGATTTGGGTTTTTAAAGTTAATCAATTGGCTTAAGAAATATTTAAATAGTTTATCTTCTAATTTTGTTTATGAAAAAGTGGGGAACAATTGGATTTGCGATTCACATGGTTTTAGGATTATATTTTATTAATTTTGCTTTTGCTTTTATAACAATGCCTGCACTGATATTGGAGATTGAGAAATGGATAATTTTTGTGGGAGGAGCTTTTATTATTCTTGCAGGTATGACTCATTTGATAAAGAAAGGAAAAAGAGAAAAGAGAGAGTTTTGAAAGTATAGAAATCTTTATAATTAATTGACACTTCTAAATTTTATGAGTTATTACTCTGGATTGAGACGTTTAGTTTTGTTTTCCTTAGCCACTGTCTTTTTATCTTGTCAACCTGATATAATTGGTGTAGCAAGGAATTTTTATAATAATGGAAATGTTAGATATCTTTTTACTACAATTAATTCTGATGGTGTCCGCGTTGATGCTAATGGTAGGAAGTTTGAAGGTGAGGAAGTTTTTATTCCTATCGTGGAGGGAGTTAATTCTATTGAGGCGACGGCTTATAATCAATGGGGAGAAGATAAAACCCCTTCAGAAGATTCTTTTTATTCTCCTAATGAAGAAGAAGCTAGAGAAATTATGGAGGGGGTTTTTGCTGGGAGAGGTTATCAGTTTTTAGAGAAGGGGGAGAGTCTTGTTGACAAATCTTTTAGAGGGGATGTTCGGTTTTCTTTTGGAGCAGAAGATGATTTTATTTTTGATTATTGGGGGAGGGGACTTAGAGATTTTGTAATCAACTATGTCGGACCAGAAGATGATCGGGAAAAAACAATTCGTGCACAATCTATTTTGAATGAATATGGATTTCCTAATTTATTTTTATATGGGTTTCCAGAAGAAGAGATTAAAAGTAGGCTTGAAACATTTTTGACTCAAAATGAAAACTAAATTTTTGTGTTTGTTTTTTGTAATGGTTTTGATATTGTCAATCTTGCCAATTTTAGCAGAAGAGGTTATTAATTTAAATCAAAATTCAGATGTTATTACTTTAAATTCTAATCCTGAACGTTTTAATTTATTTGATTTTTTTAGGAACTTGTTTAAGATATGGAAGAAACCAAGAGCAGAACTTGTTTTACTGGATAAGAAAGAACAAGCTGATTTAGATTTTTTAAATACAGAAAATGACAATAACGTTGAGGAGATTCTAAGAATAAATTCTTTGAATACCAAATCTAGTAGTTCAAGAAGTTCTAGAAAAAGTAGTTCTAGTTCTTCAAGAGCGAGTAGTAGTTCTGAAAATTCTGATTCTAGGGATGTTGTGGTGGAGGAGAATGAAAATTTAGAGATTAGTTCTGTGGTTGATACGACTGGTTTAGATGATAGTGCAGAAGCTTCATTTGAAGTTAAGAGTAGCGATTCTAATATGCAGATTATGATTATTGTGGATCCTGATAGGATACGTTTTTCTCCACCATTACTTTCTAGTGTTTGTGTTGGCAGTAGCGGAAATGAAGAGATAGATATGAGGGTTCTTGGAGATTTATATCCTTCTCTTAATTATAATGGGCGTGTTGCCTGTCTTTTTGCGGATTCTTTTAGGGCAGACATGGAATTAGAAATCATGGAATCTGATTATTTGAAAGATGATTTAATAGCATCAAAAACTTCTTATATTTCTATTGATTGTGATGATTTGCATGTTGATTATTCATATGTTTTTGAAAATATTGATTTGAGTTCTCAATTTGTTAGTCCCCATGATACAGGAAAAATTGAAATTTATGCTTTAGTTAAATTGACAAGTGATTATACCCATAATCTTGAATATTCCACCTCTGAATATGATGTTTATAAAGAATCTGATTGCGAATGTTTTTCTGGTTCTTGCTGTGATACTTCAAGTAGGCCATATGAATTTGAATCATTAGGTACTTCTTGTGCATTATGTGGGGAATGTAACTCAAAGGGAAGTTGTTTAACTTCAGGGGATGATACTTCTTGCGAAACAATAGATTGTAGTAGATGGTATATTCAAACAGGAACACAACGTCCAACTTCAACAGAATATTGTTATAATAAAAAAGATATAACTTCAAATAGATGTGAAGCTTTTGGTAATTGTAAAGATTCTAATACCGCTGATTGTAGTAGCCAGTCTAATGACCAATTAAAATATTCTTGTGGAATTTGTAAATATATACGTACTGAGGTTTGTACTGGAACTATCTTGGGGAGTTGTAGGAATTATGCTGAGGGAGTTTCATGTGGGATAAACGTGGAGTGTGATGGAAATGGGAATTGTGTTTCATCTTGTAGTTCGCATGATTCTTCAAAATGTTATGGAGGAGATGTTTATTGGTATGATTCTTGTAATGTTCGAGAAAGTAAAAGAGAAGAATGTGGTTCTTTGAATTGTGTTGGAGGGAAATGCCAGCCATCTATTACTTGTACTGATTCTGATGGTGGGCTGGTATATTATGTGAAGGGGACTGCTCGTGGACCTAATGGGGTTTTTACAGATTCCTGTGTTGAAGAGGGAGGTTCTGTGTTGAGGGAATTTTTTTGTAGTCTGGATGAAAGAGTAGTTTATTTGAGATATACTTGTCCTGGAGGAAATATTTGTTCTGATGGAGCTTGTATCGGTGTTTGTGTTGCTGAGACTTGTGCTTCATTGGGGTATGAATGTGGAACTCAGGATGATGGTTGTGGGGGAACTTTGGATTGTGATGTTTGTCCTAGTGGAGAAATTTGTTCAAATGGAGAATGTGTAGAAGAACCTTCTATAATAAACTGTTCTTCAAATGCAGAATGCGGGGCAGATGGATGGGCAGACGATAGAGATTGTTTTTTGGGAGATGTTTGGCAGACATATACGCAATATATTTGTCATAATCCTGGTACGATAAGTTCATATTGTGAAAAACAAGATGCTAATCAACCGAGAGAAGATTGTCTTTATGGTTGTGAAAATGCAGAATGTTTAGATCAACCATATTTAATGCCAGATTTAACTGTAACAGATTTTAAGAATTATCTTATAAGAGATAAAGAAGTTTTTGTTTCATTTACAATCAAGAACATTGGAGAAGTTCCTGCAGACGAAGTTTATTGGATGATTGATACTGATTCAGATGATGAAAATCCAAAAAGGACTTCTCCTATAAATCTTGATACTGGAGAATGGACAAGAGCATTTATGAAAATTGTTTATCTCCATCCGGGAACTTATTTCCCAAAAGTAATAGTGGACCAAGATAATATTGTTTCTGAAACAGATGAAAATAATAACGAAAATTCTATTTTTATTACTGTGTAAATTTTCTTACAATTTTAGAGGTTTGGATGAAAAAATATTTGCTTCTTATAGAGGATGAGAAACTTTGGAGTAAGTTTAAAGAGGTTATTAAGAAAGATCTTAATACAGAAATTTTAAATTTGATACGGAAAAAACTTGGTTTGGAGGAATTTTAATTCTTATTGGAGGAATTAATTATTTTAGAGCAAACAGAAAATCTCGGGTTAAGTCAGGTTTTTAGATAAACTTGGAATTGTTATTCTAATTTATATAAATCTTTATAAGATTGAGATAAAGTATATCGCAATGGAGAAAAGAAATATTGCTATGTCTATTTTAATTATTTCTATTTTAGTTGTTTTTTTAGGTTTAATAATATTATCTAATTCAGTAATCATGCATAACTTTGAGAATTCTAAACAAGAAAAGTCAGTTATAGAACAATCTGGCATTAACAATGAAATGCCTTTGTCAAATTTTAATTTAAATGGGAATTATATTGAAGATGACGACGACCCTGAGAATATTCTTTTTTTGGGGGGTGGTGGAAGCTCCTCACGAAGTAATTCAAATTCTGATGCAGATTCAAATTCACAAGAGTCTGATTTAAGTGAATTAGATGGTTTAGATAATCCTGAAGATTCTACTACTGATTCAAATAATGAAGAAACAGATTCGGTTAGTGATGAAAGTGAAGATTCAGAAACTAATCCTCCAGATAATTCTGATTCTACAGATAACGAAGCTGATGTAGATGATAGTAATTCTCAAAGTTCTGATGACAAAAAAAGTATGATTAATAATGAGAATGAAGATTTCATAGATATAATTGTTATGTTAAAAGACGATGAAACTCTTAGAATAGCTGATAATAGTTTATTAGGAATAAAATCAATAGTAAAGACAAAACAAGATAAGGCATTATTAAAGCTTGATCCAGATGAATTCCATCTTAAATATAGATATAATACTATTAGCGGATTTGCAGGAAAAATTACACAAGAAGGTTTAGATGAATTAGAACAAGACCCAAATGTAAAAGCAATTTATGAAGATCTAATATTAAATATAACCCTTTTTGGATCTGTTCCGTTAATAAATGCAGATAAGGTATGGGATTTAGGTATGACTGGTAATGGAACTTTTGTTTGTGTTCTTGATACAGGAATTGATTATACTCATGGAGATTTGGGAGGTTGTTTTGGTGAGGGTTGTAAGGTTGCTGGGGGGTGGGATTTTGTTAATAATGATGCTGACCCTATGGATGACCATGGACATGGAACACATGTCACAGGAATCGTTGCTGCAAATGGTGTTCTAAGAGGAGTCGCTCCTGATGCTAAATTATTCGCATTGAAAGTATGTTCGAGCTCTGAGGGATGTTCAGGATCTGCGATGATTGCAGGTGTTGATTGGTGTAATAATAAGAGTAGTGAGTATAATATTGTAGCAATAACAATGAGTATTGGCGAAGGAAAATATAATGAAAAAACATGTCCAATTTGGATGGATGAAGTTATTGATACAGCACATGATTTAGGGATAGCAGTAACAGTTGCATCTGGTAATGAAGGGCATTCTAATGGTATTTCATATCCGGCTTGCTCACCAAATGCAATTTCAGTCGGCTCAACAACAAAAGCAGATGTTATATCTTATTTTACTAATACAGGTAGTTTGCTTGATGTTCTCGCTCCTGGTGGGGGTATTTTTTCTACAGTACTTAATGGCAATTATGGATTCAAATCAGGAACATCTATGGCAACACCTCATGTTGCTGGTGTTATAGCTTTGTTAAAACAAGCTTCACCATCATTAACACCTGATGAAATAAGCGATAGGTTGAAGGATACTGGAATTCCAATTGTTGATCCTGATAATGGTTTGAGCTTTCCAAGGATAGACATTTTAGCAGCTCTAGGTATAGAATGTTTTTCTGATTTAGGTTGTGGAACTGATGGCTATATAGGAAATCCTTTTTGTCAAAGTAATGATGTTTGGCAAGACTATAAAACATATGAATGTGATTCATATTGCTCAGTTTCAACTGCTCCTAAATTAATAGAAGTATGCCCAGGTGGATGTACTGAAGGAAGATGTAAGGTAGAGATATGTAATCTTGGAAGATGTTACTATGTTTAAAAAAGTTATGAATATTGTAAGTGGGAATGAAGTAGTTGAATATAGTTATTAAATTATAAGAATGTTTAAATATAAAAAATAAAATTATGAATATTGTGCGAATAAAAAATGAAACAAAAAGAAACTAAATCAAAACTAGAATCAAAGATTAACGAAGAAACAGCATTTTTCCAGAGATTTAAACATGGAGTTGAAAAGGTAATTGCAGGTGCAACTTTGGTTACTTTTTTAGCTACTACTGTTGCCTGTGCATCCTTAAAGCATTATGTTGAACCAAAACTTGGAGTAATAGTTCCAGTAGTAGCAGAAGAACAAGTCTATGATCCTTCTTTTCTAATTGGTGGGGCTTATGGTATTAATATAGGAAAAGTCGGACTTGAAGCTGGTTTAGATTATTTTCATTCATCTGGAGAATACATAGAAACAAAGAGTATCTTACCAAGGGTTAATGCAAGTTTTAGTCCATTAAAACCAACAGCAAAAGTAAAACCATATTTAATGGCTGGTGTAAATGTATTAGGTGAATTTTCAACAATAGATATCCCAGAATTTGATGTTCATGAGGAAGTATCAAATTCAACATTTGGATTAGAATTTGGCATAGGTGCAACTATATTCGATGGAGTTCATGGAAGACTTAGTTATACAGTATTACCAGCAAGTGAAAATGTAAGAGGTATGATTACTCTAACTGGAGGTTATCGTTTTTTATTTGGAGGAAAATAATAAGAAACTAATTCAGTAAGTATTTAGTTAGTTTTTTTCTCAATAAGATTTATACCCTTTTTTATTTTACTTACTAACTTACTAAGTAACTAACTTATTTATTAAGAAACATTTATATATTGAAATTTTCTTATGATGCTGAGGTTGTATGAAAAAGTATTTGCTTCTTATAGAGGATGAGAAACTTTGGAGTAAGTTTAAAGAGATTATTAACAAAGATATTAATACAGAAATTTTAGATTTGATAAGAAAAAAACTTGGTTTGGAGGTGAAGAAAGAATGAGAAGTAGAGATTGTGCCCTCCCAACTCGCGACCTCGCTCGAAATCAGGGGCTACAGAAAGTCTCGCGAAATCGCTCGTCCACCCCAAAAGTGCAGAGTTCGCCTACCTTAATGAAATCAAAGCGAGGACAAGTTACCTTGTTTATTATAATTGCAATAATTTTAGTTGCGGGGATTGCTGTCTTTTTTATGATTAGGGAAGGGATTATTTTCCGTGGGCTTCCTGCTAATATTGAGCCAGCATATAATGCTTTTTTAGTTTGCTTGGAAGAAGATATTGAAGTTGGGATTAGCATTTTGGAAAGTCAGGGCGGTTATATTGAGTTGCCGGATTTTGAACCCGGAAGTAGTCATATGCCTTTTTCATCACAATTAAATTTTTTAGGAAACCCGATTCCTTATTGGTATTATGTTTCAGGAAATGGTATTGAGAAAGAACAAGTTGTATCTAAAAAAGAAATGGAAGAGCAGATGAGGAATTTTATAGAAGAAAGAGCGAGAAATTGTAATCTTGAAAGCTATTACGATGAAGGATTTGAAATTGAATTTGGAGAACCAAGGGCAGATGTGAACATAAGAGATAATGCTGTTGATGTTAAGGTGGATATGAGAATGAATATACAGAAAGGGGAAGACCATGCTGCTATCAGCAACCACAAAGTTTCTGTTAAATCAAAACTTGGAGCATTATATGATTCTGCGAAAGAGATTTATTCTAAAGAGCAGAAAGATTTGTTCTTGGAGGAATATGCTGTTGACTTTTTGAGATTGTATGCTCCTGTTGATGGTGTTGAGATTACCTGCTCACCAAAGATCTGGAATGCTGATGAAGTTTTTGATTCACTTGAAGAAGCAATTGAAATAAACACTTTTGCTATGCGAACAGGAAGAGGTTCTGGCGAAGATAAATATTTTGTTGTGGATTTAAATGTTAATGAAGAGGTACGTTTTATTAATTCTCAGAATTGGCCGAGTTCTTTTGAAGTTCTTCCGTCAGAAGGAAATTTATTATTGGCAAATCCTGTTGGAAATCAGCCAGGGTTGGGAGTCCTTGGATTTTGTTATGTTCCGTATCATTTTGTCTACAATGTAAAATATCCTGTTTTAATTCAAGTATCAAGTGGAAGTGAAACATTTCAATTCCCAATGGCTGTTGTGATTCAAGGGAATAACCCGCGAGAGGCTTTGGATGTGGGGGCAGGAAAAATAGAGGTGGAACTTTGTGAATATATGAACACTGAAATCTTGGTAAGAACATATGATACTTCTTTGAATTCTGTTGATGCACAGATTTCTTATGAATGTTTTGGGGAGAAATGTAATATTGGAACTAGCTCTGGAGGTTTGTTAGAGGGGAAATTTCCGCAATGCGCGAATGGAGAGGTGATTGCGAGAGCAGAAGGATATGAAGAGACAAAATATGAGGTTTCTACAATAAATGGGGGAAGTGTTGATGTTATTTTGAACAAGCTTTATGAAGTTGATGTGGACTTGAAACTTGATGGAGTGGATTATGGTGGTGACGCAATAATTTACTTTATTTCCCAGGCGGATGACCCTGACGAGACTTTTGGTAAAGGAACAAAGACTGTTGTTTATCCTGAGCAGAATAGTGTGGAGTTGGCAGAAGGAGGATATGAAATTCAGGTTTATATTTATGAAGATTCTTCTCTGGAGTTTGAATCAACGACGACAGAGCAATGTGTTGAGGTTATGGGAACTGGTTTAAAGGGTTTGCTTGGTTTGAAAGAGACAGAATGTTTTGATATTGAAATTCCTGACCAAATTATTTCAAATGTTCTTTCAGGAGGCGGAAAACAGGAATATTATATTTTGGAATCGCAGTTAGCAGGAGTTGGAAGAATTGAAATAGATGCAGATAGTTTGCCTATTCCGAAAACTCTTGAGGAACTTCAGAATAACCATCTTTTGTTTGAGGGTAAAAACTTGGAGGTTAGTTTTTAATGAGAGAAAATAATACATTAAAAATCGGAATTGTTTTTGTGCTCTTAGTTTTAACTTTATCTTTTATTTCTGCCGTTTATACTCGTTCAAATGTTCAGTATACTCAATTTATGAGTAGTCCTGTTGAAGTTTCGGGTGATTCAATGTGTGAACAAGGCACAGATTTTCTGATTCAGATTGCTCCTTTTGGATGCACACCTATGATTGTGAGGAGTGATTTGCTTGAAGAGCAAAATGTTCCTGTTTTTTGTCAGCTTGGAGCAACGCAAATTAATCCTTTAATAGATGTTGAAGCAATTGAGGGAATAGAATTTTCACAAGAAGTTCCTCCAGAAGTAGAGGGAATTGCTTTTCACCCTGCGCGTGCTGCGTTGAGTGTTGAGGATAATTTGAATAGTCCTTTTTTGAATAATATTGGTTATACCGTGATTGTTTTGAAAAAGCAAGCAAATGCTTCGGCAATGCCTGATTTTGTTTCTGGGAATCTTACAGCAAGGGTAAGGTATGATGTTAAGAATGCATTTGGTGTTGGTGATGTGAATTTTTACCTTCCTGAACTTAATGATGCTGAATGGGAGGCGAATAAATATAGATATAGTTTTTGGGATGGAAGAGGATATTTGAGAGCTGAGAATATTGAAGGGGATAGTGCAAGAATTTCTATTTATTCTGAAAATAAACGTGTTGCAAGTGTTTCTCTGAATAAGGAAGAGGAATCTAAGGAGATATCTTTTCCAGGATTTGAGTGCCTGGCTAATTTTAAATTAAAACTTAATAGTTTAGATAATTCTGATTCAAGAGCGTTGTTAAAGATTAATAATAATCTTGTTGAGGTTGTGAGGGGAGAGAAATTTCTGGAGAATAAATGTGAAGTTGTTAAAATAGAGAAAGAAGGGTTGAAACAAGAGGTATCTATAAATTGTAATGAAGATGGAAAAATCAGCGGATTTGATTTAATGCTTAATCCACGTGTGAATTTGAGTATTGACGAAGAGGAAATGGAGAAGGAAGTCGGGAACTTTCTTTACGAAGAGAATAATAAATATATTTATCTTGCACATGTTGGAACTAGAGAAGATCCAAGAAAATCTGAAGATTTGTTTGTTTTCCTTGTTTCAAAGCCAAGTGATGAGGGGGAGAGTTTGAGCAATAGTGAATTGAGTTATTATAATACAATTGTTGGGGAACTCTTGGATGAAGATTTTGAGGGAGGAATTGTAGATACTGAAGAAGATGAACAACGTATGTGGATTGATTATGGCGAAGGACTTGTAAGAACATTTGGAGGAAGTGAAATTGTTTTGAATGGTTTTGGAATACCGATTAATAGCGATGTTATAGGGGGTAATGAAAATTATGAAAATGCTATGGAAGATTATCAAAAGATCGAAGATAGTTTTGCTTCAGAATCTTATGTTGATAAAAGTGCAGGGAGTTTTGGCGAAGAGGCGTTGTACAGAAAGATTTTTCTTGCTTGGGGGACTGAGCAAAAGGCGACAGTTGTTGAGTTGTGCGGGGAGTTTGAAAATTTGTATCCTAATTCAGAAAAAATTCTGGATGAGTTTTGTGATAATGATTATGGACTTTCAAATCAAGAATCAGCAATAAATTATATTACTATTAATGGGCAGACAAAGAAGATTGCTTTTAGGGGAATTTATGAACCTGGCTTTAAGGATTATGGAGCAGCGGTTCTTGTTGAGAGCCCTGAAGGATTAGAGCCATATGAATTGAGGAAGAACAAACCAGTTTATATTAGCGAGGAGAGTACAATGCAGTTGGTTTCTCTTGAACAAGATTCAGCAAGGATTAAGATTACTATTAATGGCGAGAGTGAAAGTTTAAATCTAGAAGAAAGTATTTCAGAAAGTTCTAATGGATTTGTTTTCACATTATCTGAAATATACCTTAATAATGTAGCGAGGGTTTCTATTATTTCTGGAGTTGATGATGTGGGAACAGATACAGAATTTGGATTTAAAATTAATATTGAGAAGAGGAATTTTGAATTGCCTCCTGAGAAGATTAGGGAAAAGATTGACTTATTAGGAAATCAGATAGGGAAATGGCAGAATATTTCCAATGTAATGGGAATAGTTACTGAGAGCTTGAATAAGGCGTGTCTTGCAACTGGAGCAGGTTTGGTTTTGAAGAATCTTTTGGAGAATGCTGGAGGGGCAGGAATTGCAAGGAATTATGTGATGAGGGGAGATGGAGGATGGTATGAAAAATGCGCGGACATCGCAAGCGCTAACTCTCTTGTTTCAGTTGATAAATGCTTGTTGGATAAATCTGAGGATATTGAGGAGGATGTTGATAAGCTTGCAGAATTGATTGAGAAACAAAATAAGAGGATAAAAGAATTGGGAGAAGGAATTACAGAACCAGATATTTTTGGAACAAGTGTTGTTAACACAAATAAGTTTATGGAGAAGTATTCAATTCATGTTACAAATTATTTAGATGATAATCTTGGGGAAAGTTTTGCAGATCCTAGTGGAGAGGGAGAAGATATTGATATGGAGGATATGAGAAAAATTTTGGCTGGCTGGGAAGATAGGAGTTATAAGCAAGAGCAGATGAGGGAGATTGAATTTTGGACAAGTGTTTCGATTGATGATGGTACAAGTAAAAATTTGACAATTGTAGCTGAGAAAAGACTTTATTCTGTATTATTAGATGTTAAGACGAATGCTGGTAATTATGCTGTGATGAAGGAGTGGGCAGGAGGATTAGGAATTCCTCTTGATAAGATAAGAGCTTATGAGACTGATGATACTGAAAAAATTCCTTATGATGAATTAACTTATGGAGAGATTAAGGATGTAGGCTTGGGATTAGATCCAGATACCCCTATTCAGGTTATGCAGTATCGAGAAGGAGCATATATACTTGTTTTAAATGATGAAGTAGGACCTAATCTCCCAATTAAAACAAATGCTAATGGTGACTTTTTGATATATGATATGAATGGAAATTTTGTTGAAGAACCTGAGGAATATGTATCTGGATTGAAAGATATTTATTTCCAAAGATATGACAAATCATCTTATGAGAATAAGTATAAGTATCCTGAACTTAAATATTATGAAACGGATCCTTACAAAGGGATGCCTGCAATTGTTCCTTTTGATTTGGATAATGGTTGGTATGCTGCGATAAGGCAGACATTACCTATCTTAGGGAATAGAGGAGCATATGACGAATCTGGGGCTGTTGCAAGTTTTTGGGTTTGCAATGTTGGGAAAAATGGGTTGCAGGAAAGTATTTCAGAAGATGATTGCACTTTGATTGATAGGAGAGCAGGAACACCTGAAAACCAGATTTCTGGACTGAGTAAGATAGAATCAGCAAAGATAGTGGGTAATGCTTTAGATGCACTTAAACAGGCGCAGGGGGCATATGGATCAGGGATTTCAGGGACTGTCAATATTTTAGGACGGAATATTAAGGTGGGGGCTCCAGCAGTGGATGTTCCAGGGATAGAATGCCAGGATTTCATGTCTCCAAAGGATTGTAATCTTTTATTTAATGTTTGTGATCCTGTTGTTTGTCCTTCAAGTAGGTGTGATTTAGGAGGGGCATATCCTGTGAGAGATGTTGTTCAATCAGGAATAATCGGAAGTTTGGCTTTGTGTTTTCCGAATATAAGAGAAGGAATTGCAATTCCTGTTTGTCTTACTGGAGTTAAGGCGGGAATTGATGGTTGGCTTTCTGTAAAAAATTCTTACAGGGATTGTTTGCAGGAGTCATTGGATACAGGTGAGATGGTTGGAATTTGTGACGAGATTCATAGTGTTTACCTGTGTGAGTTTTTTTGGAGGCAGGCGTTGCCTTTGGTAGATATCACAATACCAAAGGCTATAGGAATGTTGCTTGGACAAAATGCTCGAGGCGGAGGAGAGTATATGACTGTTGTGAGTGCATGGAATACAGCAAAGGAGTCTGTGAATTATTTTACTAATTATTATGGAACAAGTTCAAACAGGGCCTTTAATGCCAGGTCAATGGAGCAAGTAGGAATAGATTTAGTATGTAAGAATTCTATTTCAGCGGTTTATCCTAGCGGAGGGGATTTGCTTGACTCGCTAACAGAACCGAATTCACCTGCACAGTTTCATGGAAGATTTGATGAAATTCCTTTTACAACTGTGACTGTTCCACCTATTTCACATTACAAGGTGTTTTACCATATTTATGCTGGAGAAAATCAGGGAGCGTATTATCAGGTTTATCTTAGCGGAGTTCCTGAAAGCTCATATTATCAGGATGTTTCTTCGACGTTGATGATAGCCTCTGGTTATATTGGCATTGGAGAATATGCTTCTGAAACAAGAGATTTGACTGAGTCTGCTGGTTATAGGCAATTATGCATAAATGTTAATGGACAAGAAGAGTGCGGATTTAAGGAAGTTTCAACTTCATTTGCAGTGGACTATATTACTGATGAATTTGTTGCGAGTCAAATAAAAGACGGAGATATTAAGACAGTAAATGGCTGTGTTTCTGGAACAATTTTTGATCAAGATGTTGTTACTCCAGGAGCTTATAATTATGGAATTGTGAGGACATGTGCTACAAGGAATCCGGGGGAAGGAAGTGATCCTTATGTGGAGACAGAGAATTCAAGATGGGTTGAAGTTGGTTATTGTGGTTCTGAGAATATTGGATGTTGGCTTGATACAGAAAGTGTAGGGGATTTAATTGAAGGCAAGGGAATTGCAGAAGAGGCTTTAGAAGATGTCACAGGAAATTATTTGGATATTTTGATAGATAAGGAAGGTTATCTTCAGGATGATGAATTTACTTCAAAAGTTAAGGAGATTAATGATAAGAAAGGACAACCGGCTGAACAGTTGAGGTTGATAGAAAAGATTTTTGACAAAGTGTTTTTTAATAATGAGAAGGCTTATTTGTTTTTGTTGAGGGGGAATGCTTATGCTGATATTGCAAGAATTGTGATAAAAGAAGAATTGGAAAAAATAAAGACAGCTGGAGGATGTGTTTCTGGGGAGTCAACAACGCATAAATGTACATCTGTGTGTCCAGGGGAATTTGTTGATTGTACATGTGTTGATGAAGAATGGCAGTGCCAGCAATGTGCTGATCAATGTACAGATCTTGAAGTTGGTGAGAATGAATTTATTGAATATCTTGACAAGTATGATAAACTTAAGGATATTAATGGTGTTAATCTATTTGAAAAGTATACTAGTGAGAATTATTTGCCTGATGGATGGAGTGTAAATAGATTTAAAGCATTATTAGTTGCAATTGCAATAAGGCAGAGTAATTTGGGTTATCCTGGAGGAGAATATGACCCAAGATGGATTATGCAATATGGTTGGTCTGGAGCAGAGCTAATAGATAAATATAAATGTAGTGAAGGAGAAGTAGTAAGTGAAGAGGAGATGCTTAGATGTGCAGGAGTTCAAATAAGGGATGCTTCAAGTATATTGAAACTTGCATTGAATAAATTAAAGATAACAAATTATAATGAGTGTAATAACAAAATAGATTTACCTGTTGCTGCTCCAAACAATCACCTGAAATGTGTTTTAAGTGTTTATTATACTGGAGATGAATCTAAATCTGGAAAAACTCATGCTAAAGAAACTATAGAAATAATGGAATTTGTGGAAGAGTATTTTGGTTCTTAATATTTAATAATAAAATGCGGGAACAAGGAAAGCTTCCAACCTTGCTCGCGATAAGTTACGTAAACAAATAAATGCTCGCAAAGTTGTTCGTCGAACCAAAGGCAAGCACTGAAATATTTTTGAATTTAAGCAATCACCAAGATATTTACCTGTAAATATCTTAAATGCGGGAACAAGGAAGCTCGCTCCCAGAAAAGTTGTTATTGATATTAAATTTGTCACTTCTCTAAAAGCTCGTCGAACCTTTACGGTTCAGAATCATAAAATGCTATCTTAAAGATAGCATATGCGGGAACAAGGATTCGAACCTTGGTAAGCACTAAGCTAACAGGTCCTAAACCTGTCCCGTTTGACCACTCCGGCATCCCCGCATAAAGATACGAGAAATTAATGATATAAAAAACTTTAGAATTATCTTTTTTGAACTTCTTTTTCTTTTATTTTTTCACTAAGTTTTAATTTTTCAATTAATTCTTTGTAACGATTTCTAATTGTTACTTCTGTTATTCCAGCAATATCTGCTACTTCTCTTTGAGTTTTCTTTTCGTCATTCATCAAAGCTGCGACATAAAGGGCTGCAGCAGCAATTCCAGCAGGGCCTCTTCCAGAAGTGAGCTCAACTTTTTCTGCTTGTCTTAATACATCTAAAGCATCATTTTGTGTTTTTGGTGAAAGTTTTAGGACAGATGAAAATCTTGAAATGTAATCTTTGGGAGAGCTTTGTTTTACTTTAATTCCTAATTTTCTGATGATGAATCTGTATGTTCTTCCGATTTCTTTTCTTTCGACATCTGAGGCAGTCGCCATTTCATCTAATGTCCTTGGAATATTGTAGCTTCTGCAAGCAGCGTATAAACAGGCAGCAATTACAGATTCCATACTTCTTCCTCGTACTAATCCCCTTTGGAGAACATAATTGTAAATTCTTGCTGCTTCGTCACGCACAACATTTGGAAGATTTAGATAAGAGGCAATCACCCTTAATTCTGCCATGGCTAGTCTTAGGTTTCTCTCAATACTTGTAGATACTCTTTCCTGCCATTTTTTTAATCTTAGAAATTTACGGGTTTGACCTGGTTTTAGTTTGTAGATATCTGAAATTTCTCCTACATTTGTTGTTAGACCTTTATCAAATTTCTGCATGCTGATTGGAGCTCCACCACGACCTTTTTTTTCGCTTTTATCAAATTTTCCTTGGAGGTCTATTCCTGTGTCAGCCATTTTTTCTTCGATTACAAGACCACAGTCATTACAAGTAACTTCTCCTAAATATTCATCAGAAGTAATATTAATACTTCCACATTCTGGGCATTTTTTAACAAAATTCATTTTGGATTAGGGGTTTCCGCAAGGTTTATAAAGCTTTTGCTTATATAAAGCTTTTGTTTTTTATAGTTATGATTCAGAAGTAAAAAGCAGAAGATTATTTATTGATTATTTCTTAAATACATTTCTTTGGCTTTCTTTAGATCTATCATTGCTTCTCTTTTCCCTTTTACAGATTTTATTTTGACCTTTTTTCCTTGGAGTTGTTTGTAGCTTTCGAAGAAATGAACAATCTCTTTTAGTTTATGTGATGGAATATCCTGTATGTCTAGATGTTCATGGTATCTTGGATCGCTGTCGTATACTGCAATTAATTTTACATCAGATTCTTTATCATCTTTCATATCGAGCATTCCGATTATTCTTACTTTTGCAAGTGTTAATGGATAAACTGGATGTGAAGTTAAGACTAAGATGTCAATTGGGTCATTATCTTCCCAAAGAGTTTCTGGGATGTATCCATAGTCTCCGGGATAATGGACACAAGAAAAAAGTGGTCTGTCTAATTTGAGTAAGCCACTTTCTTTATCTACTTCATATTTATTTTCTGAGCCTTTTGGAATTTCAATTATTGCATATGCCTTTTCTGGAAATTCTTTTGGTTGTGTTATTTTGTTTATCATTTTTAAAATTTTCAAGAAAATTTATTCAACTAAAATTCCGTTCACTATGCCTTCTTGTGTTGGTCTATTTGTTATTTTTACCTTTCCTTGATCTGTTTCTAAAATTGTTCCTTTTGTTAATATATTTTGTCTGGCGAGGAATCTGTTTGAGGGAGTTTCCAAGACATTTTTTATTTCTGCTTTTTTGTCTTTTCCTTTGATATTTACAAATTTTGCCTTAAGTAAAACAATTTTCTTTTTTCCACCTTTTTCTCTTTGTGCTTTTCTTTTTTCTTCTCCAATTTTGATAACTCTTCTTTGCCCAGCTATCTCATAAGATTTCTTTTTTCTATTTGCAACATATCTTCCTCCTGATATTTTTTTTCCTTGCTTCATATTAGAATGCAATAAAATTGATTTAAATATCTTTTTGTTTGGGTCATTTTGCTGGGGAAACTTTTATAAACGAGATTATGATGAATTGAATATGGTTAACGGAATTGAAAGACCCTTGGATTTGTTGAACAATTCGAAGGGAAAAGAAGTTTTAGTGCATTTGAAAGGAGATAAAATCTTTGTAGGAACCCTATTAGCGTTTGATATACATATTAACCTTGTGTTAGATAATATCAAAGAAATGCAAGACAACGAGGTAAAGAGAAATCTTGGTCTTGGTTTCTTGAGAGGAGACACGATAATTTTTATTTCTCCAGCTTCAACTGTTTTGAAAAAAGAGTAAGAAATTATATAAACGATTTTCTGTTCTTTTAGTTATGGTAAAGATAACTTTTTTAGGAACATCTGATTCAATACCGAGTGCTGAAAGAAATCCAACCTCTATTTTGCTTACTTACTTGGGAGAGAATATTCTTTTGGATTGCGGAGAAGGAACTCAAAGACAAATTCGAAAAGCGAAAATTAATCCTTGTAAAATTACACGAGTTTTAATTACTCATTGGCATGGAGACCATGTTTTAGGGCTTCCAGGTTTACTCCAAACAATGGCGTTGAGTGGTTATAATAAAACTCTTGTTATTTATGGTCCTAAGGGAACAAAACAATTTATGAAAAATCTTCTCAAAACATTTGTTTTTAAGAGGAGAGGAAAAATTGAAGTTGAGGAAGTTGAGGGGAAATTTTTTGAGACAGATGATTTTTATATTGAAGCTAAAAAAATGACTCATGGCGTTCCTTGTAATGCATATGTTTTTGTTAAAAAGGGAAAATTGAGAATAGATAGGGTTAAATTGAAAAAATCTAAACTTCCTTCAGGACCGCTTTTGAAAAAATTGAAAGAAGGAAAAAATATAATTTACAAAGGCAAAAAATATTTAGCAAAGAATTTGACTTTTCAAGAAGGTGGAAAGAAAATTTCTTTTGTTTTTGATACTTCAGTAAATAAATCTATTGTTCCATTTGTGAAGAATTCTGATTTGCTTATTTCTGAATCTACATTTAATTCAGAGCTTGAAGAAAAAGCAAAAATGCATAATCATTTGACAGCGAAACAAGCTGCAGAGATTGCTAAAAAATCTAAATCTAAGAAACTTATCTTGACTCACATAAGTCAGAGATATGGAAAAGAGCCGAAGAAAATTTTGGATGATGCTAAAAAAGTTTTCAAGAATTCTATTATTGTTAAAGATTTAGATGTTGTTGAAATTTAGTAAAGAATAAATAGTTCTGGGTGCTTTGAATTTTATGGGATTTGTTGCGAAGATAGAAATATATCGTAAGGATCTCACGAAGATTGTTGGCTCTCTTCCAGGAGTATTTTATTTAGATGACGATAATAATCAACTTTATTATTATTCTATGAAGCGAAATTGTATTGAGAATGGAGGAGGAAGGATGGGGGTGGATTGGGATAAGTTTAAGAAGAGCTGTACAAAACTTTCTACAGAAGAGGTTGTTAATAGTTTGAAAGAACCTAAGGAATTTGATTTTATTATTTCTAAATTTGAGGAGAGTCCTTTAGAATATCAAGGTATCCTTAAAGAGATAAGTAAATAGAAACATTTTAAATATAAATATCTCTTACAAATATTATGCCCTGGTAGCTCAGCCTGGATAGAGCGACTGCCTTCTAAGCAGTAGGTCGCAGGTTCGAATCCTGTCCAGGGCATTGCGGAGGTGGCACAGCGGCTACTGCAATCGGTTGCAGCCCGATTTTTCGTGGGTTCGAGTCCCACCCTCCGCTTAGTAACAGAAGTTATAAGGGGATGTGATGCTTCGAGTCCCTGCTTCAGCCCTTGGAAAGTCGTTATTAATTTCTAATTTTGTCGCTTTCCAATGACTTCGCCCTCCGCCTAAGCAAATTTGGGGGTGTGTAGTGCCTACCGAAATATTTAAATAGTTATTTGTAGTGCCTAACACATGGCTTTTATCGTAAAGAAAACAATTCATGGAAATGAATATTATTATCTTAATGAAAATAAGAGAGTTGATGGCAAGGTGAAGACAAAGACAATTGCATATCTTGGCAAAACAAAAAAAGACGCTGAGAAAAAAGCAGAAATAATTAAAAAGACAAGGGAAGGTGGTAAAGTTATGGAAGAAGAGCAGAAACCAGAGCAAGTTCAAGTTGAGAAAAGTATTTCAAAAGAGGGAAAAGATTTTTTGAGTTTTGTACAAGAGGCAGGTTTTATTTGGGGGCCGAGTCCAGAAATTTATGGAGGGTTGGCAGGATTTTATACTTATGGGCCTTTAGGAAAACTTTTGAAGAATAAAGTTGAAAATTCTGTAAGAAAAGTTTTTAATGCAGAAGGTTTAAGAGAATTAGAGGGTCCTACAGTTCTTCCAGATGAGGTGTGGAAAGCTTCAGGGCATTTGGAAACTTTTAGTGATAGGATAATTAAATGTTCAAAATGTGATGCTGTTTTCAGAGCGGATAAAATTATTGAAGAGAAATATGATGTGCCTGCAGATTCTTTTTCAGATAAGAAGATTTTGGATTTTATTGAAAAGAAAGGAATTAAATGTCCTAGTTGTAAGGGAGGTTTTGAAAAATATATTGAATCGCAAAGTCTGATGATGAAGACTAAAGTTGCAGGACAAGATGCTTCACTTAGGCCTGAGACCGCTACAGTGACCTATTTACCTTTTAATAGATTTTATAATTATTTTAGGAAAAAACTTCCTTTGGGAGTTTTTCAAATTGGGAAAGCTTATCGAAATGAAATTTCTCCTAGGCAAAGTGTTTTGAGGGGAAGAGAATTCACCCAAGCTGAAGGGCAGTTATTTGTAGATCCTTTGGAGAAAAATAATTGGGAAAAATATGAGAAGATTAAAAATGAGAAACTCCCTTTTTGGGATTCTGAAAGTCAGACTAAAAATCTTGTTATAAAAGAAATTAGTATTGAAGATGCTTTGAAGAAAAAATTAATTAAGACGCAAGTATATGGGTGGTGTATCTGGTTAGCTTATATGCAGTTTAGAAATTTTGGGATTTCAAAAGATAGGATACGATTACGTCAGCATCATGAAGATGAGAAAGCATTTTATGCAGATGATGCATGGGACATTGAAATTAAATTAAATAATTATGGGTGGACAGAAGTTTGTGGTGTTCATGATAGAACAGATTATGATTTGAAACAACATTCGAAATTTTCTGGAGTTATGTTGGAAGCTGTTAGAGAAAATGGAGAGAAATTTATTCCACATGTTTTGGAGATTGCTTTTGGGACAGACCGACCGACTTATGCATTGATAGATATTTTTTATGATAAGAAAGAAGAGCAAGAAGGAAAGACTATGTTCAAAATTCCATATGCAATGGCTCCAATAGATGTTTCTATTTTCCCTTTAATTAAAAAGCCAGAATTATTAGGTGTTGCTGAAAAGATTAAAAAAAATCTTGAAAAAGAATTTGTTGTAGATTATGATATTTCAGGAAGTATTGGTAAAAGATATTTGAGGAGTGCGACAGCAGGAACTCCTTATGCGATTACAGTTGATTTTGATTCTCTGGAGAAGGAAGATGTTACAGTGAGAGATAGAGATTCAGAAAAACAAATTAGAGTTAAAATTTCTGAATTGAAAGATATCTTGAGAAAATTATTTGACGAAGAAATTGAATTTGAAAGTGCGGGGAAGTTGGTACACTGATTTTCTCGACGCCAAATGCAAAAAATTCTGCAAAAAGTTTATAAACAATTGTTTCGTGAATTCATTAATTAAAAAGAGGTAATTAAATGGCGAAAACACCAAAACAGATTGATGCAAAAATTAAGAAGCTTAGGAAAGAAATTTCTGCATTGGAAGCTCTTAAGAGAGAGGTAAGAAAAATTAGTAAAATTACGACAAGTGTTTCTAGAATAGAGAATCCAAGAAAAAAGAAAAAAAGAAAACCTGCAAAGAAAAGAAAGGCACCAGCTAAAAAAAGAAAATAAAATTTGTTTTTTATTTTGAACTATTTTCTTAATTGTAAATATATTTTTAAAGAAGTTTTAATTTAATTCTAAATGGAAGATTGTATATTTTGTAAAATTGCTAACAAGGAAATTCCCACAGAAGATTTTATTTATGAGGGTAAGGATTTTGTGGCTTTTTTAGATACTAATCCTGTTGGAGAAGGACATACTCTTGTAATTCCAAAAGAACATTATGAAAACTTATTTGTAATGCCTGATGAATTGTTGTCAAAATATATTTTATTAATTAAAAAATTATCCCCTAAAATAAAAGAAGCATTAAATGCCCGATGGATTAACTTGCTTGTTTTTGGTGAAGAAATTAAACATGCTCATATTCATATAATTCCTAGATTTGATAATGATGGTTTTGAGCCCCCTAAACAAGGTGAATATGGGGAAGGCGAGATGAAAGAGATTACAGAGAAGATTAAAGATTTTTTAGATTAAT
>CAZJEO010000008.1:12685-23411 GCA_964545065.1 Candidatus Woesearchaeota archaeon | reverse complement strand
GCGGGTGGGAGGGAATCTCCGAGCGAGATCACGAGTAAGGTAGACACTTCCAAAATGTATCTTGTAGACTTTTCTGAAGAAATGATTAAACTCGCAAAGAAAAAATCAAAAAAAGAAAAAATCCCAGCAGAATTTGCAGTATCAGATTTAACAAAACTTCCTTTTGAAGATAATTTCTTTGATTCTGCAATTGCAATAGCTTCATTACATTGTATTCCAAAAGCAAAACAAAAAAAAGCAATCAAAGAACTTTTCCGCGTTCTCAAACCAAAGGCCCAAGCAGAAATAGCAGTCTGGAATAAAGATTCAAAACCTTTCAAAAACGCAGGAAAAGAGAAATACGTTTCATGGCGCGATAAAGGAAAAAGATATTATTATCTATTCGACGAAAAAGAAATCCACAAACTTTTCAAAGACGCAGGTTTCAAAATAGTTTCGCACAATGCACCTAAAAGAAATATTATTTTTGTCATCAAAAAATAGCTCATTGATTAAGCAACTTGTTTCTTCTATCATAACATCTCTGAACTTTTTTTGAAAATCTCCGATGAATCAATCTATAAACTCCATCAAATTCGACTTGAATTTTTCTCATATGTTCTTCATAATCCAAAGATTTTTCCCCATTAATACCTAAGATATTTTCAGAGGAATTATTAATTAAACTATCCTCAACCAAAAACCTGCGAAAATACAAATCCATCCTACGAAAAATATCTGCTCTTTGTTCTAATTCAGAAACTCTTTTCCATTTTTCCTTAACTTCATCAACTCCCATAAAGAAATCTCTTATTAGAATTTATAAAAACTATTGTGATTAATCCTTCTCCTAAGGATTCTCATCATATCCTGATTTCCATACAAATCCAGATTTTTCAGAAGCTTCTCTAAGTTTTACCTTAACATCTCTCAATAAAGGTTTTAATTCTGGAAATTGCGACACTGCCTTATCTGCATAAGTTATAGTATAATTCCAATCATCGTTATGTTTTTCTGCAACAACAGCTAAATGAGTTAATGCCTCAATTTTATCTAAAGCATTTACGTATTTTGCTACTCTTGTTTCCTGCTCCTCAAATTCAAGAAATAAATCATAAATCATGCTCCCGGTCTTTCCTCCCTCTCTTCTAAGATATTTCACAGCCTCTTTCTCAATAACAGCTTTTGAATCTTTTGTAACCTTCCCAGTATGTACCAGATAAGAATCAATCTCCCCAGTAATGTACTCTGGAATATCATGCACCAAGGCTAATTTCATTGCATGTCCAACATCAATATTCAAATTATATTCTCCTGCTATAGACACAGTCATAAACGCTAATTTCCAAGAATGATCTGCAGAAGAATCACGAACCTCAGGAGGCATAGTAGAAAAACGATGTGTTCTCTTCAGCTTATCCAACTCCATAAGCAACTCTGTAAGATTCATCTAATGAAAGAATTTTGTGTCTTTTTAATTATTTATGTTCTTTCCCCTTCTTCTTAAAAACATTAATCATATCCATAAAACTCTTTTTCTCAAACTCATCAATCTCCATCTTTTCCAAATCAATCGTCGCAGTAATCAATCCCAACTTCGGAACAAACACAGTCACAATAAGAAAATTCCTTCCTTCTTTCATTTGCAAAGAAAAAAGCATCTTCTGAATCTTATCCTTCATACTTTCTTTCTCCATTCTCTCTAAAATTATTTTCTCAACTTTATCAAAATCAATATCTTGCTCAAGAAATATTTTATCTGGAATCTTACCATAATTTTCCAAAGGAACCAACTGCATATCTTCAAGTTGAAAACTCATTAATTTACCGCCTCGCTCACTCGAGGGGGATGTAGCCTCAGGAATCCAAAAATCAAAATGCTGTTTATTTGTCTCTTTTCCAGTTTTATCAATTAAGAAAAACCCAGAACACGCATATGCACTTGAATTCTCTTTCATAAAATTCTTAAAAACATCAGAAGAATTCATTTTCTCAACATAAAACTGGAGGTTCATAAAATTGATGATATTTTCTAGTATATAAATATTTATAAGAATTATTCTATATCCAATTTTTATGAGTAATTATAATATTGAACCTTGGCCTTCAACTTATCAAGAGTTGGGAGAAGTCGAACCAAATAAACTTAGAAGTAGCTTTAACAAAAGAAAAGTTGGAGCAACAAGAGGTATTATTCCCAAAAAAACTATGGAACCGCCACAAATCCATTTGATAGCTGCACGGGATGAGAAGCCCTTTGAGGAAGTACTAACTGATTTTAATAGGGATTTTTTAGTGGTGTATTTTGATATGAAAACTAAAAGGAAAACTCCTGTGATTTATCATCCAGGGCAAGACATTATAATCCCTTCCTATAAAATTCATTGGCTTGTGAATAAGAATGATGCTGAACTAGTATACACTTTTGAATATGCCCCCTCTCCTTGGGATGGAGATAATGACGAGCCGGAATTTAAAGATCTTCCAACACTTCTAAAATTCGTAGAAGAAAAAGGTTTAATGCAAAAGGTGCTTGAAGCTTAATTAACCCCTTTCCTCAATCTCCTTCCTAACTTTCTCAACAAAATCATCAACACTCATTGATTCAATTTTCTTATTTCCCTTATTTCTAACAGCCAAACTCTTTTCTTTTTGTTCTCTGTCTCCTACAACAATTATATATGGAACTCGCATTATCTCAGCATCTTTAACTTTTGATTGAATCGTTCTCTGCGAAAAATCAGCATCAATTCTCAAATTTTCAATAGATTCGCCTAACTTCTGAATAACATCTCTTGCATATTTTTCATTTCTATCTGTAAAACTCAAAACACGAACTTGTATAGGAGCAAGCCAAGTTGGAAAACGCCCATTCAAACTCTCAATCAAAATTCCCAAAAACCTTTCAAGACTTCCAAAAATAGTTCTATGCAACATTATTGGTCTTTTCTTTTTATTATCTTTATCAGTATATTCTAATTCAAATCTTTCAGGCATTGCAAAATCCAATTGAATTGTCGCACATTGCCATTCCCTTCCCAAAGAATCCTTCAAATGAAAATCAATCTTCGGTCCGTAAAACGCACCATCACCTTTATTAATCTTAAATTTAATTTTTCTCTTTTTCAAAACTTTCTGCAAAGTTTTCTCTGCCTTGTCCCAAATTTTATCGCTACCAATTCTTTTTTCAGGCCGAGTAGATAATTCCATCCTATAACTAAATCCAAACTTCTTGTAAACAAAATCAATCAAATCCATAATTCCAAAAATTTCCTCTTCTAATTGCTTCTCTGTACAAAAAATATGCGCATCATCTTGAATAAATTGAACAACCCGAAACAATCCAGATAAAACTCCCGAAAGTTCCACTCTATGTACTGTTCCCAATTCTCCAACACGTAACGGCAATTCCTTATAACTCTTAGGTTTATTTTTATAAACCAACATCCCTCCAGGACAATTCATCGGCTTAATCAAAAAAGGTCTTTTCTCATATTCTGTAACAAAATTGTTTTCTTTAAACTTATCCCAATGTCCTGAAATCTGCCAAAGTTTTTTATCCATAATTTGCGGCGTAGAAATTTCCTTATAACCCGCTTTCCTATGAATCTCTCTCCAAAACTCCATCAACTCATTCCTAATTATCAAACCATTATTATGCCAAAAAACCATTCCAGGAGCAACTTCACTAAAAGAAAACAAATCCATTTGCTGCCCAATAATTCTATGATCATTCTCTTTTAACTTAGAACTATCTAATCTCACCTTGGAAATTTCCCTAAGCAATTTCTTCTCATCATAACTTTCATCAGTTTCATTACCGGCAATCTTTATTTCTCTACTCAATTCAGAAAGCGGATGCCCCTTAACTTTCATTTCAAATTCTTTATAATAACCAAACGGCGCCTTAATAATACTAAAATTCTTATTCAATGCCTTTTCTGCCGCATCCAAAACATTCACAGCAACATCAGGACTAGCCAAATTACTCGAAAGATGCGCATAAGGATAAAGAACAACATTCTTGACTTTCAATTGCTTCGCTATATCTTTCACAGCCTTAACAAATTCGTCAACAACTTTCTCAACATCCTCATCCCCCTTCTCAACAGCAGTAAAAATAGCCAAAGCATCCTTTGACTCGCTCTCTTCTTTTTCTTTCTCAGACAAATCCCCAATACTTCGCAACGCTTTCTTCAACGGCTTAAACTTAATGTAATCTGTATGCAATGCTAAAAATTTCATATCCAATTCAAGATAAAGAAGTTTATAAAATTAATCAAACGAAAATCTTAAAAACCATATTTATGAGGTTAAATTATGAAAAATCAATTAAAAAGAATACTTCCTTTAATAGCAATAATAGCTGGAACTCTAATTCCTTCAGAAAAAGTCACATCTAGCTTAGAGAGTAAACCAGAAATAAATTTGCAAAATATTGAATCAACATATCAAAAAAATCTTAGTCAATTTTTAGAACCAGAAATATTAAAAAATTATAATATTAATCTTGCAAAAATAAGAGAAGAAATCAAAGAAAATTACAAAAAAGAAAATAAAGACAATTACAAAACAGATGATTTTTACAAAGACACAAATGAAATGCTTTTAGCGAGAATGTTGTTAGGAGAATGTGAAAATTGTTCTGAAATAGAAAAAATTGCAGTAGCATATACAGCAATTAACAGATCAAATGATGGAAAAAAATGGAACGGAGAAACATTACGAGAAGTTATCTTGAAACCCTATCAATATTCTGCTTTTAATGAAAATTTAAATGCAAAATTAAAAAACCCTTTGGCTTATAATTCAAAAGAATTTTTTGATTCTTTAAAACTAGCCAATGAAATTCTTACAGGAAAACATCCAGACCCAACAAACGGCGCAACACATTATTTAAATCCTAATCATCCAAGTCTTAAGGGAAAACCTCTTCCATCATGGACAAAAAAGTTAAGAGAAGTTATTTTAGACACAACTGAAAAAATCTACCATACTTTTTTTAAATATTAAACTTTAAACACAATAATATTTAAAAAGGGTTTATGCTCTCCCTAATTATGATAACCGTTCAGAGATATAATACAATTCTAAGTACTCAAGGGGTTCCAGAAGGACATTCTAATCTTACAGATTTAATTTATAGTCGAGGCGAAGAACAAATGACTGAACCCTTAGCTAAAAGAGTGGCAGAAATTATATGCGGAATAGATGAAGGAAATTACCAAGCAAAAGCATTAAATGATTTCACAGAAAGTCAATTAGGAATAGAGGGACAAGTTTTAACAAGAAGAGAGTTCTCTATATGGAAAAGAAAATAACTAAACCTTAAACACAAACTTATCAATCTTACTACTCGCCTTCGCCCTTTTCCTCTGATGCTCTTTCAAAAAACTATTTATCTTCTTAATCAAAATCTCTTTCAACTCAGAAGTCAACATTTCCCCTGATTTGTACTTCTCATAAATATCCTGCAACTTTTTATCATCTGGTTCAAAAAACATCCTAAGATACTGGAACGACACATCTACATCTGGATTACCGCCTTTTTTCCTATGTTCTTCAATAGTATCTCTTCCTCCAGAAAATGCATACTTCTTTATTTTTCTTTCAACTTCTTTTGGAGAATCTGTTGTATAAATAACACCAACATCTTCTGACGATGACATCTTTCCCAAAACTCCCTTTAATGGAGGTAAAAACACACATTGTATAGAAGAAGGTTTATAGTATCCCAATTTAGGAAGAATATCTCTTGTAAGTCTAAAATGTGGATCTTGATCTACTGCATGTGGAATCAAACAAGGAATCTTCTTATTCTTCAACACAGAAGGAAGAAAAGCCGGAACAGCTTGCATAGCAGTATAAAAAATACTGCCAACATTTGTTTGCTCAGTCATACCAAAACTTGCCTTAACCATATTAAACGTAATCTTCTTAGCAACTTTACAAGCTTCCTTATACATTAAATCAGCATGTTTTGTATCTACAATAAAATGTGTTTTCTTAGAATCAAATCCCAACGCAATCACATCTAACATATTTTCCTCAAGCCATTTCTGACCCTCTTCAAAATCCAAACCTTGTTTAAACAAAAACTTTTCTTCATCAGGAAATTGAAACCATAACTCAACACCAAATTTATCTTGTAACCATTTTGTAAACATCCAAGGCAACAAATGACCTAAATGAATTGGTCCAGAAGGCGCCCTTCCAGTATAAAGAAAAAACTTATTCCCTTTTTCATATTCATCAAGTATCCATTTCAAATCCCTATGTGCAAAAAAAATCTTCCTTCTCAACAAAAAGTGAAGCCCACCAGGGTTATCCTTTGAGGAAACCTCTCCAACATGTTTTTCTATTCGCTTTAATAAATCTTCATCTATTTTAGACAATCCAAATTCCTTAATCAATTTACTATAATTTATCTTCCCAGAAACCTCCCAAGGAGTAATATTAAACTCAGATGCTTTTTTCATAAAATCATAAAGAATTCATTATTTTTAAAACTTGCCAGACAAATATTTATAAATAGAAAACTCTTATTTTAACCATAAAATGAAGGGGACAATAATTCCATTAATGCTCGTAATCTTACTTCTTTCAGTTGTATCTGCAGAAATCATAATTAATGAACAGCCACAAGATGTTTACAACTTAGGAGACATTGTTTCTGTTCCTACAACTCTAAAAGCTGTTGGAGAGATTACAGGGATTTTTCAAATGGATTTGCTTTGTGGAGGTCATCAAATAAATTTCTATAAAAATGGGGTTAGTTTAAAGAGCGGAGAGGAAAAAAACTTCGACGCATCAATAGTTTTAGTAAAAGAATTGATTGGAGAATTAAAAGGCAACTGTAAAATAAAAGCCATACTTGGGGAGGATTTTATTTTAACGCGAGAATTCAAGATTTCTGATTCTTTAAAAATAACACTTGATGAAGAACAAAAAGAATTCGACCCAGGAGAATACATTGTAATAAAAGGTTCAGCCATAAAAGAAAACAACCAAGACGTTAATGGATTTATAGACGTAGAAATAATCATAGCAGGAAATGAATCCTCAGAAAATATGATGCAACCAGGAACAATCAACAACGGATTCTTCTCATTAGAAATCTCTGCACCTTCAGACATGAAAGCAAGTTCATATCTCGTGAAATTAAGCGCTTATGAAAAAGATTCTCAAGGAGACATAACAAACAACGGACTCATAGATTATAATATAGTAATAAACCAAGTTCCCACAAATTTAGAATTAATTATTGAAAACTCAGAAATAGAACCTGGAACAGATTTAACATTCAAAACAATCTTACACGATCAGACAGGAGAAAGCATAGAGTCAAGTTCTACAATTACAATAAAAGATCAAGATAATTTAGTAATGGAACAAACAGAATTAACTAACGGAGAAAATTTCGAGTATTTCGTGAAGTACAACAAAGTTCCTGCAGAATGGAAAATCTTCGCAGAATCAAGGGGATTAATTACAGAATCAACTTTTGAAATATTAGAAAAAGCAGAAGTTAGTGTAAATATAATAAACAAAACAGTAACCATAACAAATGTTGGAAACGTTGTCTATAATAAAACAATTCTTGTAAAAGTCGACGATGAATCCTTAAATGTTGATGTGAATCTTAAAATTGACGAAAGTGAAAAATATATCCTAAATGCTCCTGATGGAGAATATCATGTTGAAGTTATAACAGAAGAAGGAAGTGAATTAAGCGAAATTGCAACATTAACTGGAAAAGCAATTAGTATCGAAGAAGCCAAAGGAGCAATATCAAGAGCCATGGGAAGCCCCATATTATGGGTTTTCATAATAGTGGTTCTGGGAGCAGTAGCATTCTTATTTTTTAGAAAAGTAAGAAAAAAACCTTTCTCTCTCAAGGCTTTTAGTTTTAAAAAAAAAGACACGCCTAAAAAACAAAGACAACCAAAACATTTAAGGAAAACACAACCACTAATCAATCCTTCTAATAAAGCAGAACTTTCTTTATCTATTAAAGGAGATAAGCAAGATGTAAGTGTTGTTTGTGTAAAAATCAAAAATCTAGAAGAAATCAAATCAAGGAAAGGAAATACAGAAGAAATATTACAAGGTTTGGTTAAATTTGCAGAAGAGCACAAAGCAGTAACTTATGAAAATCAAAATAATATCTTTTTCATCTTAGCTCCAATCAAAACAAAAACCTACAAAAACGAAAAAACTAGTGTAAAGATTGCTTTAGGAATAAAAAACATTTTATCAGAACACAACAAAACAGCTAATCAAAAAATTGATTTCGGTATCTCAGTAAATCATGGTTCAATTATTGCAAAAAAACAAGAGACAGGAATACAATTTATGAGTATGGGAACTTTAATCACAGGAGCAAAAAAAATTGCATCTGTTTCAAAAAGAGAAGTTTTGTTAAGTGAAAAAATAAATGAGAGATTAAGAACTCATTTAAAAACAGAAAAACACACAAGAAACAAAGTTCCTGTTTTTACAATAACTCAAATAAAAAAAGATAACGAAGATAGTAAAAAGTTCATTAGAAGTTTTCTTAAAAGAATGGATGAAGGGCATTAATCCATCTCTAACAATCCATTAACAACAGCTCGCTTAATCTCAGGATGTTTTATTTCAAGTTCATCAATAAATACAGATAATTTATCTTTCTTTACTTTAACCTCTCTATACTTCAATTCCCGCAACTTAGCATACAGTAAAACTTCTTCGTCCAAGAACAAATATAGGGGTTTTATTATTTTTTTATCAGTAGGTAAAACCTTTTTAAGATTTTTATTAACTAATGAATCAACTATTTCATAAGAAGCTAAATCAGTTGTCTGCGCAATAGCTATTTTTGAAACTTTCTTATTATCAATTATATCAATCTGCGAAGCGGGTATTTTTTTCAGTTCCACTGGAGCCTTCTCAGCAAACATTTTCAAAACATCTTCCAACACAACATCTCTAAATGTATTACCTTTCTCAAAACCAACAATGCCCTTAGTAAAAATATTCTTTTGAATATTTTTCGGGGTACACCCTTGGGTGCCAAAATATCCTATAATATCTCCAGACTTTATCATTTCAAACTTCCTCATTGTGTAAAGAACTTTTTTCTGAAACCATCTCACAAAACAATTCGCACAAAGCTTTCGCTGATTCGTAAATTCATAAACCGGTTTCTTCTCGCATTGTTTACACATATTTATACAAGAAATAATTCAGTTATAAAGATTACTTAGATTTCTTTGCCCCTATATTCCACAATTTTGGGCCTCGTGAGAGGTTCTTGTGCCCTCCTTGGGTATACACCGAGCGGTGCTCTTTCTTCTTCTCTCTAACTTTACTTGTGCCCTTTAGGGTATCAGGTTTCTCTTTACCCTCTTTAGAGAGTACACCTTTAGGTGCTTTAACTTTACTTTTATCAGAAGTCTTCCCTTTAGATTTACCAAACTTCCCAAAAAAGTTTGTTATTGCCATTCCAAGATGAAATATTTTCAAAACAATTCCTATTACTAATAACACCGCCCCAAAGATAATAATTTTAATGAAAACATTATTCGCCTGATTAAAGAAAATCAGAATCATTTCAGAAACATACTCTCCTAAATCTCCCATTGCATTTGATAAACGAGAAATTAATGATCCAGTTTTTAATAATGGAAGAGCTGCAACAATTGCCAAACCTCCAACAAGTATAAAGAAACTTGTGTTTTTCTCAACCAATAAAAATGTTAAAACTGCTAAAACAAAAAATGCAATCAAAGAGAAATAAAATTTACTCTTCCAATAATCGTGAGCTTTTTGTGAAATCAAAAATAAAGGAACTTCACCTTCACTAGCACAATCCCAAAAATCACAATTATATTCCTTGTAATAATATTGTTCTATAAGAGAATTAGTTCCGTGACTAATAACTGCCTCAGGACCTTGAGTAAGAATATCACAAGGAATGACTATGCTATTCCCTCCATAAACAAATGCATATTGTTGGTTATCTTGACAATAAGCTTCTATTGTCGGCATAAGATCGTCCATCTTCTCTTCAATATTCAATTTCCCTCCAACATCTAATTGTTCATCAATAACCTTATCTACTAACGAACTTAATCCTGGTTGAACATTTTCATATTGTAAAGAAGAAGAAACAGTCCATAAAAAACTTCCAACTAAAAGTGAAAAGAAAATCAAAATACAAACAAAAACTAACAATATCCCCCTTATTGCTCCCATAAAAGTTTTAACAAAAAGAAGTTTATAAAAGTTAAGAATCTATCAGCATAATATTTATAAAGTAAATTTCTACCTAACTTACATGAAAAAACAAGTAAGACAACAAAAAGAAAATAGATTCGTAGAACTTGTAGAAACAGCATATAATAAAAATAAAGGAAATAGAATTAGACATTTAGTTAGAATTCTTGCAGATTCATACCAAGAAAATCCCGAAAGATTAAAGAGTTATTTTAATAACAAAAATTTCCTTATTACAGGTATAGCAACATCTGCATATCATTTTTTAACAGGAGATATAAAACCAATTCAATCAAGAAAATTTGGTGGATTGGGTGCGATTATTAATGATAGCGAAAAAGGACTTACATTTAATAGAAATCAGTTATATTTTTCTAAAAATTCGGGTGATGCTTTGTGGGATTCTGAAAATTCAGGTGATGCTTTAAAGTATTCTAAAAATTCAGGTGATGCTTTAAAGTATTCTAAAAATTCAGATTCTGCTTTA
>CAZJEO010000008.1:7813-12585 GCA_964545065.1 Candidatus Woesearchaeota archaeon | reverse complement strand
TAAAAATTCAGATTCTGCTTTAAGGGATTCTAAAAATTCAGGTGATGCTTTAAAGTATTCTGAAAATTCAGATTCTGCTTTAAAGGATTCTGAAAATTCAGATTATGCTTTGTGGGGTTCTAAAAATTCAGTTGATGCTTTGTGGGGTTCTAAAAATTCAGGTGATGCTTTAAAGTATTCTAAAAATTCAGATTCTGCTTTAAGGGATTCTAAAAATTCAGGTGATGCTTTAAAGCATTCTCAATGAATTTCATAAAAGTTAACTACATCCTCTCTAAAACTCTAATTCTCTCGTCCAAAGGCGGATGAGTTCTTCCAGCATTTCTAAAAGGATTTGAAAAAAACAAAGGCGCAACAGCCTTGTTGATTTTCTTTGCTCCTTCACTTTCTTGAGGAATATGATCTACTTTAATCTTCTTCAACGCATTTATCAATCCATCTGGATATCTTGTAAACATAACAGCAGATGCATCTGAACTAAATTCTCTTTTTCTAGAAATTGACATTTGAACAAAGTAAACCACAATCGGTGCCAAGATTGCCAAAACAATCCCAATTAAAATAAAAATAGCCTTACTCTTATCATTTCCTCTCCCCCTAAACCAAAGACTCCTCAAAAATATCTGAGAAATAATTGCAACCATCCCAACCATCACAGCCACAATAGTAATATATCTAATATCATAATTTGCTATATGCCCCAACTCATGCGCCAACACACCTTCCAATTCTCTTCTCTCAAGTTTTTCCAACGCACCTTCTGTCACACAAATCACAGCATGCTCAGGATTCCTCCCTGAAGCAAACGCATTTATCTGAGAAGATGGCATCACATAAAGTTCAGGCATCGGCAACCCACTTGCAATAGTAAGTCCTTCAACAGAATCATAATATTGTTTGTATGTTTCTCTACTAGCTTTTTTAGCGCCAACAGAAGCAATCGCAATCTTATCAGAATTATAAAAAGTCGTCAGAATATAAATCATTGAAAAAATAATCGCAAAAATCATTATAATGAAAAAATATCCTGGCGCAAACGCCATTGAAATAACATAACCTAACAAAACAATTACCAAAAAAATTCCAATCATCAAAAAAACAGATTTCCTTTTATTCCGAGCAATCTGATCTCTAAAATCTATTCTCTTATACTCATCCATGAAAAAGAATGAATAAGAGAGTTTTTAAGAATTATGCTCAAGTCGTTTATAGTATCTTCTTCTCACACCAGGTAGAGCATCCAATGAAATTTCCAATAGTTTTTCACAATCAGAATCATTGTTTGCTTCATTCCGTCTAATTAACTTTGCTTCATATATTTTAAATTTAAGATCACATGCTCTATAAATTGCTACTCCAACCACTAAAGCTCCAAATCCTCCAGCAATAACAGATTCAATCATATCAATAAATAACAAAATACTTTATAAATTTTTATTTACTAGAACTCAACTTTCACATTCTTCTTCTCACTCTCAGCAATTTGCAAATACTCTCTCGGCTTCTTTCCATAAATTCCTGCAAAGAAAACACCTGGGAAAGTCTTGCACAAATTATTATAGCTAAGAATTGAATCATTGTAATACTGTCTTGAATATGCAACCTTATCTTCTGTTGTAGTCAATTCTCTTTGCAATTCTAAAAAATTAGTATTTGCCTTTAAATCAGGATAAGCTTCTGCAAGTGCAAAAATTGTTTTCAACGCTTTCTCTAATCCCTCATCTGCTTTAACTTTCTTCTCAACACCTTCAGCAGAAAGCAACGCCTTTCGTGCATCTGTCACAGCCTTTATCGCCGCAGTCTCGTGCTTTGTAAAACCTTTAACAGTCTCTATCAAATTCGGAATCAAATCTGCTCTTCGCTTCAGTTGAACATTTATCTGCGACAAAGAATTATCAATCCTATTACCCAAAACTGCAAATTTATTGAAATAACTAAAAAATACTAATCCAACAACAACTGCAACTCCAATTAATATCCACACAGCTAACATATCTTGTAAAGAAAAAATAAATTTATAAACTTAACTATCTATGATTAAAAATGGTAAGAATAGATAAAGAAAAATGTATCGGATGCGGACTTTGTGCACAAGTTTGCGGAGAAGTTTTTGAAATAGGGGACGATAGTAAAGCAAAGGTGAAAGCTCAAAAAGACCTACCTTGTGTAAAAGAAGCAATTGAACAATGCCCGGTTAACGCAATTTCGTAATAATAATATTTATTAACTCTCTATTTTTTTACCTTATATGAAAGAAAAAAAAGAGGAAATAGAATTTGTAAAATGGTTTTCTGAACTCAATAAAGATTCTGGAAATATTGCTGGAGGAAAGGGTGCAAACTTAGCAGAAATATACAACCTAAAAGTTCCTGTGCCTCCTGGATTTGTGGTGACTGCACAAGCTTACAATTATTTTTTAGAAAAAGCAGGATTAAAAGAACAAATAAAAGAACTCCTTGAAGGATTAGATTATGAAGACACAGAAAAATTAACTGAAGTTGCTAAACAAGTTAGAGAATTAATTTTGAAGGCTAAATTTCCAAAAGAAATGGAAGAAGAAATTATTGAGGCTTATGAAATTTTAGATGTTAAAGATTCAAAAGAATCCAAAGAAAACAGCGGGGCATTAGACATTTTAAAAAGTTCGGCAGAACCAATTTTCGTAGCTGTTCGAAGTTCTGCAACTGCAGAGGATTTAGCAGACGCAAGTTTTGCAGGACAACAAGATTCATTTGTGAATATAAAAGGAAACTCAGACTTAATGCTCCATATAAAAAAATGCTTCGCATCTTTATTCACAGCACGAGCAACATATTACAGAAACAAAAAAGGATTTGAACATGAAAAAGTAAGCCTTGCTGTTGTTGTTCAAAAAATGGTAGACTCAGATAAATCAGGTGTAATTTTTTCAAAAGATCCTGCTCATCAAAATGATAACATTATTGTTGAAGCAGTTTGGGGACTGGGAGAAGGAATCGTGTCTGGAAGAATTACTCCCGACAAATATATTGTTTCACAAGAAGTAGAAATTACTGATAAAAAAATATCAAACAAAAAAGTTGCAATAACAAGAGATTCTGGAGGGAATCAAGAAATTGTAAAACTAAAAGAAGAAAAAGCAAAACATCAAGTATTAAAAAATTATGAGATTACAAAGCTTGCAGAAATTGCTCAAAAATTAGAAGAACATTATCAAAAACCACAAGATATAGAATTTGCAATTGAAGGTGAAGAAATCTTTATTGTTCAAACTCGACCAATAACTACCATAGAAGGTAGAACTAAAAAAGGTCTTAAGGATATAAAAGGAGAAGTTATACTTGAAGGATTGGGTGCTTCACCTGGAATTGCCTCCGGAAAAATAAGAATAATTCATGATTTAAGTGAATTAAAAAAAATAGTTCAGGGAGATATTCTCGTTACAACTATGACAAATCCAGATATGGTTGTTTCTATGCAAAAATCAGCAGCAATTGTAACAGATGAAGGAGGAATGACTGC
The DNA here is from genome assembly GCA_964545065.1 of Candidatus Woesearchaeota archaeon. Taxonomy (GTDB): domain Archaea; phylum Nanobdellota; class Nanobdellia; order Pacearchaeales; family GW2011-AR1; genus JAGLWP01. Next base: position 9,084 of record CAZJEO010000008.1, on the reverse strand, counting down.
ACACGCTGCAATTGTTTCAAGAGAAATGGGAATTCCTGCAGTTGTTGGAACACAAGAAGCTACAACTAAATTAAAGGATGGTGAAATAATCACAGTTGATGGTTCATCTGGAAAAGTCTACAAAGGCAAAGTAGCAGAAACAGAGAAAAAAGAAGTTCTCCCTGTAACAGCAGAAACAAAAACAAAACTAAAAGTCATTGTAGATTTACCAAGCTTTGCTGAACGTGCTTCAAAATCAAAACTTAGACAGGTTGGATTAACAAGGGTCGAAGGAATTATTGCAGAAGGGGGAAAACATCCATTATACTTCTTAAAGAAAAAACAAATACAAGATTATGAGGAATTAATTTACAAAGGAATAAAAGACATAGCAGAATATTTTGATGAAGTATGGGTTAGAACTTCTGACATTAGAACAGATGAATTTAAAAATTTAGAAGGAGCTCCAAAAGAAGTTGAAGCAAATCCTATGCTAGGTATGCATGGAATAAGGTTTGGAATCAAATATCCAGATATATTAAAAGCCGAACTCAAGGCAATGAAAAAAGTTGCAGAAGGTAAGAAAAAAATAGGAATCTTAATGCCTCAAGTAATTTCATTAGAAGAATTAAAAAAAGTAAAACAGTTCTTAAAAGAAGTCGAATTCAATGACGCAAAAGTAGGAATCATGATTGAAACGCCCGCAGCAGTTCAATTAATAAAAGACTTCTGCGAAGAAGGAATCGATTTCATTTCTTTTGGTACAAATGATTTAACACAATATATGCTCGCTGTAGACAGAGGAAATGAAGAAGTTCAACATCTTTTTGATGAATTGAGTCCTTCAGTTCTGTATCAATTAGGATTTGTAATAAGAGTATGTAAAAGATACAAAGTTGAAACAAGCATTTGCGGACAAGCTGGAAGTAAAAAAGAAATGGTTAAATTTTTGGTAGAAAAAGGAATAGACAGCATAAGTGTGAACGCAGACATGGCCAAAGAAATTTCAGATTATATTGTAGAACTTGAAAAAGAACTTGTTCAAGGAACAGATGAAGAACCTCGAAAATATCAAGCAGAAGAAAAAAGAGAAGAAGAAACAGATGAACAAGACTCGGACACTAAAGGGGGGGCGAGTGATTTCGCGAAGGACAATTCAAATATCAATACCGAGCAGGGTGACGAGTTGGGTAGGACACCTGCAGAAAAAGAAACTCAAGAACCTCAGCAAGAACCAGAACAATCTCCAGAATCTCAAGAAGAATTCATCAAACCCCAAAACACAGAAGAAG
>CAZJEO010000008.1:0-7713 GCA_964545065.1 Candidatus Woesearchaeota archaeon | reverse complement strand
CTATTGAAAAGATTGAAGAAGAAAAACAAGAGTATCTTCAAGAACAAGACTCAAATAATGAGAAGACGAGTGATTTTGCGAGGACAAATTATCAAACTCCGCAAGAGGGTGAGCGAGAGGGAATCCCAAAGCAAAATCACGAGTTAAACGAAACACCCGCAGAAGAAAAACCAGAACAAGATTCAGAAGAACCACCAGCAATCCCAGGTTTGCAAGAAAGACCTCAAAATCAAAATGAACAAAATGAAGGATCTATTCAGGAAGATAATAACTTCTCTACTGAGGGATGGGCGAGTGATTTCGCGAAAGACAATTTAAATATTAATTCTGAGCGAGGTCAGGAGTTGAGTGATTTCGCGAAGGGCAATCAAGATATCAATGCCGAGCGAGGTCAGGAGTTAGGTGGGACACCTGCAGAAAACCCTATCCCTCAAAAACAAGAATATGAAACAAATATAAATCAAGCTATTGAAAAGATTGAAGAAGAAAAACAAGAGTATCTTCAAGAACAAGACTCAAAATCTGGAGAAAACGATTCGTTTGGGGGTGCGGTGGGAGGGACACCTGCAGAAAATAAACCAGAAGAAAAAGAAGAAGACGATGAAGACCAAGTTCTTGATATTTTCTAAATATTCCAAAATTTTATAAACGAAAATAACCTCTATTAATATGCCAAAAAAAGCGAGTGTGAAAAAGAAACCTTCTGTAAAAACAAAACCTCCTATTTCTAAAAAGGCAAATGTAGAAAAAGTATTAATAGAAAATTTCATCTCCTTACAAAAAGTTATGACAAACCTCGCTGTAAAATTCGATAACCTCGGTGCACAGATTTCAAAACTTCTTGAACTATTTGAAATTTCTGCAAAAACCCTAGCTGAAAAGGATATCAAAATTAATGCTAAGCCAGCAGAAGATAAAAAAATGGCAGAAAAGCTTGATACTCTTCTTGACCAGAACAAAGTAATTGCAAGAGGCCTAACTCTTTTACACGAACCCCCACCAGAAATGGCCTTGCCTCCAGAACCAATGCCTGTTCCAATGCCACAACCCATGCCTCGTCCAATGCCCCGCCAAATTCCTATGCAAAGAATGCCTCCTCTTGAACAACCAAGACCTCCGCAAAAATTACCTCCAATAGAAAGCCCACCCCAAGGAGGATATCAAAAATCACCTCCAATAAAAAAACAATCAAAGCCAAAAGCTAAACCAAAAAAGAATGAAACAGTTTTCTAATAATTTTAAAAAATTATTCCTACTACATTTCACAAAAGAACTCATCATGCATTCTGCAGAAGGTGAATTTTTAAAATTGCAAAATCTTGTAAGGCAACAAAGCAAGGGCGAGGAAGATGAATTAATCCGTTCAATAAAAATAATCGAGCCAGAAAAAAAAGGAAAACTTCTAAGAAGCGATTTAAACTTCAGCAAAATTTTCAATATAAAACCAAAATCTTCCCTACAAAAAAGAACACTCACAATTCCTGAACCAACACTACCAGCTCATTTACAATACCTCAAACCAGTTCCAAGAAACATAGAAATTGATTTAGAAAAATTAAATCCATTAATAAAGGATCCTGCTGTAAAATTCATTGAATGCAACGGTCCAGACGAACATATCATTGTCAAAGGAGAAATGGGAACAAAACCCACCAACATTGTCCTCGGTAAAGAAGAAATAGATAAAATAACCAAAACATTTTCCCAAATCTCGCGAATACCAACCAATGACGGAGTTTACAGGGTTGTCGTTGGAAGACTCATTCTATCAGCTATTATCTCAGATGTAATCGGAACAAAATTCACCATCAAAAAACTATTCTATGCTCCTTACTTCAAAGGTCAAACCTATCCCAACCCTATGATAAGATAGGATAATTCTCTTCAGAAAGATATTGCTCCACAGACTCTTCACTTAAAATTCCATTAATTATATCCTTAAGCCATTTAACTCTATCAATTTCCATCTGCCTTTCTAATTCTTCATCGCCTAAATCAGCATCATAAGAATTTTCAATCCACATATTTCCTAATTCATATTTTACAATAATCCTATCTTTGAACAATCCCACATTACTTCTCACACCTACCTCTCCAAACTCATCAACCAAAATTTGCTTTTCATCCTCAGTAAGAAAATACAATCGAACAATTTCCATTTCAACAATCTCTTTGCCCCCATACTCCGCAGTTTGGAATACACCAAGCGGTGCTACCTCCTCATCTCCTATCTCTTTCTCAGAAACATCTGTCTCTGTCACATTTTCAGAAGACAATACATCTCTAATATTTATTATCATTCTATCCTCTGGATTAAAAACAGGTTGTTCTAATTCTTGCCCATTATCCTCCACTAAAACATCCACCCTTACAACCGCATCAACACATTCTTCTTCTGTACGCCATTCAATTAAATTATCTGAACCAGAATACTCTGTTCCCAAATTCTCATTATCCTTAACAAAATAACCGCAATTAATTCTCCAATCATAATTTAAGGAAAGATTACTTTCATAAGAAACCCCCAAATTTAAATCATACCTCTGAATAGATTCATTCTCTTCATGAAGTTGAGTTACAATTAAATCGGTAATACTTAACAAATTTTCTTCTTCTAAATCTACTATCACATTCCCTGTGGGTTTTGATTTATTTGAAATCACCCCATAAAAAATCCCCACAGCAAAAAGAACCCCGAAAAAAACAACAATCAATTTCCTATAATCAATCTTTCTCGTCATTCCTTGATACTCAGAAATAACCTTACCTCCTACCCGTTTACTATGATAAATATACGGTCCATAAAGTTTCCCATTCCGTCGAATATATTTTTTATACGCCATCTTTTTTTCTCATTACCCTAAGAAATAAATATTCTATTTAAAGATTTCTTAAGCTAAAGCAGCTGTACACTCTTGCATCTCGTCCCAAATTTGGTAGTCGTCACCTAGGGCGATATTCAAGGGACTAAATAAATCAAGTTCCACAATAGCAGAATATACATATATATTTGCATCATAGTCATAACCTATAATCAAAAAACACTGTGTAGGGTCTACTCCTGGGAAAAAAGCTGCTTTTCCATAATATAAAGCATCCACCATTGGAAGCGCATCATCATCAAAATAAATTCCAGTTCCAGGAGGCCATACATTATCAATTGTTCCTGAATTTATATATGTAATCTGAAGACAATCAGCACTTGGGGGAACTGTTGGAATATATCCTTCTCCACATAGACAATCAATACAACCAAGCCCTCCATCACATTGTTCACCTGGTTCAAAGATTCCATCACAACTTATTGAATCATCTACCTCACAACCATTACTTCCATCTGAAATATAACCTGATGGACAACTACATGGATAAGGAGCATCTATCTCTCCACAATTCAATCCTCCATCACATTCCTCAGTTCCATTATTAGAAGGGCCACCAGTTCCTGCATCATTTAGAGTTTGCACAATCAAATCTCCACAAAATGTATCTTCTCCTCCTCCAGGAGGATCTCCACCATTTCCATTACCATTTCCATTACCATCTCCGCTAATCCCTCCTCCAACACTAAACTCAACAGTGGAACAAGGTTCCTCCTTACCAAATTCATCCTCAAGATAAACTGTAATTTCTAATTTATCCGGAGCAGTAACTCCACTATCTTGTGTGGTGGTTCGTCCTACCAATCGTTCTATATTTCCCTCCACATCAATAGCCGAAGCTGAACGTTCTTCATTTGTAGAATCCTCAAATACAAACTTTACTCCTCCGATTGCATCAGTATCAGAACCAGTTCTTTTTAATACTACTACACAAGCTTCAGGATCATTACAGTTTATAGCTGTTGCTTCCACACCAATATACAAACATCTCGTGCTAGAACCCGCCTCTAGTGCACCACCCTTAAGGATACCACTCACGACTCCCCACACGATTCCTGTTGCAACAAGAACTAAAAGTATAATCAATAATGTAGTCACTATCGTTGATAAACCTCTTTTATTCATATTCTAAATAAGAAAATAAGATTTATAAATTTAACACACAAAAAAATAAAAATTAATTAAATTATGCTGCAGCAGGTGCTTGTTGTAAACACTGTTGAATTACCGGACACTCAACAGCAATCATATTAATTGTTTGGTTACCAAAAGTTAATGGCACTGGTTGACATGAAGTTGCTTGTTGCATTATTGAAGCTACTGCATAAGTAACGCCCTCATTTCGTAATCTTACAACATTTCCAGTAATTGCTGGTCTAATAACTAACATATAAAGAACCAAACCTGCCAAAACAACAATGATTGCAATCAAAATCCAAATCAATGTTTTGTTTTTCCCTTTTTCCATATTTTATTTATACCTCCCTCATTTAAAAAGTTTTGTTTAATTTGTTGTAGTAATTTCAATCATAGTTATTACATCCTTCCAAAGAATTTCTTCTTGTGCATCTGCATAAACAGAAATCACATCACCTGGTTCAAATGTAACCACACCATTTGATTGAACATCATAGTCTTTCTTTACTCCCAAATCTCCTTCCAAAGAATTTCCAAACCCAATTTGCTCTCCATTCTTATAAATAATTATTTCAATTGAATCTATTCCTTCATTAACAACTTCTAAATTAGTTGACATCGCAGTTATACTTCCAGGCCTCATCATAACATATCCTTTCTCTAAACTTCCTTCAACACCAGTAGCAGTTTCTAAAAATCCTCCAGTCATTTCTCCATCAAAACCAAATTGCAAGAATTGTCTTTTATCATGTGCAATAATCAAATCACCTTGAGCTTTCAAAGTTTCAACAGAATATGTAATTACAAAAACTTTTTTCTCTTCTGTTCCTTCATCATAATCAATTTCATAAATTGCTAAATTAGTATCATCAACATTTTCTATATTCACTTCCTTCGGCAAATCATCAAAACTAACCTCGCTAACTTCATTAATCGCCTCTGCTTCAATTCCCCTTTTCTCCACAAACTCTTCAACATAATCAAGAACCTCTTCACCAACTTTTGAGTTTTCAGCAACTTCTTTGCCCCCTTCTGGGGGTACACCCTCCTTGGGTGCAACATCAGCAGCCGCTGCAAAAACTCCCACAGCTAAAACAACCATTACAGATAACGTAAAACTAATTAATATTTTTTTCATCTCTTTAATAAAATAAGAAAACTATTATATTTAAATATTATCTTTCTTTGTATTAATATCAAATGTACTATGGAAAATAAAATAACCAAAGAAAAAATCCAGAAATATAAAACACTCACAAACAAAGCATTAGCTGTTGCTAAAAAATCTGTAATAAAAGGCAAGGAAAATTACGCCAAAGAAATTTTTGATATGGTTGAAAATTATTTATCAGATGCCCAACATTTCGAGGACAAAGAAGATTTAGTCAATGCTTTCGCAGCCCTAAACTACGCTCACGGTTGGCTCGATGCCGGTGTGAGATTAGATGTTTTTGATGTTGAGGATGATAAGTTGTTTACTGTTAAGTAGACTCAGTTAATTCAATTATTTTCATCTCACCAGTTTCATAATTTATAAGAAAATGAAAAGGAGAATCAAGATTGTCTGGGCTATTAGATGAAATCTCCTCTAAACAAGGATTTCTTTGTTTTTCTTCAAGATACAAATCACAAGGACCGCATGGATTAATACACCAAGAAACATAACCATGATCCAAAATATCATTAAGTCGATCTAAACTAAACATAATACAATTAATTAAAAAATCTATTTATACTTTTCTATTATCAACTTCCCAATCCCGAGCACAGCGAGGCAAATGTTTTATAAATTCTATTTCCTTCCCTCCCTTATGAAAAAAGAGGTAATTGTTCTAAGTCTTGGTGGAAGCTTAATAGTTCCAGATAAAGTAGATACATCTTATCTAAAGAAATTTAAAAAAATAATTCTAAAAAATACAAGAAAATACAAATTCATAATTGTATGTGGGGGAGGGAGCATTGCAAGAAAATATATTTCTGCTTTACGAGAAACCAGCATAAACGAAAAACTGCAATCTTACGCAGGAATTGGTTCAACAAGAATGAACGCACGTTTCATGAATTATTTTTTTAATTTTGATTTAGAACGAGGAATTCCGCACACAATACAAAATTTAAAAAAAGAAATTAAAAAAAGAGATATTGTTTTTTGCGGAGCATTAGACTATAAACCAAATCAAACTTCTGATTCAACTACTGCAGAAATTGCAAAAACTTTCAAAACAAGTTTCATAAATCTTACAAATGTTCCAGGACTGTATAATAAAGATCCGAAACAATTCGCAACGTCGCGACTTTCGTCGGAGACAAAGAAAAAAAGTCGCCCTTCAATGCTTCGAGGAAGGAGCGCGAGGAAAATCAAGGGGTTTCCTCGCAATGCTAAGTTCATCCCTAAAATAACTTGGAAAGGATTTCTTAAATTAGCAAACAAATCCAAATTCACTCCAGGACAACATTTTGTTCTCGATCAAACAGCAGCAAAGATTATAATGAAAAACAAAATTCCAACATATATCCTAGGACAAAATCTTCAACAACTTAACAACCTTCTCAAAAACAAAAAATTTAAAGGCACCACGATTGAAGGTTGATTATGAAAACTCCAACAATAATCCAAGAAACAAACTTTAGTAAAATACAAGCACAAATCAAAGAAGGTCAAGCTCAGAAAAAACAAATAATTTTTTCTTCAGATAATGATGATTTAAATAGAAAAGTTCTGGAAAAACTTCCAATCCAAATTCTTTTAATAAATCTTTCAAAAAGAAAAGACTTTCAAAAACAAAGAGATTCTGGATTCAATCAAGTGCTTGCAAAAATAGCGAAAAAAAATAACATCACAATTGGAATTAATCTTGATGAAATCCTTAATGCAAAAACAAATGAAAAAGTAAAAATTCTAGCAAGAGTTGAACAAAATGTAAAACTTTGTAACAAAAATAAACTCAAAATGCGATTCATAACAAAAGAACAAAAAGATAGCTATGATCTAAAATCTCTTGGTTTGGTGCTTGGAATGCCCACAAATATGATGAAAAATTTAAATTAATTTTTTACCTAGGCTGATTAATTCATTATCTTTCGCAGAAGGTTCACTATGAATTGCATAAACTTCTCCAACAATATTCAAACCCAGATGAGATGAAAAATTCCTTAAACTATCTAAACACCTAAGCACAGATTTTGTCTCCTCCTTGCACCACTTACAATTTCCCTCGTCATCTCTTTCATTATGTTTAAAATTACCAACTGAAACAAGAGCAGCTTTTTTTCCTTTTAATTCCTTAGAGAGATAAAAAGGGAGGCATCTATCCATAAATGATTTCATTAAAGCAGTCACATTATCAAAATAAGTCGGGCTTCCAAGAACAATAGAATCACTTTGCAAAAATTCATCATAAATCCTTTGCATAGCATCTTCTTTCGTGCAGGAAAAAGTCTCATAACATCCATTACATGCATCACAAGAGGAAAATTTTTCATCCCTCAATTCAATCAAATCATACGGTTTTCCAGTAGAGTCAAGAACTTTTCTTACCATATAATAAGTATTCATCTGTCTTGGGCTTCCAACAATACCAAGCAATTTCATAGAATAGTATAAGATTTATACTTATAAATTTAATGACAAACATTTCTTAGACGATTAGTAACTGAACTGTGATAACACAACCTTTTTTAATACATTAAACAT
>CAZJEO010000007.1:0-29206 GCA_964545065.1 Candidatus Woesearchaeota archaeon | reverse complement strand
CAGGCGGAGGTCATGAAGATGCTGTTGGAGCAAAGATGAGAACAGAAGATTTGGAAGTGTTTAAGGAGAGATTGAGGGAACTAGTATAAAAGATTTTTTAAAGACTAATTGATTAATTAATATATGGAAAAAGGGGTTTTAATTGGGCTTTTATTACTTCTGGTAATTGTTAATATGTTCTCTTTTATTTCTGCAAACCCATATAGCTATGATGATAGTATGGACATGAAATATAAGAAGGTTGATGGAAAAATTATTTATGGATATGGTGATGGAATTAAATATGAAACAAGTTTAAGACCAAAAGGAGTTAATTGGAGTGAATGGAGAAAAAGTGGTGTTGAGATTTCTAAAAGAAAGGTTGTTAATAAAACCTGGGCAGAGATTGAAGAAGAAATAAAATTGAAAGAGAATGAAAAATCTAAAGGTGTTTTTGGAAATTTAATTAAGAATGTTGGGAACTTCTTTTTAAGATTGATTGGGAGAGAGAAAGTTCCTGTGGAGGAGGAAGATTTCTAAAATGATTGAAGTTATGAGCAGGTTTAAAAATGGTGAAAGGAGGGAAAAGATATGAAGGACAAAATAATGTTTGGGTTGATGATGGTTTTGGTAGTTGTTAGTCTGTTTGGAGTGGTTAGTGCTGAGATGTTGGTGAGTGATGCTGGTGTTGAGTATGATTCAAGGATTTTAGAGGAATTTGCTAAATTAGAAGGAACAGATGGAACTTTTGTTCAAATTATTATCCAATTAAAAGATTTTTCTGATGCAGAGAATTTACTTTCTATATTTAATGAAAGTGAAATAAAAGACATTGCTATCCGTAATCTTACTAAAAAAATGGGTGTGGGTTTAACTAAGGAAGGATTTGATAAATTAATTAGTGATTCAAGGGTTGAAGCAGTTTATTATGATGCTCCTATGTATTTCCTAGATGGAGAAAGTTCAGCTAAGGAAATTTTTATAATTTTATCAATTCTGATTATTGTTATACTAATAGTTTTAATTTTATATTTCATTATTAAAAAAAGAAAAAAATGAAATGTTAAACAAAAAAGAGGTAGCAATTTTTAGCATATTATTTGTAATAATTATTTTTTCTATTTCAAATGCAATTGCTTGGTCTTACAATCCTAATATTAAGACTAGTAATGCGGGGGTCAAATATGAGCAAAAAGTTCTATATGAGTTTTCTAAATTAGAAATGAATAAAACAAGTAACAAAACTTTTGTTCAAATTATTATCCAATTAAAAGATTTTTCTGATGCAGAGAATTTACTTTCTATATTTAATGAAAGTGAAATAAAAGACATTGCTATCCGTAATCTTACTAAAAAAATGGGTGTGGGTTTAACTAAGGAAGGATTTGATAAATTAATTAGTGATTCAAGGGTTGAAGCAGTTTATTATGATGCTCCTATGTATTTTCTACTTGATGAAAGTGCCCCTCTAATAAATGCAACTTATGTTTGGAATAATCTTAATTATACTGGCGAGGGAATTAAAGTTTGTGTGATTGATACTGGAATTGATAAGAATCATCCTGATTTAGAAAATAATATTGTTGCTGAAAAATGTTACTGCCGTCTGGGAGGGGGGTGTTGTCCGGATGGGACATCTGAAGATAATAACGCAAGTGATGATAATGGGCATGGAACACATGTTGCGGGAATTATTGCTTCACAAAATAAAACTTATCAGGGAATTGCCTCAAATGTTAGTCTTCATATCGCAAAGGTTTTTGGTGATGGGACAGGAGGATCCACTTTGGATATAGGTGAAGCAATAAGTTGGTGTAGAGGTCAAAATGTTAGTATCATAAGTATGAGTTTAGGGGATAGAGAAAGCCATCCTGGAGATTCGGTTTGTCCAAATTATTATAATACTGAAATAAGCAACGCATACAATGATAGTATTGCTATTGTAGCAGCTTCAGGAAATGACGGATATGAGGAGGGGATAAATTATCCTGCATGTAACAACCAAGTTATTTCTGTCGGAGCAACTTATGACGATAATTTGGGTTTATGGTATGCTTTAGTTCATCTTGTTTTATATGCTCCTAATTGTTGGGATTGGAGTCAACCGGATAAGATTACTTGTTTTACCAGCAAGCATTCTTCTTTCCTTGATTTATTAGCTCCTGGTGCAGAAATTACCTCTACATGGAATGATGGAGGATTTGAAGATAAGGGGGGTACTTCCATGTCTACACCAATGGTCGCAGGAGCAATTGCTCTGATGTTGGAGAAAAATTCAAGTTTAACACCCGATGAGATTAAACAAATATTAATAGATACTGGAAAACCAATATGGGATTCGGATACTGAAACAACTTATCCAAGAATCGATATTGCTGCTGCAATTGAGGAAGTCTCTTTTTGTGATATGACTTCCTGGACGTCAGGTTCATGTGGAGCAGGAAACTGCACCGGTTTTCAAAGACAATACACACGAACAGGCACTCCTTCAGGTTGTGATAGTGAAACAAAATGTGAATATGATGAAACGTGTATTGGAGGGAGAGATCTAACAGTTTGCTCATCTGGATGTAATTATACAACAATTCAGGATGCCTTGGATAATGCACTTGCAACTGATTTAATTAAAATTACTGATGAAGGAACTTATGATAATGAAAATCTTAATTGGACAGCTCCTGAAGATGGAGAAGTTATTTTGAATTGTCAGAGTGCTACAATCTCAGATAATGTGTGGGGAATAACAATTCAGGATAAAGGAAATTGGGGAGCTATTATTAATTGTATAATAAATGCAAGTGTGGGTATAAAGATTACTGGAGAAGGAGGAGATCATGAAATTATGAATAATGTTTTTGATGTGTCAGAAAGAGGAGTAGAATTTGATGGAAATCTTGGCGGAATATATTTTTATGATAATATATTAATGAATGCAGATGAGGAAGGAGTAGAACTTACTGGTAGTGGGTCACCACTGAATCGTTCAGGAGGGAGTATGATAAGAGGGAATAAATTTTTTAATATTTATTGGGGGATATATTTAGATAAAAGCAGTACAAATATAATTCTTTCTAATATTTTCGAAGATAATACTTATGCTATGTATCTTGATGGTGGCGACTATTCCTTAGATGCCTTAATAGAAAAAAATAATGTCTCAGAAAATGATTATGGTGTTTATATATATCATCAAGAACAAGTAGATTTAAAAGATAATTATTTTTGTCTTTCTAATTCTGTTTCGGATATTTATACAACTACAATGGTACAAAGTTATGGGACAGGAAACAGATGTGAAAACGCAATTGGATGGAATGATACCAGTACAACAGGATGCACATATTATTGTGATACTCCCGCAGAAGTAACCTTGCTTTATCCTAATGATAATTCAACATATACTACACAAGGAAATGTTGGTTTAGTTTGCCAGTCTAATGATAATTATCAACTTGTAAATGTTAGTTTATATCATAATATTTCTGGAAGCTGGCAACTTAATCAGACTAAGAATATAAGTGGAACATCTAATATAACAACTTTTACACTTACTAATATTCCAAATGGAACAAACTTCATTTGGAATTGTTTAGCTTATGATAATAAATCAAGAGGGAGCTTTGCTGATGCAAATTGGAGTGTTGAAGTGATTGTAGATACTATTTCTCCAAATGTGAATATAGATTCTCCATTAAACCAGACATATACTATCCCTTCAATTGACTTTAATGTGACTTTAAATGAGGTTGGAGTTTGTATGTATTCTCTTGATGGGGGAATAACGAATGTTACAATGGGAACGATTTACGGTAAAAATTTTACCACAACTGATTTAAGTATGACTAATGGGGGTTATTTTGTTAATTATTATTGTGAAGATGATGTTGGAAATAAAAATTATACAGAAGGTATTAGTTTTAGTGTTAATGCAACTTTGCCAGACGATCCACATAAATATGTACACAAAAATTCTTCAAACGATATTGTCGCATGGCTTGGCAACGAAGGAAACATTGTATTAGCAGGAAGTTGTTTTTCTGGAGGAAGTTGTAATTCTCCTGGTGATGGAAGTTTAATATTTAGAAATTCAAGTAATGATAATGTTGCTTTCATAAATGCGTCAGGAGATATGTGTGTTGAGACAGGAGATTGTTCTGATAATAGTGCAAATTGCAATTCCCCGACAGGAAATTCATTCATAGTAAGAAATAGTTCTAGCACAAACATGATTTATTTTGATTCAATAGGTGATTTATGTCTGGTCGGAGGATTATATGAAAATAGTGATCCAAATTAAAATGGAGAACTTAAAAAGGGTTGAATTACTATGAAAGATATGAAGAAACAAAGAAAGATAATACTAATCTTATTAATAGGAATGGTGTTGATAACTGGTATAGTGGCTAGTATTTATATTTCTAAAGAAATTAAATCTAATTGGATTTTAGATAAAGCAAAAGAACATATAGTTTCTTATGTTGGAGAAGATTATTTTAATGAACATATTTCTGTTAAAAGAAACGAAACTAAATCTAAAATTGATAAGATAGGTGCAAAATATAGAATAGATTACATTTACAAATTTAAAATTAAAGGAGATGCAGATGAGACATCTATAGAATTTCCTTTATGGTTAGACCCTGATGGAGAATTGCTAGAGTATAGAGGAATTAAGTACAGGGGTCCACAAAAACCCTATATATTTAATATAAGTAGAGAAGAAGCAGAAGAAATTGCAAAAAGTGAAGGGATAAAAGAAATAGAAAGTATTAGCATAGTTTTAGGTTTGATGTTTAATGGTGATAAAGGAAATATTGGGGAAAGTTATGTATGGCATGTTTCATCTAAAAGTCCTATTGGAGGAGAACTGGCAGTAGTTTATGTAGATGTTGACTCTGGAAACATAATTGATGTTGCAACTGAATTAGAAGCTGAAACTATATTGCCTGTAGAATCTTATGTTTGTTGTAAAGGTATAACTTTCTACAGTGAAGGTTATGCAGAAGAAGCAGGTTATACAGATTGTACACCAAGAGAATGTGAAAATCTTCCGACTCCAGAAGAAAAACAAGAATGGATATGTCCTAAGTGGGAAAGTATAGGTTGTATGCCTGTGATTCCTCCACAAATGCTCCCTTATTGTACTACTCCTTATAGTAGTTGGATAGCAGAAAATTGTAATGTTTCATTTACATACTAAAAATTATAAATTATAAAAAGAGGAAATAATGAAAAAAATTAAATTTTTTTTAATAATAGGAATTGTAATTTTAGTATTAATTAATGTTAATGTTGTTTCAACTGGAGATGTTATTAAGAATATAGTTTCTGTTAGCAATACTACGAGAGGAGTTATCTTAGAAAAAAGTGGGAATGGAACATCGATTTCTGAAGGTGCATTTCAGCCAGTTAAAACAATTTCAGTAAAATATACTCAAGCAGAAATAGATGAAATAGAAAACCAGGAGATTATAAATCCAAGAAGACCTTATTCTTTAGGATTTATATCAGAAAGTTTTACCCCCACCCAAGGACTTGATGAAAGACTTCAGACTAAAGTTCAAGAGTTTTCAAATCCCAATTATATGGGAAAAAATTATACATATGGATTTATAATGATTACGGGGAGAGTAACATCAGAGAAACTACAAAGCATAACTAATTATGGCATAGAATTATTAGGGTATCATCCAAGTCATACTTATAAAGCTAAAATCCCTTTAGGTAAGGTTAATGAAATAAAAGATTTGCCTTTTGTCAAATGGATAGGGTATTCAACATTAAAACAAAAACTACATCCTAACCTTTTTGATAAAATAACTGTTATTAATAATGAAGTTTTTGTGAATGATTTTTCTAAGGACGAAGAAATTCCAATTTACATTAATTTATTTAATAATGATGTTGGTAGTGAATTCAAAAACATATTAAAACAGAAAGGAGTTAATGTTTTTGAGTATAATAAAAAATTACTTTCATATAGAGCTTTTCTAACACCTAATATTCTTAAAGAGATTATTAATTTAGATTTTGTTCTTGCCGTTGAAGGTGAGGCTAAGACAATTCCATTACATGATGAAAGTATGCCTTCAATAGGTGCAGACTATTTAAGAAATTCGTATGATGGTTCAGGCATATCTATTGGCATTATAGATAGTGGGTATAATGAGAATCACCTTGATTTATCATCAATTACCACATGTAACGACTATTCACCTGATAATGATTGTACAATAGACAATTGTAATGGCCATGGAACTCACATTGGGGGAACGATACTTGGACGGGGGAATGCAAATAGTAAATATAAAGGAGTGGCTACTGGAGTTACAGATGTTATCATAGCCAAAATAGCTAGAAGCGGTTGCACTATTTTTACATCTGATTTTTTAAATGCTATAAACTGGATAGGAGATATCGTATCTCCTCCAGATGTTGTTAGTATAAGTATTGGAACACCTTATGCAAATTGCACTGGAACTGACCAAGGGAGTAGAAATGCCGATTCAAATGTATATGATGATGATCAAATATTGGTAATTGCTGCAGGCAATTGTGGACCTGGAGGAAATGCTGCTCAATGTTCTCCAATTGTTCCTGGTGCAAGCGAAACAATACTCTCCCCAGGATGTGCAAAAAATATTATCACTGTAGGATCTGTTTGGGATTCTGGAGAAGGAATAATTGATGATGTAAATTCTTATAGTAGCAGAGGACCGACTGGAGATGGTAGAAAAAAGCCAGATATTGTAGCTCCGGGTTGTGGGATAAATTCTACAGATTACCAAGATAATAATGGTTATAAAAAATTGTGTGGAACAAGTATGGCAACACCTCATGTTTCTGGTTTGATAGCAACACTTCTTGAGCATTATAGTTGGTTAAAAGGTAATACTTCTAAAGTAAAGGCTCTTATTACTGCAAAAGCATTAGTTCATGGAGGAGATATATCAAATGTTGGCAATACATATGGACATGGTAAAGTAGACTCTTATTTATCTCATTGGATTAGAGACAATTCAAATGGCTGGAAAAGTGGAAGTATATCTGGAGAAGTGAATGCTACAACATGGCAATATTATGATCTTATAGTTCCAAGTGATGCTGATAGATTAGTTGTAGTTATGACATGGACTGAACCGGCAGCGTCAGCTGGAGCAAGTTATGCTGTGATAAATGACTTAGATTTGTGGATAGATAAAGGTGCAAATGAAGCAAGTTGTGAAGCTGGAGAATGGTCATCAACATCAGCACATGATAATGTAGAATATGAATATATTAATAATCCTGGAGGAGATACTTTCAGATTAAAATTTTGTCCCTGGTTTATTAATGATACAGTATCCCCACAACAATTTAGTGTAGCATATATGATTATTAGAGGAGACCCCACACCTTCATCTACACTTACACAAGTAAGTGAGACATCTGTATATGTTGGAGAAGAATTTACAACTAGTGCAACAGTAGAGCCTTCTTCATATGTAGCATCTGGTGTTTATACTGAGATAAACATCCCAGGGGGTGTTGAAATAGTATCAATGAACACGACAAGAGAAGATGGTATTACAATGAGTTATGGTTCAGATAGTGATATTAATCTAGGAGATATACGAGAAGGTGATGATAGGACAGTTACATGGATGTTAAAAGCTACTTCTTCTGGAATAAAAACAATAGGAACTGGAATGAATTCAGATAATTCTGGAACTACTTCAACAAGTATAGATGTTAATGCGTCACTTAGGCCTGATGGAATGTCATGTTCAGCAGATAGTGAATGTTCATCAGGATATTGTGATGATGATGGAGTTGGCTGGGGTGATGATGGTTGGTGTTTTTCGATAGAGAGTACTTATTATGACAATCAAGATAGTAAATGTGAAGAAAGTGCAAGGTCAGCTAATGATGATTGGTGTGATGAAAAGAGAAATGAAGATTTGAACACTTGCGATAAAACTGGAGTAACATATAAAGAAGATACTTGTTCAAATACATGTTCTATTTCTGATAAAAACAATATTTGCAGAAGCAGTGCATTTGCTTCTGGATGCACCGCAGATTCTGAATGTAATGGTATAGAAGCAGAGACAGGTTTCTGTCTTTCAGATTGTACCTATCTTCCACCAACAGACACCCATAAATTCTACCACAAAAACTCAACAGGAAGTTCTGTTGCATGGTTGGGAAATGAAGGAAATATTGTGCTAGCTGGAAGCTGTTTTTCTGGAGGAAGTTGTAATAGTCCTGGAGACAATTCATTCATTATGAGAAATTCTTCGAGTGATAATGTGGCTTTCATAAATTCATCAGGAGATATGTGTGTTGAGGCTGGAGACTGTTCTGATAATAGTGCTAATTGTAATTCTCCGACGGGAAATTCATTCATAGTAAGAAACAGTTCTAATACTAATATGATTTATTTTGATTCGATAGGAGATTTATGTTTAATAGGGGGGTTGTATGAAAATTCAAATCCATAAATTTAAATATAACAAATACTTAGAATGAAAATGAAAAGAGGTTGGAGAAAAGCTTTAGATATTCTAAATAGCAAACCTGTAATTGGTTGTTTTATTTTTATCATTCTTGGTTTGGCGAGTGTTCTTGCAGGAAATGTTATTATTCAGGATGGAGCTATTGAAGTTGGGGATGATTTAAATGCAAGTGGGGTGTTATTTGTTAATCAATCTGGTGGGAATGTTGGTATTGGGACTACGAGTCCAGATTTTAAATTAGAAACAGTTGGTGTTATTGGTTCTACAGGTGCTGCAGCAGGATTAACATTTCAGGAAAGAGATGGTGCTGGAGATTGGGTGTGGTATAGTGATGCAGGAATGGGATATTTATGGACAGGAGCAGAAAATGCTTTTAGCATAAATGCTACTACAGGAAATGTAGGTATTGGAACAACGAGTCCAGGGAGCAAACTTCATGTTGGTGGAAATGCTTACTTTAGTGCAGATGTTTCTGCTTTAACTTTCACAGACAGAACTCCTTATCCTTCTTCACTACAAGAAGCTTATGATGCTTTGAATAGTGTGGAAGGAATAGAAACTATAAATGGAACCACAATAGATAAAGAGAAACTCCATCCTATTTTGAAATCAGGGGAAGATGGTAGGTCTTTGAGTATGTCTGTTTCTGTACTGATGGAGGTAAATAAGGATTTAGTAGAAAGAGTTGATGTTTTAGAACAAGCATTATGTAATTTAGAACAAACACAATTTTGTTAGATAATCAGACTTCTTATACATAGAATATTTTAAACTATTTTTCTTAGATAACTTTTATGAGAACATTTATTGATATTTTATTTTAATAACTTCTTCCTACATAAACAACTTCTTTTGCAGGATTCCCACAGATTGCACATTTGCCTGTTGGTTTCTTGTGTTTGTTTGCTAATGTTCCACGAACTTCTGCGTTAGTTTCTTTTTCAATTATTTCTGCACATTTTTCTCCTTGTTTGTCTATTGAACAAAAATTAATCCTCGCTATTTGCTTGTTTTGTATTGTTTTTTTAATTTCTTGTTTTGTTTATATTTAGTTTTAATATTGTTAATTGTTTTTATCTTATTTCTTTCAACAATCTCAGCTCAGGATTTTTCTTATTCTAATAACCAAAACACATAGTTCAAGATAGAAAAGTATAAAAACTGATTTCTATTATTTCTTTTATGAGGGAATGGCTAAGAACGAGATGTTGCAATTTTTTTGGCTTAGTTGACGCTTCAATTAAACACCCCTCATTTTAATTCAGCATCTTTTTGGGTCTGAATTGAATTGAGGTTTACTTCTAATTTAATTTGGGCTTGAATGGATTCTGTTTTGTAAAAAATGGAGAAAAAAATGAAAATGGAAATAGAAGCCATCGAGAAAGACTTGAGTCAACTTTTAGAAGTTACCTTAAGACTTGAAAACGAATTGGATTTCATAGATTATAAATACAACTAAAAATAAAAGGAGAATTAGTAGGCTTTAGCTATGTAAACTATTTCTTTTGCTTGCTTTCCGCAAATTATGCATTTGCCTTGTGCCTTCTCTTTTTTGTTTGCCATTGTGCCTCGTACTTCTGCACTAATTTCTTTTTCAACATATTCTGCACATTTCTTGCCTTCATTGTCTACAGAACAAAAATTAACTCTTGCAATTTTTCCGTTCTTAATGGCGTTTTTAACTTCTTGTTTTGTTTTACAATTTATGATTTTTCCTTTCATGAATTTATCTGCTTTGTCTTTTATTCTTGCGTCAAAGTCTTCTCCCAATTTTTTTATTTTGGCAATATCTTTTATTGCTAAATCTTGTTTTTCTCCTGTGTCTCTTGTGAACAAAGTTACTTTTTTACTTTTGATTTCTTTTTCTCCTATTTCAATGCGAAAAGGTACGCCTTTTAATTCCCAATCATGATATTTTTCTCCTGGTCTTTTTTCACTTGAGTCAATATCTACTTTTAATTCAGAAGAGTCTAATTTTTCTTTTAGTTTGTTTGATTCTTTTAGAACTAGGTTTTTGTTTTCTTTATTGAAAATTGGAACGATTATTACTTGAACTGGAGAAATACAGAAAGGCATGATTAATCCTTTGTCATCGCCGTGCATGGAAATAACTGAAGCTAAGATTCTTGACATTGCTGGGCCATATGCAGTTGTCCAAAGATATTCTTCTCCACCTTTTTCATTTTTGAATTTAGCGTCAAATACTTTTGAGAATTTTTGTCCCATTAAATGTATTGAAGGTTGTTGTATTAATTTTCCATTTGGCATCATTACGTCTGAACCAATAGTGTATTCTGCTCCTGGAAATTTATCCCATTCTGGTCGTTTCATTGCAAGGAAAGGGATTCCGAATTTTTGATGCATTATTTGTTCTGTTGTATCTATATCTTCTTGAACTTGGGCTTCTGCTTCTTTTCTTGTTGCAAATGCATCATGACATTCTATCCAAATTATTTCTCTTGTTCTAATTAAAGGTCTAGTTGCTTTTGTGTCTAATCTAAAGACAGAACCTCTTTGATATAATTTCATTGGAAGATCTCTGTGACTTCTTATCCAAAGTTTGAACATTGGAGTGTAAAGAGTTTCGCTGGTGGGTCTTAGTGCTAATTTTTCTTTATTTATTTCTTTTAACCAAAATACTTCAGGAGCAAATCCTTCAATATGTGAAGATTCTTTTTTTAGATTTTCTTCTGGAATTACTATTGGCATAATTGTTGGTTTGTGTCCTTTTTTCTGGAGTTCTTCTTCGTATAACTTAAACATGTTTTCAATTGTCATTGCTCCCCATGGCCTGAAAATTATAAATCCTTTAATATCTAATCTAGTATCAATTACTTCTGCTTTGTCAAGAATTTGGTCATACCACTCTCCGAAGTTTTCTTGTTTTCCAACGCTGAGTCCTTCTTGTGATCTTTTATTTTTAGTCATAATAATTCTATTCCTATTTCTGCTTGCGCGATTTCATTTATAGTATCTTTGATATAGTTTGATTCAAGTGCGAATCCGAGGCCTTCGCTTCCACTGACCTTGAAATTAGCGATTCCAATTACTTTTCCATTTGTGTTTATTAAGGGGCCTCCTGAGTTTCCTGGGTTTAGGGGAGCATCTGTTTGGATATATGCTTCTAATCCGTTTAAACCTTCTCTGTGAACTGCTGAGATAATTCCTTGAACAACAGAGAATTCTAATCCAAGAGGATTTCCAATTACAATTACTTTATCTCCACGTTGTACGTTGTCTGAATTATCTAATCTTAATTTTTCATATGTTCCCTCAATTTTTAATAGTGATAAGTCTAATTCTGCGTCAGAGCCAATTAAACTTACAGTATGCGGAGTTGAATCATATGTGTAAATTGTTGCTGTTTTTGCTCCTTCTATTACATGATAGTTTGTTACAATATATCCTTCGCTGTCAATTATGAAACCTGTTCCCTGATTTATATCTGTTCTTACTATTACGACCGATTCAATTGCATTTTCGACTATTCCAGAAAAATCTTCTCCTACTGACGCTTTGAGCAGAATCAGTTTATCATCTAAGGAACCTAATTGAGAACCTAAGGAAGTTAATTCTTCTTCTGTTTGAAGAAGTGTGTTTGATAATTCATTTATTTTACTATTTGTTTCTGTTTCTACTTTAGTTATTTTATTATCTAAATCAGCGTAATCAAAATTTTGTTTCATAAATAAGACATATAGAAATATGCTGCACACAATCATAAAAATTGCAACAAGAGAAGAAAAACTTCCGATGAGTATTTTATGGTGTCTTTTTAATGGCATGTTGATATTAAAGAAATTAGATATAAAAATTCTTTGTTTTGATGTCGGACACTTTGATTATATTTTTTCAACTACTTTTTTTCCAATCCATCTTATTTTTAGCAAAAAGTTAAACAATTCGCATTCTGCTTTAGTAAGAATTTTATTTGTTTCAATGTTCCTTAATACTCCTTCTTCTTTCTCTTTAAGTTCTAAAATCTTTTTTATGTTTTTACACGTATATCTTTTATTAATAATTTTTTTTGCCACATCCTCTCCGGATTTAATGGCAAAATATATTCCTTCTCCGGTTAGTCCTGAAGCGAATCCTCCAGCATCACCTATAAGAAATTTGTTTTTAAATTCGTGACCTTGATAATCATAATTTATAGTGAATGCTTGAAATTTGGATTTTTTAATATCAAATCTTTTTTTACAAAACTTATCGAGATTTTTTCTTATATCAGAGGAATTTACATTGAATATTGGTTTTTTAATTTCATTTGATAAATCTACACCAGTACCTATTGAGGTTGAGTTTTTGTGTGGGAATATCCATAGATACGCAGGACCATATTTTTCTGGGTCAAAAAATATTTCAAGATTTTTAAATTTTTTTGGAGTTATATACTGAAAAGCTGATAAAAAATTATTTGTTTTTATTTTTAGATATTTTCTTACAATTGAATTTGCTCCGTCTGCTCCAATAAGATATTTGTATTTGATTTGATATTCTTTATTCACAATTACTTTTTGATCATCGATTTTTGTTACATTTGAATTTAATCGTAATTCTGCCCCTTCCTTTGCTGCTTTGTTTGCCATCCATTTACCTAAATCTTTTCTATCAAGGGTGGCAATAAAGGGTTTATCAAGCTTTATTTCTGTATCTTGAAGAGGAGTATGAATAAGAACTTTTTTGAATTTTCTTTGAATTATTTTTTTTGGAATTTTTAACTCTAAATCTTTTAATGTTAAACCTCCAGCACATACCTTATTTCCAAAGACAGAATCTTTTTCAAGAACAAGGACTTTTTTCTTTTTTTTGGCTAAAACTTCCGCACATTTTAGACCAGCTGGACCTGCTCCAATAATCACTACTTCATATATTTCCATTTTCCTCTTTATAAAATATCTTAAATCTTAACATATAAAAACCTAACTTTTCTTGTTGTTTTGTGGGCTCATAGTTTAATGGATAGAATTTCCGGTTTCGGCCCGGTAGATGGGGGTTCGATTCCTCCTGGGCTCATGATTGTTTTTAGAAAAATATATAAGGAATTAGTGATTAATTTAACTATGAAAAAGAAGAGAGACCCTGAAGGTTATTATGTAATCTCAGCATTTATTTCTATTTTATTAACCTTGATAATACATTATTTTTTGTTATCTTCACTTAATATTCATACTACGATTCATGCTGCTTTGGCGATTTTTATTTTCTTTATTATGAGTGCACTTTTTTCAGCATTGTTACAAAGGATCTGGTAATTAATTTTAATCAATAGTTTTTTAATTTCCCTATTCTTTGATTCTTTATGAAAAAAACAACAGCTAAACCAGGAGATTATGTTGAAATTCATCTTACTAGGATAATTTATGAGGGAGTTCTTTTGGAAACGCCAGAAAGTGAAAAAGGAATTGTTCTTTTGAAATTAGATTCTGGTTATAATATTGGATTTAATCAAAAAGATATTTTAGAGATTAAAGTTATGAAGAAGTTTGATGAGAGTTCAAGTGTCTCGCCTATCCACCCCAAACAGGAAAGTAGTAAACCAAATATTGCGATGATAATTACTGGTGGGACAATTGCTGCGAAGTTGAATTCTAGGAAAGGAGGAGTTGATTGGTTGGATTCGCCTGAAAGTTTGTTTAAGTTTTATCCTGAGTTATTTGAGAAAGTTAATGTTTCTAAAGTTGAAGTTCCGTTTATGAAAGCGTCAGAAGATATGGATTTTAAGGATTGGCAAAAGATGGCGCGGGTTGTTAAGAAACTTTTAGATGATAAGAATATTAAAGGAGTTATAATTACACACGGGACTGATTTTTTGCATTATACTTCTGCGGCGTTGAGTTTTTTTTTGAGAGATTTGAACAAGCCAGTTGTATTGACTTATTCTCAGAGAAGTATTGATCGAGCTTCGAGTGATGCGAATTTGAATTTACAATGTGCTGCGCTTGCTGCTGTGAGTGATATTGCTGAAGTTATGATTGTAGGGCATGGTTCTTCAAATGATGATTATTGTTATGCAATGCCTGGAACAAAAGTTAGGAAATTACATACTTCTAAAAGAGATGCGTTCAAAGTTGTAAATGGAAAACCTTTTGCTAAAATTTTTCCAGCACCGCTCGGTGTACGCCAAGGAGGCGCGAGAATCTCTTCGAGGCCCCAAACTGCGGAATATGGGGGCAACCGTATTGATATTTTGTCTGGGCATAATTTGCGTGGCCAGAATGGTGGGAGTGCAGGTGCCCGCCCGCTCACCCTAAAAGTGAAGAGTTCATCCAAAATAATGCTTGATGCTAAGTTTGAAGAAAAAGTTGCTCTTGTGAAAGTTTATCCTGGGCAAGACCCCGATATTTTAGATTATTATGTTAAGAAAAAGTATAAGGGAATTGTTCTTGAGCTTTCTGGACTTGGACATGCTCCAACTAAGCGGGCTAGGAATAGTTGGACGCGGAAGTTGAAGGAGATTCAGGACAAGGGAGTTGTGATTTGTGCAGCTGCTCAATGTATTTATGGGAGGCTTGATCCGTTAGTGTATAGTAATGGTAGAGAGTTATTAGAAACAGGAATTATTTATTTAGAAGATATGTTGGCTGAAACTGCCTTTGTTAAACTTGGTTGGGTTTTAGGACATGAAGAATGGATAAAAGATAAAGAAGTTGTTAAGGAAAAAATGTTGCATAATTTTGCTCATGAGTTTGGAGATAAATAATTATTTTTTCTTGTTTCTATTTTTCAATAAATTTATGACTTGTCTTATTTCTTGTTCGGCTTTTCTGTTTATTCTATAATCATAATCTGCTTTTAATCTGTCTCTTTGGGTTTGTCTGTTTTGACTCATTAATATTATCGGAGCTTGAATTGCTGCAAGACAGGATAGGGCCAAGTTTAATAAGATATATGGAAATGGATCAAAAGGAACACCTCTTTTAACTTGGATGATATAATATCCATTAAAAAATATCCATACACCGATGAATAAAAAGAAAAGTAGAATAAATGTCCAACTACCGGCCCACTTAGTTAATTTATCTGATGCTCTTTGTCCGAATGTTTTTGGAAGTCTAAAATTAGGGGCAATTAATTTTTCAGCTAATTTATTTTTAGGTTTAATTTCTTTCTTTTTAGTATCTTTTTTTGCCTCTTTTTTCTTCGCCATGCTCTAATATACTTACAAATGTCGAGTTATAAATGTTATCTCTTTTTTGTAATTATGTTGTGGAGAGTGATGTCTACTTGCTTATTAGTAAAGAGATTTGTTATGTTCCTGAATGGTTGTGACTATTGAGGGGTTACAGGGGAAAGGTTTTTAAATGTTGGGAAGATAATATTTTTATGAAAATATCAATGAAATTAATCAGTTATATGAAGAAAAAAGAGACCCTTGATGGTTTTCTTAGTGAATACGAGACCATTCATAAAGAAAATCCAGCTTACGCAAATACTTTTGCTGGGATGCTTGAGATTGCGAGAGGATTAAATGAATTAGAAGAACCTTATCTTATAATTGGAGGTCTTGCTGTTGCTTCTTATCTTCACCAGATGGATTCAAAGGCTTTTGAGAATTGGAGAGGTACAGATGATATTGATTTAGTTGTTCCAAATAAGAAGATTGCAGAGAAGGTTCTTAGATATGCAGATTATGAGTTTAGACAAGCTCAAAATGGTTTACCTGGAGTTGGTGGTCGTTTGTATGATTATGCTAAAGAAGATAATGGAGAGACCACTGTTGTTGGTTTTAGAGAAAAAGTGATTGATAAAACAAAAAAGGATGTGACAAGGAAGCTCTTGAATCATCGTGCGCAAATACCTGTTCATGGTATTCGAGTTTCTGTTCCGCAATTGAAAGAACTTGCTGAAATGAAAAAGTGGGCGAACAGAGAAAAAGATAGAGCAGATAGAAAAACATTGAAAAGAATGGTTTCTAAAATTTAATTTTTCATTAATTTAATAAATCCCTTTCTCTTATTTTTTTCATGGTTGAATTAGATTATACAAAATTAGGATTTAAATCAGGTTTAGAAATTCATCAGCAACTTGATACGAGAAAATTATTTTGTAATTGTCCTTCGTTGCTTAGAACAGATGAACCGGATTTTATAGTCAAGAGAAAACTTCATGTTGTTGCTGGTGAGAGTGGTGAGATTGATGTTGCAGCGATGCACGAGGTTTTGAAAAATAAAGAATTTGTTTATCAAGGTTATGATTCAACTTGTCTTGTTGAATTAGATGAAGAACCGCCACATAGTATTAATCAGAATGCTTTGAAGATTGCTTTGCAAATTGCTATTTTATTGAATGCTAAAATTATGCCATTGACTCAGATAATGAGAAAGACTGTTGTTGATGGTAGTAATACTTCTGGGTTTCAGAGAACTGTTATGATTGCGAGAAATGGTTGGGTTGAAACAGAGCAAGGGAAAGTTGAAATTGATGCAATTTTTTTAGAAGAAGATTCTGCTCGTAAAGTTAAGACAGAGGGCAATAAGGTTTATTGGAGACTTGATAGATTGGGAATTCCCTTGGTTGAGATTTCTACTGCTCCGGACATTAAATCTCCAGAGCAAATGAAGGAAGTTGCTTTGCATATCGGACAGATTCTTAGAAGTTGTAAAGTTAGGCGAGGGATTGGGACTATTAGACAGGATGTTAATCTTTCAATTAAAGGTGGGGAGAGGGTTGAGATTAAAGGTTTTCAGAATCCTAAAATGATGATTGAAACTTTGAATAAAGAAATTCAAAGAGAAATTGATTTGATTGAGGCTGGGAAAAAGTTTGGGGCAGAAGTTAGAAATGCTTTGCCTGATGGGAGTACTGAATTTTTGAGACCAATGCCTGGGGCTGCGAGAATGTATCCTGAAACAGATTTGCCTTTATTGAAGATTCATAGGAATTTAATTAATGAAGCTAAAAAGGATTTGCCAAAGTTGATTGGAGAAATTGAAGATGAACTTAAGAAAAAAGGATTGAGTGAAGAGATGATTAAGTTGTTGTTTAAGCAGAGGAAAGTTGAAGAATTTAAAGAGATGTTAGGGACAATTGACAATCCGCAACTTGTTGCAAAGGTTGTTTTAGTTTTCCCCAAAGATATTGCTGCTAGGAAGAAATTGAGTTTGGATAAAGTTTATGAATTAATAGAAGATGAGATTCCAAATGTTTTGAAGTTTGTTAAAGATGGAAAGATTTCAGAGAGCAGGATTAAGGATGTTCTTTTTGGTTTGGCTGAAGGCAAGAGTTTGAAAGAAGCTATGAGTGTTGAGAAAGTTGAAGGAAGTGATATTGAAGAAAAGATTGCTAAGATAATTAAGCAGAAACCTAATTTATCTGCGAATGCTTATATGGGATTGATTATGAAAGAGTTTAAGGGAAAGGTTGATGGGAAGATGGTGATGGAAATTATTAAAAAGCATGCTGGATAGTTTTTTTAATGAGTTTTTTTGAATACATGGAAGAAGTCAAGAAAATGGATTTACCTTTGGGAGAATATGCTATTCTGGGCAGTGGACCATTAGCAGTAAGAGGGATTAGGGAGACTAAAGATATTGATTTAATCGTAACTCTTGCTATATATACTCAGTATAAAGAACAAGAAAAATGGGATGAACTGCCTTATCGTGATACCCTTTTTTTGAAAAATGGACCCGTTGAATTATGGGAAAGGATAGGGTTTTTGGAAGATAAAAGAATCAATATTCAAGGCTTTATTGACAGAGCTGAGATGATAATGGGATTACCTTTTGTAAATTTATATGACTTTATATATTGGAAGAAGATTGCAGATAGAGAGAAAGATAAAAGAGATGTTATTTTAGCAGAAGAATATTTGGCAAGTCATTAACCAAAACATATCAAATAATTTATAAATTACCTTATCTTTAATGTAATATGAAAAAGAGGTGGAGGTTTTTAGCTTTTGTAATTTTGTTTGTCCTAGTTATACTTCTTGGGAGCCTGGTTTATCAGAGTGTTGAGAAGTGGAGTTATATTGATTCTGTTTATTTTCTTGTTGTGACTATGACGACGATTGGCTATGGTGACATTGTTCCTGTGACGAATACTGGAAAGATAATCACAATCTTTGCGAGTTTTTTTGGAATAGCAATGGTGTTCTATATGATTTCTGTGATTGGAAGTTATTTCTTTGAAAGGAAGTTAAGGCATTTAGGAGTTGCGATGGATAGTAAAGTTAAACCAAATTTTGTGCATAAGAGGAAGAAGGGAAAACGGAAATAACACCACAGGCGTACCCCGATAAATCTTCTATGAAGATTTCTACTGGGGGCATTATTTTAATTTCTTTTCTAGGATTTTTTTCGCAATATTGAAATCTGCTCTTTTGTTTGTTAGTTTCATTATTTGTCCTACGAGGAAATTGATAGAGCCAGTTTTTCCATTTTTGTAATCTTCAACAGCTTTTTTATTTTCTTTTATTACTTTGTTAGCTACTGTTTCTATTTCTTGTTCTCCTGAGATTACTGCGTGTTTTTTTGCATATTGTTTTGGAGAAGATGATTTTGGAATCCAAGTCCTTAGAATTTCTTGCGCTTTTAATTCTGTTAGTTCATTTTTTTCTATTAATTGTAAGAGTTCTATGAAGTGTTCGGATTTTATATTAACATCTTCTAATTCTTTTTTATTGTAATTAAGGATATTCAAAAGTTCTACTATCACCCAGCGAGTTGCTAGTTTTGGATTTGCTTTTTCAATGACTTCTTCAAAGAATTCTACAATATCTATTTTTTTTGTTAAGATTTTTGCATACCTTTCTTCTATCTTGTATTTTTTGATTAATTTTTCTAATTTTGTTTTTGGAGTTTCTGGAAGAGAAGATTTTATTTTTTCTACTCTTTTGTTCTCTATTTTGATTGCAGGTAAATCTGGGTCAGAGATAAATCTGTAATCCTGTGCTTGTTCTTTTGATCTCATCTTTGTTGTTGTGCCTTTTGCTTCATCATATCTCCTTGTTTCTTGTTCTTTTGGAATTTCTTTTTGTTGTCTTTGTATTTCATAATCAATTGCATTTTTGATATTGTTTACACTGTTGACGTTTTTTATTTCGATTCTAACTCCTCCTTTAATTGAAACATTTACATCTGCTTTTAATCCAGAGGTTTTGTCAATGGCTTTAATATAACTTAAAGCAGAAATTAATTCTCTTAGCCATTCTGCTACTTGTTCTGAAGTTGTAAATTCTGGTTCTGTCACTATTTCTATTAAAGGGGAGCCTGAACGATTGTAATCAATTTGTCCTGTTTTTGGGTTCCATGCTGCAGGGTCTTCTTCTAAGTGTACTTCTGTAATGTTTATTCCAAGAAATTTTCCTTTTTCTCCATTAGGAATCGCATGGTTTCCAGAAAAAGTATTTTGATAGCCTTTTGGTAAATCTGGCCAGTTATAATGTTTTCTTTGCCAGATTATTTTTTTATTTATTTTGCATCCTAATGCTAATGCAATTTTTATTGTTTTGTCAATTGCATTTTTGTTTGGAAGCATGGGTTTTGCACCTGGTTGTGCTGTGCAAATCGGACAAATATTAGTATTAGCTTTTGAATATTTTAATCCATGCTCTGATTTACAAGAACAAAATAATTTTTCATTTGTTAAAAGATATCCGTGAATTTCTAAACCAATCTTTACCATAATTGGTTGAGGGAGAAGTGATTTATTAATTTATTGAATTTTATGATTAATAACTTGTTTTTGGTTAATGGAAATTATTAAAAAGTATGTCAAATAATTCTAAGTATGTTCAGGTCGCATAAAATAAACGAGATTAACGAGAAGTTAATTGAGAAAAAAGTTCAACTTGCTGGATGGATTGATACTATTCGTGAACATGGAAATGTGATGTTTCTTGATTTGAGAGATCGTTATGGGAAAGTTCAATGTGTTATCTCAAAGAAAAGCGATGACTTTGCTGAAGCAAAAAAAGTTACAATCGAAAGTTGTGTGCAGATTGAAGGGAAAGTTAAGGGGCGACCAAAAGGATCTGAAAATAAAGATTTGTCTACAGGGAAAGTTGAAGTTTCTATAGATAATTTTAAAATTTTGAGTTTGGCGAATCCATTGCCTTTTAATTTAGATAATGAAGATGTTGCAGAAGATATTAGATTGAGATATAGATATTTGGATTTGAGAAGACCTAAAATGGTGAGGAATCTTGAACTTAGACATAAGATGATTAATTTTATTCGAGAATATTTGGATAAGGAAACTTTTTTGGAGATTACTACTCCTATGTTGACAAAGTCGACTCCAGAAGGTGCGCGAGATTTTGTTGTTCCTTCGAGAATTCATCCTGGAAAATTTTATGCTTTGCCGCAATCTCCTCAACAATATAAACAATTGTTAATGGTGGCTGGTATTGACAAATATTTTCAGATAGCCCCATGTTTTAGGGATGAAGATGCTAGAGCAGATAGAAGCCCAGGAGAATTTTATCAGTTAGATTTAGAAATGAGTTTTGTAGAGCAGAAAGATATCTTGGATTTGATTGAGGATATGATTGTTAAGTTGATTAAAAAATTGCTTCCGGATAAGAAACTTACTTTTGCTAAATTTCCTAGATTAAGCTATTCAGAAGTTATGAAGAAGTATGGAACAGATAAACCTGATTTGAGAAAGAACAAAGATGATGTGAATGAGTTGGCATTTGCATGGATTATTGATTTTCCTTTATTTGAAGAAAAGAAATCTGGAGGACATTATGCTCCGATGCATCACATGTTTACTATGCCTAAGGAAAATGATTTGAAATGGTTGAATAAAAAAGATGCACATAAAGTTAAATCTTATCAACATGATTTGGTATTGAATGGATTTGAAGTTGGAGGAGGTTCTATTAGGATACATAATTCAGAGATTCAAGAGAAGATTTTTGATTTAATTGGTTTTTCAAAAGAGCAAAAAAAATATTTTGAACATATGTTAACAGCGTTTAAATTTGGAGTTCCTCCTCATGGTGGAATTGCTCCAGGTATTGATCGGTTGATTATGGTTTTATTGGGAGAACCAAGTTTAAGAGAAGTAATTGCATTTCCAAAAAATAGAGAAGCAAAAGATGTTTTAATGGATGCGCCTTCAGAAATTGATAAAGCACAATTGAAAGATGTTCATATTAAATTAGATTTACCTGTGAAGAAGAAAAAATAAATGCGACTCCTTAAGTTTTTAAATTAGTTTTTCTTCTTATAAATATGGATTTTTTATGGCATAAAGTTTCTGAAAAAGAGAAAGAAGAAATTAAACATCAGGCTAAAAAAATAGTTGATGATTTTTCTAAAAGGCTTGCGAAGGTAGCGAAGATTCCTGAACCAATTGTTGAGAGAGATGAAGGGGAGAGGGAAGAGGGGCACCCAAGGGTGTACACCAAGGAGGTGCGAGAACCTCTTCGAGGCTCCGAAAAATCTGGGAAAAGATTTTTACTAGGGGCAAAATGTGCTGAGATAGATAAGAAGATTATGTTTGGAAATGCTCCTGAAAAAAATAAGGATTTTATAATTGCGGAGAAAGGCGGATGGTAGGAGGAACTACAGTTGAAGAATTTTTTGGAGATTTGCCTAAGGGGAGGATTAGCTGGCAAGAATATAATGATGCTAAAGAAAAAGCATATAATGTTTGTGGAGGAGGAACAGGGAATTTTGACAGTGATACTTATAGGAACCACATTCTTTATTTAACTAAAAAAATGGGGGAGGGTGCAGATGCAGAAGCTTAAACAATACTTGGCTGAGATTGAGAAAAATGATAAAAAAGGGAAAAAGATAAATGCGTTTTTGCAGGTTGAGCCGATTGAAAATAATAAGAAGGGTTTGCTTTTTGGGAAAGTTATTGTTGTTAAGGGGAACATAAATGTTAAGGGATTGACTGCTTCATGCGCGTCTAAAACTTTGGAGAATTATAAATCTCCTTATGATGCTCATGTTATTGAGAGGCTTAAGGAAGAAGGAGTGATTATTATTGGGATGAGTAATATGGATGAATTTGCTTGTGGTTGGAGTGGAGAGACCAGTGCTTTTGGTGCTACAAAAAATCCTGTTGTTTTGGAGTTAGTTGCAGGAGGTTCGTCGTCGGGAAGTGCAGCTGCTGTTGCTGCTGGTTTTTGTGATATGGCTTTGGGTTCTGATACAGGAGGAAGCATAAGAGTTCCTGCTTCGCATTGTGGAGTTGTTGGAATTAAGCCAACTTATTCTTCTGTTTCAAGATATGGTTTGATTGATATGTCTATGAGCTTGGATCAAATAGGACCTATTGCAAAAAATGTTTCTGACGCTGCTTTGCTATTAAGTGTAATTTATGGGAAAGATGAAAGAGATGCAATAAGTCAGTCTTCTCCAGGAGGTTTTATCCACCCACCCATAAGCTTAGAAAAGATTGAAAAGATTCCTCAAAATATAACTGTTGGGATTTTGGATTTTCCTGTTTCTGATAAAAGAATTCAAGAACTTGTTGATGTGAAGATTAAAGAAGCTGTTGAAAAATATGGTTGGAAAATTCAGAAAATTAAAATTCCTTATATTGATTTGGCTGTTGCAACTTATTATCCTCTTGTTTATGTTGAATTTTTTTCTGCAACTCGAAGATTTGACGGTAGGAGATATGGGAAGAGAATTGAAGCGGTTGCTGGTCCAGAAGTTTTGAGGAGGATTTTGGGAGGAAGTGAAATTTCTAAAGCAGAGCATGCTGGCAGATATTATCATTTGGCATTGAAAGCCAAGAAACTTATTGAACAAGAAATTGAAAAGGCTTTTAAGAAAGTTGATTGTATTATTTCTCCGACAGTTCCTCGACTGCCGCACAAGATTGGTGAGAAGATTTCAATTCAAGAAATGTTTCAGTATGATGCTCTTACTTCTCCGATGAACTTGGCGGGTAATTGTGCTTTGTCGTTGCCTATTGGAAAAATTGACGATGTTCCTACTGGAATGCAAATCGCTTGTGATAAATTTCAAGAGCAGAAGATGTTACAGATTGCGAGGGCTATTGAAAAAGTTTAAATGAGGATGAAACCCTAATTTTTTAAAGAATCTTTTTCTTGATTTGTTATGTCAAAAAATCAAAAAATCATATCTAATGAAAGAGGGTTTGAAGAGAAGAAAAAAAGGTTTTTAGAAGATGGTAAAGAAAGAGTTCATGTTTTAGCTGATTTTGATAGGACATTAACTTATGGATTAGATGCAGAAGGGAAGAGAACGGCGACAGTTATTTCTCAGTTAAGAAGTGACCCGAAATATCTTGGAGAGGATTATATGAAAGAGGCACATAGATTGTTTGATATTTATCATCCAATTGAAATTGATAATGGTGTTCCCTTGAAAGAAAAGCAAGAGAAGATGCATGAATGGTGGAAAAAGCATTTCGAATTAATAGCTAAAGTTGGATTAACTAAAGGGTTGATTAATGAGGTTGTTGAAGAAAGACCTTTGAGATTTAGGGAAGGTGCTAAGAAGTTTTTGAATTTTCTCAATAAAAATAATATTCCTTTAATTATTATGTCAGCTGCTTCTGGGGATATGATTACTGAATATTTAAAGAAAAATAATTTGCTATTTTCCAATGTCCATATCATTTCTAATTTATATGAATTTGATTCTAATGGAAAAGCACTCAAGATTAAAGAACCAATAATTCATACTTTTAATAAAACAGAGGTTTCTCTGGAAAATACAGAAGTTTATGATAAAATGAAAGATAGAAAAAATGTTATTTTGCTTGGAGACAGTCTCGGAGATATTGGAATGATTGAAGGTTTTGATTATGATAATTTAATTAAGATTGGTTTTCTAAATGAAAATGTTGAAGAGAATTTTGAGGAATATAAAAATAATTTTGATGTTATTATGATTGGCGACGGGGATTTTAGTTTTATTAATAATTTAATGGAAGAGATTATTAATTAAAAATCTTAAATTATAAATTTCAGGCTTTTAAATCTTTCTCATGTTTTGCTACGACTTTTGAGGGTTAATCAATGTTTAAAAAAGATTAAATTTAATGTATTTTTAATTAAATGGGGGCTAAAAATTAAATGGCAGAAGACGAAATGGAAGAAGATGATTCTTCAGAAGACGAATCTGACGAATAGTAATTATAGTTCATTTTTATTTTTTATTTTTTATTATCATTTAATTAAATAATTGGAGGTTAAAAAATGTGTGAAGATTGTGGATGTGGAGAAAAAGAAGAATCTAAGGAAAAAGAGAAAGAAGAAGATTCTAACGACGAGGAATAAGGATTCCTTGTTTTATTTTTTTAATTAATTTTTTGTTATAAAAATAAAAATGTTTTTAAACCCCTTTTGTTTTATGAGTTAAAGAGATGGTAAAGAAAAAGAGATTCAAGGGGTTGGATGAGACAAAAGTTCTCTATATGGTTTTTATTTTATTAGCAATATTAGTAATAGGAACTTTATTTGTTGCTAATCCAAAATTTACTGGTATGTTTGTTTTTGAAGGAGAAGATTATGATACTTTAGAAGAATGTGGAGCAGCAGGTTATAATTGGGAAGAGATTACTAATGAAACTTGCGACACTATAACTAATTGTGTGACTGAAACCATTGATATTGAACCTTGTTTAGGATATGAGGATGTTAATGGAACACAAGGAGATTGCATAACTTGGACTTCTTATGAAAATGAAACCTGTACTGATTCGCAGAATTGTACTCAAGTTGTGATTGGAGGGAAATGTGTTGGAGCGTTGTGTGGTGATGGAATAGTTGAAGGAGACGAAGTTTGCGATGATGGAACTAATGATAATTCTTATGGAACTTGTAGTGCTGATTGCTTAGCAATGGGACCTTATTGTGGGGACAGTAATACTAATGGAGAAGAAGAATGTGACGATGGAGATAATAATGGAGAATATGATTATTGTTTAGCTGATTGTTCAGGAGATGGAGCTTTTTGTGGTGATGAAGCTTGTGATGCTGAAGAAGATTGTTCATCTTGTGAATCTGATTGTGGAACTTGTGATACAAGCTCTGATGAGAATGTTGTTTCAAGTGATGATATTATGAATGAACGTGCCAGTAGTACAGGCAATGTTGTAAGTTCAATATGTGTACCTAACTGGGAATGTGGTGGATGGAGCGAGTGTGTTGAGGGTTCACAGAGTAGAGATTGTTCTGATACAAATGTTTGTGGTGTTGAAGAAGGCAAGCCAGCAATTTCTCAATCATGTGAAGCTCCAGAGACATGTTCTGATGAAATAAAGAATCAAGATGAAAGAGGAATTGATTGTGGAGGAGTATGTGAGGAAAGATGTGGTTTCTTTACTATTATGGGTAATGCAGTAAATGTTCCTCTTAATTCTTCAAAGCAATTTATCGAGGAGAATAAGGCATTAAGCTTTAGTATTCTGGGGGTTGTTGTTTTAATAGTTTCTTGGTTACTTGTTGCTAAGTTTGTTTTAAAGAAAAGTGCTTTCTTTTTTCTTAAGGATGTTAATTTTCTTAAGGGAAAGAAAAAAGCAAGTTCTGAATAATCCAAACTCTTAAAAACAAGAGCTAGTTTTTAGTTTGATGAAAATTAATGAAGTTGAAATTAAATGGCTTGGGCATTCTGGTTTTTTGATTCTTAATAAAAATGTAATTTATATTGATCCTTACAATATTAAAGAAGGAACTGAAAAAGCAGATTTTATTTTGATAACGCATAGTCATTATGATCATTGCAGTGTTGCAGATATGGAGAAGATTATTAAGGGAGGGACGAAGATAATTATTCCTGCAGATTGTCAGAGTAAGATAACACGGTTTGATGTGCCGATTGATATTCAGGTTGTTGAACCAGGAGATGAACTTGATTTTG
Source organism: Candidatus Woesearchaeota archaeon (assembly GCA_964545065.1). GTDB lineage: Archaea > Nanobdellota > Nanobdellia > Pacearchaeales > GW2011-AR1 > JAGLWP01. The sequence continues at coordinate 2,925 of CAZJEO010000007.1, read as the reverse complement.
GAGAGGTGAAGATTTCTGTTTTGGTTGCATATAATCTTGATAAACCATTTCACCCTAAAGCAGAAAGTTGGTTGGGTTATTTGATAAAAATTGGAGATATTTTAATTTATCATGCAGGTGATACAGATGTTATTCCTGAAATGCAAAAACTTACAGGGTATCAAGATAAGAAAATTATAGCATTGCTTCCTGTAGGAGGGAGATTTACAATGAGTGCCGAAGAGGCAGCAGAAGCTGCTAGTTTGATAAAACCTTGGTTGGCTGTTCCGATGCATTATGGGGGTGTTGTGGGCGCAATAGACGATGCTGAGGAATTTTTGAGACTTTGTGAAGAGAAAGGGATTAATGCAAAGATTTTGGAGAAGGAATGAATGGATAAGTTTTCTAAAAGAAAAAATGATGTATTATCAAAATTAGATAAATCTTCTAAAAATGGTTGGGATAGGAGAATAAGGGATTTGTGTGAAAAGATAAATGCTTTGAAGAATTATTATACAACTTCTAGTTGTGCAGGGAGAGTTGTTTTGATGATAAATTTTTGAAAATTGTTGTGAAAGAAGCAAATGAAAAGTTAGAAAAGAGTTGGAAGAAGATTGAGGGGTTGAAAAAGTTAGTTGTTGAGATTTTGAAGTAGATTCTTAATTAGCAATATATTTTTAAATAAAATAGAGTTGGTTTAATGATAGGGCTATCTTATTCTAAGATAGGTATAGAAATACAAGGAGGTATAAAATATGGTTTTAGATTTTGCAAAAGAAGCAGTGGAGAATTCAGAGACACATAGTATTAATTTTGATGAGTTGCGTGCGGGAAAAGCGAACATAAAAGTTTTTGGTTGCGGTGGTTGCGGTTGTAATATGTCGACGTGGCTTTTTAATAAAGGAATTAACGGAGCAACAGTTTATGCTTTGAACACTGACGCGCTTCATCTTAGTGTTTCAAAAGCTGATGAGAAAATTCTTATCGGGAAAGAATTGACTAGGGGACTTGGTTGCGGTGGAGCTCCTATGAAAGGGAGAGAAGCTGCAAAAGAAGCGTTGGTTGATTTGAAGAAAGCAGTTGGTGGAGCAGATATGGTGTTTGTTATTTCTGGAGAAGGCGGCGGAACAGGAACAGGCGCGGCGCCGGTTGTTGCTCAGGTTGCAAAAGAAGCAGGAGCAGTTGTGATTGGTGTTGTGACAATGCCGTTTGAAGCAGAGAAAGCCAGGATTGATAAAGCCGAGTTTGGTTTGCAAGAATTGAGAGAAGTTACTGATACTTGTATTGTTCTTGACAATAATCGTTTAGTTGATATTGCAGGACAGTTGCCAATTGAGCAGGCGTTTGCTGTTGCCAATGAACTTGTGAGTACTATGGTTAAAGGAATTGTCGAAACTATTACTTTGCCGAGTTTGATTAATTTGGATTATGCTGATGTTTCAGCGATTATGAAGAACGGTGGAGTTGCTGTGATTGGAATTGGAGAATCAGATACTGCAGACCGTGTTAGCGAAGCTGTAAAGCAAGCCCTTACACATCCTCTACTTGACGTGGATTACCAAGGTGCTACTGGAGCTTTAATACACATTACTTGCGGGCCTGATTTGAAGCTGGAAGAGTTTGACCTTGTTGGAAGAACTGTTTCTGAGAATTTGAGTGCAGATGCGCAAGTGATAATTGGTGCAAGGATCAGTAAAGATTTTGTTGGAAAGGTTCGAGTAATCACAATTATGACTGGTGTGAAGAGTCCTTATGTTTTGGGAAAGAATATGGACGAAGAAATTCAACCTGTTTCAAAAGAAGTTTCAGATTTAGGTATTGAAGTTTGGAAATAAAAAGAACTTCATAGAATTTTTATTTTTGCCGCTCTTTAATTTAGGGGCGGTTTTTGTTTTTTAAGAATTAAAATATTTTTAATAATTTCTCTATTTTTATTTTTTTATTTTGGTCATCTTTTATTTCTATTAACCATTTTTCTACGGCATTAATAATATCTTTGCAAAAAATATCTACTTGTAATTGTAATGTTGAATTCATTTGATTACAATGAATAATTGATTTAGAGGGAGTAATAAAATTGAAATTATCTAATGTTTCTTTAATTGTTTGATTTGTAATATCATCGCCACCTTCATGTAAAAATGAACATCTCAAAGCATAACAATCTTTCCCACTTAAAAATATGTGCTTCTTATGTTCTGGTCCTATTTTTGAAGTATAGAGAGATAATAAATATTTATTAAACCACTCAATATAATGATTTTTACCTTTCAAATAGGGGAACTCTATTTTTCCGCAAATATCTGGCAGAGTTAAACAAGAGACTAGGGCCACATACCAGTTTTTATTGGACAAGGCTGTTTTTATTGATTCAATAAAATCTTCCATCTTAAAATTAATACAATTCCTCCTATTTAATTTTTTATTTTTTTCTTCACATCAATACTAAAAAATATTATAACAATTCCAATTATTGTTAAGATTGAAAGTACCCATAATTTCGAAAAAAGATAAATAATAAAAAAGATAAGCAGAACAAATATCCCCAGAGATTTCTTTTCATTTTTTGTTAGGGGTTCTTTCGGTTTTTGAGATTTGGGTTTGATTAATTCTTTTGAAATAGGACATAGTTGTTTTATCTCTTTCTTTCTCAAATTAGGATTCTTTTGTTTTTCCTTGAAATACCCACATTTTCTGTTTGTAATTCCTTCTAACTCTGCATAATCATAATCTTGGTATTTTCTTTGATAACAAAAATCTCCTATTTTATATTTGCATGTATTGCACTGAGATCGTTTCTTTCTTTTAGGATACATGTAGATTGGATTAGGGTGATTCCATCCCATTATTAATTATTATGTAAATCATTATTTAAATTTACTCTTTAGAATAATTAAACATCTAACTTCTTAATTTTTTTCATCTTTTTGTTTTTGTATTGGTCGA
>CAZJEO010000006.1:0-36203 GCA_964545065.1 Candidatus Woesearchaeota archaeon | reverse complement strand
TCATTTTATTTCTCCCCTTCAACATTATTTAAAATCCTAGAATATACACCCCAACGCCCTTTCTGAAAATAAAATTCTTCATCTACTATTGCAGTATGCCTTAGATCATCGGCATAGGATACATATTTCAATCTTCCTTGTTCCACTAAAGACTTCCTTTGTCTTCTCTTCAATCGATCATGTATTGATTTTTCTAATCTATTTGCCATCAAATACCCCAAGAAATCTACCTTAAAAACCTTCCTATCCCAAATAATTAGCTCACAACAAGTTGCTCAAAAAATCAACTCAGAAATCGACGCTGTCAGATCTCTTCATAATAAAATAAATTAAACGAAAAACATGACTAGTCTGTTTTGAGTTATTAATCACAAGCAAAGCGAGTCAAATCATCCCAAATAATTAACCTGTGGTATCGCTGCCTTAGCAGATTTCAAATAGTTTTCTTCAATCTTTCTATAAACATCAATTGTAGATTCTGTTATGCTTGGTTTAACTTTTTCCAAAGCTTTATCAAAATGCTTTTTCTGAACTTGCGCAGCATCAGATGATTCCCGAAGTGCGAACATTGCAGCTTCCCTAACAACAGAATCAATATCTGCCCCAGTATAACCAAATAACTTCTTAGCAACTTCTGCCAAGAGCTTCTCTCTTTCCTTACCATTGAAAATCTTTTTCCCGTTGCCAAGCGGAGTGTTCTTTGTTTTAATCTTCAATACTTGCATCCTACCTTTTTCTTCAGGAGTATTCACCAACAAAATTCTATCAAATCTTCCTGGTCTCAAAAGCGCAGGATCAAGCATGTCTGGCCTGTTCGTTGCTCCAATAATAAGAACATCATTCAAATCTTCCAAGCCGTCCATCTCAGCCAAAATCTGATTCAAAACACGCTCTGTAACTTTTGTCCCTGTCTCTTGTCCCCTCTTACCTGCTAAAGAATCAATTTCATCAAAAAACACTATGCACGGCGCAACTTGTCTCGCTCTCTCAAAAATCTTCCTAACAGCTTCTTCAGATTTACCAACCCACATACTCAATAATGAAGGTCCTTTAACTTGTATAAAATTAGCTTCTGATTCTTTCGCAACAGCCTTAGCCAGCAAAGTCTTACCTGTTCCAGGAGGACCGTAAAGCAAAATTCCCTTCGAAGGCCTTATCCCCATTCTCTCAAAACTCTCTGGAAATTTCATCGGCCATTCTACTGCTTCTTTCAGCTCTTGCTTAATCTTATCCAAACCTCCAATAGAATCCCAATCAACATTGGGTGTTTCAACAAGAACCTCTCGCATTGCACTCGGCCTCACAACTTTCAAAGCATCCATAAAATCACTCTGTCTAACAATCAATTGTTCCAAAACTTCTGGAGGAATCTGCTCTTCACTGTCAAGCTTCATTTTCGGAAGCAATTTTCTAAGAACATTCATCGCAGCTTCTTTAGTCAAGGCCTCAACATCTGCCCCAACAAAACCATGAGTCAAATTAGCAATCTCCTCAAGATTAACTCCTTTAACCAAAGGCATTCCACGAGTATGAATTTTCAAAACAGAAAGTCTTCCCTCTTTCCCTGGAACACTAATCTCCAATTCCCTATCAAATCTACCCGGTCTCCTCAACGCAGGATCAAGAGCATTAACCCGATTAGTAGCACCAATAACAATAACCTTCCCTCTTGATTTCAAGCCATCCATCATTGTCAAAAGCTGACTCACAACACGTCTTTCAACTTCGCCTTGAACTTCTTCTCTCTTAGGAGCAAGAGCATCTATCTCATCGATAAAAATAATCGTAGGTGCAGTTTTCTCAGCTTCTTCAAAAATATCCCTAATTTTTTTCTCAGATTCTCCGTAAAACTTACTCATGATCTCTGGTCCATTAAGCAAAATAAAATTCGCCTCTGATTCATTTGCAACTGCTTTAGCCAACAAAGTTTTTCCAGTACCTGGAGGCCCATGCAACAAAACTCCTTTAGGAGGTTGAACTCCCAACTTCTCAAAAATCTCAGGATGCTTCATAGGTATCTCAACCATCTCACGAATCTTTTTTATTTCGTCAGATAATCCACCAATATCTTCATAATTAATCTCAGGAATTTTTTCATCAGCCATTTCAACTGCTTTAGAATTCAGGGCAACTTCTGTATTTTCTGTAATTATTACTGGTTGATTAGGATTTGCTGAAACAACTAAAAATCTAATCTGAGTAACTCCACCACCAAGATTTCCAAATCCCATTCCTCCAAGAATATCATTTAAATTCCCAAAAATATCATCCATGTTCCCCATCTCATCAGACATTAAATCTCTTCTCCTTTGCACTCCTCCAAGAACAACAATATCTCCCTTAACAACAGTCCTTCCCAAAAGTCCTTTCTTCAAACCTTCTGGATCACCTTGAACCATAATTCCTTTTTGCGCAGGTGCAATCATAATCTTCTTCGCTTCTTTAACTTCTGCCTTAATAACAGAAACAACATCTCCAATTCCTGTCTTCGCATTTCTCCTCAAAATTCCGTCAATTCTAATAATTCCTTCACCAACATCAGCAGGATAAGCTCTGTCTGCAATAGCAACAGTCTCCCGATTCCCTTTAATCAAAATAACATCCCCTCTCTTAATTCCCAAATCTCTCATAATCTCAGCGTCGATTCTAGCAATTCCTTTATACGCATCATCCTGCAATGCTTCAACAACTTTTAATTGAATTTGTTGTTTTGTCATTCTTCATCTTCCTCTGCGAAATTCACAGACAATTTTCCTATATCTTCTAAACATAATCTTACCATGTTATTCATTATATGCTCCTGTTCTCTCATAAACAAAACTATTTCCTTAGGAATTGAAACCGCATAACTATTCCCAACGAGTCTCATTTTCACATTAAATGTTTTATGTTTGAGATTTATAAACTTGTTGTATTCTTGCTCATCAACAGGATGAATTATTTTAGTGTGACACTTTGGACAAACCACAAGTCGAAGAACAAAACCATTTTTAGCTAACTTTGCTTTATTCATTTGTGTATTGCATTTTTTACATAAAATTGCGTTATCAAATATGTCCATTTTATTTTTTATCCATTAATTCAAATAATATCAGCATTAAGAAAATAAATATAGCTCCAAACCAGCTTTCGATAGAAACATTAGTAAGTTTGAAAAGAAAATAAAGACCTAAGCCAACAACTATTGCTAAAAAAACATTTTTATAAAATCTCCAGTTATTTTTACTTTTTTTCATTTTATTTTTTTCCATTTTCTTAATTTATTATAAAGCCGTATCAAAAAGATACGGCTGGAGTCGAAAAGAGGTGTGTATACACTCTGTATATACAGAATGTGAATACGTTTATAAATATTATGGTGATTCGGGAAACAATTCAAACATTTTAAAAATCCCAATTTCCTTTTCTCCTAATGAAAAAAGGTGCAATAAAAAACTTCTTCAAAAAATTCTGGCATTTGCTTTGGAAAGATGACAGTCTAAAAGGTTGGGCATTTTCAATAATTTTCTTTTTCGTCTTCATAAAATTTATTTTCTTTCCAGTTCTAAGTTTAGCAACAGGAACAGTTTTACCATTGGCAATTGTTGAATCTTGCAGCATGCATCACAAATCAACTCTCTTTTCAAATTTCAACTCTTGGTGGGAAAGACACGAAACAAAATATAATAGTTTAGATTTAGAAAAACAAGATTTCGCAGGAGGTTTCTTAAATAAATTCAAAAGAGGATTCACTAAAGGGGATATACTTTTTATCGTAGGTGTAAGACCAGAAAAAATCAAGGTTGGAGATGTTATAATTTTTGAAGCCAGCCAACAACACCCGATAATTCACAGAATAATCGACATTAAAGAAGAAAATGAAGAATTAATTTTTTCAACAATTGGCGATAATAATAACAGGCAATTAAATTTTGAAAAAGATATAAAAGAAGATCAAGTCATAGGCAAAGCAGTTTTCAGAGTCCTTCCATATATTGGTTGGGGAAAATTAATTTTCTTTGAACACTTAAAAGACCCAGAAGAAAAAGGGTTCTGTTCAGAAAGATAAACTTAAAAAGGCAAAGGTTTTTAAGTTAGTTTATTGAGTTAAAGAGGTTTACAATGGAATTTTGTCCTAAATGCGGCGCAGTACTTATTCAAAAAAGAAAAAACGATGGTTGTGCTAGATGTAATTATTCTGTAAAAGGCAAAATTAAAATAGCTACTTCTGAAACAATAGGAGACAAAAAAGAAGTCGCAGTAATAAAAAAAGACACTCAAGTATTCCCTGTGGTGAATGAACAATGCAAGAAGTGCAAAAATGACAAGGCATATTTCTGGACAGTTCAAACACGGGCTTCAGATGAAGCAGAAACAAAATTCTTCAAATGTACAAAGTGCGAGCATACTTGGCGAGAATATCGCTGAACAAACTAAAACAATTAAATAACAGTGATACTCGAGAAGAGAATATCAATAAAATTACAGGAGTTCAGATTTTGACATATCTTCTAAGGTCTTATTAATTATGTATGGGTCTTCTTTTTTAGTCATTAAATATTCTGTAATTCTTTCTTTTAATGGGATATCTGATTCTAATTTTCCCATGCATGAGAAATCTTCTCTATAAAATTCAGTAAAATGAATCTTCCTTAGCTTTTGATAGAGTTTTATTGATTTTCCAAGTTTAGTAATTGCATCATCACCTCCTACAGCTTCCAAAGAAATTCCATAAATTGCCAAAGAAATTCCTCCAGTCAAAAATCCTGTACCTCCTCCAACAAATAAGTATGCTCCTAACTCTTTTGCACCCGCAGCAAAAGAAATTCCTCCAGCTACACAGGATAAAACTCCTCCAACAGTTAATGCGGCTAATCCTCCTTCTATTACTGCTCCTGGAAAATTTTTAACAATATCTTTAAAAAAATCTCTTTTCCATTTCTTCTGGGTTCTTTTTACTTCTTCAACCGAAACTATCCCTTCCATGATTTGTTCTTTGGTTCATAGTTTTTAAAAGTATCTAAAAAATGGCCCTGGAGGGATTTGAGGCTCAACAAAATTGAGTCATCCTTTAGGAAACCCCTTGGGGTGAAAATCCAAGTGGCCCTGGAGGGATTTGAACCCCCGACACCTAGATCACTCCAATTTATACCAATTACTTCACAAGGTGAACTTGTGAACCGCAGTGGGCTGCAGGATCAAAAACCCGCAGGTGGTTTTTAAGAGTCTAGTGCTCTACCAAACTGAGCTACAGAGCCATAGATATTTATTATAAAACTAGGTTAAAAAGTTTTACTTCTTAATCCTCTTCAGATTTCTAGCTAAAATCGCTCGTTGTTCAATCTTACGAGTAACTCTAATCTTCTTTCTACCCACAGAAGTTGGATTTGTTATTGTATCTCCAGCCTTAGCACTAACAATTTTATTAAGAAGACTCATAGGAATCTTTTCTTCCTTAGGAATTCCCAAATCAGAATGAAGCTTGCCTGGCTTATGCACAGCTCTCTGAATCCACCTCTTTACCATGTTTAACTAAATGAAAAGAATTATTTAAACTTTTTTATTTCTAAATATATTAAAAAACTAGAACTCATCTTCGATTCATGTCATATAACTAATATCAAAAATCCTCGTGAAATGATCATTAATAAAATTTTTAGCGAACAACTTAACAAAGTTTGTTGTAAGCCATCAATCTGCGAACGCAGTGAGCACTATTACATCACATTTCCAATTAACCAAAATCATAAATTCAGGGCGATGGCAGAATCCTTATTTAACAAGACCTTGTATGTTCTCTATTGCTTCAGCGACTTCCCGGCCTTTCTTAGTCAGTTGGATAATTTTAATTCGCCCCTTTTTCTCAAAACTAACCAACTTAAGTTCTTCTAATGTTTGCAGAATTTTCACTGCATGGCTATAAGTACAATCTACTTCCTTAGCCAAAATACTACCGTACCTCATCCGATTGCTCTTTCTTAAAGAAACCAACATCAACGCCGGCTTTCTCCTAAAAAAGATATCAAAGTTGTCTTTCATTTTAGTGAATTTTAATATATATATCCAGATGTGGATATGCTTTTAAATGTTTTGGAGTATACATCTTTCGAATATTTTATTAAGCATCAGTACTGTTAGAAAACATGGTAAAAAAGACAAAAATCCTTGCAATAGGGGACATTCATGGAGATACAGGATTGGTGAAAAGATTAGCTGAAAAAGCTGAAAAAGAAAATGTTGACCTTATAATATTAGCAGGAGATTTGACTTTCGCAGAACAATCAACCAAGAACTTAATCGGCCCTTTCATCAAAGCCAAGAAACAAGTACTTCTAATCCCAGGAAACCATGAATCCCTTGCAACAACCAAATTCTTAGAAGAAATGTACCCAAATACAAAAAATATCCACGGATATTCATTAAAAAAAGATGGCTTGGGAATCTTTGGGGCAGGAGCAGGAGACATTGGAATCAATCAGATAAAAGATTCAAAAATCTTTGATTTGCTAAAAAAAGGACATGACAAAATTAAAGATACTGAAAGAAAAGTCATGGTTACCCACATGCATCCTCAAGGAAGTAAAGCAGAATTCTCTGGATTCAAAGGGAGCAAAGCAGTCAAAAAAGCCATAAACGAATTTCACCCAGATGTTTTAATCACTGCCCACATCCACGAAGCCTCAGGCATTGAAGAAAAGATGGGAAATACTAAAGTAATCAATGTTTCAAGAAAAGAAAAGATTTTTGAGATTTAACAAGATTTAAAAACCAATTTCTTTTGAGCAATTAATGGAAAATAATGGAAGATACCCAATATATGGCGTGATCACTAGGATAGTGGGACAGGGAGTTCTAGAAAAAGAACACATCCTCTTTACAGATATAGAATATATCAAAGATAATAAACCCCCTGTACGAAACCATAGATTATTCGGAGACCATAACAGATACAAGGAATATATTGGTAACCATTTTACTCTTAATCAAACTGATGGACAAATGCCACCTGAACAATCTTTTCATATTATCCTTGAAAATGAACCAATATTAAAGATATTTCCATAATAATCCCAAACTTTATTAATATCTGCTTAAAAGTATAAATATGCCAAAAAAGCAAAAAAAATCAAAGGAAGAGAAGATAGCTGAGAATTATTTTCCAGTTGATGAAACAAATTTAAAGCACACAGTTGAAAAGGAGTATAAGCCACTTCTATCAGAAACAATAATTGAATCAGGACCTAAAAAAAAGGCTTCTAATAAAAAAACTAGCACTCATAGGGTGGGCGAGGCCCTTCTTAGGTCATCCCTTGGGAAGCGATTTCGCGAAGGACAAAATAACAATCAATCCCGAGCGAAGTTGGGAGTAGGGAGGGGCACTACCTCTTCAAAAAAGAGAAAATCAACTAAAAGAAAAACTCCCAAAAAATTCACACTCCCTAAAATTTCTCTAAAAAAAGGCGGATATGAATTAATTATAACAGAAAAACCACAAGCAGCAGGAAAAATAGCAGCAGCTTTAGGAAATGCAACAAAACGAGATTTAGGAGGAGCACCTTATTATGAATTAACAAAAGACGGGAAGAACCTAGTTGTAGCTTGTACAGTTGGACATTTACTAACCTTAAAACAAAATGTTTCTGGATACAGTGTACCAATATTTGATATAGATTGGGTACCAAATTACATGGTTAGAAAAAAAGATTTCACAAAAAAATACTTCACTGCTTTATCAAAATTAGCAAAAGATGCTGGAAGCGTAACAGTAGCTACAGACTATGATGTTGAAGGGGAAGTTATTGGATTAAACGCTGTGCGATTTATCTGCGGCCAAAAAGATGCAAACAGAATGAAATTCTCCACATTAACTCCCGCAGAATTAAACAAAGCTTACAAAGATAAAACAAAAACAATAAATTGGGGGCAAGCGATTGCAGGAGAAACAAGACACTACTTAGATTGGTTTTATGGTATTAATCTTTCACGAGCTTTAATGAACGCTGTAAAATCCACAGGCAAATTTAAAATCATGTCAATCGGAAGAATTCAAGGTCCAACTCTAAACCTAATAGTTCAAAGAGAAAGAAAAATCCAAGCATTCAAACCAGAACAATATTGGCAAGTTTTCATCACCATCAAAAATTCTCATGTCTTAGAATTAAAACACAACAAAGATATCTTTCAAAAAGATGAATTAGCAAAATTTGAAAAATTAAGAGGAAAAACAGTCCAAGCAAAAACCACAAAAAGAGAACAGATCCTTCCTCCAAATACCCCATTCAATTTAACTTCATTACAAATGGAATCCTACAAATTCCACGGAATAACCCCTTCCCAAACATTACGAATTTCCCAATCACTCTATCTTTCAGGAGTAATCTCTTATCCCAGAACATCAAGTCAGCAACTTCCAGATTCAATAGATTACAAACCAATTCTCAAAAAATTAGCTATGATAAACAATGTTGAACATCTAATCACAAAAACAAAACCTCTTGAAGGTAAAAAAACAGACCCGGCACATCCTTCAATTTATCCAACAGATCAAATTCCAAGTGCCCTATCAACAGATGAAGTGAAAATATACAATTTAATCGTGAAAAGATTTCTTTCCCTATTCTGCGATGATGCAATAGTTGACAATAAGACAGTTAGTGTTAAAACAGACGACCTTACTTTCTCCGCCAGAGGTTCTTCAATAAGAAAAAAAGCATGGATGGAAATTTATCCTGTGAAATTAAAAGAGCAAGAACTTCCTAATATTGAGGGTGATGTAAAAATAATCAATGTTAAAACAGAAGAAAAAGAAACACAGCCTCCAAAACGATACACACCTGCATCAATTGTTTCTGAATTAGAAAAAAGAAACCTCGGAACAAAAGCCACTCGTGCAAATATAATCGAAACACTTTATGATAGAGGTTACATAAAAGAAAAAAGTATAGAAGCAACACCGCTTGGAATGTCTTTAATTTCAACTCTAGAAAAATATTCTCCAATAATCATAAATGAAGAACTTACAAGAGATCTTGAAAAAGAAACAGAGGCGATTGCAGGAACAGAAAGTAGCTCTAACACTAATGGGGTGGGTTCAAATAGGGCGGGCACTACTCCTATAAACAAAAAATTATTAGAAAAAGAGAAAAAAGTTATAGACAAAGCAAAAGAAACAATAACAAAAATCTCAGAAAGTTTTTCAAAAAGCGAAAATAAAATTGGTGAAGAATTAGTAGAAGCCAACTTAAAATTAAGAGCTCAAGAAAAAGAACAAAACAAATTAAATATTTGTCCAGTTTGTAATAAAGGAAATTTAGCAATAACTTATTCCCCAAAAAACAAAAGACATTTTATTGCTTGCGATGCTTATCCAGATTGTAAAACAACTTATTCTCTTCCACCAAATAGTTTAATTAAAAAAACAGATAAAACTTGTGAGAAGTGTGAATTCCCAACACTTATGTCTTTAAGGAAAGGGAAAAAGCCCTGGTTCTTTTGTTTTAACACAAAATGTGAAACAAATAAGGAAAGAATAGAAAAATACAGACAGAAAAAAGAGGAAGAGGATAACAATAAAGAATAATAATTTTTAAAAAGAGTTAATAAGTGAGAATGTTTTCCAACTTAATGGCGAGCAAATAGGCATCTTTATAAATAATAATCTGAATATAAAAATGGAGAGATTCATATGAAATACCTTATTTCACCTTCAGAATATAAACAGCCAAATCCTAGAATAGATGGATGGAAAAAATTGCAAGAAGTCAATGCCCGTATAGTTAACATATTTGTTTTTCCATTAGAAATATTTCAGTATTTTGTTAAAAATAAAAAATTGCCAAAAGAATTCATACAAGAAGCCCTTATAGCTGCTAAAAAAGTAATAGATGATAGCCCTTCTCATACAGCTTTAGTGCGTAGAGCTTTTGTAGTTCCCGGATTAGAAAACCCTCCCGGTCCTCGTTTTCTTGGTCTTACAACTCCTAAAAAGGTTGTAAAATCAATTGGTGATTTATTCCAGTTTGCAATTGACCAAAATTATAATAAAGAAAAAAATAGCCAGATAAGTGGCTGGATAGAACCTCCTTCTACTGTTTTAGACGTTAAAAAATTTGAGAAAGATCCTCAAAACACCTTGATTCCTTATGGAGGATATGGAATTTCAGATGAAAACAAGGTAACAATTTATTCTGTTTTTGGCATTAATGAAGGTGTCCAATCTCTTGCAGCAGACAGATATGAAATTGAATTCAGAAGAGGAAGAGCTTTTATTATTCATAAAGAGGTTCCTCAAAAAAATCTTATGCTTTGTACAACAGCACAATCTGGTGCAAAATTATTTAATGTTCCCATAGATATGCAATTTGACCAGATTTTATCAGATTCTGAAATCACTGAGGTAGCACGTGTTGTTCATGAATTATCAGAGAAATATGGTCCCCAAAGAGTTGAATTTTCCACAGATGACAAAGGAATTTGTTTTAACGAAGTAGCTGACTATTGGAAGGAAAATGAAAAAGAAGAAACCCAAAATATTAATATAAAAGGGACAGTTCAACTTATCAACTCTCTTGAGGATTTTAATAAACTATCTCAAATTCCTCAAGAAGATCTACTCTCTGGGAAAGTTATTGTAAAAATAAGTGAAAAAATTATTTCAAATAGAGATTATGATATCCTAGGAGCTCTTGCTGCATGGAAAGATAACCTATATGTTCTATACCCTGGCATTGCTGCAACCCAGCACGCTATGCGTATACTTACAGACAAAGGTCATAAAGCTTTTCTTATTGGTAACCAAAAATTTAATGAAGGAGATCATGCCCAAATTGTAGTTTCAGGGGGCAAAGTCCGTGTTACAAATCTCTCCAGAACAGAGAATCAGGATTATGTATCATTATGGGATGCTTCATTATTAGGTGTTTCTCTTTGTGGGGGGAAAGCAGATAGATTATCAAAACTCAAAATAATTTCATTTCAAGTGCCTCACGGTGCAGTACTTACTACTTTAGTATTTGATAAAATAGTTAAAAAATTAGGTTATTCTTCTCCAGTTCCCTTGGAAAAGTTTTCTGAAATTTATAAGAAATTAAATAAACCTTCTAAAGAACTTATCTCTTTTATTTCATCTATCATCAATGATTATATTATTTCAAACAAAGCCTTTTCAGTTAGATCCTCTGCTACTATCGAGGATAGCTCTAAAGATTCTATGGCTGGCATGTTTGAAACATGTATAAATGTTTCTGGGAAAAATCTTTCTTTAAAAGTTCTTGAAATTATTCGTTCTGCATTTAACCCTAAAATTGAAAAATACATACAACGCAATCCTATTCTTGCTAAAAAATTAAAGATGGCAGTTATTCTCCAAGAAATGGTTCCTGCGCGTTGTGCAGGAGTAATTTTCGGCGCAAAGATACAAACAGGAAATACGGATATTGTTGAAATTGAGGCAAACAAGGGACTCGGCGAAGGCATTGTTTCAGGAGAAGCAAAGCAGATTGAGCAATATAAATTTTCAAGATCTGAACGACGTGTGATTGAACAGAAAGGTCCTAAAATTCTCTCTCAATCAGAAGCAAAAGCTCTTTTTATACTTTCAGAGCGCCTGAAATCAGAATTTAATGATATACCTCAAGATATTGAATGGGCCATAGATTCTAATGGGCAAGTCTGGGTATTACAATCACGTGATTTATATCTCGGAAGATAGGGGGTTTAATCAAAGTTCTCTCTGAAGTAAACTAATAGAAAAATACAGACAGAAAAAAGAAGATGAAGCAAACAACCCAGAATAATAATTCTTAAAAAGGACGAGTTCATTAAAATAGGATGAGTAATAAATATAATAATTATCAATTGCCAAAATTAACACCAGAAGAAATACTGGCAGATACTAAAAAATCAAATGAGAGGTTTAGAACTGAACTCTCTCATCAGCCAGATAATCCTATGGAAGATACAGAATATGTAATAAAACATCCTTACACTGATGAAGTAAAATAATTCTTAAAACCAATCCCCTAAATTCCTCTGAGTCTTACTTATCTAAATCAATCAATTTATAATCCTTCTCTCCAAGCCCTTTTGAAAAAGCATAATCCACTTGTACATTCTTATCAACATCATTAATTTTATCAAACTCCCCATTAGAATATTTGTCAGCTAAATTTAGACTGGCTTTATCTATAGCAACAATATCTTTAGAATATAAAATTCCCACATCTTTCATCATTGGCTCCTGAACAATGGAAACGCAATCACACTCTTTTGTTATATTTTCCAAGATATTAATAAAAAAAGTATTAGGGATTAACTTCATAACTCCCTCAGTATAATCTACAATCTTTCTCTGAACTTCTTCATGTGTCGAACCTCCCCAAGGGACAGATACTGCTCTAGATGGGCAAACAGCAATACACATGGAACATCCAACACATTTCTCATCATCAATAAACGCTTTCCCATCAACAAGAGAGATAGCATCGTAATCGCAATGATCAATACAATTATTACATACAATACAATTTTTAGAACGAACAAAAGGTTTTGTATGAGAATGCATCTGGAGTTTGCCAGCTCTTGAACCAAGCCCCATCCCCACATTCTTAAAAGCCCCACCATAACCAGCATCAGAATGCCCTTTAAAATGCGAAATCACAATCATTGAATCATATTTTTTTATTCCCTTCCCTATTTTTACACTTTCAATCTTTCCATTTTCAATTGCTACTTCTATATACTCTCTCCCAAACTCCCCATCAAGAATATCAATAGGCGCAAAATCAAACCCATGCTCACGTGCAACTTTTAAGTGTTCTGTTGAAGTCGTCCTAGAACCTTTGTATAAAACATTACATTCAACAAGAGTAGCTTTTCTTCCAGAAGCCACAACCTTATCATAAACTTTTTTTACAATTTCAGGATTAAGGTAAGTCACGCATCCCCTCTCCCCGAAATGAATTTTAATTGCAATATTTTTCCCCAATTTAGATATATCTACTTCATCCATAATTTTTTCTATGTCTTTTGAAAAATAAACTTCTGCCATAAATTTCGGATAGCCTTCTATTATTTAATCTTTTCTAAAACCAATCCCCTAAATTCCTCTGAGTTTTAATTTGTTCCAACAATCTACTCTTATTCAAAATCTCCAAACAATCAAAATCATATTTTATCTTACCAATTTTCTTAACGCCATCAATAATTTCTTCTCTACTATCAAATCTCATTTTTTTCTTCATAGCTTTTCTCACACTCTCTCGAACAACCCAAACACCCAAAGCTGCCCAATATGAAGGAGTTTCTAATCTTATCACTAAAACAGAAGCTTGTCTTTTAATCTTATTCAAATATTCAAGAATAGGCAATCGTGTAGCATAATATCCGCCAGCAGTATTTGAAGCATATGTTTTCCTACCACCATAATTTTCAAAATCTGTTGAAGCTTTCATTTCAGTTGAAGGATTCCAAGAACTTCCTGGAAAATATAATTCAAAAAGTTCATAACTCCAAACACCAGGAAAAAACATTATTAAATAACAATTACCCATAAATTCTCCGAGAAATAATTCATAATTGGTAATCCATTTATAATCACGAACTTGTTTCAATAATTGTTTTCCCAAAGTATCATCTGTTGCAGTTATACTCCAACGCGTAGGCACAAGTTTTTTGTTTTTCTTCAAACCCAAAACACCCACACTAAGAATTTTATTCAAAGTATATTCTGTAAAATTATTTTTATACAAATATGCAATTCCTTCAGAAGCTTTTATTTCATCATTAATAACTTTATCAACTCGCCGATCAATCTTCACATTACTAGTTATCTTTGCTTTTTTCAAACCAGCCCTCATTCCATGAGGAGTAATAACTCTATCTTTTTTATTTCCAATATTCAATCTATGCTTCAACTCAATTTCAATATCTACAGGGCGAGAAGCAACAGCAATTTCTTGAGCCAACTCTACAAATTTTTTCCCAACTCTAGAATCAGTAACCTGAGACTGAAATCTTGAATTCAATAAACCTTCTCTAAGTTTCATAACGTCATTTATTTGAAAATCATTATCAGCCCAATATCTCTCATCATCATAAACCCAAGCCTCGTCAGATCTCTCTAACGGCGAAAGAATCCCAACATTCACAATAGGATACTTCATTTTCGAACCAACAAAAACACTCGGCGGCGAATTACTATCTAACTTAGAAATGTTCGCGAAATTCCGCGTCTTAAAACTAGTCTCAGCAACTTTTTTCAACACCTCAAATTTTATATCTGACATCAAAGAAAAAAAGAGAAAGAGTTTATATTATTTTATGAGAAATATTTCCTTATCTTCCTAGGAAATTTAGTTCCAGAAAAAATAATCGGTGTGAGCATCTGTATCTCTGTTGCTCCGTATGCAACTCTCTCAGCAACTCTTTCCATAGAATTTATGCCCCCACAAGCATTAAATTTCAGACCTGTCCCTCTACTCTTCATACGAAATAACTTTTGAACTCTCAGGGAATCAAAATAAACTGCATTACCACTTCCCCCTCCTTTATTCACATGTTCTGTAATATAAAAAGGATTGTAATCTGTTGTTGAATTTGTAGTTGTTAATGCCCTTACTTTTGCACAATCGATAAATTCTAAAGTATCATCAACTCCTCTCTCAGTTAAATTAGGAGATACTTTTACATCCAAAACTTGATTACGACGATTCTTGTAAGTATATACAACATCAATCATATCTCTTGCTTGTCTTTGATATTCTTTTCTCGCATCTGAATTTCCCTTCTCATCAGCAGTATTTGGACAAGAAATATTCAATTCAAACCTATCCACGTAAGGAACATCTCTCAAACAAATAACAGTTTTTTCTAAATCTGTTAATGTATCATCTCCTTTTTTATTTGGAGTTGCCATTAAATTAATTGTAAGCTGAACATCATGATCCTCATATCCCCACAATCTTTCTGAAACTCTCTCTGCACCAATTCCAGAAAGTCCTAACCAGTTAACAAGAGATTCTGTCTTTGGGAATCTAATTATTCTTTGTCTTCTATAATATGCTTCTAAAGGATCATTCCCTTCCCACTCCTCACCAGTTACCGTTCCAATAACAACTCTATCAAAACCTAAAAAATTCAATACTATTGGAGGAATTTCTACATCTTTATTAAATCCTGCAGCATTAGCAAGTGTAAATCCAAGGTCTCTCTTATTATATTTATTATCTAAAACAAATTTTGCAAAACCTGTCTCATATAAAGTTCTACAAGCCCACGCAAATAATTCATGCGCTTTTTCAGGATTATCTTTTGTCAATTCAAATACCATTGGCTTTATAGTATCATAAAAAGCATCAAAACCAATTCTCATTAAATCCATCTCAGCAATCCTTTCGGCCTTAAATGAGGATATTCATTTAATTCTTCATCTCCAGAATTATCTGATTTTTGAATAACATCTTCAAGACCAAATAATCTTATCTGATTATCAAATGTAAGAGCACTTATTTGCTCTTCTGAAAATCCCTCATCTCTCAATCGTCTTACAACCCTCGGCCATAAATCAAGTCCAGGAATTCCAGATAAATAAGGAGATTCTAATTTTTCTTTTCTGCTATGAGTAGCATGATCTGAACCAATTGTAATCCCATAAATTCTTCGTTTGATACATCCCAAAAGTTCTTGTGCTTTCTCCATTGGTCTTAACGCAGGATTAACCTTTAGCAATAGTCCTTCTGGCCCGTTCATTAACAAATCAAACAAAAACAAATGATGGGGGGTTACCTCAAATGAGACATTTAAGTCAGGCATATTATTCATAATTCCGAGAAGATAATTTGCTTCTTCAGGACTAGAGACATGAAAAAAATGAAGTTTCCCTGCAAAACCAGTCTCTGAAGCAAATCTTATCTGATCCTTCATTGATTCTACTTTCGCTTCAATAGGTCGAGCATAGCAATGGGTTATTGGGTTTTCTGGTTTCCATAAGTCAGGTTTCATCAAATCCTGCCTTCCACAATGAATAGCTAAAACTCCCTGATAATGATTCTTACTCAAAACTTCATAAACCTGTTTTTGTTCCCATAATTCAGAAAGACCGAGACCTCCAGCAGAATTTACTGTAAAATCCTTCAATCCAACCACTCCAACCTTATCTCCTTTTTTTGGGAAAAAATCGTGATAAATTCCGACACACTCTTCAATTTGTTTTGGATCATTAGTCACATTCAAATATAATCCATAAAAAACATCTGAATTACACCTGTGTGCTAATTCTAATCTTTCTTCAACTCTCTCTTTTGTTATTATAGGATTATTTGAATTAACAATATCAAAAAAAGCATCAACTCCTGCTTTTTTACAAATTCTAAGAACATTTTTTATTGTATCTTTATAAGCTAATTCTTCATCTCTTGCATGACCATGTTCCTCTAAATACATAAAAAAAATTACAAATAATACTATTTAAGAATTTATGTGAAGTTTTATCACGATAATGTTTAAAAATCATTAATCATAATTAATTTTATGGCAGATATTGAAACAACATTAAATAAATCTGAAAGTCCTTCACCCCCGGATTTTGTAACAGCCACTAAAAATTATATAATATATTTAAAAGTTAGTATGGAATCCTCAGTCTCTATTAGAGAAGTAAAATCTATGACTGAACTTTACTTAGGAGCTCTTGATAAATTAATCGAGAGAAAAGATTCTTAAAACTCCTATTAATATTGACGTAGGCATTTTATCACAGCAATTCTTATAAATTAATTTTTTGTATTTAAAGAATGGATTATGGAAAAGAGATTGCAAAAGAAGGTTTAAATATTAAAGCTATTAAATTAAGACCAGATAATCCTTTTACTTGGGCTTCTGGTTATAGGATGCCAATTTATAATGATAACAGGATGTTTTTATCTGAGCCAGAAAGAAGAAATTTGATTATTGAATCTTTTATAAGGCTTATAGAAAAAGAAAAGATAGAATTTAATATGATAGCTGGAACTTCTACATCAGGTATTGCACCTGGTGCTATATTAGCTGACAGGCTAAAAATTCCTTTCATATATGTTAGAGATAAACCAAAAGATCATGGTTTAAAGAATCAGATTGAGGGTATAGATGCTGAAAAAGATTTAGATGGAAAAAAAGTAATTTTAATTGAAGATCTGATTTCCACAGGAGGAAGTTCGGTTAGAACAGTGCAAGCTATTAGGAATGCTAATGGCGTTTGCAATTTCTGCTTATCCATCTTTAATTATGGTTTAAATAAAGCTACCAATGAATTTTATTCTATGGATCCATTATGTGAAGTCAGATCTCTACTAACTTATGATGTTTTATTAGAAACTGCAAAAGAAATAAATTATTTATCACAAGAGCAAGTAGACATATTAAAAGAATGGAGAAATGACCCTTTTGGATGGGGGGAGAAACATGGTTTTCCAAAAGTAGAGGATAAAGTGATTATCCTATCAGAAAAAGAACAAGAAGCAAGAAAAAGAGTTTGCCTACCATTAGATGGTTTAAATACAATAGAAGAGATTAAAGCAAGAATTGAGGAGTTAAGTCCTGTTGTTGGTTTATTTAAAATAGGAAAAGAAACCTTTACAAGGTTTGGTCCAGAAGTAGTAAAAATTGTTCAAGATTCTGGTTCAGATGTTTTTCTTGATTTAAAGTATCATGATATTCCAAATACCGTAAAAGGTGCTGCAAATGCTGCAACAAAACTTGGTGTGTATATGTTTAATATTCATGCATCTGGGGGTTTAGAGATGATGAAAGCGGCAATGGAAGGTGTAAAAGAGGCTGTTGAGAAATATAATGTAAAGGCG
This sequence comes from Candidatus Woesearchaeota archaeon, assembly GCA_964545065.1. Classification (GTDB taxonomy): domain Archaea; phylum Nanobdellota; class Nanobdellia; order Pacearchaeales; family GW2011-AR1; genus JAGLWP01. The sequence goes on along the minus strand of CAZJEO010000006.1, from coordinate 18,387 downwards.
CCAAAAGTAATAGCAGTTACAGTTTTAACAAGTATTGATGAAGATATTCTAAACAAAGAGTTAAATATCCCTGGAATTGTTGAAGACCAAGTTTTAAGCTTAGCCCAATTAACAAATAAAGCAGGGCTCAATGGAATTGTTTGCTCGGCAGCAGACCTCCATGCATTAAAGGATAAACTTCCTGAAAATTTTATATATGTCACTCCAGGAATAAAAGGACCGAATACTCCTGCAGGTATAGATCAAAAAAGAATTTTCACTCCTGGAAATGCTGCACAGGAAGGTTCTACTATTTTAGTCGTAGGCAGAGCAATAACTGCAGCACCAAATAGAGTAAAAGCAGGTTATGAAATTTTACAAGACATGGCCGAACATCTTTAAATCCGCCCCCTCCTAAAAATCTCCTTCCGAAGAATTACTGCGTAGATTCTTCGCATGGAATATTTCATTACAACCATCTTTTTCGAAATATTCCTTCATTTTTTATCTCAAAACTCAATTCTTTCTCTGGCAAACTTCTATGTTTCAAAATCACTGCCTTCCTCTTCTTTCCATCTTTCTTCAATTCAATAATACACTTACTCCAATATTGAAATAAATCTCCGCCAACCAAATTCACTTTCTGTTCCTTCCCCTCTTTCAATTCATCTTCTGAAAGAAATTTAGAATAAACCTGATTTGTTATAATAATCGGAATCTCTTGCTTCCGAGAAATCTCAGAAAGAACTCGCATCTGCTCTGCAACCTTTCGATTGACTTCACGAACTTCATCATCATCTTCTGACTTCGCTGCCTCAGCTAACTCCAATCTATACAAAGTTGCCATCCCATCCACAACAATCAAACTAACATGCCCTTTCTTAACCTGGTCCAATAAATCCTCAAAAGATTTTTTCTGTTCTTCAAAATTCGCAGGTTTCAAAAGCAAAATATTTTTCAAAACATCTTCATGATTATCTCCCACAATTTGTTTAATCCTATCAACAGAAAACCCTCCTTCTGTATCTATAAAAATAACCTTATTGCCTTTTTTCGCCTGACTACAAGATGCAAGTATAACAAAATTCGTCTTCCCACTTCCAGGTGGTCCTGCAATCATGCTAATAACATCTTTCTCCCAACCACCATAAAGCCACTTGTTAAAATCAAAACTACCTGTTGAAATTTTATTCTTACTCATGAATCAAATAATTATCTAGAATTAATAAGGATTATTGTGATTGTCAGGTCTCAAAATTATAATCTCATCGCTTTGTGCAATAGCTTTAAATGGAATAGGAGTAGTCCCAATAGACCTGACAATCCTTCCATAATTTTCATCTGCTTCTGAAGGAACATAAATGCTTTCTATTCCATCTGTTCTAAACGCAACAATCAAAGCTCCTTTCATCTCATGACGAAGTACTTCCTCTGTTAATCCATCATGAATCTTCGTAAATCCCGAATAAACTTCTACTAACCCCATATTAAAAATAAATAATTTTCACTTTTAAAGATTTATATGCTAAAAATTATTTAAGCTTCTTCCATTCCTGATTCTTACCAGTTTTCAATTTCTTATCAAGCATTTCCAATTCCTCATAAATTCCTTCAATCAAATCATAATTCTTTGCCTCTTCAAGTGTAACCCACCTATATTCTGTTAAAGATTTGTCCAAAACAACTGGAGCATTCTCATCAACAGGCTCTGCCCATAAACTAATAACCAAAACAGGAATCTGATCGTCCCTTACAAAAACTAAACTAGTAACATAATCAATATTTTTAATTTTCAAATTAACTTCTTCCTCAACCTCTCTTTTTCCAAGATCTTCAAGAATATTATACCATTGATACTTAGAATCTTTTTTCTTCAAAATATAATCAAGAATTTTTAACTTTCCACCAGGAACAGTCCATCTCCCAGGAAATGCTTTCTCCCAATCAGCCCTTTTTGCAATCAAATATTTTCCACCCTTAACAACTATAACGGTAGCACTAACATAATGAACTTGATTTTTATCATAATTCATATCACTCATGAAAGATTTAGAAATTAATTACTTATAAGAATTATTATACTAACAAAAGACAATTAAATTTATATAAACTAAATAAATTATCCAAATAATGAAAAAATCTCTTTCTGAAATAACGAATAAGAAAAGGTGCTATGAATTCTATGAAGCTGGTTGCTTTGGGAATAAAGCATTAACTTGGAGTTCTTATGAAGAACTTATTCAAGATGGATGGAAGGGGGAGGTTTGTATGAGATCAAAACAAGGCATTGATAGAATAAATACAAGATATAATCTTTCTCTAAATCAAATCCCAGCTGAAATTGCATCTTGGAAAAAATTAGGCATCCCAGAAGCAATGATAGCATTTAATCAATCAATGCCTGATGAACATCTTATAATTCAAGGAGAAGTAACACGATTTAATGTTTTAACATTAAGATATTCTACAGTTAAAAAACCAATGAATCATGCATTTGAAGAAGAAAATATAGAAGTAACAGGAAGTCCTGCTTGGCATTTATTGAAAAAACATCTTGATTACTTTAGTTATGAAAATTTAGAACACCTTATGGAAATATGGCAAGACCATGTGGTAGAATTCAGCGCATATGATATTCTTATAGGAGATTTGGATTGGAATACTGTTTTTTGGGAAGTGAGAAATTATTAGATTATTTCAATTTCTTAAACTCTGCCTCAATCTTATTCAAATCTTTTGTTATAGCAACAACAGCTTCATCCACTGCTTTTTTCGCAGTCTTACCTTTTGTCTGAACTTTCAAAAGAGGATTCTTTGTCGGATGCTCTCTTTTCCAAGCTGCAAAAGTAACACTCGCATTTTTATTCAAATAAACACGCAAAATCTCAGCTATTGTGATGCTCCCAAATTCTGCTTCTAATTCTTCTTTTGTATTTTTAAGAATCTTAATATCCATATAGAAAGGTCATTAATTTGATTTATAAAAGTTATGTTTATTCCTTTCTTCCAAAAATCAAATCATCCATGTCTTTCTGAGATATCTCATCCTCTTCCCCTATCTCCTTGCCGTCTAATTCAGAATCAACATTATCCTCTCTCGCTGTTTCTTCATTCTCTTTTTCCTCGTCCCAAACTTCAACTGAATCTGAAAACTCTTCATTTTTCTTCTCTTTCATTTCCTTTAAATCAGAAATCGTTAAATTATCAACACTAACAGAATCAAAACCAAGCTCCCTCTTCTCTTGCCTCCTAAATTCTGGCTTCCTAAGATTTATTCCCAAATAAGATTCAACTTTGCTAATTATTCGATTATCATCTTCTGGTAAAACTCCTTGCTCAATCATCTTAACAACAGTTTCAGATTCCCCCAAATCTCGCGCAAACTGCTCCCTAGAAATATGCCGTGCTCTCCTAGCCCTCATGATATTCCAGTGAAAATTGTGAATCAAATCTGGCCGTGGTACAGTCTTCTCAGATGCCCCAACCTTAAGATTCCTATCAACTAAATCCCTGAGGCTAACATTCTCTTTACTCGACAAATCATTCTTCATTGGTTTTGGCTTCTCAGCAAAACTCTCCACTTTTTCGCGAAATGTCTTCTCCTTCTCAGAATCCTTAAGCTGAAAACTCGTCGGCCTATGAATTATAGGAAAATTCTCTTCAGAAGAACACTTAAAACAAACCTTAACAATTCCACTACCACAAACAGCGTCAAACAATCTCTTCTCTTCTCCTGAAACACCGCATTTAAAACATTCGCTCATTTTTAGTCCTATTTTTCTAAAAGAAAAACCCCTTTTTAATATTTCTATGGTAAAACATAATCACTAAACAAGGTACTTTGTAATATCCTCCTTAGTTTCTAACTCTGTTATCTTCACACTCTCATCAATTAAAATAGTAGGCAATTCAACAACATCATAATTTTCCAAAAGAAGATTAACAGAAGGTAAATCATTATCTGCTGCAATAGGAATAAGCATAACATTATCTCCATACTCTCCTTTTATCTCAATCAACAAATGAGAGAAAAACCTCTGCTCTGATTCTTGTTCCAATGAAGGATTATCAAAATCATAAAAATAAACGACATTATGATAATCAGACCCACATTTCTCTTTAATCCTCATACTATTCATCCAAAATAACGTTCTCAAAAGATCATATCTTTTATGCTGAAAAATAATTTCATCATTCATACGATTCGCATCTTCAAATCTTTGTATTAATAATGCCTCTTCAAAAATTCTGTCTGCAAAATTAATATTTTCTTGAACAAGTAATTCACAATCCAAATCAATTAAATCTAATGCTTCTTTTTGAATCCTCTGGTCAAGAAGTTCCATTTCTGCCTTAAGGTAAAAATCATTTATCTCACTCACTCTTGTAGTCTCTAATAAATAACCCATAAAAATTCCAAAATTAAAAATAACCAAAGTCGCTACAAGCGCATACAAAAAAATTCTCTTTTGTTTTTTTATCATCATCTCCACTTATGATTTTTCCTCAGGAAATTATACAATGCTCCCAATAAAATAAAAGGATAAATTGAGAGATAAACAACTGAAAAAAACATGAGATTAAAAATACTATGCTCTTTCAATGATGTTGTTTTCATTATAGATATTACAAGCAAAGTAAACCCAAAACCAACTATAAACAAAATAATTCCCAAATAATTCAAAAAACTTGCAGTAATATGCAAATCATTCATCGTAACCAAAGCTGTGCCAACATTAATAGAATATTTCGCAAAAAGATAATTCTTAAAAAATTTGGTTATAAGGAGATAAAGAAATATACTTAATCCCAAAATTCCTAAAGAAAATTGAATTGTAAAAAAAGGGAGAATAAAATGTCCCAACATTCCTTTTTTCATAAAATTCTCTTTATATTTTGTGATGCATTGTAATCCTCCAACATTCCATCTTCTTCTTTGAGTATACCATTGTTTCAATTTGGTCGGGACAGTAGTAGTAACTTGTGTAGAAAGACACATTCTTCTTTCATAACCTGCAGCAGTCAAATGCCAAATAATTTCAATATCCTCTGTCATATTTTTTGGATCAAATCCTCCAATTTCCTCCAAAGCAGTTTTTCTATAAAGCGCTAAAGGTCCAGGAACAACATAAATAGCATCAACAAATCCCAATAGTTTCCTAGTGAAAGCAATAACATTATATTCAATACTCTGTAGCCTTTCAAAAAACGTATTTCGTTTTCTAGGAATTATCACACATGTAGCCGCTCCAACTTTTTCTTCATCAAAAAATCCAACCAATTTCTTGAAAGAATCTTCCGCAGGATAAGAATCCGCATCAATTACTGCAATTAATTCTCCTTCTGCTTCTTTAATTCCTTGATTCAAAGAATCACCTTTTCCAGAATTTTCCTTTTCTATTAATTTTAACTGATAATATTTCTTCTGTAATTCCTTAATAATTTCTCCTGTTCTATCTGTAGAACCATCATTAAGAACAATAACTTCTAACAAAGGATAATCAATATTAAAAATTGCGTGTATTGTTTCTTCAATTGTCTCTTCCTCATTCCAAGCAGGAACTAACACAGACACAGAATATTTTTTAGTCACCTTAGGAGAATCAAACAAACCTTTCCGATTATTCCAATACAAGAATATATAGAAACACAAAAGATAAATCGATATGAACATATACATTAAATAAATTATTGGGAGTAGCTCCATGCCTACTCTTCAGCATTTGAATCTTTTAAAGATTCTTGTAATGAATCACTATTTTGCTGCGTCTGCTCGTTTTGGACAGATAAGTTCACACTGCCTCCACTTTCCTGCAAGGGATTACTACTCTCGTTCAAATTAAAATAATCATAAAACTCATCTGTCAAACTTAATTCATTTGTATGCCCCATTTTCTTTTTTCTCAACAATCCTAATTCAACAAACTTCTTCACATGATCATAAGCTTTATTCCCCCTAATCTTAATTATCACAGACTGCTTTATTGGTTGCTTGTACGCAATAATAGCCAAAGTCTCTTTCTCAGCACTACTAAACTCAGAACTCCCTGTCGCGAGCTGATTTATCACTCCTGAATATTCTTGTCTAACATCCATTTTCCATAACTCCTTTTTCTTGACAATCTCAATAGCAGAATCATTTCTTTCATATTTCTCCTGAAGTTTCTCAATCAACTCCTGGATAATTATCGGATTCAAATCAGTAAGCGAAATAAGCTCTTGCATATTCAAAAACCTCCCAGACACAAAAAACACAGCCTCAAGTTTTTTCAAATCTTCTTTCTCTCTACCTTCATCAATCTCATTGATTGTTTTGCTTGTCTCCATAATATATCAAAAGAGAACTATATTTTAAAGATTATCCTTATAAGCATATATTGTGGACAAACCCTCTTCCTTAGAACATTCAAAAACTATCTCAAAATTAGAATCTAAATCCTCTTTTGTTTTGATATTTTTTTCTTGATCTAAAGGCATATCATAATCTGTAAAAAAGATGTAAACTTCTCGATTCTGATAATTATTTTTGACTAAACTTTCTAAAGATTGCAAATCCCAGGGATTAGGATAAAAACCCGTCTCTTTCTTAGTGTAATAATAAACAACAGGAGATTCATCAGTTATTACCAAACTATTATCTGCCACATTCTTTAAAAATTTATTCGCTTCTAAAAAACAAAGATTAGTATCTGTATAAGAATCTTTATAGGTCGCATAAAATTGAGAAAATAAAGAGAAAGATAAAAGAAGTATTACTCCAATTAAAATAATCTTATTATATTTTTTAAATTTAGAAATGAAAAATCCTGTTAACAAACAAATTGGAGGAGCTATTAAAAGTAAAAACCTGTCTTCTTTATGCGGCATAAACATAGCCATCCCCAAGAAAAATACAACCCAAACCAACAAAAGATAAATTTCTTTTTTTACAAATTCTTTTTTAAATAAAATATAAATTAAAGAAACAATAAAAACTAGCCCTACAATTGAAAACATTTGCCAGGAGTATTGAAAGAAAAAATACCATGGTTGGACCCCACCCCAATATGAAGCAGCTTTTGCTCCATGTATAAATGCTCCAAGAGGATTCCCATATGTAAAAATCCCGTAAACAAACCAGGGAAGGAGGGTTAAAAAAAAGACTCCAATAGCAATCAATAAATGTTTATCTTTTAAGAATTTTAGGGATTTGTTTCTTATAAAAAGATAAACAAAAAATATAGGGAGAATCCAAAGAGTAGTATATCTCGCGAGCAAAGCTAATGCCAGGAAAAAACCAAAGAGAATCTTATACTTTTTCTCTCCGTCTTCATAACCTTTCCAGAAACTAATAAAAGCTAACAAGACTAAAAAAGTAGACAAGATTCCTGTCAAAATTTTTCCAGTATAAATTATATGCAAGGGCAATAAAATCAAAAGAATAGCAGAATAAATACCTACTTTCTCATTAAAAAGTCTTTTTCCAAATGCATAAACAGAAACAACAATTAAGGCGCCAACAAATGGTATAAAAAAGATTATTAAAAAATCTAATCTCAACAAATACAAGATTGATAAGAGGAAAGGGAGTAAGGGAGCTCTAAATCCAGCATTAGGCCAAGCATACGCTCTATCTCCAGAAGGAATAAAATCACTCCACCCATTATTAGCAAAAGAATAATCAAGAGGATTTTGACTCAAACCATATCCCAAATTAGAATAAACTGTTTCATCCCAAATTCTTAGAGGAGATAAAAAAACAGAGATAATCCCAAAGACAAACGCGACAGCAAACAAAATAAGTATTAATTTTTTATTTTTTTCCATTTAAAACTTCTCTTATTGTTTTTACTTGTATATCTTCCTCTTTTATACAATCTAATACCTCTTTAAAATTTTCTGTTGAAAAACTCCATCTATACAAAACCTCTTCCCCAATATAATGAAAATCCAATATCAACCACAAATCTCTATCTCTGGCATAGGTTATCCAAGAACAAACTTCCTCGGGAGTACTAGTCAACATAACCCATTTGGATTTTAGTCTATATTGATCGTACATACTTAAAGGATTATACCCGTCTTCCATAGGCCTTGCTGATTCATAATATTTTTTTGTCACCTCTAACACCTCATCATTGTAATCTCCAAAAGGAAAAGCAAGAGAAGATATTACAAATCCCTTCTCTTCTAAAATTTGTTTTGAAAAATTCAGTTGATTTTCAATTTCATTTTCATTTAATCCTATTAAAGATGTGTGGTTCAACGTATGACTTCCAATCTCCCATCCACTATCTTGCATTTCTTTTGCTTGTTCAAAACCAATTAATTCCTTTCCCTCAAATTTATCAGACTCATTAGCTAAAATAAAAAGGGTTCCATCAAAACCATATTCTTCCATTAAAGGATAAACAACATCATAGTATACCAAATATCCATCATCAAATGTCAAAGATAAAATAGGTTTATTATCAACTGGCTGAAAAATCTGATACGCAAAAATAAATATGATCACTAAAAAAAATATCAAAATTAACATTAAATATAATTTCTTCATTCTGAGAATGTCCACAATTTATTCCCTAAAAAATTTATCCATAGTGAAAAGAATATAGCTATCAATTGTGAAACCAAATAATGGATTCCAAGAAATTCAGTTAAAATATATAACAATGACAAATTAACTAAAAGAGCTAATACACTAATAGTAAGAAATTTCGGATATTTTTTTATGAATCTATCATTGAGTTTTTCTTTAAATGTCCAAATTTTATTCCAGATAAAACTATTAGTAACTGCAACAATAAAAGCAAAGATAGCAGAAAGAATATAATAGATATGGAAAAATTCTGTAAGAACAAACAAGACAGACATATTAATGAGAGTATTAAAAACTCCAACAGTTGCAAATTTCAGAAATTGTCTAATGTCGTCTTTTTTCATCTCCTAAACAGCAAATCGCAGAATTGCTCCCACCCCTCCAAGATTCTTAAACTGCTGACCTTCTTCTGTATCGGTTGAAATGATTTCAATATTAGAGCCAGTATTTACTGCAATTTCCTTGAGCTCTTTAGCCAATTCCTTAAAGCTCGATGCTCCAGAAACAAATAAGGTATCAACAGCACCATATTTCAATGCCTGTTTTGTATCTGGTTCTTTCAATGTAGCCAAATCAGGCCTCTCACCAAGCGTCTCAAAGTATTTCTTCATAAGTTTCTGCTCCTTAATTATTTCCTGATTAGCTAAAATATCCTGAGCTTTCCCAACAAGTTCTTTCAACCCAGATTCATCAGTATCTCCAATATCTACTTTCCCAATAACTTTTTCTCTTAATTTTGTAACTAAATAATCTCCATCTAAAAATTCATCCTTTGTAGGGATAGGTCCTCCAACCAAAATTCCTTTAAGCTTGGGCATTTCAAAAAATATTTTTTTCATTTCTTCTGCAATTCTTTTGTAAAAATCTTTTGTTAATCCTTCTGTAATTCTATGAAATCTTTGAGCACTCTGTCCACCTGCTCTAACTTTTGAAGGAACTCCTGAAGTCATATTTTGAAAAACTTCTATTCTCTTCCCTTCCAACAATCCAATTGTCGCTTCTTTCCTATCCATCACAAGCAATCCAAAAACTTCTTCAACTTCAAGCATTTCTTTCAAAGGTTCTAAAACAAAATCCTTATCACATCTATATAATCTTGATTTCAAAATCAAAGTAGGTTCAACATCCCAAAGTCGCAAATCTTGCTGCCCTTCAATTCGCGAAATATTTCCACAAAACAAAGCTAAACCATGTTCAGGGGTCTTCTTCAAACCTTTCAAATGCCTCACAATTTTATCAAGAGCATCTAAAACATTATTCCTCGTGGCAGTTGATTTAATATTTTTAGCCGTAGATTTTTCTCCCTCAAGTTGCCTCTGAACAGAATTCACATCATAACCTGCCGGAATAAAAACAGTAATCAACTCAGTATGCGTACCCTTATGCCCGCTTAACTCCTCAACAACTTCTTCAAGTTCGTCTTTAGTTAATTTCATGGTTCCTCCTGAAATTGACTAATGGAAATTTCCTATTTGCTTTACTTAAAACCATGTTTAAAGAAATAAAATACAATTTATAAAATTAAGTGTGAAATTAACTTCTTTCAATATCTCGGATTAGTTTCATGCTTTCTAATAATTGCCCAAAAGCCCTAGTTTCCCTAAATGCTGCATGGCTATAAGGAATATTCAAAATCTGACTTGCTTCTTTTGCTGTTAATTCTCTGCCGTTTATTGGATAATCTAAATTACTAGTATCCTCTAGATACCTCAACCTAACAAGCTCTCTATCAACCGAATCTTCTATATTTGATAATGCGCTCTCAACAAGACCCTTTTCTTTTTCAACTAAATCTTTCCTAAGATGATACAATGTTCTTTTTTTACTAGGTATAATCTCTTCATTCATCTCCATATATTTTATCATCTCTTCACAACGCTGCTTTATTTGAGAGGCGTCATTGTAACTAATACCAAGGGCCTTTCCAATATCAGCATAGGTTAAACATTCTTCTTCTAAAAGATTATACTTCGCTCTAAGCTCTCCATCATTCACTCCATAAACTAGCTTCATTACTTCTTGCTGTTTTTTCTTTGGTAAAAGCCCCATGTATTTATCCAATAATTCTTTCTCCAAATAATTTAATTTAAGAGTAGGTTTCTTCCGTTTTGTGCTTTTTCTCTTAGGCTTTTGATTAAATACTTGATTAAATTTTTCTTGAACCACTTCCTTCTTAGCTTTATCAACAGACTCTTGTCCATTAGGGAAAACCAAATTAATTTCTTTCTGAAAATCAGAAACTTCTGATTGAAATAGGGGATCAAACAACATTTTTGTTCTTAATTCATACAAGGCACTTGCTTCCATTGTCCTCACACGTTCTCCTGTAAGCCCCATTATTCCACCAACTTCTTCAAGAGTTAATTTAGTCCTAGACTTCCTTCTCCTAACAATTTTTTCCTCCTTCAAGGGTTTTACCATATCAAAAATCTCATCTTCAGAAAGATCATAAGTTCTACATACAGCATTATTAAGCTGAAGAAAACGTAATCTTATCGCATGTTCATGCCTCGCAGGCAATAACGAAAGATAATAATCCAAACGCTCTATTTTTTCTTCACCTTCAATCCTTATTGTCTCATTTTCAGGTCTTTCACATTCCTTATTCTCAATAAGATCAATCATAAATGTGCTTTCTTCAGGATTAAGCGGTTTATCCAGAGACTCTGTCATAAGTCTAACATCAACAACAGATTCGATAATCTCTCTTTTGTGAGTAGTGCCATCACAAATATAATCAATTAATTCATCTCTACTTGGTTCTCTACCATTACTTACTTTAAATTCTTGGGAGTAAAAAGGTATTTGCCCCTTGAGAATCATAAGACGAAAAGGTATATGTTTATCATTTCTTAATAATCCAGGCTTTGCTAATGCACGACGCATTGTTTGTCTCATCCACCAAGAAGAAAAGGTAGAAAATCTAAATCCTCTATCATCAAACTTATTAGCAGCAATTATTAACCCTTCATTACCATATTGTATAAGCTCTTCATATTCTTCCGTGGTTAAATCATATGATCTGCTAAAACTCCTTGCTAGATGTCTAACCAACCTAAGGTTTTTTTCTACTAACTCGTTTCTAGCCTGCAAACTCCCTTTATCTTTTTCTCTAGCAAGTTCTTTTTCTTTATCTGAAGTCAATATTGATTTGTGATTGATTTCTCGATCATAAATTTGTAAAGCTGTTAATTCAGAACTTTTTTGTTGGTTTTGTAAAGTTATTAATTCAGAAGTGTTTTGCTTTATTCGATTCCTCACATTTCGCATAAAATTAAATCAAGTGTTGATTTAAAAATATTTCTATGAAACAAACTCCACCTTAAACTTACCTTCCTTAATCTCTCGAGCATTTGTAACATCTTTAAGGTCTTCTAACAAGCCTTCAAATTTCTTAACAACTCCTTTATCAAGAGTCAAAATAATTTCCGCATTCATTGGTTTATGTTTTTTTGATTTAATCTGTCGAACATCAGTGAGCACACCAATAAAATGATTCAATATCTTATCATATTTTTCTCTTTCTAAATTCTTAAACTTCGGCCACTCACTAACGTGTATGCTATTATCTTTCTCTCTACCCTTAAAATATTCTTGATAAAGTTCTTCTGTAATAAAAGGCATTATTGGTGCAATCATTTTCAATATAGCCAATAAAGCATTATACAAAGTATATTGAGCAGATAATTTCTCATTTCCTTTTCCTTGATAAACTCGCTTTTTAACAATCTCTAAATAATTATCACAAAACATTTTCCAAAAGAAATTTTCAACATCGTGTTTTGCTTTTGAATATTCATATTTTTCAAATCTATAAGTAACACTCTTAATTACAATATCTAATTTTTTCAAAAACAATTCATCCAACTTCTCCAACTTCCCAGGCCTTTTGCCATTCCAACCTTCCAAGTTCATAAACACAAATCTCGTAGCATTCATTAATTTAGTAACAAACTTTTTCCCTGTAACAACATCTTTCTCTTGGTAAGACAAATCCTCTCCTAACTTAGTTCCTGCAGCCCAGAACCTTAAAGCATCTGCTCCATATTTGCCAACAACTTCTTGCGGAGCAATAACATTTCCCTTGCTCTTGCTCATCTTTTTTCCATAAGGGTCAAGAACAAAACCAGAAATCACAACATCTTTCCAAGGATTCTTGCCATGATGCAAATTTCCTTTTACAACAGTATTAAACAACCAAAAAGTAATAAGATCATGTGCTTGCGGCCTTACTGACATTGGATATAATTTATCTTGTAAATTTTTAGGCATTAATTCTCTAACAATATCTGGAGTCAAAGAAGAAGTCGCCCAAGTATCCAAAACATCTTTCTCTCCTTGAAATTCATTACTACCACATTTACATTTTTTCTTTGGTTTATCTTTCAATGGATCAACTGGAAGCTGAGATTCTTCTGCCACAATAATCTCTCCACATTTTTTACAATACCAAACAGGAATCGGAATTCCAAAATACCTCTGCCTTGAAATACTCCAATCATATTTCAAACCCTTAACCCAATTATCATACCTAACTTTCATATATTTTGGATACCAATTCAATTTCTTTCCCCAAGCCAACATTTGTTTTTTCAAATCCAGATATTTGATAAACCATTGTTCTGTCATTATAATCTCAATTGGAGTATCACATCTCTCATGAGCATTAACAACGTGTTCTATCGGATCAATTTTCTCAATTGCTCCTGCTTTCTTCAAATCTTCAATAATCTCCTCCCTAGCCTCCTCTGATTTCATCCCCTTATACTTTCCTGCCTTCTCATTAAAAGTTCCATCCTTGTTCATAACTTCTATCGGCTCTATTTTCATCTTGTTAATCCATTCCACATCATCCATATCTCCAAAAGTACAATGATAAACAGCTCCAGAACCAAATTCCATATCTACATCATCATTTGCATAAATTTCAACCTCATGACCAAACAAAGGCAATTTTGCTTTCTGCCCTACAAATTTTTTATATCTCTTATCATTAGGATGAACATGAACAGCTACACAAGCAGGCATCAACTCTGGCCTTGTGGTCGCAATTATAATTGGTTTTCCAAGAGAAGTATCTAATTTAATATAAACAAAATTACTTTTCATAGTCCTATCTTTCATTTCAACTTGTGCAATTGAAGTCTGACACTCAGGACACCACATAAACGGCGTTCTCTTTCGATACTCTCTTCCTTTCTCATACAAATCAATAAAACTTCTCTGGCTTATTCTTTGACAATGATCATCAATAGTTGTATAACTTATACCCCAATCACAACTTATCCCAATATTTTTCCAATCAGAAATATATTCTGGCCTTAACTGGTTTTTCAAAGTATCTAAAACAAGTTTAATAAATTTCTCCCTTCCTAAATCAAACGCCTTCACTTTTTTCTCTTTCTCAATCAATCTTATAGTTGCCAACCCATTATCATCTGTTCCAAAAGGATAAAAAACATTTTTCCCATTCATTCTCATAAACCTAATAATAAAATCTTGCTGACTATAAGAACACGCATGCCCTATATGCATTTTCCCAGAAACAGTCGGCGGCGGCGTATCAACTGAAAAAATCTCCTTCTTACTCTTAGAATCAAATTTATAAATTCCTTCTTTATCCCAAAACTTCTGCCATTTCTGCTCCATTGCCTTAAAATCAATATTATTCTTGGCCATAATTTAAATAATCAAACCAACTTTTTAAAAGTGTTTGTAAAGATGTTGCTCATTTCATTCGCAATATTAATAAAATTAATAATCTAAATCTGTAATGATAAACCCCGCGTATAAATTAAATATCCGATATCAAAATTCTCGGCAAAGAGCTTTGACAAAGTCTAGCTCTGATCAATCAATAACGAGCAAAGCGAGATAAACTTTAAATACTCAATAGAATTAACAAAATCATGGCAGATAATCAAGTTAACATACCCTCTGGATTCGGGGGTTTAACACGATACAAAGAAGAATACAAAAGCGCGTTCATGCTAAAACCAACGCACGTAATCGCATTTATCACATTAATAATTGCATTCAGAATTCTTTTAGGAGTTTTTTTTAAGTAAAATGTTTCCAAATATCGACCCAAAAAAAATGCAAGCAGTCATGAAGCAAATGGGAATGGCCCAAGAAAAAATCGATGCTTCAAGAGTTATAATTGAACAAACAGATGGGAATAAAACAATCATCAGCAATCCTTCTGTAACAAAAATAAAAATGCAAGGTCAAGAAACATTCCAAATCTCTGGAGATGTCAGTGAAGAAGCTGAAGAAAAGTTCAGTGAAGAAGATGTTCAAACAATTGTTGAGAAAACATCTTGTTCTCCAGAACAAGCAAAACAAACTCTTGAAGAAACAGGTGACCTCGCTGAAGCTATTTTAAAGTTAAGTGAATAATATAGAATATAAATTCTTAAAAAGTATATATCAATTTATTTAATATGTCAGATACAATCTATGAAGATGTGTATATTAAGGGACTACACAACGAAGAAAGTGAACAATATTTTGAAAGATTTAAATTACATGCTAAAAAATATCTAACTAAGGATCCTAAGAGCACAAAAAACAATTCAAAAAAATTAGAAGCATTATTGATCACGAACAAATATGATTTCATTATAGAGAGGGATACAGAACAATCAGAAATAAACGTCTTTTTTGTAAAAAGAGGGATTCGCCCAGAAACATTAGCTAAAATAAAAGAACAAGATATTGAAATTTACCAGAAATTATAATTCCTCACCACCAAAATCTATATCAACTTTAACCACTTCTATATTATATGATAAATAAACAGCATATCTTAATTGTTCTGCATGCGATTTCCGGTGGAGGCAATTTAAGAAATCGCTTATCCGCAACAAAAGGGAAGATTAAGCGAAGGAAACCGTAGGTGTCCTCGCATGGAAAAATTTCTAGAAAACATCCAAAAAGCACAGAAAATAATTCAGACAATCGACCACATGGTTTACGTAACTTTCCCCCTAATCCAAGATAAAAAGATCCTAATCAAAATCCTCTTAGAATCAAAAAACTCAATCACAAACTGCATCAACGCAATTTTACAATATGAATATCTCCACAAACGAATCGACCTTTACAAAGATGCAAAAGCAAACTTCAGACTCTTCATAAAAAAATGCTGTCCTTATTACAAAATAACTAAAAAAGAATCAAACCTAATTATAAACCTATTTGAGCTAGCTGAAAAACACAAACGAAGCACAGCAGAATTCATGAGAAAAGAAAAAGTAGTTATTCTTTCTGAAAATCTAAAAACAGAAACAATTACAATTGAGAAAATCAAAGAATTCCTGATTCTAGCCAAAAGCATCATGGAAAAAACATTACAAGTAATAAAACTAGAACGCAAATAAGCATAAATAAAAAAGGGTGGGCACTGCCAATTACATAAACTAGAATGCAGATAAGTATAAAAAGTGCAAAATCCTTGTAAATCATACTTCTAGAGGGTTTTATGGAGGAAATAATTCAAGAAAAAATAAGCGCAGACCATCTTCTTTATGTCAGTCTGAAATATACGAAAACTTGTGATGTAATCATGAATCTTTTGCTTAGATGGAAAAGAATGATAGAAACTGCAATAACTAAACTCCTAGAGCACGCCAAAAAAAAGAAAAAAATCCCTTCTATTTCTACTAATCCTCTTGGAAGGATTGAACAAGTAAAAAAACTCTTCAAAAAAGACAAAAATTTCCTCGAAGTCATTGAACTCTACAAAATGTTCAGAAAAGTCAAAGAATTGCGAACAGAAAGAATGGGAGAATTTAGGAAGAATGTAAATCTCAGAGTATTCTATCAAGGTAAGGAAATAAACATAGATTTAGAAAAATTAAAAGAATATGCAGAAATGCTCGAAAAGTTTATAAGTTCAACAAAACAGTTTCTTCTATCATAAATTAATACAAATTTTAAAATGAAAAAAATAATAGTCATTACATCAGGTAAGGGGGGTGTAGGAAAAACTACAACCGCAATAAATCTTGGTGCAGCAATAAATCAATTTGGAGGAGAAGTCCTAGTGATTGACGGAAATTTAACAACTCCAAATGTAGGACTTCATTTAAATTCCCCAGAAGTTCCAGTAAATTTAAACCACGTATTAATGAACAAAGCTAGTGCTTTTGAAGCAGTCTATGAACATGAATCTGGATTAAAAATCATGCCCTCATCACTATCAATAAAAGAATTAAAAAAAATAAAAACTAGTAAAATGAAAGATTACAAAAAAGATTTTCAAAAAATTTCTGATTATGTTATTGTTGACAGCGCCGCAGGTCTTGGAGATGAAGCAATGTCTGTGATTGATATGGCAGATGAATTGATTATTGTTACAAACCCAGAAATGCCAGCTATAACAGATGCTTTGAAAACAATAAAAATGGCAGAGCAAATGAAAAAATCAATTAAAGGGGTTATTATAACCCGGGTTAAAAAAAATGATATTGAAATGACTCCAGAAACTGTTAAGGGAATGTTAGAAATACCAATCTTGGGAATGATCCCAGAGGATTTTTCTGTGCAAAAAGCCCTGAGCGAAAAAGACGCCGTAGTTCATACATATCCTAAAAGCAATGCTTCAAGAGCTTACAAAGAAATCGCAGCAAAACTTCTTGATATTGAATATGATTCAAAGAAAGACAGAGAAAGCTTATGGAAAAGAATTTTTAGAAGACATTAATTATCGCACTCTGCTTCCAACTTCAATATCTTTTTCTGGCGAGAGTAACACAACTTCTTAAAAAACGGGGTTTAAGGAGTTAATTAAACTTTTTGACTCAACATCCTATCTAAAGCTTTTTTTGCTTTAATCCTAATCTCCTCTGAAACATTTATTTGATACTGGTTTTTTTGCAAAGCATCCAATATTAATCGAAGCTTTGTTTTTTTCATATTAATGCAAATTTTTCCTATTGTAAAATATTTATTTGTGGGATTTTCTCTTTTTAGAATATTAACCATATCAATCTCTGTTGCCACAATTATCTCTTTATTATCATGCTCTTTTGCAAATTTAATCATCCCTCCTGTTGAAATAATTTCGTCAGCATGTTTTAAAACTTCAGGACTACATTCTGGATGTGCTATGAATATTGCATTTGGATGCAGTTTTTTTGCAAGTTCTGCATATTCCTCCATAATCCTATCATGAACATAACAAAACCCTTCCCAAGGAATTATTTTTTTACTAGTCTTAGTCTGAACATAAGCTGCAAGATTTTTATCAGGAACAAAAATTATATGATCCTCTCGCAGACTATTAACTATCTCACTGGCATTTGCAGAGGTGCAACATATATCTGACTCTGCTTTTATATCTGCATTTGTATTAACATAAGATACAACAGCTGCCTCTGGATGTTTTTTCTTAAATTCTTTTAATTGTTCTAAAGTTATCATATCCGCCATCGGGCATCCAGCATCAAAAGCAGGAAGCAAAACTGTTTTTCCAGGGTTAAGTATTTTCGCTGTTTCTGCCATAAATTTAACACCACAAAAAACTATAATATTTTTGTCTGTCTCAACTGCCTTTCTACTCAACTCCAAAGAATCCCCAATAAAATCCGCTACCTCATAAATTTCAGGACTTTGATAATTATGAACAAGTATAACTGCGTTTTTCTCTTTCTTCAACTCATTAATTTTTTTGATAAGATCTTTTTGTTCTTGAGTCAATTGCATTTTCAACCTCCTAAAAATTAACTTCAAACATCACCTAACCCTACTCCCAACTTCAATATCTTTCTCAGGCGATAACAAAACCACCCTCTCTTTTGGAGCTTCACCATTTAGGGTGGGCGGGT
>CAZJEO010000005.1:0-41382 GCA_964545065.1 Candidatus Woesearchaeota archaeon | reverse complement strand
ATTATTATAAATTATAATGGATTATAATGTTTTTAAACTTTTCTAACACCATCTCGTAATTCCAAGAGAACATAAATCTTCCTTCATCATCTCATTCTCCCCTCTCAAATCTAAAATATACAATGTCTGTTCCTCAATCTTCTCAAGCAGATAATATTGTTTCTTTGTTACAGGAGCATTGAAAAAGTCCCCTTGAATTTCTGAATCTGGAAGCTTTTGATACTCTTTAATATAAATTTCTAAATCCTGTAAATTCATTAAATCATAGCCTTCTTCAAAAACATAATCTGGGTCTGTGTTATTGACTCCGATAATCCAGAGGTCGCCGTCTATGCTCACATTTCCTACAACATTTAATGTTGCTGTTGGAGTAGCAGTTCCAATTCCTACATTCCCTCCAAGTGGTTGCAATACAAAACCTCTTGTAGCATTGGTACTATCTCTCGCTTGCATCCAGAAACCATATGGAGCTGCACTCGCTGTTCCCATAGCTAACTGAACGTTTGCATTGTCTATAATTGCCCCTGCAACAGCATTATAAGTAAGGGACGCATCTCTGTTTGTTGCATCTGTAGTATGTAATTTTGCATCAGGACTCGCAGTTCCAATCCCTACATTTCCTGAAGAATCTATTAACATACGTTCAGTCATTACACGGGAACTACTCTCTGTACTTAATGATAGGAAACCACCAGCAGTAGTTTTTGTAAGTCCTCTAATAGAAGCTGATGCCCTTGAAGTCGATGAAGCATTAGGAGCATAAAAAGTTAAAACTGGACCCCTACCAGCTGCTGCAATATTTCCAGTAACTTCCAATCTAAGAGTTTCAACAGGGTCTGCAGGAGTGTTTCCATAATTAATATGTAATGGTGCTCCAGGACTCGTAGTTCCAATTCCAACCTCGCCTGTCCCTTCAATAGTTAAAATATCATTAGCTTGTTCTCTTATTATGAACTTATCATTATTTGCTGTTCCATCTACATCTACAACTATTGAGAATCTATTGGAATTATCTTCTGCTTCAAAGATTAACCCCATCTCGTTTGAAGTATGCCCAACAAATGTAATGAATCTATCTACTGCTGTTCCAGCACCTATTTCTAATGTTGTTCCAGGACTATCAGTTCCAATTCCAACAAATCCATCATTGTGAAGAACTAATTGATTTGCATTTGCTGCAGTAGAAGAATAAGTACTAAATATTAAGTTAGTTGGCAATGTAGCCCCTGCTGCACCATCTTGAACAGCTTTGATTATCGCTCCTGCATCTTTGTTACTTCCACTATCTACACCTGTGAATACAAGTTGTCCCAAAATCTCCGTGGTTAGGGTAGTTGTTAAAGTTCCTTTTGTGTCTGAATGAGACTTCAAAAAACGAATTTCAGGGGTATATAACTCTTGGTCATTATATCCTGAAATAAATATTCCTGTTTGAGTACTTGTTCCTGCCGATACTACTTCTAATTCAGCTCCTGGGCTCGCAGTTCCAATCCCCACATCGCCTGTCCCTTCAATAGTTAAAATATCATTAGCTTGTTCTCTTATTATGAACTTATCATTATTTGCTGTTCCATCTACATCTACAACTATTGAGAATCTATTGGAATTATCTTCTGCTTCAAAGATTAACCCCATCTCGTTTGAAGTATGTCCAACAAATGTAATGAATCTATCTACTGCTGTTCCGGCACCTATTTCTAATGTTGTTCCAGGACTCGTAGTTCCAATTCCTACATTCCCTGAGTTTCCATCTGTATCTATGAATATTCCTCCTACAGAAGTTGGACCAATTCTGATAGGGTAATCATAAGAAGAAGTATCAATATTCAATCCAGTGCTATCGCTGAAATAAATATTTGCTTCGTTACCAGTGCTTGAATTTTCAAGCCTAAGATAAGGATTAGTAGTACTAATATGAAGTGCAAATGCTGGATTATTAGTTCCTATTCCAACATCTCCGCCATTAAAATAAGTGTCTCCATTAGCACTAATCTGAACTGTCTCTGTATCAACTGATTTCATCTCAAGCTTAGCTTCATCTGCATTACCTGTTGTTAATCTAAATGTTTGTTTTCCATCTGTGTTTGGAGAGATAACTACTAC
Source organism: Candidatus Woesearchaeota archaeon (assembly GCA_964545065.1). Classification (GTDB taxonomy): domain Archaea; phylum Nanobdellota; class Nanobdellia; order Pacearchaeales; family GW2011-AR1; genus JAGLWP01. The sequence continues at coordinate 39,279 of CAZJEO010000005.1, read as the reverse complement.
TCCATTAACATCTAACTTAGTATCTGGACTCGCAGTTCCAATTCCTACATTTCCAGTTGATAAATTTCCTGCAAAGAACACATTAGTTACAGCACTATCTGCATCATTTAATCCTTCAATCTTTACTAAACCTGCATTTACAGTTAACCTTGCTCTTCTCTCGTCAACTACTCCATTTGAATCATTTAAATTAAATTCAGGAGCAGTAGACACAAATTCTATATCTGCAGCACTTGAACTAAAAATATGCAATAAAGCAGTCGGACTCGCAGTTCCAATTCCAACATCACCGTCTTGTTGAATAGTAACTAAATTACCACTATTATTATTAGCAAACTTTAATTTATTTCCAGCAGATATTATTTCAAAAGTAGAAGCATCACTATCATTTAATACAATACTTGCACTTGTTCCTGTTATTGCAAGAAATCTATTTACTCCTCCAGGAGAAACTGGATTATCTTCTCCAATTCCTACATTTCCTGTACTTGTTATCCTCATTGCCTCTGTACCAGCAGGGTCAACATTATTTAAAACAGGATTAAACGATATAAAACCGTCTGCCAAACCACTAGTCGCTGACCAATCTCCAGCATTCTCACGACCAAATATAATGTTGCCTCCGAACCGTCCTGCTTGGTAAGCTATAATTTCTACTGTAGTTGCTGCGTTTGAATCTCCTTCATTCCATACCGCAAATGATACATCTCCGCCAGCACTCGTGCCCTTTAAGTTAGACAGAACCCCACCAGCGGCATCCTCGACTTGTAATAGGTAGTCTGGACTTACAGTTCCGATTCCTACATTCCCATCTCCTCTCACTCTCATAAACTCACTTCCACTTCTATTCGCTACACGGAAAGGATAATCATTAGCATCATTCCCTGCCTCAATATTCACACCAAAAGAATCTGCTGCATTTATATTAATAAATCTCCCCGCAAAATCATTAGCCGTTGAAGTATTAACATCTAACCGCGTAGCACTTGGAGTTCTTCCAATACCAACATTTCCATCACTTGCAATCCTCATCGCTTCACTTAAGGTAGCCCCGGATGTGTAAAAAGCAAAACCATTTTCAGCATGACCTGTATCCTCTGTAACAACTGAAATCTTAGCTACAATGCCTGGACCTGCTCCACTAATATCATCACTATAAAAATTTAAACTTGCCCATTCTGCTCCAGCTGTCCATCCAGCACTAGATGTATCATCATGTATCTGTATACCTATCGGATCTGTCCCATCAGTTTGAGACGAACCAAAAATTTCCAATAATTCTGCAGGGTCATCAGTTCCAAATCCAACATTTCCACCAATAGCAACTAAACTTGGTCCAGAAGCAGTGGAAATAATAACACTCCCCCTTGAATTTGTATCAGAATCACTTACGTTTAAAAGATATTCATTTTGATTTCTATCATCTGCTCCCCTCAATAATAAAACAGAACTTGCACTGCCACCACTATTAATATGTAGTTTCGCCCCAGGACTCACAGTCCCTATTCCTACATTTCCTGAACTATTTTGAACATAAAACAAACTTCCATTTTGTGCATTAGAAACATTAAAATCCCCTGCCCAAACAGAAAGTCTACTTCCTGGGGAGGTTGTGCCGATACCGACGTTTCCAGAACTAGCGTTTACAAACATAGAAGAGTTTCCGATATAAGCATTCCCTGAAAGATTTGTGTGTCCGATAACATTTAATCCTCCTGTGATTGTTATCCAGCCGTCGACGATGTTGTCAATTATTTGCCCAAAAGTAAAAGTTATTTTTTGTCCAAGAGTTAAATTAGTTATATCAGAAATATCAGCGTCCTCAATTGTATTATTTAGTATCTGAAGATTAGTAACAGTATCATTCCATAATTCTCCACTAGCATTCAAAGAAACATTCAAATAAGCATTCAATATAGTTCCCCAAGTACCAGAATCCCCATCAATTGTAGGTAAACGCGCCGCAGAAACAAGACCAATACTTAATATCAAGAAAATTATGCCCACCAATGTTAAATATATTTTTTTCATTTTTCGCCTTTCTTCTTTTTAATAAATTTAGTATATTCATTCTTTTTTGCATAATCTTTTAGAATAAATGAAATAGCTTTATCTATATTTTTTAAATTCATTATAGACTTTACAACATTAATTAGAGTTAGATCTTCTTCGTCTAGTTCTATAGTGTATTTGGGCATTGTAGTAAATTACTATTTATTGTATTTAATCTATATTAATTATAGTATTTTACTATTTAAACCTTTCTTATTCCTTCTTTTTTCTTAGTTTAACAGTATCATCTAATAATTTTGCAAACATTTGTTTTTTTAGTTTATTGCTAGTTTCAGGGGTCTTAATAGGTTTTTGTGTAGTGGTTTTGAAAGATCTGATTTCTTTATGTTTTTTAGGTCTTTTTTCTTCTGGAGATGTTGAAGGTTGTTCTTCTTGAAGATGTCTTTTTTTCAAGATTATAATTATTAAGAATAAGGCGATTACTAGGATAATTAATGATGAGATGATTGTTATGAATAATGGATTGGTTAGAAGTTCGAGGGGTTGGATTTCGACTACTGTGAATGTATCGTAGCTTGTTGCGATTATGTCATTGTATTTTACTTTGCTGTAGAAAACATATTCCCCTGTTTGGAGTTCTTGTGGTACATCTAAAAATACTTTTCCGCTGAATTCGTCTACTATGGCAAAACTTTCTTTTTTAGAAGTGTAAGTATTATTGTTAAAATCTCTTATTTTGTATTCTAATTCTATGTCTATATTTTTTAAGTCTCCAAGGTTTAGAATTTCTATCCTTGCTGTTACTTTTTTTCCAGGAGAAACTCTTTTTCTTAGAATTGTTGTTTTAATATCAAACAAGGGTGCTTTTTCTTTTACATCTAAAATAACATTTACGAACTTACTGGCGATTGGTGTTTTGAATATTATTTTTCCTAAATAAACATCTATGTTTTCGTTTTCAGAGAAGTATATATTGAAATTTAAGATTTTGGTTTCGCCTGCTGCTAAGGTGAAGCTTTCTTCTTCAGGAAAGAGGAATCTTTCTAAATCTGTTATAGATACATTAACTTCTAAATCTGTTGTTCTGTCATTTGTTATAATTATTTGTTCTTGGTATTGTTCTCCTCTTTTTACTGTAAGGGGAAGGAATAATTTGTTGAGAGTAAAACTTTTTTCTATTATTCCGCTACTTCCACTAGGACCTCCTCCTGGAGGGGTGACTGGGGGAGTGACGGGGGTAGTTTCTTCTGGAATTCCTGTAAAAGATGTTGAAAGAAATGTTGAACCTATAGACATTTCTTCTCCACCCGATTGTCCTATTGTAATTAAATCTGGAGAGATTATTGAAATTTGTAAAATAAATGCGAACAATAAAATGAAAATTATACCCTTTTTCATTTGAGAACCACCAGCGGGTTCTTCACAGTTCCTGCCACCCAACAGGAAGTTGAATTCATCTTTCCCATAAGGAATTCAGGGGAGATGTGTTTTTAATTTTTTGTCTTTGAATTAAGAGTTAGATTTTTATATGCGTTAATCATTAAAATATAATGGAAGAGAGGTTATTTGTAATTAGTATTTTAATTATTTTATTAATGACTTTGGTTTCGGCTTCTGCAATAGAAGATAATATTCCTATTCAGATTCAAACAGTTAATAGTTCTGGGGGTATTGTTACAGGAACATTTGAGTTTACTATTAATATTTCTAATTCTGATACTTGTAGTCCTGTGCTTTATTCAAACGTGACTACTTTGACTACTGATTCGAGGGGGATTGTTTATTATAATTTGTTGGATGTTAATTTGAGTTTTTCTGAGCAATATTGGTTCTGTTATTATAGGGATGATGTTTTGAAACAAACGACTAAGGCTGGGAGAGCTCCTTATACTTTTACTTCAAAGAATGTTTCTGCTAGGGGGGTTATTAATGATTCTAATTTTAATTTGGCTGGGTTTAATGTTACTGGTTCTAGTGGGTTGTTTTCTTGGTTGGGAAGTTTGGCGAGTAGAATTACGAAGTTGTTTGTGGGGGAGATTGATGTCTGGGCAGGGGATTTTAATGTTTCTAATGCACAAAATGGAAGTTTGTTTTATGTTCAAAATAGTTCAGGAAATGTAGGAATAGGGACTGTGAGTCCTGGGGCGAAACTACATATTAATAGTGGTGGCAGTGCAAGTTCTGTTTTATTATTGAGGGGAGCAGATGATAGAAATCAAAATGAATATCTTTTAAACGTAAGTGATTCTGATACAAATTCAAGGGGGAGTGTTATTATTTCCACTGCTTCTGGACCAAGTTTAGTTGCTATTGGTGGAAATGTTGGATTTGGAACTGATGACCCTGCAGAATTATTGGAAATTTTTGGTTCGTCTCAAACTGATGGGACAGATCCGATAGGTATACAGATACATGATGATACATCTAGTGCTGGATGGACAGCTGGAGCAGAATGGGCAAGTTTAAATTTTTATAGTGATGATATTAGTGGAGCAGGTCCAGGCATTGTAGCTAAGATTTCAGTTGTTACAGAGGATACAGGTCATGCTGAAAATGGTTTTGCTTTTTACACATCCGGGGCTACCTTAAGTGAAGCGATGAGGATTGCAAGTGATGGAAATGTTGGTATTGGAACTGCGAGTCCTGGAGTATTTAATGGTGTTACTTGGATGGTTGCTGGTTCTGAAGGATTACATATAAATTCTTCAACTATGGGTTATCTTATGATTGATGGTGGGACAGGAGGGGCTATAGCTTTAAATGACCCAACCCAACCAATTAATACAAGAGTGGCATATATTCGTAATGAAGATAGCACATTATCTATTCAAGCAAGAGCAGATAGTGGTACTCTTACGCACACTCTTTTTGCTGGAAATCTTAGCACAGGAAATGTAGGAATTGGAACTACGAGTCCAGGGGCGAAGTTAGAAGTGAAAGATGGAAGAATTTTAATAAATAGTACCGCAGATGGATTAGAAATTGCTGAAACTACTGCTGGAAATGTTTGGAAAATATTAACAAGAGGAACTGGAGAATTAGCTATATTTGAAGATTCTAATAGGTATGTAACAATTCAAAATAATACAGGGAATTTTGGAATTGGTACTGTGAATCCAACGCATCTTTTGTCAGTTAAAGGAACAACAGGAGCATTACTTAATATTTCTGGGACATTGGGAGAAATTACTACATCAACTGGTGCAAGACAATTACTATTAACTGGACAACCATTAGGAGCACTTTTTACTCAAGCCACACTAGCTATTAATGTTGTTGGCATTGGAGATGAAAATAGAACGTTATTTGGTGTAGGGGTTGCAGGTAGTGAAAGATTTAGTATTGATGAAGATGGAGATGTTTATGTTGTGGGAGATGTTGGGATTGGAACTGCGAGTCCAGCAACAAAACTTGAGGTAGCTGGTGGGGGAACAGCAGGATTAAAAGTAACTTCTACAAACACCCCAGTCGCAGATATTCAAAGCACCAACACAGCCTTTGGGGGAACAACATTAAATGTTTATAGTGCAAGAAATACAGCAGGTGGAAACTCTCTGTTATTGGTTGGAAGTGCAACAAACCCTTCTGCTTTTGAAGTTCAAAGTGATGGAAGTGTAGGAATTGGAACAACAACCCCAGGAGCAGAATTAGAATTAGTATCGGCAGGAACAAGTACTCAAACTCAAGTATTTATTTCAGGATATAATGATCAAGAGTTATATACCCCTGAACTTCGTTTTTTGAAATCTCATTCAGACACAAAAGGAACTTTAACAACCACCTTAACTACAGAGCTTTTGGGACAAATTGTATTTACAGGTGTAGATAGCGAACAAAATAAAGATGTTGGAGTGATAATAAAAGCTGTCCAAGATGGAGCAGCAGGAAACTTTCTTCCAACTAATTTAATATTTAATACTTATTCTTCTACTGGAGCGAATACAAATCAATTAGTTCTTCATAATGATGGTTTTGTAGGGATTGGAACTGCGAGTCCAATTTATACTTTGGATATTGTAGCAGGAGATGATGCTGGAATAAGAATAAATGCAGATGCAGCTAAAAAAGCATCACTCAGATTTTCTCAAGCTGGAACAACTGAATGGAAACTCCATAATGATGGAACTGATTCAGATAAATTCAAATTTCAAGAAGGCGGAGGAGCATATATAATGACTCTTGAATCGGGTGGTAATGTAGGAATTGGAACTGCGAATCCTCAAGCCCTTCTTAATGTAGCAGTAACAAGTGGATATGCGACAATACAATTAAATTCTGCTGTTGCGAGTGCAAGGTCTGCACGAATATCAAAGAATTATGATAGCCCCTACGATTGGAAGTTCTTTAATAGTGGGAATGCTAATCCTATGCCATATTATTTTTATACTGATAATGAAACTGTTGGGCCAAAATTAACTATCTTGGGTAATGGTAATGTAGGAATAGGAACTGCGAGTCCACTTGCAAAGCTACATGTACAAACAGCAGATGTAGATGAAGCTATTCATGCTAATGCAGATGAATTTGTTATTGAGGGAACAGGTACAACAGGTATGACTATTTTGTCTGGTACAGCAGAAGAGTCCACAATATTTTTTGGTGATGCTGATAGTGCTATTATTGGTCAAATTAAATATGATAATAATGATGATGCAATTGAATTTGTAACAAATCTAGTTCAACGGATGGTTATTGATTCTTCTGGAAAGGTTGGAATTGCCACTGCAACTCCAAATTATGAACTTTCTGTTGCTGGAAGAATAGAATCAGCCCGTAGTGCTCCAATGCTTATTTTGAATGAAACAGATACTAATCATTCTTGGTTTCTTGTTGCAGATGCAGATACGCTTGATGTGAGAAATGCAACAACAGCTTCAAATCCTTTTTTTAGTATAGAAAGTTCTGGAGATGTAGGAATTGGAAGCCCAAATCCTGATGCTAGTTTAGAAATTAGAAATGATGTTATAGATACTGTTGTTAGTATATTGCAGTTTTCAAATTTAGCAACAAATTCAATAGGAGTAAAAGCAGGTGTATTGATAGATTCAAGGTTCACAAATAATAGAAATGGCTCTGCAATAGAATTTGGACAAGATGATGATTATAGAACAGATGCAAAAGCAGATTCTAATATTAAGTTTCTTGTATCTTCTGCAAATTCATTGTCAGAAGCAATGAGAATTCAGTTTGATGGGAATGTAGGAATTGGAACTACGAGTCCTGGAAAAGCATTGTCTGTTGTGGGAACAATAAATCAATCAAATGCTGTATCTTGTGGTGTGACTGCTGGTGCTGATGGGTCTTTGAATTGTGATTCTGATGAGAAATTAAAAGATATCTTTGAGTTTTATTCTGGGGGGCTGGAAGTTATTGACGAGATTAAACCAATCGTATTTAGTTTTAAAGAAGAGGATTATGTCCACGTCGGGTTCTCGGCGCAAAATGTCCAGAAGGTTTTACCTGAGGCAACACCAATTCAAGAAAGTGGATATCTTGGTTTTGATTCAAATGCTGTTCTTGCCTTATCTGTAAATGCTATTAAGGAGTTGAGGGAAGAGAATAATGCTTTGAAACAAGAACTCTGCTCAAAAGACGACACTTATAGTTGGTGTTAAAATGAAAAAGAGAATTTTATTTCTAATTTTTTTACTCATTCCATTTATTTCTGCAGGAACTTATGGTGCTGGAGCTTATAGTACAGGAGATTATAATATTGGAGAAGTCCCCCCAATTACACCTAGCGGGGGAAGCGGAAGCACAGGACCCACATGCACCTATGATTGGCAATGTACTAATTGGTTTCCTGAAGAATGTCCTCGACCTAAGATACAAGAACGCCTATGTGTAAACAAGGGAACATGTACTGGAACAGTAGGTATGCCAAATCAAACAAGAACATGCATTTACAAAGGTGCAACAGAACCTCTCTTTGATATTTTCCTTACAATCTCCAAACAATATCAAAAAATATGCTCTGGACAAAAAATTAAAGCAAATATCGAACTTGAAAATTATGGTAAAATAGAACTCCTCGACGCATTTATGACCTATTGGATAGTTGACTCAAATAATACCTTAATAGCAGAGGTAAAAGACACACGAGCTGTTGAAGACCAAATCAAATTCAACGCAGAAATAAAAATCCCCGAACAAACCACACCAGGAACCTATCGCTTATACGCACAAATAAATTACGCAGAAAACAAAACAGCACTCGCGGGCGAATCCTTTGAAATAACCCAAGGAACCTATTGCAAACTTTACTCAATCGCCATAAAATACGTAATTATTATCATTCTCAGCATTGCAATCCTCATCATTACAACCATCCTTCTAACAATATTAATAAAAAAGAAAAAAAGATCTCGTAAAGCTAAAAAGAGAAAAGAAACTATTGAAAAAGAGAAAGACATAAGAAAAATTCCTAAAAAGGAGAAAATAATAGAAAAACCAAAAGCCATTCAAGAAAGAAAAATAACTCCAATAAAAGAACACAAACATGTAAAATCAAAACATGCTAAAGTTTCTAAGATTACAAATAAACTAAAAAAACAAATGTATAATAAATTATTAGAAGATACAGTTAAACTAAGAAAAAAGAAGGAATAAGAAAATAATTTTACAATCCAAACTCTTAAAAACTTATTCTATTATCCTTTTTTATGAATAAAGAAAACATAATACCAGAAATTAACGTGGGAGTTGTCGGACATATTGACCACGGAAAAACAACTCTTTTATCAAGACTTACTGGTAAGTTTACAGACACACATTCTGAAGAATTAAAACGAGGAATCACAATCAAATTAGGCTACGCAGACACAACAATTTTCCAGGACGGCAAAACTTTCAACAACACAGGGAAAGGAAAACCAGTAAGATACGTCAGTTTCATCGACGCACCAGGACACGAAATGCTAATGGCAACCATGCTTTCAGGAGCAGCAATAATCGACGCAGCAATCCTAGTCATAGCAGCAAACGAAGGAATCAAACCACAAACACGAGAACATTTCATGGCTTTACAAGCAAAAGGAATAAGAAACATAATCATAGTTCAAAACAAAATAGATCTTGTAGACAGAAAACAAGCAATAAAAAACCACCAGGAAATAAAAGATTTCATAAAAGGAAGTTTAGTAGAAGATGCGCCAATAATTCCAATCTCAGCACAACAAGGAATCAATATCGACAAAATATTCGAAGAATTATACAAATTAAAAATCCAAGAAAAAGATCTCAGCTCTCCTCCAGTGTTTTTAATCGCAAGAAGTTTTGACATAAATAAACCAGGAACAAAAATCAAAGATTTGAAAGGCGGAACATTAGGGGGAATTTTGAAAAAAGGAAAATTAAAAGTTGGTGATGAAATAGAAATCAAACCAGGAATAATAATAAAAAAGGCAAACCAACAATCTTACCAAACTCTAACAACAAAAATTCTCGCCTTGCGAAAAGGAAAAGACAACGTCAACGAAATCACTCCAGGAGCAAGCATCTCAATTGAAACAACACTTGACCCTTTCTTAACAAAAACAGATTCTTTAACAGGATGCGTAGCAAGTCTAAAAGGCAAACTTCCTGAAATAACAAACACATTAAAAATAAAAACAAAATTATTCAAAGAAGTTTTAGGAATCTCAGAACACAAAGATGTTGAACCAATCAAAACAAAAGAAATGCTAATGCTCAACGTCAACACAACAATCACTGTAGGAATAGTTGAAAAAATTTCAGGAGACGAAATACAATTAAGTTTAAACATCCCAGTAATCGCATTACAAAACGACAATGCTGGAATCGCACGAAACATCGGCGGGCATTGGAGACTTATCGGATTCGGAAAAATAACTAGTTAATTTTATAAATGGTTTTTTATTATATACTTTATGAAAAAGGTGGCTACATTTATTATAATTGTATTATTTCTAACTAGTTTTGTATTTGCTTCAACTATACAAACTTTTAAAGCTGTTGAAAATTCTAGTGACTCTAATAAAATAACTTTCAAAGCAATTGATAATTCAGAAGATTCTGGAAATGGAAACACAGCTGGACAAGAAAGATGTACAACTACAGGAGGAACCTGGAAAGAATTCTCAAATGGTTGTAGGGATTCCTGTCGATACGCAAGAAGTCCAGACATCCTTTGCACACAAGCATTCACAATGGGTTGTGACTGTGGAGAGGATGAATGTTGGAATGGAGAAGAATGCGAAGATAACGAAAAAGAGGACGAAGACGATGAAACAGATGAAGAAATAAAAATAAGAACAAGAGAAAGAATTAGAACTAAATCTGGATTAGATGTTGAAATAAGAAGAGAAATTATTTACGAAGATGGGGAAAAAATAATTAAAATCAAAAGAAAAACTACTGATAAAGATGGTAATGAAAGAGAAGTTGAAATAAAAATTAAAATAACTGATGACGGTATTAAAAGACATATTAAAATAACTTCTGAAGACGGAGAGTTAGAAATTGAAAGTGAATTAGAAGTTAAAGAAAGTGACGACAGTAGTCAAATAATTATCACTAAAGCAAATGGAGAAATAGTAATTATGGACATCCTTCCTGATGAAGCAATAGAAATTGCACGTAGAAGATTAAGATTTAGAAATAGATTTAGAAATATGAATATGTCTAACCTTTCTGTTAGCTTAGATGAAATACAACACAAAAACATTCCTCGAGTTGTTTACAATATTCAGGCAAATCAACATGGAAAGTTTTTAGGAATTTTCAAATTAGCAATGAGGGTTGAAGCACAAGTTGACCCAGAAACAGGAGAGATAATAGAAGCAAAAAGACCCTGGTGGGCATTCCTTGTTGCTGTAAGCGAAGATCAAACAGAAGAAGACGAAACAACTTCAACACAAGTTTGTTGCGCCATAACCCCTGTAGTAGCCCCAGAACTTGAGGTTGACACAACCTACGAATTAATGGGAGAATCAGCATGTTCTATAGTTGACGAAGAAGGAAATGAAATAGTTGGAGCAAATTACGAAATAGTTGAAGATAGTTTCTGCGAACAATCTCAATAAACTTTATAACTATTAATTTTCTAAACAATTGATGGTGATATATTCTCATTCAAGATTAGAAACATTTGAAAAATGTAAATTAAAATTCAAATTCAGATATCTTGACAAAATAGTTCCGGAAATCGGCCAGAGTATTGAAGCACATCTTGGAAAAATGGTCCACGAAACTCTGGAATGGCTCTACACACAAATAAAAAAAGAAATCGCCCCAACAATCGAACAAATTATTTCTTATTACGCAGAACAATGGCAAGAAAAATACACAAATGACATCATAATTGTAAAAAGAGAATTCTCAGAAAAAGATTATTTCAATAAAGGCGTTGGTTTCCTCGTAAAATACTACACAAGACATTATCCCTTCAAGGACAAAACTTTAGCATTAGAACATAAAATCGAATTAAACCTCACTGACGAAATAAAATTAATCGGATTCATTGACCGCTTGGTTGAAAACATCGAAACAAATGAAATAGAAATCCACGATTACAAAACAAGCAACAGCATGCCTTCAAGAGAAAAAATGGAAAGCAACAGACAACTCGCACTTTATTCCATGGCAATAAAAGAAACTTTTGGCAAAGACAAAAACATCTGCCTTGTCTGGCACTTCCTTGCGCACGACATAAAAGTCTGCATCAGAAAAACAGAACAACAACTCGAAAACCTAAAACAAGAAATAATAGAGCTAATAAAACAAATTGAAGAAGCAGAAGATTTCCCACCAACAAAATCAATTCTCTGCGATTGGTGCGAATATAGGGATATTTGCACAGCATGGGGCGGACAACCAAAAGGCAAAGAACGTCAAGTTACATTTGGGGATTATTAATTCTTAATCACTATAATCATTCAGATCCATTGAATAAAGAAAATTAATATCATTAATCCTACTTTCAATATCCGGACTTCGATTCCTCCACAGATACAATTTTTCTGCTTCACAAATTAATAGAAGTCACCCTTCCCGATTTTCTTTCACTAACAACTCTGCTCCTTCCAAGAATTCAAAAATCTGTTCATCAAGAATTGGATTAATCTTACTCCCTAATTCTTCTCTTCTTCTAAAAATTCTAATCCTCATCGCCATTAACAACCTTAATCAAATCAGTAACAGAATCTCCTGCCTGAAGCTTCACAATTCGAACCCCTTGCGCAGCTCTTCCCATCACTCTGATGTTTTTCAAAGAAGTTCTTATTACCATTCCTTTTGCAGTTGTAATTATTATACCATCTTCCTTATCCACAGAAATTGTAGTGACAACATTGCCTGTTTTTCCAGAAATCTTCAAATTAATCACACCTTTTCCTGCCCGTGCAGTTTTCCTATAATCTTTCACAGCGGTTCTCTTCCCATAACCATTCTTTGTAATTGTCAAAACAGCTTCTGTGTTCAAGATTCCCAAACTCACAACTTCGTCATCACTGTTCAACTTAATTCCCGTAACACCATAAGAAGCTCTACCCATCTCCCGAACATCACCACCATTAAATCTAATTGATTTTCCTTTTTTTGTCGCAAGAGAAACTTCTTCCTCCTTCTTCACAAGTTCAACCCCAATCAAAACATCAGAATTATCTGCTGGCAAGTTAATCGCTCTAATTCCAGAGGCTCGAGGTTTTGAAAAATGCTTCAATGCTATTTTTTTCACAACACCTTTCTTTGTTGCCATAAACAAACTCTTTCCTTCTTCTTCAAAATTTGTTACAGAAATAACATTTGTAACACTCTCATCTTTTAATCCAAGAAGATTTATGATAGCTTTTCCTTTACTATATCTTTCTGATTCAGGAATATCATAAGCTTTCAACCACAAAACTCTTCCTCTCGAAGTAAAGAACATCAAATAATCATGCGTTGAACAAGTAATCAGTTGCTTGACAAAATCTCCTGTAGCCAAATTACTTCCAATAACTCCCTTACCTCCGCGCTTTTGCTCCTTGTAAGTTTTAGTATCCATTCTTTTACAATAACCTTTATCCGTAATTGTTACAACAACATCTTTTTCTTGAACAAGGTCTTTCTCAGAAATTTCAGTTATCCTTTTCAAAACATTAGTCTTTCTGGCATCTCCATATTTGTGTTTCAATTCATTAATTTCCTTAACAATTATTTTCAAAACTTCTTTAATATCTCCAAGAATCTTTTCAAGTTCTGCTATTTTTTCTTTAAGTTCCTCGTGTTCTTTTTTCAATTTGTCTAATTCAAGTGCAGTCAATTGCTGCAATCGAGTATCCAAAACAGCCTGAGCCTGTCTCTTTGTCAACTTAAATTTCTTCATCAAACCTTCCATAGCTTCTATTGTTCCTTTTGACTTTTTAATTAAAGTAATAACCTCATCAATATTTTTCAAAGCAATCAAAAGCCCTTCAACAATTTCTAATCTTTCTTTTGCTTTTTTCAGTTCAAACTTTGTCCGATTTGTAATAATTATTTTTCTATATTTAACATGTTCTTCAAGAACCCGTCTAAGACCTAAAATTCTAGGCTGACCTCCAACCAAAGCAAGAAAATTCACATTAAATGAATCTTGTAATCTCGTATACTTATGTAATGCGTTTATAACAAAACCAGAATTAGCTCCCTTTCTTAATTCAATCACAATTCTTATCTTTCCTTTTGAACTTTCATCTCTAAGGTCAGAAATATCTCGAAGCTTTTTATTTTGAACAAGATTCGCAATTTGCGTAACAAGCAAAGATTTATTCAACATATAAGGAATTTCTGTAATAACAACTGAATCTCTATTTTTTCTTTTCTCTGTTGTAACTTTTCCTCTCATAATCAATTTTCCTCTTCCAGTTTTATAAAGTTCAAGCATATCTCCAGAAACAGAACCACCTGTTGGAAAATCAGGACCAGTAACAATTTCACAAAGTTTCTCTAAAGTAATATTTGTATTTTTAATATAAGCAATAATAGCATTACAAACTTCTGTTAAATTATGTGGAGGAATGTTCGTAGCCATACCAACAGCGATTCCAGTTGCACCATTCAACAACAACGCAGGAAGTTTTCCAGGAAGCAATTCAGGTTCTTTCAATGAATTATCAAAATTAGGAGAAAACTTTACAGTTTCTTTCTCAATATCTTGTAATAATTCTGTTGTAATCTGCATTAATCTTACCTCAGTATATCTATAAGCGGCTGGAGGATCACCATCAATACTTCCAAAATTACCTTGACCAAAAACAAGCGGATAACGCAAAGAAAAATCCTGCGCCATTCTAACCATTGCATCATAAACAGAAGAATCTCCATGTGGGTGGAATTTACCAATAACATCTCCAACAACTCTTGCTGATTTTTTTGTTTGAGTTCCTGGCTTTAATCCCATCTGACTCATTGAATATAAAATCCTTCTCTGAACAGGTTTCATTCCGTCTTCAATTGAAGGAATTGCCCTAGAAACAATAACACTCATAGCATAATCCAAATACGCTTTTTTCATTTCTTCTGAAACTTCAGCATTCACTACTCCCTTCTCAACTTCATCCAGATTTTCTGTGTTTTCTTTTATTGGTGTCATTTTATTTCTCTCTCCATATATTTATCAAAAATAGCCAAAGCCTTCAATGCACCTTCCTTAACATTCTCAAGTAAATCTTCAACTTGTTCTAATTCTTCTTTAGTAAACCACTTTAATTCAGTACCCTCGTCAGATTCAACTAATTCTTCTCCTGTAATAATCTTTCCCACATAAGCAAGATTAATATGATGATGATCTGGTTTTATTTCATCTAAACCAATTGCAAAATTTTGAGGAATTGAGTGTGATTGAAAGCCATTCCCATCAATTAATTCAATTTCATAGCCCAATTCTTCTTTTGCTTCCCTAATTGCACAAGCACAAGGCAATTCATTTTCATCAGTATGTCCTCCAACAGGAACATAATTTTGAATTTTCTTATTAAATGTTAAAAGAACTTTTCCACTATCAACTATGTAAACAGTTCCTAAAAATTCTCTGATTATATTTTGTTCAGTTGTTTCTTCCATCTTATTTAATCTCCTTCAACTTTTCTTTTAAATCATTAATATCTTCAAACTCTATAACCTTATCAGCAATCTCTTCTGCGAATGATAATCTTACACCCTTCTTAATAGCCAAAATAATTTTCTTGCCCTTTGCTAAAGCATAACCAATTTCAATTAACATTCCTTCGGCCTTTTCATACGATCTAACAAATACAAGAATACAATCTGAATTATCTAATTTTTCCAATGCATGATTTAATATCTTCTTGAGAGTAAATTTATTCTCTGCAAATAAATTCTCATCTTCAGATGCAGAATAAACTTCATGTCCAGCACCTTTTAATACACCAGAAATTTCATTTAACGTTTTCTCTAATTCTTCTGGATCTTCTCCTGCAAATTTATAAGATACAAATATTTTCATCAAGCTACCTCCTCCCCTTTCTCATCTAAATATTTCATAAATTCATTCTCTGTCAATTCTTTCTCAACAATATCTTTTCCTTTCCATTTACATTTTCGACATTGCCATTCTTGCCCTGTTCCAGAAGCCTCCTCACTAGGCTCACCAGAGTCATCCCTTAGGGAATCACTTCCACTAATCGCAACACCCACATCATCGCTTCCACATTCAGGACATTCTCGAATCTTGAAAGTCTTACTAAGTTTCTTTTTTTCCTCACCAATTCCCTTAGATTTATTGTAATCAGCCTCGCTATCAAAGCCTTCAATAATCCATGCCGGTGTTGATAATTTATTTTTCTTTGCCATGTTTATTCCTCGTAAACCTGATTCTTCTTGTCAAATTTAGGTGTTGATATTGCTAGTAATTTTATATTTCCAATATTCTTATATTTAGTTCCTTTCGGGACAACAATTAAATCTCCTTTTTTAATATTATATTCTTCACCTTCCATTAAACAAATTCCTTCACCTTCCAAAACATAATAAAAATTATCGCTAACTTCATCATATCCCAAAGTTTTATCTTGACTATTTCTCTTTACACTAGCAATACTTATCTCTGAAAAATCTGAACTAAATAAATTTTTAACTTTAGTTTCTTCATTTCCTTTTTCTTCTATCTCTTCACTCTTAATTATTTTCCCATCCATCTTAAATATCCAACTGAGCCTCCTTTGCATTTTCTTGAATAAATTCTTTACGAGCCTGAACATCATCACCCATCAGCATTGAAAAAGTTTGGTCTGCTTCAACAGCGTCCTCAATAAAAATTTTCTTAATAGTTCTCGTCTTTGGATTCATTGTTGTGTCCCATAACTGCTGCAAACTCATCTCTCCCAAACCCTTAAACCGAGTAATATTCACAGTCCCAAGTTTCTCAGTCATTTTCTTTAATTCTTCTCCAGAATAAACATAATAATCTTTTTTCTTTCTAATTCTAAATAACGGAGGAAGAGCAACATAAATATTTCCATTCTCAATTAACTGCGGCATGAATCTAAAAAAGAACGTCAAAAGCAAAGTCTTAATATGTTCACCATCAACATCAGCGTCAGTCATAATTACAATTTTCTTATATCGAAGTTTCTCAAGATTAAATTGTTCTCCAACCCCAGTCCCAATCGCAGTAATCATATTCATTATTTCCTCACTCGACAAAGCCCTCGCAGGATTAGATTTCTCAACATTAAGAATCTTACCCCTCAATGGAAGAATAGCTTGAGTCTCCTTATCCCGAGCATTCTTCGCACTACCACCAGCACTAGCTCCCTCAACAAGATAAAGCTCTGTGTCATCTGATTTTTTATTTGAGCAATCATGAAGCTTACCAGGCAAACCACCCAATGAAAACGCATTCTTCCGCCTTACAAGGTCCTTAGCTTTTTTAGCAGCCAACCTAGCCTTTGAAGCATCCACTGCTTTTGAAATAATTTTTTTAGCAATAGAAGGATTCTCTTCAAAAAATTCAGACAATGCTCCAGTAACAATTGAATCAACAAAACCCTTAACCTCACTATTTCCCAACTTAGTTTTTGTCTGTCCTTCAAATTGAGGATCAGGAATTTTTATACTAACAATAGCAGTAAGTCCTTCCCTCACATCATCCCCGACAATAGATTCATTTTTTAACAAACCTTTTCTTTTTGCATAATCATTAACCACCCTTGTCAAAGCAGTCTTAAATCCAGAAACATGCGTCCCACCCTCAACAGTATTTATTGTATTTACAAATCCAAAAATATTTTCCTGATAACCGCCAGTATACTGAAGAGCAACTTCAACAATTGTGTGGTCCATCTCTCTCTTAAAATAAATCGGCTTATTCAATGGCTCTTTAGTTTTGTTAATCCATTTCACAAATTCAATAAGACCTCCTGTAGCCAAAAATTCTTCTTTCTTGTTTTTCATCTCATCATTCAAAACAATTTTCAAACCCGCATTCAAAAAAGCAACCTCTCTAAATCTTGTTTCTAAAACTTTGTAATCAAAATCAACAGTTGAAAAAATCTGGTCATCAGGCCAAAAAACAATCTTTGTTCCTGTTTCTCCCTTGGCACACTGACCAACAACTTTGAGTTTTGTTTTAGCATCTCCTCTAGAATATTCTTGCCTGTAAATTTTTCCGCCTCTCTTAATTTCTAATATTAATTTTTTTGCAAGAGCATTCACCACACTTATTCCTACACCATGCAAACCTCCAGAAATCATATAAGATTTTTTATCAAATTTTCCACCAGCATGAAGTTTTGTTAATGCTACCTGAACAGCAGGAATTTTGTAAATTGGATGTATATCCACAGGAATTCCACGACCATCATCACTAATTGTTGCTGAACCATCTTTATTTAACGTAACAATTATTAAATTGCAAAAACCTCCAAGCGCTTCATCAACAGAATTATCTACAACCTCATAAATTAAATGGTGCAAACCATCTTTGCTAGTACTACCTATATACATACTTGGCCTTTTTCTTACTCCTTCTAGACCTTCAAGCACTTTTATTTTCTCTGCACTATATGTTTCTTCTGCCATTTTCTCACTAATCCTAATTAAGAAACGACTGGCTAAGACCCCATATTTTGAGCAATTATCTTAGCAAGATTTCTTTAATCTATACCTAAATAAATCAATAATCCTTTATAAACTTTTCGACCAAAAAATTGAATTTGTCGTCGATAAAATTAAAAATTCCCTATTTTCCAAAATTATTCTTCCTTACCCAACTCTGCCTTAATCTCTTCCTTAGATTCTTTTTTCCCTCTTCGAATCCATCTAACTTTTCGTCTTTTCATCTTCATATTTTTTCTGCACTTTGCAGAACATAAATATTTTATACTTCCATCTTTCAAAACCAAGGTCAATCCTCGAGGAGGCTCATACACTTTTCCACAATAAGAACATTTAGGCATTTTAACTATAAACTCCCTGCATTCGACCATGCTTGGGCGAATGAGATGAAATTTCTAATTTCATTAGGAGTACACTCCCTTCGTAACTTTTGATTTAATTCTTCGAGCTTCAATTTCAGTTTCTCTTAACATAAGCAAGTCACCAATTCTTATAGGACCTCTAACATTTCGTCTCATGCTTCGTCCCTCATCTCTACCTGCTTGAACCAAACATTTAACCTGAGTAACCTCGCCCTTATTTCCAGTCCTTCCAATAATTTCCTCAACAACCGCTGGAACAGCTGTCTCTGAAAGAATCTTATCACTTCCTTTTGAAGTTTCAGTTTTTGTTTCTCGAGCTTTTTGAGTTTTTGCCATTTACTTCTCCCTCAAACCAGAAATCTCTTTCGCAGCGTCTCCAGCTTCAACAACAACTACCGCAGATGCAGAAACCGGAATTCCAACTGCTATTCCAAGTTTTTGTTTACTATCAACTTCCTGGCAAGGAACTCCTTTTTCCTTGCATAAAATTGGAATGTGCTGCACAATTTCCTTTGGCTCAACATCAGAAGCATAAGCCACAAACTTAGCAGTACCTCGCTCAATAGCCTTAGTAACTTCGTTTGTACCTTTCTCTATCTTGCCTTTCCTTCTCGCTGTTTCAATAATTTGATATGCATTCATTTTATAACCTAGAATAATAAGAATAAATCCTCACTATTCGTTCATTGGATAAGATAAGATGAAAAAATTAGTTTATAAAAGTTTACTTTTTCCTCTTCTTTTTTAACATTAAATTTTTTCCAAATGTTTTTTTAGGATGCTTCTTCAAATAAGATTTAAATATAAAATAAAGAATAAGTAAAGAAACTGCACCAATTAATATAATCAATGCAAATAATCTTAAAAAAAATCCTTTAGAAGCACACCTATCTCTCCTACAACCTTCTTGACAATATTCAATTATTTTCCAAGCGTGATTTTCTAAACAAGATTGAACCTGACCATCAATACATCTTTTATCACCAGGTGTGCAAACCCTATTTGCGATAAAAACTAAAAATTCAGAGAATCCAATGGAAAAAGCCGAAAAGTAATAATAATCATCATCTTCATTTAGATAACTTGTTGGAAGAGAATCCCAGTGGTTTGCTTGGCCAGGTTTTCTATACAATGAGATTTGATCCAAAGTTTCATTCTGTTCATCTAACCAAGTTTTGTTTACCTTGAATTCAATCGTCACATTTTCTACATTTGTATCATTCATTCCAGTAGTTTCTATCTTAAATAATTGATAAGATTCTCCAGAAGAAAGTCCAATTTGTAAATCTGCTTGAGGCAATACATCAATTGTTGTTATAGTAACTGAAGCGCTTTGAATTTCTTCATTTACTTCCACCGTTATCTTTGTTATATCTATATCAGGGTTATCTATTATTGTTTCTACAGGTTGGTCTGGAGAAATATCTGTAATTATATTTGTTTCTGTTGCTTGTCCAGCTGTTACTCCCGAGCCTCCACCAATAGGTACACATACTTGAGATATAGCTGGTCTGCTACTTGTTGTTCCACAATCATTAGCATCTGTACAAGTCCTTGTTTGAATACTCCCACTACTACAAACAGACCATGCTGTGCATGATGTCCATGATTCTGTACAAGAATATATATTAATTGAATTTAATCGAGGAGTTTTTGAGATATTCGTTGTTTCAAGGTTAGCTTTAAATTGAAAATATTTATTATTACTAATTCCGCTTAAACTATTGGGACTATCATCATCCCAACTACTCCATGACTCTCCACTGCATAAACTATCATCACAGCTCCGAAATGCCAAAGATAAATTTGTATCTGTTGGTTCTGTTTCATTCCATGAAACAGCAGTCCAATCTGTTACAGACGCAATACTAAATATCTCACTTTCATAAATTCCAGATGAATATTTAAAGCTTAAGATTGTTAAAGAATCATCTTCCCAAGAGATTGTATAAATATAATCTCCTAAGACGAAAATAGAATTAACAGCATCTAAAGAATATGGTAAATCTGAATCACTGTAATTTCCTACGGCAGTTGGATTTGATTTATTTGAAATGTTTAGGATTGTTAAAGAATCATCACTATAAGATGTAGCATAAGCATAATCTCCTGAGACAAAAACAGCGTAAGGAAACTCTATTGAATAGGGTGGTTCTGTATCAATATACTCCCCAACACCAGTTGGATTAGTTTTATCAGAAATATTTAGGATTGTTAAAGAATCATCCGATTGTGACACCACATAAGCATAGTTCCCTGAGACAAAAAACGCATAAGGGTCCTCTATAGAATAGGGGGGTACGGTATCAACATAGCTTCCTAAAGTAGCTGGGCTAGTTTTATCCGAAATATTTAAGATTACGAAAGACTCATCACCAATTGCTGTTAGATAAGCATAATCTTCAATGACTTGGACCTTAAAAGCACCATCTAATGAATAAGGTGGATCTGAATCAATATACTGCCCAATACCTGTTGGGCTAGATTTATTTGTAACATTTAAGATTGTTAAAGAATCATCCTCTTGTGATGTTACATAAGCATAATCTCCTAAAACAAAAACAGAGTAAGGATTTTCTATGGAATAAGGTGGAGCTATATCAATATAATCTGCTACAGCAGTAATATTAGATTTATTAGAAACATTTAAAATTGTTAGAGAATGATCATTAAGTGATGTTACATAAGCAAAATCTTCTAAGACAAAAACAGAGGCAGCAATATCTATAGAATAAGGTGGATCTGAATCATTATAATCTCCTACAGGTGTAGGATCAGATTTATCTGAAATGTTTAGGATTACTAAAGAATCATAATAGGTTGTTACATAAGCATAGTCTCCCAAAACATAAATAGAATAAGGGTTCTCAATGGAATAAGGAGAAACTGAAGCATTGTACTCTCCTATCGGAACTATTTTTTTATCCAATCTAACACTATCAGAAATTATTGTTATGTTTGTAAATGTTCCTGTAGAAAAATCTGAATCATCTTCATAAGAAACAATAGTTTCTGGTCCAGAGCATGCTTGTGAGAGAGCTAATCTATCATTTGTTGTCCCACAGTTGTTAGCATCTGTAGCTGTTCTTGTCTTAATGTCACCAGAACAAATTGACCATGATGAATATGACCAAGATTCTGTGCAATAAGATATATTAACTGAATTTAATTTAGGAGTTTTTGAGGTATTTGTTGTTTCAAGTTTAGCTTTGTACTGAAAATATCTATTATTAGAAATTCCACCGAGTATGCTAGGACTATCATCTTCCCAAGAACTCCATGATTCTCCATCACATACACTATCATCACAACTTCTAAATGCTAAGGATAAATTCGTATCTGTTGGTTCTGTTTCATTCCATGAGACAGTAGTCCAATTTTTTATAGATGAAACATTAAATATTTCACTTTCATAAATTCCTGATGAATAATGATTAATGCTTAAAATTGTTAAAGAATGATCCGCTTCTGATATTACATAAACATAATCTCCTAAGACGAAAACAGATGTAGCACCATCTAAAGAATATGGTGGGTCTGAATCATTGTAATCTCCTACAACAATTGGATTTGATTTATTTGAAATATTTAGCATTGTTAAAGAATCATCATTATAAGATGTAGCATAAGCATAATCTCCTGAGACAAAAACAGACCGAATATCATCTAAAGAATAGGGGAGTTCCGAATCAATATATTCTCCAACAGGTGTTGGATTAGATTTATCTGAAATGTTTAGGATTACTAAAGAATCATCCTCTTTTGATGTTACATAAGCATAATCTCCTAAAACAAAAACAGACCGAGTATCATCTACAGAATAAGGAGGTTCTGTATCAATATAATCTCCAACACCCGTTGGATTAGATTTATCTGAAATGTTTAGGATTGTTAGAGAATCATCTCTAGCTGATGTTACATAAGCATAATCTTCTAAAACAAAAACAAACCGAGCATCATCTACAGAATAAGGAGGTTCTGAATCAATGTATTCTCCAACAGGTGTTGGATTGGATTTATTTGTAACATTTAAGATTGTTATAGCATCATCAAAATAGGCTGCTACATAAGCATAATCTCCTGAGACATATACTCCCAAGGCATTCTCTAAAGAATATGGTGGGTCTAAATCAATATATTCTCCAATACCTGTAGGACTGGTTTTATCAGAAATATTTATGATTGTTAAAGAATCGTCAACATAAGATGTTACATAAGCATAATCTCCTAAAACAAAAACAGAGTGAGGATATTCTATAGAATATGGTGGATTTGAATCAATATACTCCCCAACAGGTGTGGGATTAGATTTATTTGTAACATTTAAGATTGTTAAAGAATCAGAATAAGCTACTATATAAGAATAATTTCCCGAGACAAAGACAGAATAAGGTTGAGATATAGAATAAGGTGAGTCTGAATCATTATAGGATCCTACAGGAACTAATCTTTTTAATCTAACACCATCATCAATAGTAGTATTTGTAAATGTTCCTGTAGAAAAATTTGAATCATCTTCATATAAAACAGCTCCTCCAGCAACAAAAACATTAAAATAAATAATCAAAATAAAAACTAATACAATTATTAATAGATATTTCAAATTCCAAACTTTTTGCAAGAAGTTTTGTCGCCTCTTTTTCACCATACAAAGATTATAGGAAAAGTTTATTTATAAATATTTATTTCCACTTCACTTCAACGTCATCTGTCCTCTGCCTTGGCATAATATCTATTTTATCCAAATCAGTTTCCTTAATTCTAGCTTTAAACATAATCTCTCCTAAAAAAGCAATCATCGCTGCATTATCAACCAACAAGGGTCGCTCTGGAACAAAAAATTTAGCCCCCCGTTCTTCACACATAATCTTACACATTCCTTGAAGTCGTGAATTGCATGCCACGCCTCCACCCAAAAGCAATTCATTTTTCCCTGTATGGGCAAGCGCCCTCTCAGCAGTCTCAACTAACATTGCAAAAACAGTTTCCTGCATGCTGAATGCTAAGTCTGCTACTGTATATTGCTGCTCCGCACCAGACTTCGTTAAGGTGCTCCGCTTAGAATCTATTAATGAAATATTTTTTCGATTATCAGTTTTATTAGACGAAAAATTTGGCGAAGCCTGTTTTGAGCCAGTCAATCCTGAGCGACTTTGGAGCGAAGCTATTTTCTGTTTCAAGTTTGTAAGAATTCCAGAAAGGGCAATATCCATTCCCTTAACTTTGTAAGGAAGTTCAATATATTTCCTCCCTCCTTTAGCTAACTTCTCAATCTTTGGTCCACCAGGAAAACCAATTCCTAAAAACCTAGCAAAATTATCAATAAAATTTCCAACACCTACATCTAAGGTCTCACCAAAAACTCTGTACATTCCAGAAGCATAAGCAATAACTTGTGTATTCGCTCCAGAGGCATAAAGCATCACAGGATCCCGCGCGCCAGTAATTTTTCCAATCTCTAAATGTGCAATGCAATGATTTACTGGAATAATTGGAAGATTTTTCTGAGTAACAGATTTACCTAGCTGCGCTCGGGATGTTTTAAAATTAACAACAGATTTATCTGTTAATTTCTTATTTAACGAAGAGCCTCGAACTTGTTCTGGCTCTGAGTCATCAATCCTTGCGAGTTTACGAGCAAGCTCTTTAACAAACTTCATTCCTTCAAGCAAACAAGGTGCCAAACCAGGTCCCTGAGAAAAAGCAATAGCATCTATATCACTCTCAGAAATTTTCGCTTTGCCCCTAGTAGAAATCTTCGTAGAAGATTTTTCGGGGTACGCCTGTGGTGCCATTCCAGCTTCC
Source organism: Candidatus Woesearchaeota archaeon (assembly GCA_964545065.1). Classification (GTDB taxonomy): domain Archaea; phylum Nanobdellota; class Nanobdellia; order Pacearchaeales; family GW2011-AR1; genus JAGLWP01. Next base: position 15,040 of record CAZJEO010000005.1, on the reverse strand, counting down.
CTCAAAGCCCGAACATAAACATCCTCGGCAACCTCAGCATGATGCTTTGCAGATTCCATTGGAATAATCCCGCCTTCCTCTGTCGTATACATTTCTCGAACATTTGCCAAAACCTTGCCACCTTTCACAATTCCAATTCCAAAAGTATGCGCTGTTGATTCAATTCCTAAGATTATTGCCATTTTCCAATCTTCTTTGCATAAGATTTAATTTCATCTTCAGACATATAGCTTTTAGTGCCTAATCTTTTAACTAATAAGGCTCTTGGTTTAGCATATCCTTTTTCAATAACCATTTTATCAATCTTATACTCTAATTCCTTCCTAGGAAAAACAGGAAGCAAAGTCCCTAACAGAGTTTTGAAAAAACCTTTCTTAGAAAAATCTTCCATATGGCAAAGTTCATGGACAAGAAGAGCCTCTAATTCTTTTCTCGAAATCTTTCTAGATCTCTTATGTATCCCAAGCCAATTAATAATCGGAACAAACCCCCCATAAGTTTTAGTAAAATTATATTCTATTATTTTAACTTTCTTCCCCTTCAACTCAGGAAAACTCTTTCTAATTAGTTCATTAACTATCTTCTTATACTTCTTAACATATTTATTCGTCATGTATTTTACATTCAATATATGTTTATAAATATTATAATTAAATAATTTATATGAAAGGTATTTTACCTCTTATATTAAGCAGCGTAATACTTTTATCACCCATTCATTCTGATGTAAAAATTACAGAACCTCCTTTCTATCGAGGAACAACAGTTCAAGAAAATGAAATTAAAAGTCAAGAAGAAAAAGCATCTTATCTCTCTTTGATAAAAACAATTTCAATATCTCCAACAAAAAAAGAGAAGGATAATGCCTTATTAATAATACCTGATGAAATTCAAGAATATATCACATTATATTACCCTAATGAAAAAGAAAAATCCAAACAACCCCTCACAATGTCTATCCTTGCATCAGGAAAAATAGATTTATTAAATAGGGAAGATATTAGATACAACACTAAACTAGAAGTCTTTCTAAATTCACCTTTCATAGATTACACTTATAATTATGGAAACAGATTATATCTTTCAGGAGGATTTCTTTGGGACGGGAATGCAAACATTGGAAAATTATTGAATAATCCATCAGAAATATATCAACTTTCACTTCAAGAAAATAATTTCTTTGCAAATGCATATATTATTGTTGACAGCCCTTTCAGTGAACAATGCCTAATCTTAAATGTAGGAATTGATAATTTATTAAAAAGAGATTTAAGTGAATCAAATATAACTCTTTCCTCAACATTTGAATTTCCAGCAACCCCCTTCAAATCAGGCGGATTAGAAAAGTTTCTACAAAGACCTTATACTACTATAAATTTAAGCATCCCCCTAAATAATGAAAGGCCCACAATTTCAGCAAGAGCAGGAATCAAAATGAGAAAAGAAAATGATTTCATGATATTATATGGACAATTAAACTATAATGATAATTGGCCAAGACCCTTATCTCTCTCAGCAGGAATTAAAGTAGAAAATTAAATTTTTCTCTTTTCCAAATATCCTCTAAAAGTATTTTTCTCGTAAATTAAATCTTTTAATCTTGAATACAATTTATCATAATCAACTGGTTTATCATGCCCTTCTTTAGAAAGTTCTCTTGCATCTTGCATTAATTTTTGTAACCCTTTAATTCTATCAGGTAATTTCTTAACCCTTTCCTCCACTATTTCTTTCGGTAATAAATAATTTCCATTTTCATCTTGAGCAACAGTAAGTCTTTCTCTATCTTCAGAGTTTAAATATTCAGAATTAAATAATTCTTCAAGGGGAAGTGCTTTATATTTGGCCATTAACAAAGGTTCTGCAATTCTAAATTTTCCTGGATCCCTTAACCTTTGCATAACATACATTCCATTAAGCAAATGATTAGAATAAATAAAATCTAATTCCTTCCCATAATCCTTTTCAAATTCTCTTACTTTCTCTAATTTGGAGGGATTTACATGGGCTCCCCATCCTCCAACAAAAAGATTAAACCATTGATTAAGATTTTGAAGCCTTGCAAGAATTAAATCCGAAGGTATTTCTCGAGATTCATAAAGTTTTAGAACTTCGTTTAATGGAAGCCTACTATAGCTATCTGATGCAAAATCCTTTTTCCATGTCATATAAAAAGCCCATTATAATACGTATATAAAACTTCCTATAACAAAACTAAATATTCAAATACACTAATCTTTATAATCCTCAATTTTTTTAGTTTGCTATGAGAAAATCAGGTTTGCTCTCTTTACTTGCTTTCGCATTTATGTCTTGTACAACAATTCAAGAACGAAAATTGGATGAGATTGATTTTCCACCACAAAGATTGATAGTTAGTGCCTATGAGGGAGGCATAAATATTTCCAGGGATTTTAATAATGACAAAGAACCAGACAGAGAATATCCTTACAGAATTGCGCCATTTAAATTAGACAAAGAAAAACTAAAAGCCAATCCGAATTTTTCAGATATTTCCTATATTTTTACATACGACGGTAAAAAAATTTCGCCTTTGTTTGGAAAATTATTGTTTAAGGGTTATTATTCAGAAGGCATGGTATTTTTAGGAGATTATGATGGTGATGGGAAATTTAATGATAAACATTACTATAAATTTTCAGATCCAACAGACCCTGGTTCTTTTCTTTACTTTCTTACTTATCACAAATCTGAACCTTACATAAGAAATAGCACGAATTGATTGAAAATAAATCAAACAAATCTTTATAAAATTAATTAACATCTAACCCAATGGAAATCGCACTCGTTTACATGGTCGCTGGGTTATCAAGCAGATTCGGAGGAAAAATAAAACAATTCGCACAAGTCGGACCAAACAACGAAACTCTAATTGAATATTCAATGAACCAAGCACTACCAGCAGGATTCTCAAAAATAATTTTCATCGTGGGTAATAAAACAGAGCAACCTTTCAAAGAAAAATTTGGAACTGAATACAAGGGTGTCCCAATTCAATATGCCTTACAAAATTTCAATGAACAAAAACGAGACAAACCTTGGGGAACAACAGATGCATTATGTGCTGCAAAAGAATTATTGGATTGCCCATTCATCGTTTGCAATGGCGACGATCTCTATGGAAAAGAATCTTTCAAAACTCTTGTAGAACATTTCCAGAATTCTAAAGATAATTCAAACGCAACAATTGCATATAAATTAAAAAACGTCATCCCAGAACAAGGAAGCGTCAATCGAGGAATTTTTGAATTAAACGAAAACAATACAATGAAAAAATTAAAAGAAGTTTTTGAAATCACGCAACAGAATTTCCAAGAAAAAAATCTCACTCCAGAATCTTTGTGCAGCATGAACATCTTTGCATTCACCCCAGAAACTCTCTCACTTCTCAATCAAGCTCTAATAAATTTCAAAGAACAAAACAAAGGAGATAAAAAAGTTGAATGCCTCCTCCCAGAAGAAGTTGGAAAATTAATACAACAAAAAAAGATTTCTGTCAAAGTCTACCCCACAAATGAAAAATGGCTCGGAGTTACAAACCCCGAAGACGAAGAGATAATAAGAGAAAAATTAAAAAATAAATTTGAATAAAATTAATTAAAAAATAAAATAAAAAATTAAGAGGTTTATCTCTTTTTCTTTTTAGTAGCTTTTTTCTTTACTGGTTTCTTCTTTGCTACAGCTTTTTTCTTTTTCTTTTTACCACCTCTAGACATCTTAGCCTCACAAACATTACCTTGCCCGTCTACATAATAAAGATATCCAGATTTTCTAGTAATAACATTTTTCTTAACAATTTTTCCCATCTCTAACACCTCCTTTCATTCACCTATTTAAGATTCATAAATAAAATCAAGTTTCTATTTAAACCTTTCTGTGCCCGACGAGGATTTTAACAACCCCATGATATGTTTTATTAATAGGAATTTCAACAAGTTTATAATATGATTTTGTCGACGGTATTTCTAGAATAAAAGGTTTTATTTTTCTCATTTCCACCACATTATTTTTATCATCTAACCAAATAGCAAGAAAAGGAAAGAAAACAAAAAGTGAAGTGAGATGAAATTTCACAGGATTTTTAAATTTAAACAAAAGTGCCTTAGCTTTTTCTCGACGAGAAAACATCAATCCCTTTCCCATAGCAAAGCTTTTACATTCCTTAACATCTGGAATTTCAACCTCTTTATCTTTAAAATTTATTTTCATCTTTTCTCTTTTTGTATTCCTTATAATATTTATTCACATTTTTTTCTGTCACAAAATTATGGTGCTTAAATCCTCCACCAAAACAATTAGGAATATGCATTAATTCATGAATTATAATTTTTATTTGTTCTTCTACATCAAATTTATCAAACCTCTCTGACAAAAATTCTAAAGAATAGAACGCTTTTCGACCAAGAGCCGCTTGCATCAACTTTCCCAAAGCATGACATCTCGCAATTGTCCTTCGAGAAGAACTTCCAAAACTTCTAAAACATTTTATATTTTCTATTTCAACATGAGGAAACAAAATCCTTGAAATTTCTTCTGCCTTAAATTGAATGTCTGGAGCAAATTCATATCTCATCTTTCATAACAAATAGATTTACTTCTTTTTCAATTTTTTTGCTCTCCTTTTTATTGCAAATCAAACCACAGACCACACAAGAATATTGCGGAGCTTTTTTATTTTTATACCAAACAAGAGGTAAATTAAATAATTTTTTAGTTAGATAATCACAATCTATACAGACAGATTCCAAACTATATCTTCTTTTATCTGGATGACTACAAGGTTTATCCAATTTTAATTTGCAAGGTTTGCATAATCTACATGAACCAGTGCTCAAATAACTAGTCTTAAATTTAGATTCCAAAACCCTCATTAATCGGTCTAACCTAGATTTCATAATTACATTAGCTATCCTAATTTTATTATATTCTGTAGAATTGATTTGACTCATTTTGCATAAGAATAAAACAATAAAAAGACCTTGGCAATCCCCCATTATTTGCTCAAATTCTGGAGAAAAGGGGGGGCAAGAATATTTTTTCTCATAATTAACACATCCTTCCTTACACATTTTTAAAAATAATTTTTTATCTAATTTTATTTCTTTTTTCTCGATAAATTTTAAATATACTTCAATTCTCAATAAATTCTGTTTTGTTCTTACGAGAAAAGATCTCATTTAGTCAAAATCTCCAAAGCATCTCTATGTTTTAACTTATAATCTTTTCCCAAAACTTTTTTGTCTTTAGCATTTATCGCCTTAATAAAATTCTTTCCAAAATCAGTATGCAAATAATAAGCAAAATCTAATGCCGTACTCCCTCCAGGAAGCAAGAAACAATCTGGTAAAATATTTCCTTTACTATCTGCTAATTTATTTGCTGAAGCAGGAAATATTGCTAAGTATCCTAAAAGTCCAAAAACAGTATTATTCAAAATAGACTGAACTCCGGTTCCACCAACATATGCATCCAAAACATTCTTTTTTATTTTTTCAAGTGCTTGTTTTTGTTTCACAGAAAGCTTAGGCTCACCAGAGTCATCCTTTGAGGATAAAATTTTGAAATTTCTTTCTCCAGGAATGTATTCGATAAGCCCTGATTTCGCAGCCTCACGAAGTGCAAACTCACTATCGGCTGAACAAGGAATTATATTTAATTTTGGAAAATCAGCCCTTAACCTTTCATAATTTTCCTTGCCATTAGGCAAGTCAATTTTATTAGCAACAACAATCATTGGTTTGCTCTTAATCCTCAAATGCTTTGCAAACTTTTTAATTTGTGCCTCAGACCATTGCGTTGGCTTTTCAGGCAAATTCAAATTTCTTAAAACATATTTTACATCCTCTTCATCAACTTTCAAACCAGAAAATTGCTTAGCAACAGCTTCGGAAAATTTGCTTTTCTCCATTTCAACTGTCCGAGAAAAAGTCTTCCAAACTTTTATCAAAATATTATAATACCATAAATCAAGTTCCTCTTCTAGAAATTTAATATCTTCATAAGGGTCTCGTGTTTCTCCTTGAGACAATTGTTCTCCTTTTTCATTTGCTGAACCAGAAACATCAACAATATGGAGAAAAGCATCTGCTTGTCTTAAGTCATCTAAGAATTGATTTCCTAAACCTTTCCCTTTTGATGCACCAGGAACCAAACCTGCAACATCCATTAATTCAACTGGAACAAATCTTTTGTGATTAATACAAAATCCATGACTTGGATTACATTGAACATTAAACTCTTTGTCAATACAATCTACTTTCACATAACCCACGCCGTGATTCGCTTTTATCGTAGTGAAAGGATATGAAGCAATCTCAACTTCTGCCAAAGTCGCAGCTTTAAAAAACGTGCTCTTCCCTACAGACGGTTTTCCCACAAGTCCGATTAACATGTTTTCATTAAAATTGATAAGTTTAAAAGATTATTGAAAGATGAATATTAACTAATAATTTAAATCTGCGGAGAATTTATATTTAGCCTTAAATTTCCTAATAAACATTTTTCCTATGTCCAACATCTAAAACAAAAATAATTAACTTCTCATGCCTTATTTGATAAATAACTCGATATTTTCCAATTCTCAAGGTCCACGCTCCAACAAGCTCACCTATAAGAGGTTTTCCAAGAAAAGGGTTTTGTTCCAATAATTTCAATTTCTTAACAATTCTTTGTTGGTCAAATTTATCTAATTTTCTAAAAAGTTTCTGAGCAGAATTCTTAAAGATTACCTTATACATCTTATAAATCCAATTCTTTCTCTAATTCTTCTAGAGAAATTCCAGGTTCTCCTCTCTCTATACTTTCCAGTGCTTCTGCTATATTCTTCATTGCCACTGGATCAGAAAGAACTTCAATAGTCTCAATCAAACTTTCTCTATCCGCACTCACAGGACAATTTTCTATCAACCTCAAAATCAATTCATTGTAACTTTCTCTATTATGAATTTTTAAAGCATCTAATTTTTTCTTTGTAGTTTTATCTAACTGCACAGTTGTAATCATTTTCTATAGAGTGCTATAGTTTCCCATACTTATAAATCTTTTTATTGAACCACTTCTTGTTCTTGTTTTCTCTTTCTCCTAATAATCAAGATAATAATTAATATCGCGATGATCAAAATAAAAATTACCAAAATAAAGATCAACATTCCTAAAATATCTGTCCCTGACTTTTGCACAACCTCAAAATGTGCACTCGACGGAGCAACTCCTCCAGGGTAAACTAATTCTAGACCAACAACATATTTACCTAAGGGTAAACTTCCTGTACCAAAGTTCTTAACAAAATTCATCTTTTTCTCAACCAGCACTGATTCGCTTTGAGTCAAGTAAGTTTCACCCTGATAATCTTTAATGACATAATTCAATAGCACATCTAATCTTTCTTCATCCCCCATTGGAAGCAAAGTAACTCTTGTCCTCAAATCGCTTCCTTGGGAAACCTTGTAATCTTTATTAAGCACAACAATGTTTGAGTCGAAAAGCAAAAGCTTTGTCTTAACATTCAAGGAAACAGGTATGCTAACAGTTCCAACAATTATATTTCCTGTAAAAATTCCGGTTTCATTCAATGCAACAAAAATAGCGCTGAATCGCTTGGTTTCGCCAGATTCTAATGTTAAAGAAGTATCTCCTAAAATCACCATATTATCCAAACCAGTCTGCCTTATTGAAACACTCGTAGAAGTTGATTTAAGATTCTCCACACTTATTATTTGTTCCTTGTTTGTGTTAACCGCCAAATTCAAATTAATTGTAGTTGGGATAACTGCCACATTTGCTGTTGGTGTGCCTCCACTAGGTCCTCCCGGAGGAGTTATAATAACATCCGCCACACAAGTTCCAGAAGTGCAAGTATAACCAGAAGCACAACTTCCGCAATTCAAAGTTTTAGCACATCCATCATCCCAAGTCCCACAATTATATCCAAGTTTTGTACATGTCGTAGGCACACACCCAAAAAACCCTTCAATATAAGTATCAGAACCAATTACAATCTGCTCATTTCCCCCAGAGTTTACAGAGATAACATCTGCATTTATGAAAGGAATAATCAAAAATACAAACAAAAACAATCCAATTTTTTTCATTTTTTATAAATATTTTTTCTATGTCCAACTTCGATAACATAGATTATTAAAATTTCATTTTTAATATCTAAAATTAATCTATTTGCTCCAACTCGTGCTCTAAAATAAGGGCTTCCGATAATTTTTTTAACATAACTATAAGGACGAATTTTTATCCTTTCAAGAACATTAATAATCCTTCCCTGAATTTCAAGAGTTAATTTGTCAAATTGTTTTTGAGCCTTTTCTGAAAACTCAATTTTGTACATTTTTTAGCCACTTCTTTTTGATTTCCTCAAAAGGCACGGTTTTTCCTTCACTTATTTCTTTTTCAGATTGAGCAATATTCTTTTTTGTTTCCTCAGAAAGTTCCATCCTATCTTCTATCAAATCCCAAATTATATTTTCATAACTTTCCTTACTATGCATTTTCATCATCTTAAGTTTCTCTAACAATTCCTTACTAATTTGCACTGTTGTATCCATAGTAAACTATATAGTTACTATGGTTTATAAATATTTTCATGTTAAAAAAAGAGAAAGATTATTAATAAAGTTAATTATTTTTTATAAAATTATTCAATTCCCAAACTTATTCTTATAGCCAAATCAACTTTATGCATCAATTGTAAATCCAATAAGCCTATTTTTTTAATTACTCTTGTTTTATCTATTGTTCTTATTTGATTTAATAATATTGTAGAATCTTTATCTAAACCAGAATCTTTTTTTGAAATAAAAATATTAGTTGGAAATTCTTTTTCATAAATTTTTGAGGTAATAGCAGCAACTATTGTTACTGGAGAATATTTATTAGAAATATCATTTTGAATTATCAAAACTGGTCTTATTCCTCCTTGCTCTCTTCCTTTTATAGGTTCTAAATTAGCCAGAAAAATATTTCCTCTTTTAATTTCTACCATTTTTCATCTTCTATTCCGTCCATTAAAGCTCCTTCCCATTCCTTAGCTATTTTAAGATCTTCCCCAGCCATCTCCTTACATCCTTCAATAAGTAATTCCTCTTGCTCTCTTTTACATTTTTCAGCAATTTCCATCAAATTTAAAATTACTTGTTCATAAGTCTCCTTACCAACTTTTAATCTATCTAAATTCATTTTTACATCTTCATTAAGTTGGATTGTTGTTACCATTATTATTCTATAGAATAACTATAGTTTATAAATATTTTCATGACAGGCTTTGGTGAATTCCTCTAAAACTAATGTTTTTCTAAATACTAATTTTCAAACGCCGAAGGCGTTTGGGTGGGGGAGGGATTTATTTAGAAAAACTTCAAAAATTATAATAGTTTCACAAAGCCTCATAACAAAAAAAGGAGAAGATTGTTAATAAAGTTAATTAAAAATATTTATAAAATCATTAAACACAAATAAAAATAATGAAACCCCTTAAAAAATTATTTTTAATCGGCACTATTGCAACCAGTATGCTTTTTACTAGTTGCCAAAATCTCTTAATTCCTCAATTAGTCGGTGATTATAATTTACTTATGCCTTCTTTCAACATAGAAATTTATGAAGAAGATCAATTAACATTATCCAAACAAATTATCGATTTCAACTCTTTAATTTCATATTAAAAATTAAATTGCACTCCAAATTCTTGCGTAAAAGCATAATCTAAATTAGAAGATTTTTTTACATTAAATAAATCATTTTGTTCATTAGTAACATTCAAAGAAGAATCAATATAAAAATCAATACCGGGAAACTGCCAACCCAAACGCACGTCAAAAATCATTCTTGTTGCATTCAAGTTATAATGTGATAAATCTTTAAAATTTGGAAGAGCCAAAAAAGATGTTTGTGCCCCGCTAGCATATAATGCTGATTCATTTATTGGAATTCCCCCTCCAATTTTTGTGACTACCCTTAATTCACTTTTTACGAGTTCATTATCTATTCGTGTTGGAACATAAGCTATATCTAATCCTCCTTGCAAAGTTACACAACTACTCAAAAGAAATGCTAATCCTCCTAATAGAGATTTCTTTATTTTCATAAAAATCCTTATAATAAGGTATATTTAAAGCTTTCTAAATTAATTTCATAATTCTCTTTTTGTAATTCCTTATATCAGCTACAAATTTCTAATTCAAGATTATTCAAACAGATTATTGATTTTTTATTTACAAAACTCTTACTTTTAGTATTAATATACTCTTGGTCTTTTATCTATATTGATTATTACAATGAGCGATTTATTCGGTTCTATATAATATAAAATCCTGTAATCTCCGACTCTTACTCTAAATACTTTATCTTTTTTATATTTTTCAATCTTTATTGCTTCTATTGGAAATGGATTTTCTTTTAATTTATTTATTTTATTTAAAATTCTTTTTAGCAAATTTTTGTCTTTTAATTTTTCAATAAATTTTTCAGCAGTCTTTTCAAATACAACTAAAAACATTACACACCAACTTTTTCACTTAATTCTTCTAAGGTAATTAAATTAGTAAAGTTATTTGATTTGACCTTAGTTATTGTTAAATCAACTAATTGTTTATCAGAAAGAGACAACTCTGCATCAGTACTTCGCATGGATATTATTTCTCTTTCAATAGATTCTACTTTCTCCTCAATTTTTCTTAAAATATTCATTAAATTGTTTAATTGTATGTCAGATTGCATACAAAAAGTAATAAGAATCTATTTAAATAATTAACGATTTCTTATTAATAATTATATAAGCTTTCTGCTCTCAAATTATCCCAATTTCAATGGTTTTTATTATTGATTTTTCTTTTCTTAGTTAGAAAAAGAAATCTTGTTTAATTAAAAAGAATACCTTAATAAATTTAACTTGTGCTTTTTATAGTAATTATCTTTATTCATGATTTAATAAAAATTTTAATTCTCGATTATCTGATTTCCATATGACTGAAACAATTTCTTGCCCAAATTCATTTTCATATATACGCCCATTATAGCTACACTCACCTTCATCAATGAATTTGAGAATCTCGCTATCTGAAGAAGCACCATATACAACTTTTTCTAATAGATTAAAATATTCATTAAGTGTGTGATCATTATAATGACAATATGTTCCGTCCTTATTAGGATATGTAACTATAAAAGCCTCCTCTGGTGTGTATTTTTCCCATAAATCAAGTGCAATATTTCTTGTATCTATTAAATGTTCGTAAGTGATTCCTCCTCTTTTTTCTTGTGATTTTGAAATTTTTTGATTTATATCTTGGGCTATCTCAGGTTTTAGCTCAATCCTTACACTTTTATTTTTATAGAAAAATATAGCTGAAAAGGTATCTGAATCTGCCACAGACTTAATCAATCCCCTACCAAAAGTAGAGCCAATACTTACAATAATTCCATCATTAATATAACTTAATGGAACTTTAGTACCTGTTTCACTTAACACATTAATCTGGTGTTCTTCTCCATCTAACAAGCGTTTTGCATAAAGCCCCATCTTTACACCATAAACTGTATATGGGTTAATATTTCCTGTAAATTCATTTGCAAACATAATTGAATCAAACTCTTCGCTATCCTTGTTTCTTATTCTTTTGCATAACTTATAGATATCTGTCTCTGTTATTTGTTCACAAGATTGAATTTCAAAACCAGAACCATGTAAAGATTGGATTTTGTCAGCTGAAGAATCTTTTGCAAACATCAAACTTAATCCACTTGATAGCATATAAATACCAAAAATAAGAACTAAAATATAAGCTAACCTTTTTAGGGTTTTACTCTCTGAAGGTTTTATTAATGATTTATATTCCATTTTTACCATTTTCTATTCTCTCTTTCTTATACTATTACCTTAGATATAACCAAGATCATATCAAAATCTCTTCACAAGAGATAATATAGTTTACACCCTGTTCTTTTGATAACTCGCAACACTTTACTATCTCATTACTAAATTGTAGTGATTTAATATAAACTAAATCTTCATGCAGATTACATATCATTTCTCTCTGGTCATGATTCCTTATTGTATATTTCACCTCATAGTAAGTACCAAGTATTGTGTTAAACAAAATACATACTGCTATGATTATTACACCAATTTTTATTATTAAATCTATTTTTTTCATTTTTACCTCCTTTCATTTTTTCTTTTAAGTCTTCATACAAAAGACCAAACTATAATATGCCGGCATATTTGCATTTGTCCCGCTTGAACCTGCAGAACCTGATGTAAATTCTGGAATATCTGTAGTATGGGTATGGCTTGCAGTTTGACTAGTCAAAGCACCAACAACTGCATATTGTGTATAAATAGCACTCCGACTAGACGTTCCTAGACGACTTATATAATCATTATTACTAATCCCACTAGTTGTAGGAGATATTCCATGCCGATGACTTCCACCAGTATGTGTGTGACTTGCACTTTGTGTTCCAGAAGCCGTGCTTGGTGGATTCACTTGGTGGTCATGAGTTACAACAATAGCATTATCACTTCCACCCGTATTACCTGCAGTTGATTCAGATCTTATGAATTTATTTGCCAAATTAGGGGTTCCAGATGTTCCATCAGCAATAGTCCAACCAGAAGGACAAGAACTATTAAACATAGCAATCAAACCAGAAGGTACTACTATATCACTTAAACAATTTCCCCCAGTGATACAAATATCTCCACCAGTTGAATTAATATTTCCACCAACATCTAAATCTTCACTTATTGTTACAAAAGCATCATCAATATCAGAGATATATCCATCTGTTGAAACCCTTATTCCCGTACTTGCAGAACCAATATCTACAGTATCACCAAGAACCAAATTACCTCCATCATCGGCAACACCTCCTCTCGCTTGTATTGTGTTTGTGAAATAAGGTGTTCCACCAGAAACATATAATCCATTTGGTATCTGGAGTAATTCTGCATCTCCCTCATAATCTGTAGCAGTTAATGATACATATACTCCATCGAATATAATATCTAATCTCTTACCATCGTTTGCAGATAATGTTGATGTGTCTTCTATTCTAAAAACATTATCTGTACTTCCAGGTCTAAGTTGAATGTTATTGGCTCCTGTAATATCCCCCCCAAGAATATTCACATTCCCAGTAGAATCAATTCTCATTTGTTCGGTTAAAGAACCGCCTGTTTCTGTGAAAAATCTGAGATCACCTGAATTTGTTGTTCCAGCAGTAAAGGATTTTATTTGCGCATGAATGGAAGTGCCATCTGCAAAGAGAAGTTCTCCAGTCTGATGAGAACTACCTGTACCACTTCGATTCAAAGACAGGATAGCTACATTACTTTCCCCTCCAACACGAACATCTCCAACTACTTCTAATTTCGCTGCCGGACTCGTAGTTCCAATTCCTACATTTGCTCCCATTATCTCAATATCTCCAGCAGTATCAAAAATTATTCTTTCATCAGAACCACTAATTCCTATAAAATCATCATCTGTCAATATGATGTCTCCTGCAAAAGTCAAAGTTGTAGCGGCAAGTGTCAATGCATCTCCCCACGTTACTGCGGTATTATCACCTGCCCCCCCATTTGAAGCAACTTTAAAAATCATAGTTCCTGCTGCACTATCAAGATTTCCACCAAGATAAAAAGCAGTTCCTGAATGAGTAAATAATTCATCACTCGAAGAATAATCATGCCCGAATCTAATTTGTACATTTCCCCCTCCATCATTGTGGGTTATTCTATTAACACCATTTTCCCATATAATCCCATTTGTATCTGTAAAAGTCAAGCTTTGAGACATAATATCATCAGCATCACTTCTCAAGAAACTTAAAGAATCTATGCCATCTAATGTGCCTGCACTTAAACTCGCAGCAGTTCCAGTAAGCCCTGTTCCAGCCCCAGTAAAAGAAGTTGCATAAACTATACCATCATCAGAATTTAAAAAAATACTATCTGCTCCATTAGATGCAACATACATTCCCCATTTATTGTTAGGCACAGGAGAAAAACCAATGCCCCCCCCACCACTATATCCATATCCAATACCATACATATTTCCTAAAGTTGTAGTGCCAGGAATATAAGTTGCCCCTATAGAATAAATTGCTCCAGATGTTGTTGTTGATTCAATACCTGGATATCCTCCATCTAAGTAACCAGTTCCAGCAGCAGTTCTATCTATAGCAGCAGACACCCTTATCCCTGCGAAAAGCGGATTGGATGTCGTCAAAACAGCCTGATTCAAATAAGTAGCAAATTCATTGCCATCCCATAAATCAGCATCAAGCGTAGAACCAGTTCCATCATTACCATCATCCCAAACTGTTCTTAGAGTTCCCCATGTTGCAGTACCTCCTGTTCTAAAATGAAGATTATCATCTCCTATAGCAGTCGAAGAACCAGACATAAGTTGCCATACCCTATAAGTATCACTCCAACCTGCCACCGTGATTACAGAATCCCATGCATTAGCTGATCCAGCTATATCATCAGTAAAACTAAATTCAACAGCATTATCTGTAAATCCATCAGGAGTAGTATCTCCATCAGCTCTTGTGTCTAAAACTCCTAAGGAATTAAAATCTACATCACTTGTCGTCAAAACATTTTGATCCATATCATAAAGTTCATTTGCTCCTTGTCCTGTATTTAATGTTAAAAAAGTTCCTGCTCCTGCTGCAGTTATACCCCAAGCAGTTCCTGTTATTGTATTTCCTCTAAAAAGAATATTATCTCCACTAGTTCCACCAAGATAAGTATTCAGTGAATAAAGATAAGTATTTCCACTTGTTGCCTGAACATAAAAATCAGCAGTTGTTGCAATTCTACCAGAAGCATCACTCCAAAAATATGCATCTGTATTTCCTAAACTCAAGTAAGTTCCATTAATCCAAGTACCACGAATATCTCCACTAACATCTAACTTCACTACTGGACTCGTAGTTCCAATCCCTACCTTCCCTGTCTTGTCCATCGTTATTCCAGGAGTCATTGTAACTGCTGAACCAG
>CAZJEO010000004.1:27637-43752 GCA_964545065.1 Candidatus Woesearchaeota archaeon | reverse complement strand
GGGAAAAATATCAACGCATATAGTAAGGTTTAAAAGATTAAATTTCTGTTTAATAAGATGGAAAACGAAAAGCCAAAGAAAACAACTCAGGAAGAGTTTGAAAAGAAAGTTTTAGCCTTAGCAAAAAAAGGTTTAACAAGCGAGAAAATAGGAGAAGAATTGAAAAAACAAAATATTCATTCAAAAGTATATAAAAAGAAAATATCTGAAATACTCGGGGAGAAGTATGAAATTCCAGATATTAAAAATATTGAAACAAAATTAAGAAAAATAGCAACACATTCTGAAAAAAACAAGGGTGATAAAAGAGCTATGCGAGATAAAGAAAGAATTAGTGCCAGACTTCGAAGACTTAAAAAGTATTTCAAAAAAGAATAATTTCTATTTAACAAGATGGAAAAAGAGGTAACAAAAAATAATCTAGAATTAGAAATAGCAAAAGTTTCTGAAAAGTTCATCAAAGAAAGCGAAGACAAAGAAATTTATATCATAAGTCATTTTGATACAGATGGCATAACTTCTGCGACAATAATGATAAAGACATTAAAAAAACTCGACAAAAGATTTTCTGTAAAAATAATTAAAAGACTTGAAAAAGAATTCATTGAACAATTACCTGAAAACAAATTAATTTTATTTCTTGATTTAGCTTCTGGAAGTTTAAACCATCTCAAAAATTTAGAAAATATTTTCATAATCGACCACCACGAAATTTCCCAAGAAATTCCAAAAAACATTAACATAATAAATTCGGAGTTAAACGAAAAACAAAAAATAAGCAGTTCTGGTTTAACTTATCTTTTTTGTAAACAATTAATTCCAGACACTAAAAACCTAGCAAAACTTGCAGTTCTTGGCATGATCGGAGATTCTCTAGAAAAAGATTTAGATAAAATAAACAATTCAATATTAAATGAAGGAGAAGTCCAGCGAAAAAGAGGGCTTTTGATTTATCCTTCAACAAGACCTTTAAACAGAACACTTGAATATTGTTCAGACCCTTACATCCCAGAAGTGACTGGAAACATGGAAGGAGTTTTAGAATTACTTCGTGAAGTTGGATTAAATCCAGAAAATGGCAAATACAAAAGCTTAATTGAATTAGACGAAGAAGAAATGTCCAAACTTGTAACTTCAATAATTCTTAGAAATCCAAAGGCAAAAAATAAAGAAATCCTAGGAGATATTTTCTTAATAAAATTTTTCAATAAACTCGAAGACGCCAGAGAAATAAGCGCAATGATTAACGCTTGCTCAAGATTAGACAGAAGCGACATCGCAATACAATTTTGCATGGAAATTTCAAAAGCAAAAAAAGTTGCAGAGGCAATACATGTAAGATACAAACAATTCATAATCTCTGGATTAAAATTCGTTTCAGAAACAGAAAAAATACAAGGAAAAAAATTTGTAATAATAAATGCAAAAGACAATATCAAAGATACTATGACAGGAACCATCACAAGCATCCTTTCAAACTCTGCAATCTATGAAAAAGGAACAATAATCACCACAATGGCATATTACGAAGACAAAATAAAAGTTTCTTCAAGAAGTGTTGGAAAACAAGGAAGAAATATCAGGGAAGTTCTAGCAAAAGTTATAGATAAAATAGGCGGAGAAGTCGGAGGACATGAATTCGCAGCAGGATGCATGATTTCTCAAGAAAAAGAACAAGATTTCATAGACACTCTCAAAAAAGATTTAGAAATTGAATTAGTCAGGGTTTAATTTTTCTTCTTTTTCTTCTCTTTTTCTTTCCTAATCCGTTTTGTTTTTCTCTTTCCTCGTTTGCTCTTTTCTTTGCTTTTTCTCTTTCCTTTTCATCTTTTTCTCTCTTCTCTTTTAACTCAGCCAAGGTTCTTTTATCAGTATTACCATACAAAGCATCATCAGCTTTATAAGATATCCGAACTGGAGATTGATTATCCACCACTCTCCAAGTTCGAAAAACATAGTTCTGTTTAAGAATACAAAGGTTGTAATATCCTGAAGAAGGATTCTCCTCTGAAATAATTTTTTCAAGAATGCCCCCGTCGAAATAAGAAGTATTTACAAGAAATAATCTCCGCCCTTTCTTACTAGACCTATAGGAATTTCCAAGTAGATTAAGTAGACCAAGATCCTCAGGATAAATCAAGAATACTGGTTTTTTTGAAGAAGACTTATATCTAGCTAATGCTCTAGTTGAATTAACTAAAATTGTCTCCACGCCAAATCTTTTACAGGCAGTCTTTAGTAATCTTCCTTCTTTCTTAGCTAATTCTTTCAACGCTTTCTCAAAATTTAGATATTCATTCTCCATCCCTTTCTCAAAAAATTCCCCCTTTTAAAATTTCTCTCACTCCATCACAACCTTTAAAACCCAAGAATTTCTTCATAAATCATGGAATTAGAAGAAGGCGACGTAGTATTGTGTATTGTAGAAAAGATAGTTGGAACTGTGGTATTTGTTAAAATAGAAGACTACGGTGAAGGAAACATTATCATGAGCGAAATTGCTCCAGGAAGAATAAGAAACCTAAGAGACTATGTTGTTCCAAAAAAGAAAATAGTATGTAAGGTTCTAAGAATGAGAAATGGGAATATTGATCTTTCATTAAGAAGGGTGACATTAAAAGAAAAAAAAGAAGTTTTGGAAAGAGACAAACAAGAAAAAAGCTACAAAAACATTTTGAAAAGTGTTCTGCAAGAAAAAACAGATGAAACAATTGAAAAAATTCTGAAAAAAGATAAAATCTTTCCATTCCTAGAAGAAGCAAAACAAGACTCAACAAAACTTGAAAAAATAACAGGAAAATCAGACGCAGAAAAAATTATGGATATATTAAAAAGCCAAAAAATAAAAAAAGCAATTATCAAAAAAGAATTTTCATTGACCAGCACAGACCCAGATGGTTTAGAAATCATCAAAGAAATTTTAGGAGATGTAAAGGATTTAGAAATAAAATATATTTCAGCAGGAAATTATTCAATTAAAAAAGAATCTGAAAATGCAAAAACAGCCGACAACGAAATCAAAGGGTTTCTTTCACAAGTTGAAAAAACAGCCAAGCAAAAAAACATGATTTTTTCTATAAAATAAAATTGCTTTTACTATAAAAAAGTGAGAAGAAAGATTTAAATACACTTCTCAAGATGAAAGAACATAATGAAACCTCAAGAACTTGACGATTTCAAAGTAATTCTATTAGGTGTAATCTTTGACCCAAAAACAAAAAAGATTCTCATAGGAAAAAGGGAAAACGACCCATATGTTCCTGAATTAAGTTGGGTTTTCCCGGGTGGAAGAGCAACTCAAAATGAAGAACTTGAAAAGACATTAAAAAGAAAAATAAAAGAAAAAACAGGATTAGAAATTGAAAATCTTGGAACAATCTTCACAAAGATATACCCAGAGAAAAAAGAATTCCTAGCAATTTATTATTTATGCGAAGTTATTGGGGGTGAAGAAAACCCTTCTGAAGATATTAAAGAATTGAAATGGGTTAATCCCGAAGAACTTGAAGAACATTTCACGACTTCATTCCACGAAACACTAAAAGAATATATTATGAACTTAAAGTAAAGTAACCTGTTTCTCACCAAGCAAAGCCTCACCATAAACTCCATCATAACCTGGCTTCACTTTTAATTTCTGTGCTCGATTTCTCATAATCAAACCAACAAGCCTCTCATTCACCTGCTTTGCTATCAACTCTTCTCTTGAAACCTTAAGAAGAATATTAAATTCATTTCCAAATTCCTTAATCAAAGAATTATAAATTGTCCAAACTCCTTTACTCTGCATACTACTTCCAACAACAAGAGCAACCAATTCATGCAACGGCAAAAGTTTGTAAAATGGTTTTGCATTTTCTGGCTTAACTCCTATTTCTCTTGAAGCAAGCTGTTCTACACGACTATCGACGCCCACAGTCAATTTTTTTTCACACACAGGGCAAATATCCCCTAGTTCTTTACTCTTCTCAGGAGAACAAGAAAATAGACAATTTCTATGCCCATCAAAATGATATTTTCCATAAGCAGGATCTGTCTCAACCGTAGCCACAAAAGAATTACTTCTTATCTGCTCAATAATTCCAGAATAAGAATCCACTTTCCTAAAAATAGTCGCCTCTCTCCCCATTCGAAATGGCCAAAAACTATGTGCATCTGAAAAACTAACTATCGCCTTATTTTCCAATTCAGCAATCCTCCAATTCATTTCAGGATCAGAACTCATCCCAGTTTCAATCGCATGAATATTTTCAAACTCTTCCTTAAAACATTCTTTCAAACTATCAAACCCACTCATCGAACCAAAAAGTCCAAACCAAGGAGTCCAAATATGTGCAGGAATAATTTCTATATCAGAAGAAATTTTCATCATCTCTCTAACAAATTCATCTCCAGGAATCTTGAAAATAGGTCTGCCGTCATAATCCCTTCTTCCCTTCGTATCAAAATAAGAATTAATTCTCTCCGCCACTTCAATACTAGGAACCAAAACAACAAGATGAATCCTTCTTCCTCTTTCCTGAGTATAAATTAAAGAAATTTCACCAGAAATAACAAAAGGAAAATCATCAAAATAATAAAAGCCATTTCCCCTGTCTTCTAATTTCTTTATCTCTTCCAACCAAAGAGGATGAGTAAAATCTCCTGTTCCCAATAAATGCAATCCCTTAACCCTTGCCCATTTAACCAAATTCTCAAAATCAATATTCTTGCTACATGCTCTTGAAAATCTAGAATGAATATGCAAATCAGCAAACATCCCCTCATTTAAATTTATATTTTCCATAAATAAAAAACAAAAAACAAGATTAAAAAGATTTGGATATCTCACAGCTATAATATAAATTCGATTTCATCCAACATAAAATCAACCAACAATCCAGCCCCCTTTTATCCAGAAAATTTATCTTCTCTTCTTAGCAGCAAATCCACCGCCAACAATTATTACTAATACTACAGCACCAATTGTAATCCACAACCAAAGCAAATTTGCAGGTTCTGGCTCTGGTTCTGGCTCTGGTTCTTCAGTTAATTTTCCTCCTATCGCAAAGTAACTAAATGAAGTTACGTCAACATCATAATAGTAATAATTATCATCTTCCTCTTCCTCTAAATAAGTTGAAGCAAGTTCTTCCCATTCAGTACCAGCCTCCTCAATTCTGAATACCATAACCTCTTCCTTTGTAAAATCATTTTCAGATGTCCAAGTCTTTGCAACTTGCATCCTAATAGTAGCTCTCTCTAAGTCCTCTCCTAAATTTCGAGCTTCAATTTCCAAATACCTATAAATCTTTTCAGATTGCGTAATAGTAACAGTAGAAGGATTACTTCCGTACCTTGAAACAATCAACCTAGCATTATTTACTTCATTCTTAACCTCAACTCTAATCTGATTCACCCCAAGATCTTCTTCAAAATCTCCCATTAAAGCAGGTGTTTCTGGAGTTATGCTTGCCCAAGTATATTGTTCTGCATCCTCAACTGTGGGTGTTGATCCACTAGGCCCACCACTACAAGAATCTGTTATAAAAGACTTTGATATCGATGCTTTTGAATAACCCACCCTATCAGTGCAAGTTACAACATAAGCATAAGTACTACTACAACCCAATCCTGTCGCAACTAAAGTTTGACTTGTTGTAGTGCCAGACATACTTCCACCAGTCCCGACAACTGTACACACAGTTCCTATACCGCTACCAGCATCAACAATAGTAACATCTATACCCAAAGAACTTCTTGTTGAATTTGCTTTAGCCAAAGTCACTGAAGATGGGGCAGTGTTATCAAGTGTTATTTGAAGGGATTCTGTATTATTAAGATTAGTATACGTGCCTGCAGTGAAATTGTTAAAATTAGTATCATTAGCATAAATCGTAAAATTATACACCCCATCAGGGAAATTTGTAACATTAATACTAGCATTATAAAAAACACTTGCTGCACTTCTATTCAATGCTCTTGTGAAATTAGCTCCGATACTGCCGCCACCTCCATCGGAATTAGTAACATTAATATAAACTTCGGTGTGATTAGCACCAAAAATTGCATCAGAAGCACTCACATTTATAAGAACATTTCCAGCAGTTGCAGAAGTATAATTTCCATAATTAACCACCGAAGATCCTGTAGTTCCTGTGAAATTAACTCCCGGAGCAGTCTTATCAATTGTTACATTCTCAGATACAACCTCAATAACACTCCCATTATATAAAAAACAAGAAACATTAGTTGTGATTGAATCACTTAACAAACTAAGATCCACACTTATATTAAAAGGAGAAACATCTCCAGCCGCTGTCTGGTTCGCAAGAATACCTGTTAAATTACCCACACTTGCAAAACCTGCACTAGTACTAGTATTAGCTACTCCCCCACTTGAATTATAAAAGCAAGTCATATTGAACTGCGCATTTCCTGTAGTATTTGTTGTAATATTTAAAAATAGGCTCGTAGAATAATTCCCTTGATTTACTAGTGAACCATCAAAACTTGTAGTAGCAAAAACAAACCCAATAAATCCCAA
This sequence comes from Candidatus Woesearchaeota archaeon, assembly GCA_964545065.1. Lineage (GTDB taxonomy): Archaea > Nanobdellota > Nanobdellia > Pacearchaeales > GW2011-AR1 > JAGLWP01. The sequence goes on along the minus strand of CAZJEO010000004.1, from coordinate 37,226 downwards.
TACAAGAATTATCAAAACAATTTCATTCCTATTAACAGCATTTAAAGCTTTCTTATCAACCATCTTTTTTAATAGAGTTTAACTCTATATGATAAATATAAATTTTATTGTTTATAAATGTTTTTCTTTTTTCAAATTTTTATTTTTTTAAAAAAAGTTTATTTTACTCGTCGATGAATTCCACAAATCACAAACTTTTTAAATTAAAAAATTCATAACAAAAAATGGAAGAACAAACTTTAGTGTTAATAAAACCAGATGCAGTACTTCGTGGAATAGTCGGAGAAATAATTCAAAGATTTGAAAAAGTGGGAATGAAAATTGTTGCGATCAAAATGCTACAAGCATCGAAGGAAGCTTTAGAAAAACATTATTTTAAAGACGAGAAATGGTTAAAAGAAAAAGGAGAATTGTACAAAAAGAAATTATCTCTCCCTGCAAAAACAGATCCAATTACATTAGGTAAAAACCTTGTCAAAGGATTAATCGAGGATATGCAATTTTCTCCAATCATTGCAGTTGTTTTAGAAGGGCACAATGCAGTACATACAATAAAAAGATTAACTGGTCCAACAAATATCGACGAGGCTCTTCCAGGAACAATCAGAGGAGACTACTCCCATGATACATTCCAACTTGCAAACAAATCAAATCGTCCAAACTTAACAATTATACACGCCACCGACGATCCAAAAGAATCTCAAAAGGAAATTGACTTCTGGTTTTCTCCTGACGAAATTCATGAATATACCAAACCAGAAGAACAAGTTCATTATAGAAAAAGAAAGTAATTCCTCTTTACTCGTCGATAACTCCAGCATTACTTAAGAAAAATATTGCCTCATTGTCTGGTAAGTCTGGACTATCAACTAACTTCGCAACTCGTGAATCTTTTTTTCCTCGTCGTAAATAAATTCTATAAGTCGAAGCATGTCCAACAATATGTCCGCCAATTGCAGTCGTGGGATCACCAAACATCTGTGCAGGATTTGCCATCACTTGATTAGTCACATAAACAGCAAGATTATGTTGCTCTGCAATCTTCATTAAATTATGCATATACTTATTCAACTTCTGTTGCCTATCTGCTAATTGTCCTCGACCAGAAAACTCTGCTCTAAAATGTGCAGTCAAAGAATCAACAATCAACAATTTAATCGGCTCTCCATCTCTAATCATTTCTGAAATCTTATCAAGAAGTAAAATCTGATGATCTGAATTAAATGCTCTTGCAACAAAAATATTTTTCAAAACCTTTTCAGGATTTGCTCCCAAACTTTCTGCAATTTGTTTTATCCTCGCTGGTCTAAAGGTTCCTTCTGTATCTATAAACACACACTTCCCATTTGCTCCTCCTCTTTCAGTAGGCAATTGTGTATTAACTGCCAATGTTGAACCTAACTGAGTTTTCCCAGAACCATAAGCCCCATAAGCTTCTGTAACTGCTCTGCTCTGAATCCCCTTTCCCCCCAAGAGATCATCAACACTTTTACTGCCAGTAGTAATATAAACAATATCTTGCCTACGCTCTGCATATTCTAATCCATCCATAAAACCCATCTTAAGCATATTTCTCGCAGCCTGAATCGCTTTCCTAGCAACTGCTGGACTCACTCCCGCAGCATCTCCTAACTGCGCAGGACCCATAACAGCCAAACCCATTAAATCAGAAATGCCAGCATTCTCAAGTTTCGCAGACACAGCAGGACCAATCCCTGGCAAATCAGTAAGTTGAGGCTCACCAGAGTCATCCTTTGAGGAAGGCTCAGCAGAGTCACCTGCTTGCAGGTTCTTGCTTGTGCCTCTTGGGGTATGCCCTCCTTGGGTATCCTTTGAGGGGAGGTCTTCAATCTCTTCAGTTTTCTTTTTAGAAGTCTTTTTCTCTTCTTCTTCCTCTTCTTCTCCTTCTTCCACTTCCTCCACCTCTTCTTTCTTTTTAACAACCATAAACAGACAAACCTCTTCCTATTTATAAAGATTATTTGCCTCGTAAATATAGTTTAGATTTCATAAACATTTCGTGAGAATGTATTAATAAGCCTCCACTTTTAGGGTGGGCGGATGGGCACCTACACTCACAAAAAACTCAAACCAAACAACCTCTCAAAAATTAAAACCAAATCTCCTATCAAGAAAATAACAAACACAAAAATCTCAAACCTTTTCCCAGTTCTAATTATTCCCCTAATTCTAAATTTAAACGGATAAAAAGGTCTTATGCCTTGTTTAGTAAAACCATCTATTAATAGGTGTGAACCAAAACCCAAAACAAACGGCAAAACAACCCAAGGATAAATAAACCAAAAAATCGCACTTACTACTAATAAAAATGTAAAACTATGAATTATTCCCCGGTGCTTAACAAACACTTGTAAAATCCTAAATGTCTTTTTCTTCCCAATTTTAGAGAATCTAGAATCAATATCAGGAATAATACAAGCAATCAAAACAATTCCAACAAATAATAATCTATTTTCACTCGGTAAAAAAAGCAACGCAAAAAATAAACCAACTAAAACATGTGTTTTAAGCAGCATTTTTTTCTAACTTTCCAATCAACTCATCAAGATTAACTTCTTGCACACCGTCGATAATTAACTCTGGATTATTAAAATAAGTGTTCATTCTTACATTTCCAGAAAAAACCATTTCCTTCCCAAGAATCATTTGCTTTTGTGTTTCCATTTTTTCAGCATTTTCTAAATCTGTTAAGCCCAGTCCATTAATAGTTTCATGAAAGAAAACAGCTCGAATAGATTCTGTTCCATCGTCAATAACAAGATTCAAAATTGCTCTTTTTTCTGGCATAATTTTTCCATGCTCTGCACAAACAAAATCCTCTCCTTCTGCATTTGCTTTTTTCTTACACTCTGGACAAACATTAAAAAACCTCGGCTCAAACATTTGAACAATAAAAGCTCGAACCCCAATATTTTCTGAAATATTAAAATTCGCAATTGGCTTCTCCTTAACAATTTTCTCTGTGTGAACATTCTCAAAAACTTCGCTACTTAATTTTAGTTCTGAAAAACTTCCAAGATGCAATTCTCCATCCCGCATACTACCATTTGCAAAATCAATTACAGTCCCTTCCTTAATCTCTCCTTTCTCAACCAAAGCAATATGATTTGTATCCCACAAGACAACTCGAATATTTGACGTATCATCTGCCACGAATAAATTAACAACTTTCCCTTCTTCTCCTTTCTTAGTTGTGAAAGTTCTCACAGGAGACATATTAATTACCTTTGCCGTAAGATTAACTTTTCTCATTCCAGGCAACAACTCTTCAATTTTCAAAGTTTCATTATCAAAACTTATCCCCAATTCAGCAGCAATAACTTGTGCAGCACCTTCTTTACTAATCAAACCAGAAAGTTTCGCCCTCTTTGCTTCTATCTTCCTCTCGATTTCCTCTTTTTCAACCCCAGCAGATTTAGAGATTTTCTCCACAATTCTTTCATAATTCTCATCCATCTAAACAAAAAATCCTGAATGTTTTTAAGTATTTTCGTGGTGAATTATTAAACAACAAAATTAGGGTGGGCGGATGGGCACGTCCACAATTCACACAAGATAAGAAACTTTAAAAACATCTTTCATTAAAACAAAATATGGGAACAGCAGGAATTAAAATCAAACTTATGCCAGAATCTCCAGATACAAATCTTAATGCGATAAAGGAAAAAGCTAAAGCAATAGTTAAGGAAAAAGGCGGAAAAAACAGAGAATACGAAGAAGAACCAATCGCTTTTGGACTTAAAGCTGTAATTGCTTTTTTTGAATTATCAGAAGACATAGAACCCGAAGAAATAGAAAAACCATTCAAAACAATTGAAGGCGTTAATTCTACTCAAGTAATTGATGTTCGAAGATTGATATAATCTAAGACAATAATTCTTTTAAATCAAAATTAGTTCTAAAAAGAATGGCAACAAGTTATAAATCAAGATTAGAAAAATTAGGTTTCTATATTACAGAAAATGAAGTGGATGGAGTAATAATCTTTGATGGCCATCATATAGGACACTGGGATGAATCCAGAAAAATAAAAATCGGTGTTCGCTCAGACTATCGCATTAAAATAATAAAAAGCTCAATAAATGCTGCAGAAATTTTAGAAAAAGAAAGAATCCCTTATACATTTGTAACATTAAATGAAAATAAGGAAGCATTTGAAAGAGAGATATCTGAAAGACAGACTCTTATAGGCAGATTAAATGCTCTTAACCCTCAACACAAACAATAACCTTATTAATTCTCCTTACAATTTTATAACATGTTATCAGAAGAACAAGTTACTCAAATAAAAGAACAAATTCTCCAGCAGATAGATTCTACTTTTCCAGAAGATAAAAAAGCTGACGCAAAAACCCAGTTACAAGCAATGGACAATGAACAGCTTGAACAATTCGTAAAACAAAATAATATGATTCGCTCTGAAGAAGGGGCAGAAGGCGAAGAACAACAATGTATTTTTTGTGCAATTGCTTCAGGAAATATTAAATCTTCTAAACTAGAAGAAAATGCAGATGCTTTAGCGATCTTGGAAATCAATCCAATCTCAAAAGGCCACGCATTAATAATTCCAAAAAAGCATTCTCAAGAATCTTCTTCAAAAGCTCAAGAACTCGCAAAAAAAATTTCCCAGTTGTTAAAAAAGAAACTCAAACCAAAAGACATAATCATTTCTCCCTCAACTTTATTTGGTCATGCAGTTATCAATGTTCTTCCAGTTTACAAGGACGAAACAATTGAATCAGAAAAACATAAAGCATCCCCCGAAGAACTTGAAATAATCTTAAAAGAAATTTTACAAGAACCAAAAAAACCAATTACAAAACCAAAGCCAAAAACAATTAAAGAGAAGTTATGGCTTCCGAAACGTATTCCATAAAATTATCTTTTTCTAAAAGAAATAAACAATCCAACCAATCCTAATACAAATAAAACTCCACCAATAGAAAAAGATGCTCCATTATTCATACTACCAATAGCATTTCCTGTGACAACTGGTGATAAAAAAAATAAAGATGCGATGATTCCAAAACTTCCGATTATTGCCAAGGTCTTTCCTTCCAAATCTCTTTGAGAGGATTTCTCAGAAGCTTCTTCTGTAGATTTTTCTAAATAGTCCCTTACTTCACGCCAATCTTTAGGACTGCCCATTGCAGGATAATATTCTTTGGTAAAATTAATAATTTTTTTTCTGACACTTGGTTTACTCAAGACATCAATCTTAGAATAAATAATAATTGCATCTTTCAAATCCTGAACAGAACCAACTTTCGATATCAATCCATCTGCTCTAGCCTTATCTGCTGCTCTCTTCTCATATCCCGCATATTTATGTTCTAATCTCTCATCAGAAGATTTCCCAGAACGATCCCCTTTTTTTACTAAATCCCTCTCTCTTCTATAAGCATACATCCCCTGTGACCATTTCTTCTTTCCAACAACTTTATCAAACTCTTCCAAATATTTATCACCCATTTTTTGTTCAAGATATTCTAGTTTAAAAATATTTCTACCAAAACCAATTCCACAATTTGATATTCAATAAAATTAAACAAAATAAAATTATCAAACTAATTAAAAAAACAGGTGTAAATGGAATCCCTTGTTTTATTTTAACTTTCTTATATTTCTTTCTTATTAATTTAATTTCTTCTTTACTAAGTCCATCCCACTTTGCTTTAATTTTTTTCTTTCCCAAATTTATATCTTCATAAAGCCAATCTCCTTCTGTCAATTTATTAGTTGTTACTTCTTTAACCATGCACGATTCATCAACAGCCTTAGCAAAAACATAAAGATAAGGCAAAAGAAAAAACAAGATTCCTAAAAAGAAAAGAATAGATTCAATAAAACCCAAAACCATTATTCCTAAACTCAAGAACATTACAAAATAAATTAATTTATGATATTTTTTAAATTGAGAAACAAACTCTTTCTTGAATATTTTAAAATTCTTAATTGCTAAAACACCACTAACTCCAAAACTATAAATGGCTCCTGACAAAAAGAACACAAGAAAAAACATAAAAAAAATCTGAAGATTCTCTAAAATTGTTCCATAAATTGGGAGAATAGCTCCAAGCCCATACATTAACTTCGTATCACCTCCAGCAAACATTCTCCCATAATAAAGTATTTGTCCTAATCCAAAAAAGATTCCAAAGCCAATAACCCCTTGGTAAAAAAATGAAAAATCTTCTCCCAAAAATAAAGAATAAAAAAATCTGAATCCAAGTGCAAAAATAATCAAGGAGAAACATAACCAATTCGCAATTTCTCTACTTTTCAAATCTTGAATCACAGCAAAGCCAACCCACAGCAAAGCCAACACCCCTAAGAAAATTATCTCAATCATGTTTCAAAAAAGATTATTTTGTTTATAATTATTTGGTACAGCTAATCACTTCCCCTTCTCTCTTGTCCTTGCTCTCCCACCTTTTTTATAAGGATGTTTTTTCTTTTCCTTTTTCTTATTCTTTCTTTTATTCCTTTTCTGAGAAAATCCATAATCCATTATTTCTTTTTAAACGCTCCTCCTATTTTTTCTTTTTCTTTACCAAGCTTAATAAAAGCCTCATGAGAACCACCAGTATCTGGGTGAAACTTCTTTGACGCTCTTCTATAAATCTTGTTCAACTCCCCTCCATCTTTTGCACCTTTCATTTCTTTTATCGCGTCATTAAACCCAGACATTGCTTTTTTAGGCGCCTCAATCTCTACTTTTTTAGACACCTCTACTTTGCTCTTTGAAACATTATGTGTTGCAACTCCTAACCCCCTCATAATCGACTCTACAAGTTTACGTAATATCCCCCTATCAACCTTTGCCCTCTTCTTTTCCATCTCTTCTTTCTCCTTTTCGCTTTTTTCTTTGCTCTTTTTAACACCATCTCCAAATTTAGAAGATAAATAATAAATCCCCATCAATGCTAAAAAAATTCCTAACATAATCAAAAATCTCCAGATGTTAGACTCTTGTGAAAAAGCAAGCCATCCAAAAAATTCAATAATCTGTCTCAAAACTTTCAATTGTGCAAAAATAATCGTACAGAGTAATCCTATACCTATTGCAACAGTCGAAGAAAAACTAGAATAGTCAGTAAATATCTCACTAAATTTAAAAAAGAAATAAAACCATAACATAATCACAAAAAGCAAAGTTAAAGATAAAGAATAAGCTTCTCCAAACAAAATTACAAAAACAATACTTATCTTCGTGAGAAAATTATCTATAGAAGAAACAAACTTATTTTTCAATAAAATTTCTTTCCACTCCTTACCAAGATAATCCCACTTTCCTTCTACTAATATTTCTTTTGCATCCTCTACCTTGTCAACACCTTCTTGGAATTGCTCTTCAAGGTCTTCCAATCCATCTCCAATGTCTTGAGCCTGAACATTAAGTAATTGTGTAAAACTTAAAAGTAAGAATAAACAAATAAACAACACACCTATCTTTTTCATATAATAAATACAAGAAATAAGTTTTTAAAGATTTTGAGGAGTTTTATCTGTCCTTTTCCCCTTTTCCAGCCTTATCTGTTATTTGTTTTGCTCCTTCTACAAAACTACCAACCTTAGCAAATCCCCTCGCTGCCTTAAATTGGTCAATCTGTGTTTGTCTGGCGGATTGCCATCTCTTAAGAGGACCACTAATAAATGTGTTTAAAATCACTGCTGCAGCTATCGCAGCAATAATCATTATAGCTATTCCAACTGCTCCAAATACTGCTGTTACAGCAAATATTCCAGCAATAGCACTAACCGCACCTGTAACACCTGCAATAACTGCCAAGCCAAAACCAATCACCCATGAAGTTGTTTCACTAAATGTACTAAACAAAGACACTATATCTGAAAGAGCAAAGAATAAAATTGCAAATATTGCAAGATATAATATTAATGACTCCCAATTTACACTAGCACCCTCTCCTAACACCACAGTTATTATGTTCTCTAAAAATCCTCCATCGCCTGTCTGGAATATTGGAGTTTGAGTTGCTGTAGCTCCAACTTTATCCAAGCCAACTCTATCAAGATTATTTACTGCTAACCCTGCTATTGCAAAAAGCATCACAATAATTGCCAAGGCTACAAGCCCTAAAACAACTTTCGTAGCAGTATCAAAAGTTTTTTTTGCCTTACCTGCCATATCTTTTTACTCCCCTTTTCATAACTAACTAAAAGAAATTATGGTTTATAAATATTTCTTTAATAAAAAGTTATTTCTAATAAATAATAAAATAGAATTATGCTCCTAGATGAGACTTAGAAACATTCCACTCATCTGTTCCTACAACCCCTTCACCATCCTTCCAACAAACCACACCATTAACCATCTCTTTATCTCTAAGAGTTTTACAACGTTCTTTTGCTGATTGGTTTACTAAGCTCGAACCACACTCATCAGATAATTGATCAAAAGTAGCATAAGTCTCTAGGTAATTACAATTTACATATTGCTTTGTTCCTCCAATCTTCACTTTTAAAAATTCATAACAATAAGCATTCACTAAATCCTGATTAGCATAGAGTTTACAGGTTTGCGCATTGACTTCTAAATCTGGGACTTTTTCAAACACACTAAAAATAGTACCAAGCCCTCCAGAAACTCCAATAATAATAACAACAACAATAATGATTGCCGCAATAAAGGAAATCAAAAACCAGTTCATCTCTCCTTTTCTTCCCACCATCTTTTTCATAGAAATATTTGTGAAGGATTATTTATAAATGTTTTTACTTAAGAACAAAACCAAAATTAATATTTCTAAATTTCCTACCAATTAAAAAATCCTTTTTACTTGTAAGACTAACAAAAATATCGTCGTCTCTTTCTACAACTGCAACTTCAAAATTAACAAGTTCTTCAAAACAACTTTCAACATTTTCACTTCCCTTACACTCCTCTTTGACTTCATAAACCTCGTCAAAACTATGCAAGCCCATTTTTATGATATCAAATTTCAAATATATCCTCGGAGAATACAAAGTTACATTAATATCCTTCAGAAAGCCAGCCATCTTCCAATTAACTATTGACATTGTTAAAACTTCACCATCAAACGCAACATCAAAATTCCCAGCCGCAATAACTTCTTGTAAATTTTTTAAATAATCTTCCTCAAAATCATATCCGCTAAATTCTGATTTAAATTCATCAATAAAATCCATTCTAAACTCATCATCCCAGCTAAAATTAAGAACTCCGAATCTGACTTGATGTATGGAATTATAATTTGGATTTTCAATATAACTATCACCTTCGACAAACTCGTCATAAATTTTAACAATTACAGATTCACCTGCCCCAGTTAAATAAAATTCTGCTAGGTCTCTGTCTGAATAAAGATCCTCTATAAACCTTGCATCAGAAATTTTTGCTTCCACCTTATTAGAACTAGAAATAAAACTGAACAAAGCCGCTGAAGAAATAACAAGAACAAACACAACAAGCAAAACCACTGTCATGTCCCCTCTTTTATTTTTCCTTAAGAAAATATTTTCCACTTCAGTCATTTTGTAAAACTCCTGTTTTATATTTTGGATAAATTTCCTGTTTATGCATTTT
>CAZJEO010000004.1:0-27537 GCA_964545065.1 Candidatus Woesearchaeota archaeon | reverse complement strand
CATTTTGTAAAACTCCTGTTTTATATTTTGGATAAATTTCCTGTTTATGCATTTTCCGTAAATAACTCCACTTTTATTTTTTCACCATTAACAAAAAGATTTGATTCATGAATTTCCTCTGGGAATATGACTTCCCTGCTCCTCACCTCAAGATAATCACCATACTCTCTATTAGTCGCATAATTTATTCTGAACACATAATCCAAACCCTCATTATCCAAAATATCTTTAGCCACATTTTCAATTTGTTCTCTTAACTCACCATCTCTCAACAACCACCATCTCAAAATCAAATCACTCATTCTCTCTTCTCCAACAGGGGTATTGAGAATTTTAATCATAAGATTCTGCGAAACATAATCCAAATCTTCCTCTTCAAAACTCAGTGAATTTTTATCTCTTGATAAAAATTTTTCTCCTGTTGTAAAAGCTGTAGCTGAAACAAATAAAAACATAATAAAAAAAATAATAATAACCGCAGGTACCCATGTCAAAGTCGTTGCAATCTGTGCTTTCCTTGATTTTAAATTTCTCATCATCTTGTAGCACCTCCTCCACCAAATTCTCCCCCTTGCCCAATCATCGAAGAAATTTTTCCTCCTATTTGATTTGATGCTGCAAGAATCTCAATTCTTCCTTCTTCAATCTCACTACCTTGATAATAGGAAATACCTTCATCTTTCTTAACACACTTCGGATAATTTTTTGCTCTAACTACTTTTTGTATCTCACAATCTCTTTCAAACGAAGCATCTCCTTCCCTAGCCTCTTTAATTAATTCACCTAATTCATTATACACTTTAACACTAAAATAAAAAGCACTTCCCTCTCCAAAAACATCTTCATTTAATTTACATTTTTCAAAAAAATCAAAGCCCTCTTCTAAAAACTCCTCAATTAAAAAACCATTTTCAAATATACAATCTGAAATTTTCTCATTCAAAATTTCTGCTTCCACTTCTCTTACATCAACATTTGCAGAAGAATAAATCAAAACCCCTGCAGTTATCCCAACTCCAACAATTGCTAACATAATCAACCACCAAATCGAAATTAGCTTCTGTCCTTTTTTATTCTTCATTCTTTTCATTTATTGTTAAAATATATTCTCCTGTATATTCATTATTCTCTCCCTTGCTCGGATAAGCATTAGCATCAAAATCATTAAAAAAAGAATATCCATATCCTCCTTTCCCACTAAGTTTAACAGTAACTCGATTATCGTTTATACGAACCACATCTTCAAAAGCCACCCCATTCTTCTCAGCAATTTTCATTCCTTTTTCCATGTTTAATTTAATTATCATCAAAGGCTCTGATTCCTGAACAAGTAATGCTATCTGCTTTGCATACATCTGCTCATAAATTACTGCTCCAGAAGAAGTTCTAAATACAAATGCCAACATAGCCATAGCAAACATTATATTCAAAGTAATAAAAATAATATTAGGAAAAAGCAAATTCTCTGATTCCCCTCTGCGGTTCTTTTTCAAAATGCAAAACCACTCTCTTTTCATATTTTATAAAACAAAAAGAATATTATAAATCTAACTAAGAAATGTTTTCAAGAACAGAACAATATTTGTCTATTTCTTCTGCATTATACTTAACAGTCCTCACAACACTACACCCATTTCTTGCATCCTTGCCAACAGAAACATCCCCACAATAACCTGCAGTAACTCCCCTACTATGTGCAACATTTATCTGCTGAGCTCCTGCTGCTACAACTGCCACGCCAAGAGTTATCAAACCTCCCTTAAGCCCAATTGCTTTAGCGACTTTCACAACACCTTTCCTCACCCATGATGGACCCACAAATGAACCAATACCAACACCTAAAACAGCTTTGCCAATATTTAAAATAGAATCCCCGTGCTCTGGAGCAGAAATCTGCATAAACAAAATAGCCATTTCATCCTTGCTCTCAAAAGGATCTTCTAGCTCCTTGAAATTAATTGTTTCTAAATCCCCCTCCTCTTCAACAATTGGGTTTCCTTCTTCATCCTTGTCTATATCTGTAATTGTGAGCGAATCTCCAACACTCATCTTTCCACCTTCGCTAGTCAAATATTCATAATAAGAAACCTCTCCATCAGGAATCCTATGCCTCACCATATAATCCAAAACATTCATCTCATCTAAATTCAAATCTAATTTCTCATCAAAAGCAACCCTCGAACATATAACACAAGTTGAATAAACTCCACCAACCCCAAATCTCTCTGCCCAATATTGTGAGAACAAAGAAACTTTTCCTTCTCCCATCATTGTCCAACAATCAATAATTTCCTGCGTCACTAATTTCTCAATCTGCTCCACCTCTTTTACTTTTACTTTTGTAATTCCCTTTGCATTTTCAAATTCTTTTTTGCACTTCCCTCCAATAATCCCAGAGCTCACACAAATCTTAGATGTCCTACATTTCAAAGGAACAAGACCCTGCGTAGCTAGGGGAGATGTTGCCCTCAAAATCACAGATTCATGACAAATCTGTTTGTCAATTTGTCCTGTCCAATTTATTTGATAAAAAACAAAAAGCAAAATTGCAAAACCAATGACTAACAAAATAATAGTCACTAATTGTGTTGCTGTTAGTGAACCTTTTTTATTTTCTTTTTTCATCTTATATAGTTGTAAAAGTTTTAACTAAAATATAAACAGCCAATGATAAAATCGCAAATAAAACAATCCATAACAAAGCCCTTACAATTGGCTTAAGCATCCCTTTCTTATTTTTAATTTTCATGATTCAAATAATTCCTTTGGATAAATTTTAATTATTATTGTTTTACCATCTTCCGAAGTCAGGGTTGTTTCCCAGTAATCTTCTACATCTGGTAATGGGGCATCGCTCATTAACGGATTAAATACAAATTGTTCAGGTATTTGCCCATCTTCTTCTGGAAAAATTACCCTAACACCAAATATTTCATTCTCCTGCCTCTGAAATTCTTTCATACATTCTTTCAAAAAACCTATCTTTGGATAAAACTTTCCATAAAGGTCTTCTTTATAATTTACTGGTAAATTAACTATAAGCTCTTCTATATTATCAAATTCAAGAACATCCTCCACTCCCAAATAATAACCTTCTCTAATACCTCCAACATACTGAGGACAAGCTTCTTCTGGTTTTGCAGAAGAAAATTTCTCCCATGTTCCTTCCACCTTAACCAAAGATTTTACAATATTAATTATATTTCCATATTTGTTGATTTCAACATCCACTAAAATCTCATTTAATTTAATATATTGTATGCCAATATCCACCAAACCCGGAGTAAGCATTTTAAAGACATATCCTGTTTGTTTACAAATTCCCAAAGCTTCATCCACACAATCTTTCCTGGAATTACTTTCTAAACAAATGCACAATAATTTATTATTTTGATAATCTCCAAAATACACCAGCCAGCTTTCTCCGCTTCTTGTCTCTATTATATGGTTCTTCTCCTCACCATCTTCTAAAGAATCAATAACCCTCACAATTTGCTCGAGACTTGCTTTTGCCTGTTCAATTTCTGTATCTTGTGTCGTAATTCCAAACAGCCTAAACCCAAGATAAACTAAAGCAATGATACACGCAACTGCAATAAGTATCTTCATTACCTCTGACATTAATATTCCTTTTTTGTTTTTCATTTTTTAATTTTTCCCCCAAATTACACGCGCATCTCTACTTTCATAAGAGCAAATATTTTCTATCTCTCCAATTACTCCTATCCTTAAACAATATTTTCCTTCTGATTCATATGCTCTTTCAACAATTTTGCCATTAACAAAAAACTGTTCTAATATTTCACTATTAATATAATCCCAAGTTATTCCTGAGCTATCTAATTCTTCAAAATGCTTTTCAGAGATTCTGGCATCATAATTTTTTATTTCATTTTTCTCGCTTAAATATATATTATAATAATCATCAGTATCAATATAATACAAACCATAATCTGTCTGATCCAGAGATTTTATTTCTTTGGATTTTCCTGTAAGCTGTGTACAACCATCCGCGACACAATTATAAGTATGCACTGGCACAACCAAGTTTCGACCTTCAATCCCAGAAATATATTCCCAAGTTATTTTAAAATCATCAAAGTAACTTAACTTATCAATATAATCATTTAGAGCATCTCCAGGATTCTTATAAATGTAATAATAATCCTCTGTTTGAACATAATAATAGTAATTTAGATTCTTGAATTCAGATTTAATTGGCTTGCAATCAATACCATTATTGTTTATAGAAACATCCTCCCAAGTTATCACATCATTAACCTCCCCCTCATAAGCAAGATAAATCTCCTTAAGAACATTAAATTGCTCTGAATTAGTTGGATTAAGTATTTCTATACCTGTAACTTGGTTAAGATTATTAAGAGCATCAACATGAGCACTATTACCAGAATCAAATTCCTCACAACCAACAACAAAAAAGAATTCTTCAAGGTCAGCTAGATAAACCTCTTCCTTGAATTTAAATCTAATAAAATCTGCAATATCAATTGTCACTTCATCTCCAGTTCCAATACAAATAATATTATTCTCACCATAATATGAATTATGAAGCTTTACAAGATTAGAAACATCAATATAAGATTCAATCTCCTTGTATTTATCAGAATTATAATTAAAAAACTTCCTCCCCTCTTCAAGATTAATTAATAACTCTGGATGAAGAGAAACAATACCTCCCATAATTTCCCCTACTTCTTTATCAACCCTATTCTTTTTCCAAACCCATATTTCGCCCTTTTCAGCCTTCCAGTACAAATTTGTTTTCTTTCCATTGATATAAATAAATTGCCTCTTCTTAACTCCATTTCTTTCAGGAGCCATAATTTGCCCAACCGCCCCTTTTGAACACGAACCTCTAATCTCTTCGTCAAGAACAATCTTTTTCGCACTTTTCAATTTAGTCCACTCCTGCGATGTTGTGCTATAATAATAAACCTCTTTCCCATCACTACCAACAATAGTTGGCCTTGGCGTTTCACATTCATCATTTCTAAAATATTCAAAATCTTCTTTCTCTTCAGGCAACCCCGCATCTTTATAGGTTTCACCCAAACTTATTCTCTCAGAATAATTACAAGAATAATCCATTCCATCTAAACCTGTAAAGGTAAAAGAAAGAAACACTATCTCTATCAGATCATTTTCTGGCAAAGAATAACCTGGCAAATTCCTTATAAAATTATTAATATCTACTCTAAACGCAAACATTAAAACCGCTATAATAACAAACACTGCTAATACAAGAATAAGTAATTTATCTGTTGCCAGTGCTGCTCTCTTTGTTAAACTTCTCAACCTCATCTTCTAAACCTAAATATATTTTTTACATATTCTAGAGCATCAATACCTTTTGATTTAAGAATAAAATATGCCCCAACCATTATTGTAAGAATAACCACAGCAAGAATCCACCCTGCAAGTTGATACATTTCCATCGCCCCTTTTTTTTTGCCCCTAGTAAATATTTTCATAAAAAATATTTCGGGGTACGCTTGTAGTGTCATAAATAAGACAGATAAATATAATTAATAAATGTTAGTGTCCTAACATTTAAATAAAAGAAAAAAGATAGATTATTATGGAACTAAATTTTAGAGTAAAAGTTTTTATATTATTTGGGATATTTACTGTATTCTTCAGAATTTTTTTTGCATTCTATCCAAATGCCTTTTCTATGGTAAGGCTAATTTCTGTTCTATTTTCAACTACCGGAATTATTCTTTTTGTTTTTTATGGTCTAGCTATTTTCTTCTTGTTAAAAGAAAAACCATGGGCATGGTTAATTGCTATGATTCCTTCACTATGGATGTTATTTGATCCAATAAAATTAGAGGGATTCCCAATTGCAAGCGGGCTATTTTTCTACTTTATTCACACAATAGTTAATCAAACACCTCAACAGATGATTTCCGTACTTTTCAATATGGCTTTTCCAGTAATAGTAATAATCTATTGCCTTCTAAATTTTGGAACTAAACTAATACATTACCAAAAGAAAAAATTTGACATATTAGTGGGAACAATTTTTTTAATCATCACTGCAATAGGATTTATTGGAATTCCTGAATTATGGATTTATGGGGGTCTTTCATTAAAGTTTCTACTCACTTATCCTCCAACATATATATCTTTTAGTTACATTGGTTTAACAATATTCTGGCACATTAAAAACTCTCAAGCCTCTACCCCCTCTTAGGACTTAGTATCATAATATTTAAATAAAAGAAAGACTAATCTTTTTTATGAGAACACTAACGAAAATAATTGCGAGTACTTTGGTTGGAGCCTCACTTTTATTTGCCCCTATCAAAAGTCATGCTTGGAAAGAGTATTCCATAGAGATGATTTCTGAGCATGGAGAAAAAACTCAAGAAGAAGTTGAAATTAGATCAAGAGAGTATATAGACGGATTATTTTTCTCATTTCTAACTGAAAATTATGAAATACAATATTTGTCAGAAGAAGAACAAGAAATTCCTCTTCCTGCACGATATACCAATATACATCATGGTTTTACAAGAGTATTTGTTCTACATCCCCCAGAAGTAAAGATTTCAAATATAGAACAAAGAGCATATATTGTTCCACAACATGAAATGGAAGGACTAAAGCCCCTTGAAGAAAGCCCAAAAGCACAGTTGATATTAGAAGCAGGAGAAACACTTCTACATTGGGCTCTTGTAAAAACAGGTATCCCCTTTGCTAATGAACTATTTGATGAATTTGTAGAATATTCTATGGAAAAAGAAGAAAAACATTATGAAGAAATATTTAAGAAAATAAATGAAGAATATACTGTGACTCGAATACCTTCTTTTCCCATAGATAGATTTACCGCTCCCATAGAAACTGCAAGAGAATATGACATTTTTTTTGACATGAGTGATGCTCCAAAAGGAGAGGTTCCAATGAGTGTCTGGATAAAACTTGCCTTGGGAGATCCTTCAATGGCTGCTCATGGTTCTTTTCCAAATAGATATGGAGAATTGGAAAATATTATTATTAACTTTAGCTTAATGGGGGAAAAGGAAATCGCAGAAGATACAACAGGGATGATGCAAGAACCAGGAACATTAGAAGATTATTTTTTACAAGGAAAAGAATTGGATGGAGTAATTCTTGCATCTAAAAAATATTTTGAAGAAATAGGACTTAGAAGCAATCCCCATATCCTAAATATAGAAGAAGCAAAAGACTTTCTAGCTGATTCAAGAGAAGCAGAAGATATTATAGAAAAAAATGCCCTGGGAGGGAGTTTTGCGATTTATACACTTCCCACACAAAAAGAAGTGGATGAAATACCATCACTGGGAATTACTACTCTACAATTCGATTCAAAAGTATCTCTTGAAAAATTTATTGAAACAGATAGTTATGATTTCATAATGTTTTCAAAGGATAATACTTTTATCCATCTCGAGTATTACGGAATTGACTATGAGGATGAACAACAACAAAAATCATTACTCAATTGTTTAATAAATTATACTGAAAGAATTAATCCTGAACTTGTTATGATTAGTGATATAAATGAACCACTTTCCAAACAAGAATTTATCAATTTTATGAAAATAGAAATGGGGGAAGGGCCAACACTAGAAGATATTAACGCTTTGTCAAAGAAGGAAGTTCCTGTAGAAATTTATACAAAAGAGGGAGATGTTTACACATTCAAAACAAACTTAGAATCTCACCCAAGCTATTATGATCCATCAGCTCTTGGAATAAATGGGATTTCAGATTCATTTGATGAAATAAACCCAAAAGATACAATAGGAGATTTTGCAGTAGTGTTTGATGGTTATATAGAAAAGTACTCTCAGCATAATATAAGAAAATTTAGAGCGGGGGAAGACATTTTTTATGCCGTTTATAAAGGAGGATTCAATAGGGACAATCTTGTAGGAGAAGGTAACTGGGAAACATCTCCTCAAAGGGGAGCTTATGACGTTTTTGGAAGAATGCTCGTTCTAGCTGATAGAGAATTCATTGAAAAAATGGATAATCTCATAGGCATAGGCTGGCAACCTACAGAAGTTGGAGGCCATCATCAAAACCGATCTGTGGTAAATTTTTATCCAACAAATCTTGATGGGGTATACATGGGAGAAGTAAAAAAAGAGGGCTTCATCGGTCTTAGTCTTACAAGAAGAAGCACATACCGAATTAGGAACCGTGATGATGAAATAGAAGAAATAGATGTAACTCTCGGAAAACCAGAACAATTAGAACGTCCCATCTTTGAAAACATATATGGAATACATCTCACAATTCCAAAATAAAAAAAATAAATCTATCACAATTGTCCGAGAACAACCGCAGTCAAAACAAACAACGCAAGCGTCGCAATAAGAGCTGTAATCAAATACAAAATAACTCCTTTTTTCAAATTAATTCCAATCTTGTTTGTCTTCGCAAGCTTATCCTCACCAGAATCAATAGTTACCAATGTTCCTGTAAGGATAAAAATTATCTGGATAATATAAATTCCAATTGCAATTTGAAGGAAATAAGGAGGAATCATTTCAAGGTGATTGAATATGCTTGTAATTGATCCAATATCTCCCAAACCAGAAAGCTCTGCTCCAGAAGTTTGAGAAAGATCTAAACGACTCAAAATAGAAGCAATCATTGCAGCCAAACCAACAACAATACCAGAAAGCAAAGGAGCTAGAAAAGTCATATTACTCTTCATATCAGAAATAATTTCTGCAAGCATATCTCTCAATCTATCAGTTATCTTCTGTATATTCTTAACATATTCTGAAATGCTCATTAAACTCACAGCAGCAATCTTCAATCCTTTCTTCGCAGACTCTATTAAAATCCGCATGCTCGTCGCAATAAGGTCAGAAGGATAATAAGCAAGTGCCCCTCTTCGTTTATCAAAAATCGCCTTCTCAACTCCCATACCCATCTGCATCATATTATAATTAACTCTCTTAAAAAAATCCGCAGTCTTCAAGCCCTTCGACGATTCAGCAATCTTCCCAAACGCCAATTCTGGTGGCGTTCCACTTCCAATCCGATTTCCTAACTGGAAAAGCGAATTATTAAATTCCTTCTCAAGCTGTTTTGTATTGTCCCTCTCTTTAATCAAATTCACAGTCCTTTCCTTAGAAGATATTATAAAAAACAAAGCAACTCCCAAGGGAATAAACATTCCAAACAACAAAGAACCAATTCCAAATGGCCCCACAGGCCTACCATCAAATTCTCCAAAACCAAAAATCTTCTCTGCCCCAAAAGATTCTAATCCTAATTCAGCAAAAGTATAATCTGAATTTAATCCGATCAAACCCGGAAGAGGAGTATACTGAAAAATAAATGGCAGAAAACCAATTATTAAAAAAGGCAGGCAGATAAAAAACGCACGCAGATATGGCTTCTTGCTCTTATACTCTTGATAAAGTGGATTTCTTTCAAGAAGTTTTGTTTCACCATAACCTCCCGGACGAAGAAGCAAAACTTTATCTGTAAGATAAAAAACCATGAACGGAATAACCATGTTAAAAAGAATAAAAACATGATACCACTTAATAAATTCTCCAATC
Organism: Candidatus Woesearchaeota archaeon; assembly: GCA_964545065.1. GTDB lineage: Archaea > Nanobdellota > Nanobdellia > Pacearchaeales > GW2011-AR1 > JAGLWP01. Next base: position 17,962 of record CAZJEO010000004.1, on the reverse strand, counting down.
ATTGCACTCGCCAAAGGAAGTAAGGCCAAAGCCAAAGTCGGCAACACAACTCCCAACATATAAACATTTGTCAACGGACTCCTCACATCATGAGTAAACTTCAGCATCTTATCATAAACCCCATCCAATATAACCTGCAATGACTTCTCCAAAATCAAAACCCTCTTCGCATTATCTGGCTCAAACAAACTGCTCTCAATTAAATGAAACGCTTCAACAAATTCAATCGAATAATCTTTCCACGACTCAAGATAATAATCCAAACTTTCTTTTATTGTAGAAAATCTTCGAACTTCCACATCATAAAAAACCTTTCTCAAATCCAGGGAAAGCGGAGGGGACAAATGTTCAGAAGCAAAAGCAACTGCTTTTTCCAAATTCGGAGTGTGCCTCATATAAACAACAAGATACAAAATCGCAGGAACCATCTGACTCGAAGCTTTCAATCTCCATTTATTCGCTAACCGTTGAGGATAACCATTCACAAAATAAAAAAGGAAAATTGAAAGAACAGTAACCAAAATAAAAAACAAAAAAGGAAAATCAGCAAGAGTTCCTTTGATTAAAGTTATTGCAATAGAAATTATTAGACCAAGAAGAAATACGCTAATAAAACTCATCACACTCAATGTAAGGGCTTGCCAAGGTTCAATCTCAAGATGCGCAATAGCAATCTGTTTCCCAATTCTATCTTCATCTTTTTTAGAAATTTTCAGCTTAACCACGTTTCCTAAACTGTGGCACCATTTCTCATACCTTGATAATTCCGGAGCCATCTCTTTCTTAAAACGATCATAAGCAGAACTATAACCTGAACCAGTTTTTGGAACAGATTTTATTTTCTCCTCTATCTTCGCACCATGCTTTCTAAGAATCTCATCAACTGTCGGCCGCTTCACCATCTTTTTCCTTACGTATGCAAATAAAAAAGAATTAATAAATGTTTAGAATAAAATTATTTATTCAGTGCCTTGAAAAATTTCCTCGCACCAATCATCACGAGAACTGCAACAATCAGTGTCATGATAGGACGGATAATCCAAAGACCAATAAGTTGTTCTTGATCAGAGCCAGAAGTTAAAAAAACCCCAACCATAATTCCAAAGGCAACATTAATAATAATAGAACCCACCAACAACAAAATAGCAATTTTAAAATCCTTATCTAATTTAATCATTGCCTTTAAAAATATAATCAAAGCGTAAATTAAAATTGCTACTGCAATAATCTGAATCTGCCACGCAAAAGTTATCCAGGTTACCATCCTCTCTTAAAGGATTAAAAGAAAATAAGTTAATAAATCTTTTCACTATTTTTTCTTTCCTCTCACATAAATAAAAGCAAAAACCAATCCAACAAAAAACAAACACGTGCTAATCCAAGTATAATTCCTAGTTGTAAGATTTCCAATTGCATTACCAGTTAAACTAAATGAAACAAAGATTGCTGCCATAACCAAAAATGTGATTGACAAATATGCCATCGCACGACTATCCATAACACGCTCAAGCCCTCTCTTTGGCGGTCCACGATATTTTTCTGATAAACTATCATATTGTTTAGCCCTTTCCATATCTCCTGCTGATCTCAAGTATCTTCCTACAGTCTTCAAAAATTTATAAATGTCATGAGTATATTCTACCACCTCACCCGCTGTTGAGTTTTTTTTAAATTCCCCCAATCCATCTATTAGCTCTTTTGCTTCTTGCCTCTTTTCATTTGCTTTTTCTCTATAAAGTTCCTTTAATTTTTTCTTCACCATATCCTATCCAACCAACCTTTATTTAAAAATTTACGCCTCGCCTAATTCATTTCTATCAATAGGAGAGGTGATGTCATGGCTCATAAACTTCTTTTTTTCATTTCAGTGTTGAGCCAATGACGCCTCGCTTAATTTCTTCTTAATCAAATAGGCGAGGTGATGTACTGAATCATAAACTTCTTTTTTTCATTTCAGTGTTAAGCCACTTTTGCCATTCTGGAAAAACCCTTTCACTCAAGGGTAATCCAATTTCCTCTCTCACATTAGCAGAAATTTCATGAAACATATGATTAGAAAGTGTATTGAATTTCGCCTCAAGAATTCTCGCATCACCTGTTTTCTCTGCAACCTCAACAATTTCTTTTTTCATCTTTGCTCTCAGCAAAATATTATCATAAACAGCATCCCAGTTTCCTGCCCATCCCTTAACATTTGCAGCAATATTCTTTATCACCTCACTATCACCATTAATCAAGTCATCCGAGGGTTCTAACTCATCTTTATCAATATTATATTTCAGCAAATCAACAAATCCTTTTTCTGCCAACGGGTCTTTTTGCCAGTGCTTCCTAACCTCTGTTAATTGTAAAACTCTTCTCCAAGAATGCAATCCATCAGGAGACTTAATCGGATTGCAAATCATGATAATATCTGTTGCTTTAAAACTTGTCGCCGGAACCCCTAAGTCATTAACAACCCTGTCAAAAACTGCGTAAGGCGAAGCACCATGAATAGTACCAGCCACAACATTTGCCAAAGCTCCAACCCTCATTGCTTCATACAAAGCCTTAGCTTCAACACTTCTAACCTCACCCATTATTAAACTGCTATCTCCCAATCTCAAACTAGTTCTAATTCCATCATCTGCAGAAACTTCTGTAGTAGTCTTTAACAAAGCAGAACGAACTTTCATTCTCAAAATATTATACTCCAACTTCCTCAACGATTCAACAGGCAATTCTAAAGAATCCTCAATAACAATAACCCTATACCTAGGACTAATTTCAAGCATCAAACTTCCAAGCAAAGAGGTCTTACCACTTGACCTTGTTCCTGCAACCAATAAAGTCCGCGAACCATCAATCAAAAAACTCAACAAACCTGCAGCAAAAGGATTTAGCATCTTATTCTGCACGAACAACGGAAGCGTCCACGGCTCTTCCCTGTGTCTCCTAATTGCATATGCCAAACCATCTGGGGATAAGGGTTTCTGAATAATTGCAATCCTCGCCCTAATTGTCCCAATCTCAAGCTGAGTATCCATAATCGGATTTGCTTCGTCCAAAGGCCTTCCTGAAATCATTCTAAATTTCGCAGCCCATGAATCAACATCCTCTTGACTAGGAAGAATATTCGTTGAACACTCATCATATTCTTGATGCCTAACAAAAATTTTCACAAGAGGGATAGGCGCGTTAAGAACAATATCCTGCAAATTACTATCTTGAAGCAAAACTTCTATCAACCCAAATCCAATCGTGTGCCTAACTAAAATAGTTGCTATCTTATTCAAATCAGCATAACTCAACTTTATGGCTTTTGCCTGAGCCAAATCCTGCAAAAGATCTTTTGAAATATTAAAAAAAACCTGCCTTGTCCTTTCAGTATCAATAAACTCCTCGGCCTTTGGCTGATGCTCTATAAGCACTCCCTTCGCCAGATTCAAAAGCATGCTCTGCTCTTCTTCAAGAGAATTCTCAGGAGGATTTAAATGATAAATTAATTTAGATTCATCTTTCCTTTTCAAAATCGTCACAAAAGATTTATCATATTCCTTATTTGAAATTTCATACTGATCAACAATCTCCACATTTTCTGGCAAATCAGAAACCAATCGCGTAAAAGTAAAATTTGGTATCACATCTGGCTTAAAAATCTTATTATAAATCTCCCTATCGCCTTTTTGGTAATCCTCAAGATAAGGAATAGCAACCTGAATAATCTTTGTTTCCTCAACTCTCCTCAAAAGTTTTTCAAGAAAACGAATATAATTCTCTTGGTCAATCCTATATGTAATCCCAAGTTTCTCCAGAAAAATTTTCGCTTCAATAATTAATTTCTTTAAATCAGCATACGCAGCAATAGGATCCTGTTTCAGCAAAAACAAAAAAGAAAAAATAGCATTATACCTCTGAGAAAAAAACTGCTCCTGGTTTATAATAAGTTTTTCCTGTGACAGAACATTTTCCTGCCTCAACAAATAAATATACAATTGGGCAATCTCCAACAGAAGCGAGGTTTCTTCAAAATCATAATTATAATTTTTTTGTTGCACAAAAACAACTCGAGAAACATTCGAATTCTCTATCAACGCATCCATCGTCCTTCCCATTGCCTCAGCAGAGTCAGCCAGACTCGGAACATAAGGTGCCCCAAGATAATTAATATAAAGTATGTCCTCGCCCCCTTCTGTCTGCACTTCATGAGAATATAACTTCGCCCCTGGTTTGAATTTCATAAGCAAGAAAAGAGAAAGAAGTTTAAATTATTTTGTATCAAAATAAAAATATAAATTAAAAAATTAAACAAAATAATTATCCTATATTTCTGCAATAATATATGCACACAAACATCCCTTCCCAGAGGTTGCATCAGTACAAGTTACTGCATCAGTTAAACCAGAATATCTCCATGCTGCTAAACATACTCCATCAGTATAAGTTCCACATAAAGTATTACAGGTAGTAGTTCCACCAGAATAAACAGCTTCCATTCCAACATTCTTAGTATGGCCCTGAATTGGAAAAATTATAGGTTGTCCTCTCCCCAAAGCAAGATATCCAGTAATATTTCCATATCCTATTACATTTAATTCATGAGTTGGATTCGTAGTTCCAATTCCAACTTTTCCTGTAGATTGATCAACAAACAACACACCACTCGCATTCAAATCATCTCCAACTTCAATAGCTCCATCCTGCACAATAACATTTCCTGCAAGAACACTTGCCAAACCAAGAATGATAAAAATAAAACAACCTATGACAGGTTTACTATTTAGAATATTCCATATTCTCAATTTCTTTTCTTTCATATCATATACCTCCTTTCAATTTTTCTCCATTTTAATTTGGATCGCTACCTTCGTACAGCCCCCCTACTAAACACATATCTCCTGTTGAATCAAAATAAATCATGTTTGTGCTAGAACTATTTCTTACTATGAATGAATTTCCTGTCGGGGAATTGCAATTTGCACTATTATCAGAACAATCTCCTGTCTCAACACACATATCTCCTGACGCATTTATGAAAGCAACATTATCATTACTTGAATTTCTAAATATTAAACTTCCATCACCAGGAGAATTACAACTTCCTCCAGAAAAACAACTTCCTGCTAATACAATGTTTCCTTCGTTGCCAAGCCATGCGACAATATCGTTTGAAGAATTTTTGTGTACATATTTATGTGGATCGTCTGGCAAAGTTGCATTAACACTAAAACTAATACCTTCTGTATAATTTTTATTTCCAACATCATCTTCACAATAATAATTAACAAAATAACCCCCATTAGTCATACTTAAATCAGTTTCACTAAAGTTTCTGCTATCTATCGGACTCATAGTAATATTTGTTGCTCCACTATCAAGAGAATATTTACAACTTCCGACTTCATTTAGGGTTATATTAAAATCAATTGAAGAAACATTATAAGTTTGATTTAATGGGGAAATTATATTGACATTTGGTGCAATAGTATCTACAATAACTTTCAGACTCCAATTAGTATCTGCAAAACCTCCCCTTGATTTATTATCATAAGCTAAACAATTCCAAATAAAATTAGTTCCGTTTGGAATATTGCTAAGAGTAAATATTGTTATATTGCTTGTTCCACTTATATTTTTTGTTTGATTTGCTTGCCACGTCCCAGAAATATTATGATATAAACTAACATTTACAAGTTGATAATTATCATTAGACTGGCAAACTAAACCAACATTTCCTTGTGTAGTATATGTTGAATTATCATTAGGATAAAGCAAGGTTACTTCTGCGGGAGTATCACAATAATATGTGCATCCTGTTGTACTGGTATCATTCCATCCAATTGCGTTTTCACATCTGTTTCCTGTCCCATAACTTTGTACCATTGTAGTTGTATAAATATCCGAAACAGAATTAGAAAGACAAAAATAATTATCTTTTAAATCTACTTGTTCTTGATGATATATATAAACACCATAATCATTTTCTGAGACATTATTTTTTTCTATTAAGGCATCTAAGGAATAGTCGCCACCATCAAGATACATAGCATAAGTATTATCTTCGAAAATATTAGAAAGAATTATATTTGTACTGCTTTTATCTAAATATATCCCCCAATAAATATTAAAAAATTTATTCCCTCTTATCATACTCCCTCCTGAACGATTCAGTGGTGACCCACTACCAGTAAGTTCTACTCCTTCCTCATCTGCATTCATTAATATATTATCATAAAAATATATTCCGCCAAGATTTCCATCAAATTCTACTCCTCTTTCTGACACATCAAAAACATTATTCATAATTTCATGATCTCCTCCTTCTCCAGTAATCTTTATACCCACACTTGCATTTATTATACAATTAATAATAGCTCCCCAATTTCCTTTATCCTGAATTGTTATTCCCCACACATTATCTGAGATTGTAGCATCGTCACAATTTAAAATAACTCCTCCATCTTCAGGAGCTGTCCATTCAAGATTTTCATTATCATAAACCCCCCCATCAGTAATTTTAATTATATCTTCTGCAAGTGCATTATCCAAGGCCTCCTGAATTGTTGTATAGTTGCATCCAGAAGAACAAACAGTTATTGTTCCTCCACCAATACACGTTTCATCATATTCACATTTACTCTCTTCTGCACATCCCGACGGTGTGCAGGTTGTTGTATTTTGTCTTTGAAAATAAGAACAACCTCCTCCTCCGCATGAGCCAGGTGTCCAGGATGTGCATTCACAAAAAGAGACTTCTTCAATAGCTGCTGCAACATCAATTCTTGGATATGTTGTGCTGGTTTTAGAATCCCAAATTGGTTTTCCAGTATCTATTAATATTTGTTTAATTTCATCGGGTGTTAAACTTGAATTCTTTTCTAACATTAAAGCAACTGCTCCTGCTACGTGAGGTGCTGCCATGCTTGTACCACGCTTCCATTCAAATCCCCCACCCATCTTTGTAGAAGTTATCCTCGCTCCAGGAGCCAACAAATTAAGATTATCAGCTCTATTTGTAATACAAACAATTTCATCTACGGAGGTTGACCAATCAATGCAGGTTGGCCAGAAATTTTCTATTCCATGATCATCATCATAAACTGCTCCTACTGAAGTTACATTTTGAGAACATGCAGGATATGAGATTCCATCTTCATAATTATTATTTCCTGATGCGATTATAACTGGAATTCCAGAATTATACGCATTATTTATTTCTGAGTCTATATCATCCGGACAAGGAAACCATCCAGGATAATTTCCATTATTACTAATACTTATACTAATAACATCTACGCTTTGATTAACACACCAATCAATAGCTTTCCCTACATCAGGATCAATATCTAAGTTTCCAGATGAATCTGAGACTTTAACAGCATAAATATCTGAATCATGAGCTATCCCCTTATAAGTTTCATTTTGAGAGGCAACTGTGCCAACAACATGTGTACCATGCCCATATTCATCAGTTGCATTATTATCTTCATTTGCTCCATTAGGACAACAATTGTTATTACAATAACATTTCTCAGCAACAACTTTTCCAGACAAATCTGGATGAGATTTATCTACCCCACTATCAATAACACAGACTTTAATCCCCTCACCAGTATAATTAAAAGTATTCCAAACATAAGTTGCATTTATCAATGAAGCACTTTCACTAAGAGTGAAATATCCCCTCATTGGAAGTTTAACTAATTCCACTCCTTCATCTTGAATTAACTTATCGAATCCTTCTTTAGTTATCTTAGCGGTAATTTTTTCTGAAATCTCAGACTTATGAATCTCTCTAATTTCCTTATCTGAAAAAGTAAAGAATAAAGAGTCTTTATAAGAAATGTCTTTTAAATTAATAACAACCCTAATCCATATATCATTATTTATTATCCCTAAATAAGGGGAATCGTCTCCTTCTTCAAGTATAATTTGTTCAACCAAGGTTTGATCATTGAAATATTCTGTTATTTTTGAGTCATACTTAACGTTAGAGGTGGAAATCAAATTATTAGAGGAAATTAATCCCATAACCAAAATGAATAACATCCCAAATACCAAAAATTTCCAAGTTTCACCTCTTTTATTTAACATTTCTTTATTTAAATTTCCTTTTTTTAATCAAATAATAAATAATGATTATCAATATTATTAAAATAATTCCGAGATATATGTACAATTCATTAAACTGGAAATTATCTTCTTCTACAAAATATCCCCTCATTGGAAGTTTAACTAATTCCACTCCTTCATCTTGAATTAACTTATCGAATCCTTCTTTAGTTATCTTAGCGGTAATTTTTTCTGAAATCTCAGACTTATGAATCTCTCTAATTTCCTTATCTGAAAAAGTAAAGAATAAAGAGTCTTTATAAGAAATGTCTTTTAAATTAATAACAACCCTAATCCATATATCATTATTTATTATCCCTAAATAAGGGGAATCGTCTCCTTCTTCAAGTATAATTTGTTCAACCAAGGTTTGATCATTGAAATATTCTGTTATTTTTGAGTCATATTCAACACCAGCATCGGAAATTAAAACATCTTCCCCCCTTACCTTTGTGCATTGATTATTAATACATTTTGCTTTATATAGGGTAAAATTACCAGATATACCACCAACACATGCAATACAATTCCTATCTTGAATAGGATCTGGAGGACAGTTAGGACTCCATATTTTATTGATTGCGACAACATCGTTGTTTTCAAAATTATAAGAATTACAATTATAAGGGTCACAATAAGAACATTCCAAAAGTTTTGATGGAACCTCAAACTTACAATCATCATCAACTTCACAAATTTTTGCATCAATTTCAGAACTAACAACTCCCAACATACCACTTATTACTAAAACCATTACTAAACCAAATATTACTTTATTTCTCATATCTCTTACCTCCTTTCACCATTTTTAAACCTAATCATAACTTCAACCATTTTGGAAATCTTCCTCATCTACAAGAGCTTGTTCTCTCCCAATCAACCTTAAAAAGAAATTACTAATCCCATTAATCAAATTTTCAAAAACATTAATAGATTCTGTTCCTTTCACTCTATCCTCTGCCTCAATCTCTGCCCAGGTTTTATCAATAGCTCTTCTTCTAGAAATTTCAACATCACTTTTCCTCCATTCACTCCAATTAACTCCTTTAGGTCTCAAACTTGTTTCATATTTCACTCCATCGCCATAACCATAAATAATTTTTCCATCAACTTTTTTATATTTCATATCCATACTGTCATCGTAGCTGTAAGGATTTGCAGAAACAAAAAAAGACACACCAACCACCATAAAAATTAATAAGAATCCAAACAACAATTTGTTCTTCATAAACTAATTAACAAAATCTAATTTAAATATCTTCCCGTCCCAAAAATTAATAAACTCCCCTCTCCTTTTTCAAATATGGCAGAAGAAACTAATCCTTACCCCAACCAAATGTTAGGAAATATGAATGGGAAAGTAAGAAACCTTGAAGAAAAGCAAAGAATCCTCAAAGACAGATTACTCCTCATAGGACAAAACCTTATTGAAACAAGAGAAAAGACAAATGAAAAAATACTTGAAATAAAAAAAGACATTGAAATTCTAAAACAAAACACAGAAAGAATAACCTCATTCATCGAGTCTGCTTCAGCAGAATTTTCAAAATTTGCAAAAAAAGAAGATTTAGAAATCCTTTCTAAGCAAGCAAAAATGTTCCAGCCACTAGAATTTGCAACAAAAACAGATTTGAAAAATCATGGTCATGATTAGAAAACTTAAAAAACAATTAAAAGTTAATAATAAAATGGAAAATCAGGTGTTCCTCGCATGGATGTTTTAGAACAAGTTTCACAAATGAAAAAACAGAATATCCCAGAGCAAGAAATTGTGAATAGGTTAAAAGAAGGAGGAGCCTCTCCAAAAGATATAAATGATGCATTAAGTCAATCACAAATCAAAGAGGCTGTTTCTAATTCACAAGAACAAGCTCCTGCCCCAATGCCAATACAAGAAGAGAAAACTTCTGAACCAACCTATGTTCCAAAAACTCAGGAAATAGGACAAGAACCTTACTTGCCACAAGAGCAATATGCGCCACAAGAAGGAGATGTACCTCAACCTCAAGAAGAATATGTTCCCCAACCACAAGAAGAATATACTCCTCCGCAACAAGTTTACCAGCAAGAACCTTATCAAGAATATATACCAGGAGCGCAAAATACAGATACAATAATTGAAATCTCAGAACAAGTTTTCACAGAAAAAATAAAAAAGATAGAAAAGCAAATTGATAAATTAAAGGATACTCAAGCCCTTCTGCAAACACAAACAGAACATTCAACAGAAAGGTTGAAAAGAATTGAGGCAGTAATGGATAAACTTCAAATTGCAATCCTTGAAAAAATAGGTAGCTACGGCAAAAACCTAGAAAGCATCAAAAAAGAGATGCACATGGTTGAAGATTCTTTCTCTAAAATAATCCCCCATGCAAGAACTGCAAAAAAACACACAATCCATAAAAAGAAGCAAACAAAAAAAAGCTCTAAGAAAAAATAATTATTCTCTAGCACCAAAAAGATTCTGCATAATCTTCGAACTTACATTTTGCTTTTCAGGTTTCTTCACTGCTGATCCTACTACCACTGCAATCAAAACAATTAAAATTATCCACGGGAGCAGATTCTGCCAATTCATTCCTGCCAGAAATCCAGAAGAAAACCATTCAACTGCCACCGCAGTATTTACCAGAACAACAACAAGCACAATTGCAGCAGCTGCAAAAAGCGTGTATGTGACCCATGTTCTGTTCGGAGCAAACAATCCGATCAAAACCATGACAACTAAAAGAATAACTAAACCAATTCCCAACCTAGGAAAAATCTCTGCAAAAAAAACAGAAACAAATTCAAACTGCAAAGCCATCAACGCAACAACCAAAGAAATTATCGCATTAACAACCTTATTCTTTTCCTTAAATAAATTCAACTGAGTTAAAATCCCAAAGATAAGAGAAAAAATAAGAAGAAAAGGAAGCATATAACTAAACACACCTGCTTGTTCCCAACTCGCAAGCGCACTCCCAATCGCTCCCTGATCAAACCTTGAATAAGAAGCTAAAAACACCAACCCTTCTATCATAGGAGAAATTATCAGATAATCTTTAAATATGTTTCGAAAAAGAAATCTTATTTATCTTTTGTCTTTGCTAAAACCAATGCGAGGGCAATCGCAATTGCACCAATAAAGGCCAGGTTTGTCCAAAACGCATTACTCCATGGTTGATTAAACACTATCCCAAAGATTTTATCATAAAATCCTGTTGCCCAAATAATTGCAACGATAAAAGCCACACCAAGCACAATCGCTAATGATGTTTTCATCCACTGCTCTGGCTTGAATCCTTCTTTAATATCTCCAAAAACAAATCCCCAAAGCAACATAATAACAAAAACACAAACAAGTGCTACTGTTAAAAACAAAATCAAATTATTCACAACCATCGTAGGATAAAGTACACTCACAAAAATTAAACCAACGACAAATGAAATCATAGCATTAATCTGTTTCTTGTTCTCTCCAAAAAACTTCGTCTTCTCAAGAATCGCAAAAACTACAAAAAACACAAGAAAAAAAGGAAGAATAAATCTAGTAAAAACACCTCCTTGAAATATTGTTTCCTCTCCCACCATCTTTTTATATTAAATCTTCTGGAATTTCTTCTATCTCAGAATCAGGATTTGGCAGCGCAGCCTTGTTTATAATAAAAATATCACTGATTGCTTTCACAAACTGGTGAGGAATTATAACTCCTTTTGCTCCACCAATCAAAGACACAATATTTCCGTTAACCCTTATCCTCCATCCCTCAATTTTATTCTCAGAAAGGTTCGCCTCTTCAATCTCTCCAAAAAAATCACCAGAATCTGTATAAACCTTTGTTCCAGTAGCTTCTGTTATCTTTTTTATTCTCATGATAAAAATTATACAATCTTCTTTAAATAATTTTCCATAATAAAATACAACACAAGTTTTATAAAAAATCTCTCCCTCCACAACCCATGATAAACAAAAGAGAAATGATTCTCATCCCATCAATAATCCTGCTTATTTCATTTACAATAAGTTTACTGAAAAGTTGGAAGGCATTCGCAAATGTCCTGCTTGCGGTCTTTATCATCATCGGAGCAAACATATTCATAAAAAAAGTACTCGCTCATTACCTAGATTCAGAAATAGAAATCAAATTATGGAAAATAAAAAGATTCGGATATAGAAGTGGGCAGCATTTCAAACATCCGTTTCCTGCAGGAGCATTTCTCCCAATAATTTCTAAAGTTTTCCTCTTCCCTTTCAAGAGTTTCATATGGATGGCTTCTCTAATTTTTGACGTAAAAGCAAAAACTTATCGACCAGCAAAACGCCACGGCTTATATTTGTTCTCAGAAATAACAGAAGGTCAAATTGGTCTCATAGCAGCAGCAGGAATCACAATAAACCTAGCACTAGCAATAGTTGGTTACTTCCTTGGCTTCCCCTTATTCACGCAACTCAATCTTTACTACGCCTTTTTTAACATGCTCCCAATATCTGATTTAGACGGAAACAAAATATTTTTCGGAAACCTTGTCCTCTGGAGTTTCCTAGCTTCTATAACTTTACTCGGACTCTTACTTTCAATTCTTATTATCTAAAATTATTTACAATAATTTCTATTAATCTTTCCACGCCATCTACGTCCACCACAAGAATCTCCTCTACCAAATAAACGCCACCTACACCTTCCATAATCTGTATCTGTTCTTCTCGTATACTCATTACAACAATTATTTCTTGAGAAAATTGTAACTTTTGTATTACGAGAAAAACAACCACATTCTCCATCAGAACAAAATTTATCACAAACTTCTACAAGCTCTGTATCACTAGAACATTTTCTCCCGTTCACACACTTATAATTTCTTTCTAAAAGTCTTTTGCTTGGAAGACCCCCACACAACCTAGTCGCAGGAATAGCAGAACAATCCACACAAGCACCATTACTTTCATCATAATAACAACTTGAATCTGTTTCCTCGCATGTTGGTGGTTCAACACAAACTCCTTCTTCATCAATCTCTTCATCACAGTCGTTGTCTTTGCCATCACAGATTTCTGTTGTTGGAGTACAAGGCTCAACACAAACCCCTTCTTCATCAATCTCTTCATCGCAGTCGTTGTCTTTTCCGTCGCAGATTTCTGTTGTTGGAGTACAAGGTTCTTCACAATCTTCATCAACATCTCCATCCCTATCATTATCTAATCCATCACAGATTTCTTCACTATAAGGAACATATAACCCTGTGTGTTGTGAGTCATGTTGGAACATTGGCCATTCCATTGTTTCTGGATTGTATGGAGCATCTAAATCCCAAACATAAATACTTCCTCTATTTTTGATATTCCCATTTGACACATCCCAGTCCCAATCAGAACCTGCAATTAATTCAAGTTGTCCGTCATTATCTATATCTTCTATAGTGATTATTGATCGAGAAATCCATTCTGTACGCTTTGGAAATCCTTTTATAGCATGCCCTTCAAAATCCCAGGCATAGATTCCACTCTGCTCACGATAATTTCTATCTTCCATTTTGTTTATAACATCAGGAATATTATCTCCATTAACATCAGCAATTAAAGGCATAAAATCAGAATAAAAAATTGTTTCCTGTGGCCAACCTGTGACTGAAACTCCATTGTATCTAAAGACATGAGTACTACGCTCATTTTCTACGAGTTCTCCATCACTAATTGCTATTTCTAAATAACCATCACTATCTATATCCCCTAATGCGGGGATAGACATAAATTTATTCCCTTTTTCAACAGGCCATCCAGGAAGAATATTTCCATTTCTATCAAAAGCATATACTCCTCCAAAATCATTTGGGTCTTCTCCTTGTATGCTGATTTCAGTGAAATACATACCTACAACTAAATCATGATGGCCGTCCTTATCAATATCTCCCACACTTGGAGCAGAATCTATCCATCCATTAGTATAGATTGGCCAACCATCAACAACAGAACCATCCATATTATATATATAAATGACCCCTTTTGGAGTCAAGTAATCTAAAGAAGACGCAATAACTATCTCTAATTCAGAGTCATTATCAAAATTCCCAACAACAGGATAAGCATTAGGCCTGTTAAAGTATTGTCTTCCTTCAAAAGGCCATATCCACTGAGAGATTATCTGTCCTTTATTATTTATTATACTTATGTATTTCTCTCTTCCGTTTAATGGCCAAAGTTCACCTTTTAAGATTATTTCTTTGTTCCCATCTAAATCTAAATCAGCAGAACTTATTTGTGGTTGGGAAGTTTTTGGAACCTCTACAGACCATGCCAAAGAACCATCATGATTAAAAGCAGATAAATATGAATAGAGGGTAGAATGAGGATTATGATCGGAAATTATTATTTCTCCATAACCATCATTATCAATATCTGTTACTAATGGAATATGTAAGCTGGAATCAGTTATTTGATTAACCAAATCTTTTCTCCATAAAAGAGAACCATCTTGTTTGTAAACTTCTATTTTGGCAGGATTTCCTGATTTAAATATAATAATTTCCTTATGACTATCGTTATTAATATCGTATATAACTGGGTATAGCAAGGTATAGTGGAGGCTAGGAAATTCTATCCTCACTGGCCAACCTTTCTTCAAAGTGGAATCAAAATAAAGACTTTCAACAATTTCATAATTAGTTCTTCCGTCAATAAAATTACTAACTCTAATATCATAATATCCTGAAGTAGGAAGAATATTTGTATCAAAGGTAGCAAGAATATCATCTACAATTTCTGAGGTGCCCAAATTAGTCAAAGTAATTCCTTCGCTAGACCAATCTAATTCTTTATTTTTCTTCCATTCAATATTAAAACTATCAAAATTTCCTTGAACATTTCCAAGAATATCTAGTATATCTCCCAATCTAAGAATATCATTATTCAAAGGGTAAGTTATTTCAACATTATTCACATTTATCAAACTTCTATCCTTACTCCTCTCTCCATCATTATTCCAAACCAAAAGTCTAAGAGAATTATATCCTTCATTTAACAAAGATGTATAAAAACCAGAATATAAAACATTATTTTCTACAACAGAGCTTGAACTTGTAATCTCTATCCATTCATTAGGATTCTCTCCTATACCATAATACAAAGTATACTTATCAAAATCTCTCCCGCTTGCTGTTCCAATTATATTAATCACCCCTGAAGCTTCTCCACCGGTTTCAATTTCTGCAATAGGAGGAGCACCACCTAATTCAACAGCATCCAAAACATCAATTCTTCCATCTCCCTGCGTATTAACATCTTCACCCAAATCAACCGCAGTTGCTTTCAAAGCAGCTTTAACTTCCTCAGGAGTCCAATCAGGATTCTTCTGTAACAATAAAGCAACAGCTCCAGAAACAATGGGTGTTGCCATGCTGGTACCAGAAATTGAGATATGTTCAGTATCTAAACAATGGACATCTATCCCCTTTTTATTCATGATGTATTGCCAAATTGTATCCTGTGAAGCTTGTGCAGCACAGATATTAACCCCTGGAGCAACAATATCTGGTTTTACTAAAGATTGGGTATTTCCTTCCTCATCTTCCCAAATAACAGGACCTCTTGAACTAAAACAGGCAATATCATCTTTCCTAGCATTTTCATCAGTACATGTTTCATGCACAAATCTTCCATAGTCTCTTTCATAGGAAGCTCCAATAGTAATAGCTTTTCTCGCAGTTCCAGGACTCCCTATTGTACCTTCACCAGGACCATCATTCCCCGCAGCAACAATTGCAACAACCCCTGCATCAACAGCATTATCTATTGCTTGGCTCATAGGATCATCTGGATTTCCTCTACCTCCAAGACTTAAACTAATGATGTCTAAATGATCTGAAAAATCTCCATCTTGATTTGGATCCATACTCCTTTCAATAGCTGCCATAATATCATTAGACCAACCACCCCCATAAGAATCCAAAACTTTATATGCATAAATCTGAGCATCAGGAGCAACTCCTTTTAAAATTCCATTTCCTGCCGCAGTAGCAGCAACATGTGTGCCATGGCCATTATCATCCATAGGATCGTTGTCATTATCCGAGAAGTCATAACCCCCAACAACCTTACATCCCCTTCCAAAACAACCCCCCAAATCCCCATGAGTATAATCAACACCAGTATCAATAATTCCAATTGTAACTCCCTTCCCTGTCAAACAATCTTCTCCACTCTCTTCACAATTCTCTCCATTAGCATCCAACTGCCAAGTATCATCGGCATTTATCAAAGGAACAGAATCCATCAAAGTTATATTAACCATATAATTTGGGGAAACAGATTTCACACCTTTTATTTTCTTAATCTCTTCAGCTTCTTCAGGACTAATGTCTAAAGCAAGTCCATTAAACACGTTTTCATATTCGCCCAAAACAACTAAATCTTTTTCAGAAGCAACAGCATTTCCAGTAATCACACTAGTTTTTCCTAATTCATCCAAAGCATTTTTCTTAAAGTCTTCCTTTTTATCTTCTAAATCTTCCCTTTTATTTTCTAACTTCCTCTCAATATTTGATTTTGTAGTAGCCAATCCAATAGTTCCTACAACCTGCGCTAAGAAATTCCCTTCATTCTTCTCGGCTTCTTCTTCTAATTTAACATTCTCAACAGCCAAAGGTTCATCTTCAAGTTCAATCATATAACCCTTGAAAGGAATACCTCCCTGTTGAACAAAACCTCCCTCCCCCCTTTCTATTATGTCCTCTCGGAAAAGATCCCTTTCCAAATCTTCAACTTCTTCACTAACCACAGGTTCTGTACTTGCGATCACATCAATTGTTCCAGCAACACTAAAACCAACATCAAATCCATTTAAAATCCCATCACCATCAATATCGTCGTCGTCAATATTTAAAATCCCATCACCATCTAAATCTCCATTAGCACTAATACCTTGATATCCAATATCTAAAACACCATCCCCATCTTTATCAGGATCATGAATATCTAAAATACCATCACCATCTAAATCTCCAGGAATTCCTCCACTAACAACTCCTTCCCCAAGCACATCTTCAATCTCCCCTTCTGTTATCTCCTCAGCACCTTCAACTTCTTCCTCTTCTTCAATTATCTCTTCTTCTCCTTCAACAACACAACCTTCATCAACATTTCCATCACAATTATTATCTAAACTATCATCACAAATTTCTATTGCTAAAGGATTAATTCCTGGATCAGTATCATCACAATCTCCTGATTGTGATGCCGTATAAAAACTTTCATAAGAAGGAATCATCAAACATTGATTATCTGTTACACCATAACTATCCCCATCAGCATCAAGATAAAAAATCACACATCCTTGTCCTTCTTCAATACATTTTCCATTTGAGCATATTTCTCCACTAGGACAAACATCGCAATCTAAACTTCCTCCACATCCATCATCATGAGTTCCACATTCATACCCCAATGAAGCACAAGTTTCAGCAACACAAACATCCCCACAAACTCCTTCAGAACAAGTACTTCCCCCAGGACAAGTATATCTCAAGTAAACTACCCTTTCATCCAAACTACAAGAGAATTCCCTTAACACAGAACCTCCCTCTTCAACACAGGAATCTGTAAAAACTCCATTAGGTCCACGAGCAGTTCCCCTCACATAATATGCCAGCCCACCATCAGAATCAGTACAATCCTCAACAGCCTTCCCTGTTATTTTATTCCAAATATCTGAAAAAAACCCAGCCGAGATAAACGAAAGTGAAAGAATCAAAATAAAGAAAACACAAATAATTACCAAGCCTCTTTTCATATATACAAATATAAAACAATCTATTTAAAGATTATTAATCTAATTTTTAAATCATGAAATTTTTAAGCGGAATTACTCCCAGAGACTATCAACAAAAAATATTTGAA
>CAZJEO010000003.1:0-55701 GCA_964545065.1 Candidatus Woesearchaeota archaeon | reverse complement strand
TAAAAATACACTAAACATTAAATTAATGTCTAATGGGAAATTCTCCTAATGCTTGTTCATTGAATATAATCAACCTTAGGGGTTGAAAATTCTCATCACGATAAAGTACCGAAATACTTCACCGAATCAGACACTAGAAATATACATAACCCTCGCTAATTAAAGCAATTAAGTATGAATATTTCTGGTTTACCATCTGATAGAAATTTGAGAAGAAAACAGTTTATAAAACTTTTGGAGAAGTATGGACCCACCGCGAATCGAACGCGGATCTCTTCCGTGCAAGGGAAGTATTCTACCACTATACTATGGGCCCTTATTTTTTCTAGCCCGTTGTGGTTTTTAAGATTATCGAATTCGAATATAATTAAGTTCATCATAAATAAGATGAGTATGTAAAAACAGTCTGCACTTCTAATAATATTATATAGGAGGTGATCCATCTGCAGGTTCCCCTACAGATACCTTGTGACGACTTGACCTGCCTCATCGTGTCAAGGTTCTCCTCAAAAGAGAGTTTCACCATAACACAACTCGGTTGGTATGACGGGCAGTGTGTGCAAGAGACAGGGACATATTCACCGTTCGTTGATAACAAACGATTACTACAGATTCCAGCGTCATGAGGCTGGGTTACAAACCTCAATCTGGACTGAGATGGACTTTAAGGGATTAGCTCCTCCTTTCAGAGTCGCATCTCGTTGTATCCACCATTGACGCGCGCGTGTTGCCCAGGGGATTCGGGCTGTACTCACCTAACGTAGCCCACACTTTCATCCTTGTTACCAAGGCAATCTGTATATAGTTCAGTAGTAAATATACATGTGGGTCTTGCCTGTTACCTGATTTAACAGGTCACCTCACGGCACAGGCTGACGTCGGCCTTGCGACTCCTCTCAGCGTGTCAGGTAAGCCCTTCAGACTGACCTTCATCCTGCTGTCGCTCCTGGTGAGGTTCACGGTGTATAATCTAATTGAACCGCACGCGTCACCCGTTGTAGTGTCTCCCCGCCAATTCCTTTAAGTTTCGGCCTTGCGACTATACTTCCCAGGTAGCACACTCTTCGGCTTCCCTGCAGCACTAATACCTCTCGAGGAGGTACTAATGTTTAGTGTGCAGTGTTTACTGCTAGGACTACACGGGTATCTAATCCGTTTTGCGCCCCTAGCCTTCATCCTTTACTGTCAGAACTGTCCTCGTAAGGTGCCTTCGCTATTGTTAGTCTGATCAAGATTAAAGTATTTTACCACTACTTTGACCATACTCCTTACGTCTTCCAGTCTCTAGCTTAGTAGTATTCCTTGCTCGCCCCATCCTTGAGAGACAGGATTTCACAGAGAACTTATTAAGCAAGCTACGGATGTTTTAGACCCAATAAAAATGGCTGCGACTTGGACCGCTAGTATTACCGCGGCGGCTGGCACTAGTCTTACCCAGTCCTTATTCGTGGAACTTTTTACATTCCATAAAAGTCTTCCAAATTGGAAAACACTCTGGCTCACTCTATCACGCTTGCGCGCATTGTAGAAGATTCCTAACTGCTGCACCCCGTAGGGCTGGGAATAGTGTCTCAGATTCCCTCTCGGGGCTTCTCCGCTAAGAGCCCCTACGGATCACAGGCTTGGTGGGCTATTACCCCGCCAACAACCTAATCCGCCGCAGCCTCATCCTTAAGCGCGAGTTTCAGAGATAAATCTTTCCAGGGTAAATCTCTTATCAAGTATTAGCCTCAGTTTCCCGAGGGTATCCTTGACTTAAGGGTAGATTAGCTACGTGTTACTGAGCAGTTCGCCGTCTTTCGACAGACTTGCATGGCTAAACGCAAACCAGATAGCCGCAGCCGCCAGCAGGATCAACTGGATTTAAACAATGTCATGAATTCCTCGTCGATAAACGACACGAATTTCGATTGCGCATATTATTTATAAGAAAATAATACACTTCACACGAACTCCTAACTATTGGCTGTTGTTTCGATTTAACGAAACGGTTTTATTAGAACTACAACTGACTTCTCAAAAATAATAAATTACAG
The DNA here is from genome assembly GCA_964545065.1 of Candidatus Woesearchaeota archaeon. GTDB lineage: Archaea > Nanobdellota > Nanobdellia > Pacearchaeales > GW2011-AR1 > JAGLWP01. The sequence goes on along the minus strand of CAZJEO010000003.1, from coordinate 53,665 downwards.
ATGAGATAGTCGTGACTGCTTTTACATACATCATACTTTAACATTCTTGGAATGTATAACTAAAGCACTCATCTTAATTATAAAATTGGTAGAAGAAATTGGTATTTAAATGTTTTGTTAGAATTAATCTTCTTTGGCTATACCTTCTATACGTGACTTTTCCATTTTTCCTAATCTTTTATCTTCAAGGTAATTTAACCTTCTATCTTCTTCTGCAAGCCGTCTTTCATGGAATTTTTTACGACCCATAAAAATTGGATTATGTTCAAAATAATTTTCAATAGTATATGCAATGCACCGTAAAATTCTAGGTCTCATAATAGTCTAACAATCTGAAACTTTATATAATTATTTATCCTCTAATGTACATGCCAATCTTCACTATCCAAAAACACCAAGCAACAAATCTTCATTATGATTTTAGATTAGAAATGAAAGGAGTTTTGAAATCATGGGCCTTACCTAAAATCCCACCTCGCACAAAAGGCACAAAACGTTTAGCAATTCAAGTCGAAGACCATCCCATAAGTTATGCAACTTTCCATGGAACAATTCCAGAAGGAAATTACGGCGCAGGAAAAGTTGAAATCTGGGACAACGGAACTTATGAATTAATAGAAAAAGATCCAAAGAAGCTCGAGATAAAACTCCATGGAAAAAAACTAAATGGAAATTATGTTCTGATAAAAACAGGTTATGGAAAGAACAAAAAGGGTTGGTTATTTTTTAAAATTTAAACACCATACTCTGCGTTCTTCGCACTTAAAGAAATCTTCTCTCTTATTTTTTCTTCTGCAATTTCTCCTGTCCAAATTTCCAAGTCAGGAATATCTGCTTCAATACCTTTAGCTTTACAATAACCCTTCGCTAACAAATAATATATCACACCCAAGCTCTTCGGTGATTTATTATTTCCAATAATTATCTGGTCTGTACCCTTTGAAAAATTATTCGTATCACAAATCATTAAAACTTTTTTCTTAACATTCAAAGTATCTTTCAATGCATTTTTGTCAAGCCAAGCATCACTTATAACAGTAAGTTCATTTTCAAAAAAATCTGGTAAAGCAGTATTAGTCAAAATTCCTGCAGGATATTTTTTAGTAAAAACTCTGATTCCTGTAATCTTCCCAAATCTTTCAACAGCTTCCCAACCAGCTTGTCTTTTACAAACAATAATTATATCTTCTGGCGCAAACTCCGTCAAATATTTAATTGCTTCTTTCAATTTCTCATCAATTAAATCAGTATTAAAAATAGCCAAACCATCTGCCCTTCTTCTATAAACAAAAGGTCTCATGTCAGGTGTAACAACTCTTGTTCCAAGATAAATTCCCGCCTTAACATATTCTTCAAGAGGAATCAGCATATCCTCTCTTTTCTTAATTTTAACTTTCTCCTTTAATTCTTCTGTTGAAGTAACATCAATTGTACCAGCAAGTTTCTTTGCTCTTTTCAAAAGTTCTTTTTTCTTTTCCTCAAGAGTCTTTTCTGCCTTTGGATCAGTAGATTCTGCCTCAGCAGATTTTTCTAAATCTTCGCCTGTTTTTTCTTCACCAGCTTCTTCATCAAGTTCAACTTCTTTCTCAGCCAAGTCTTTGCCCTTAGTAGACATTTCTTCTGAAATGTCTCGGGGTACACCCTTGGGTGTGCTAGACTTCACAGTTTCTTCTTCAGTAATTTTTTCGTCAACTTTTTCAGTTGCCATAAGAAATCAGGGATAATTTAGTTTTTAAAGTTTTACTTCATCCCCTCTTCAATCTCAATCAACCTCTCAATCTTCTCCTCTCTCCCCTTACCAGTAATTCCAGATTTAAAAAAATCAGCACCAAATCCAAAAGCCAAGTCAGCTAAAATATTTTCCTCTGTCTCACCACTCCTGTGCGAAAACACAAGTTGAATGTTATTTTTTTTCGCAAGCTCACAAACTTCCTTAACCTCAATCAAAGAACCAATTTGATTCGGCTTTACAATTATAGCATTAACAGCTTTCATTTTTATAGCTTTTTCCAATCTCTTAAGATTCGTCACAATAAGATCATCGCCAACAATTAATCTATCTGGAAACTTCTTCAAAAACTTAGCAAAACTTTCAAAATCTTCTTCGCCAAAAGGATCTTCAATATAAAAAACATCAAAATTTTTAATCAAATTAACAAGGTAAGTGAATTGTTCTTCTTCACTCCTTTTCAACAAGGGATTTTCATAATTATATTTTTTCCTCTTGTAAAAACTTGAAGCAGCAATATCAATTCCCAGAGGAATTTTAGGCGTCCTTGCCCCAGCAAGTAGGTCATGGTGATTCAAGACTTCTAAAACTTCTTTTTCATTCAATGAAGTAGCCCAAGCATCTTCATCTGTTTTTCCAGATTCAAAATTTTCATCATCTTTTTTCAAAAGATACTCAATTTTTTCTTTTGCTTTTTTATTTGTCTCAAAAGATTCTTTAACTGATTTTGATTTAGGGATTAATTCAAACTCTTGAAAATCTGGTTTTTTACTCAAGGAAGAATGACTTCCACCACCAATACAATTTCCAACCAATCTGGGAAATCCTTTAGCATTAGGATTAATAATTTGCCAGACTTCTTTTTTCTGCTCTTTAGCCATGGCTTTTAAAATCGCAGATTCAAATGCAAACATTGTGTTCGCACCAACATGTCCCTCCATAATATCTTCCACTCTCCGCAAATCATCAAACTTCTCCAACGCCTCTTCAGAAAAATAATCAGAAAACTTTTTGATTGTTTGCTCATCACCTTTCAAATCTTTTTTATACGACTTTTTCTCATACTTGCCTTTAGATTTCCCACTAGGCGACGACGCAGAAAACTCACCGACATTAGTTTTTATAGAAACAAGAATTGTTTTATCTTTCCTAGAATCTAAAACAATTCTAGCATCAACCCCATTAATCTTCATAATCAGAAAAGAAAATAAGACTTTTTATAATTAATTATTCTGCTTCACTATTGCTTTTCGGCGCTTCTTCACCACTTTCATCTTCTGGATTAGCAAGTTCCATAATCTCTCCTTCCTTAGCAATCTCTTGTTCTTCCTCAGCTTCTTTTTCTTCTGCTTTCTCGTCGCTGAGTTTCTTTTCTTTAGCCCTTTTCAATACTTCTTCTTTTTTGCTTGGAAGAGGCTTGTTCACAGAAATCGGAAGAATATTTGAGTCCAATTCTATCTCTGCAATTTTAATAGCATCATAATTTATCTTCTCAAGATCATCTTCTTCAATCTTAATCAACAAAGGAGCATTCATAGAAATTTGCAAAGCTCTTGCTCCAATAATTCTTGCTCTCTCGTATTTTGAAAATTCTTGTTCTGTCATTTTACTTTAAAGACTTCTCTATTTTTTTTAAAACTATTCTTTCTGTTTTTGTAATCAAATCCAAAATATTTTCAAATTCTTTAACTTCTAAAGCCACAGAATTTCCTTTTTGCATTGAAGAGATTACACCATCAGCACTTTCCATTGTAACTCTTGTCTCGCTGATATCTTCTTCTTCTCGTGTCGGGTCAACAATTAAACTATCACCAATCTTGTGCACAGTTAAAGATATTGGCAAATCTTTATTCAAAGATAATTTTTCATCAGTCCATTCTCCAAAAACAACCTTTTCATTTTCAGTATCATACTTTGGAATTTTCGAATTCATTAAAGCAGCAATTGCCCCGATTCCAGCAGCATCAAGTAAATTACCATCATCGTTTATTGAATAAATATCTATGAAAACAGTCCAAACTTTTTCTCCTTCTTTAATACATAATTTATCAAGTTCAATGAATTTGCTTTCCCTTATTCCTCTGTCAATAACTCTTCCAAGTTCTATTGCTTCAAATTTTGGAGGTCCATTCTCAAATCTCGGCGAACTCAATGGAATTAATTCTGCAGTTACCATTAAATTTCCTTTATTAGGAGAATCATCATAAGGTGCACCTACAGCCATTTTAACTCCAACCAAAACTTCTGTCTTTCCAATTTTAACTCGCGCACTTCCTTCAGCATTTTTTGAAACACCAGTCTCAATAGAAATTTCTCTAAATTCATCAAGTTTTCTACCATCAAACCTTTTACCTTGTTTCAAATATTCTATAATTCTTTCTTTTGTTATATTTGGTGTTTCTATCATTTCCCAACCTCCTTCAAAGCCTTTTTCTGAATTTCATAAATTTCCTTGCACGCTTTCTCAGCAAGTTTAACAGCTTCTTTTAATTGTTCCTTGTCTATTTTCCCATCAAGTTGAATATGTGTAATTTTCCCATCACCAGTCATACTTATTGGAATGTCTGTTGCTCCTTCTCCTTCTTCCCAATCTTCTTCATATTTATTTACATCTACTACTAATTGCTTGTCTAATTTCCCAATTGAAACACTTGAAACAAGATTCTTCATTGGAACTCCAGCATGTGCTAAAGCCATAGCAGCAGCATTTATTCCAGCGCATCTTGTTGAAGCATTTGCTTGAAGAATACTTATGTGAACATCTACAACATCTGAAGGGAAATCATCAATCATCACAATAGGGTCTAAAGCCCATCCAGTTATCTTGCTTATCTCAGTACTTCTTCGTGAAGGTCCAGGACGTATTCTATCTGTAACTGAAAAACTAATCATGTTGTAAGTACATCTCAATGTTCCTTTTTCAGGATCTTGACTATGTTGCGGGTGCATTTTCTTAGGTCCATAAACAGCGGCAACAGCAATTGTATCTCCAAACGAAAACATAGCACTTCCATCAGCATTCGGAACAACGCCAACTTTTGCAGTCATCGGTCTAAGTTCATCAACTTTTCTTCCATCTGGTCGTTTAAATTCTTTAGTTGTCATTTTTCTCTCCTCCCATATTGAAGAATCTGCGCTCTTTGATTAATAATTCTATTGTTCGGCAACCGAGTTCTTATTTCACGATAATGTCTTTTCCCGTTAATGAAAGGAGCAGAAAAATATTTTGATATTTTACCATATTCTTCTTCAAATAATACTGAGAAAGCAATTAATGGAGCTAATTTCATTTCTTCCCCTCCTCAAACCAATTTTTTAATTCTTCTGTTAAACCAGAAACTAATGATCTTTCAGTAACATACAAAATAGCTTTCTTTGCAAATAATTCGTCTTCTACAGAATCTCCGTCAATCCAAATCAAACCGTTTTGTCCAACAGTGATTCGGCATTTTGTTTCATCTTTTATCATAGAAATCATACTTCCTTCCTTCCCAATCACTCTTGGAACTTTATTAGGGTTTATTTCAATAATTATACCTTTGTCTAATCTTCCAAGTCCTCTTGACCGAATTGTTAAATCTACACCTCGTTTATTAACTTCTGATATTTGTGCAACAACCATGTCTCCAAAATCTAAGACTTCTGCCAAATCATTTTTATTAACATATCGTGGCACTTCGCTCACAGGCAAAAAACCATTTCCAGAAGTTCCAATATCAATTAACCAACCATTGAATGTCATGTTCTCAACTTTTCCAATTACAATATTTCCTCTTCGTGGTTGATAAACTCCAGACAACGGAATAACTTTTACAAGATTATTATGCTCTTCTGATAATCCAAACTTAATCGCCACAATTTCTTCCCCCCTCTTCACTGTTCCTTCACCAGGCAAATAATCTCCGCCCTTTGCAACAACTTCTCCTGGAATCACTATTTCTCTATTTGTCATCTTAATACCTCCAAATCTGGGTTTTTTAATCTTTCCATTAATATCATTCTACATCCTCCTTAATTTCTTCTGTCAATGCACTACCATGAGTTATTGAATTCAATTTATCATAAAAATCAATTATAATTCCAGAAGGAACTCTAACAACAACTTCCAAGCTTCCGTCATCCAACCAAGTTTCATCTTCCTTGTATTGGTTTATTACTCCATAAGCCTGTCCTGTTTGCGCCGCAGGAATAGTTATCTTCACTTTCTTTGTTTCAATTTTTATTGGAATTATTTTGCTCAATTGCTCTACAATTTCCTTAATTTGATTTTCTACAGGACCATTCTTAACATTCACATGCGCTTCTTGCATCGCACTTTTTATTCTTTCAGGTGTGTGCGGATTATTTGTTTGAGGATTAGTCGCATTAGTTGCTAAAAAATCAACAACCTGTTTGATTTTTTTCTCTTGCTCGTCACTTCTATGTTCTTGACTCACAAGAATCTCTCCATCTTTGACAATTTTTCCAGCAATCTCATTAATATCTTCTGTCTTAAACGCTTCTTTCAAATCACTTGAAGATGCAGCCTCGCCCTTTTTAGCGTCAGAAAAAATCCTATCAACCTCTAAAAAATTCTCACTTCCTTCTCCTTTCTTAAAAGCCAAAGCATTATCCATGTCTACCATGATTTCAAAGTTCTTTCCCGCCTTTTTAATTCGTGCTGTTGTTTGTGTCATTTTATTCGTTAATAATCCCTCTTTCCAATCCTAATTTTTTTGAAAGCATTTCGTTAAACCTATTAATATCTCCTATCATTTCTTCACATTCTTGTACCCTCTTAATTTTCAAAGCAAATGCTTCCACTTTAAATCGATAATATGAGATTTTCCCTCCTTTTCTAAAGAGAACTCCTCCATTAACAGGACCACTCTGGCCTAAAATAGGTTTAATATCAAAATCACTTTCAAACTCACGTACTGCATTATCCATTATTTTTTGATAATGACCTCTATCTTCATAGTTTCCCAAATCTCTTCCTGTTTCACAAGACGATTTTTTTCCAAACCATCTTCCATTTAATTTAGTTATCATTTTATTTTACAAATTCCTCTAATTCATCTTCATAAATTCTAACAACTTTCCCATCTTCACTAGGAATATAGCAAAGCTCAAACTTGGTTATGTTGAACTTGTCTCCTTGAATTTCCTTGAAAATGTCTAATGCTATCTTCACACCCTTTTTCATCGTCAAATTCTCGTTGTACCTTTCCCTTAAGAGTTCTTTTATCTCGTCATCTTTTTCTCCAATAGCATTCGCATTATAAGAAAAATAATTTCCAGTAACATCACTTGTATAAAGTTCTGGTTTTCCAGAATTAATTCCAGCAACCATCAATGAAACTCCGAACGGTCTTGCTCCACCATACTGAGTGAACTGTTGCTTTGTGTTTGAAATATCTTTGATTATTAGTTCTGGTTCAATTTCTGAATCATAAGTTATTCTGTGTTGTTGAGCCAAAACTTGCGATTTATCTATCAAAACCCTAGCATCAGAAACAATTCCTGCAACACTTGCAATAATATGAGAATCAATTTCATAAACTTTGTTCGCAGATTTTTGGCAAATTAACTTGTCTTCAACCCTCATGTCAGCAATTATAAAAACCCCGTCAACACAAACTATTCCAATGCTCGCACTACCAAGTCGAACTGTCTTTTCAGCATATTCAACCTGCAATAAGTGACCTTGCGGCGAAAACATAGTCGCAGTCCGATCATAGCCCATTGCTTGGTGTTGCATGTCTATTGGCATTTCCATTGTATTTTACATTACGAGAATTTATAATAAAATTCCTATTTCTTTTCTCTCCAAAATTCACAAGAAATATGTGTTTAAAAGTTTTTCTATTGTTTTTTACATAGAAATTATTTGAATATTAAAACTAAGATTGTTCCAATCGCCAAAGCCCAAGTAGCAAATACAAGCCATTTAGTCCATTTGAATATCTTATATTGAAAGTACAATCTCACTAGTTCTTGTTCTTCTGGATTGCAGTGTCCCATAAAATTCAATGGCTTTTTTCTAAATATCATGCGATCATCAAAAAATTCTTTTAAATTTTTAATAAAACCCTTATCTATCATTTCCCCAACCCCCTCACCCTTTCTAATTCTTTTTCAGTTTTATTAAATTTCTTTGGAATTGGTTTATTTGAAGTATCAATTATAATTTTTTCTTTAAATCTAACTTTCAAAGATTTCCATCCGATTTTAGTATTATTTAATTTGAAAATTTGAAAATGTAAATGTGGTGTTGTGGTAAATCCAGTATTTCCACTTAATGCAATTGGTTGACCTTGTTTAACTTTGTCCCCAAGTTTAACAAGCGAACCGTTATGTTTTAAATGAGCATATTGAGAAAATTCACCGTTACTATGTTGAATAGTCATGTAATTCGCATATTTCATATCATTATATTTTGGATCCGCCCCTCCGCAATTAGAGTCAACTTTAATATCAATAACCTTCCCGGCTTTTGGAGCAAGAATTGTAGTTCCTTCTGGCAAAATAAAATCTATCGCATATTTAAAATGTGCAAAATGAGCTTTTGGATGGGAAATAGCTTTAATTAATTCTTTCTTCTTAAAAGGCAAAGAGTAAGTATTTTGTGTCATTCTATTTTTCTATTCATTTCCCCAACCCTTTCAAAGTCCCACTAACCTTTTTAACAACCATTTTTTCAGGCCAAACAACCAAACTCGCACGAACATGATCCACAGATTTCCTATTCACAGCAATAACTGCCGAATTTCTGCTAGATTTAATAAAACTCAAACCTGTTTTAGACATGCCCAGCACACCAATAAAATCTAGAATAGCTTTTTCCACATTTTCTTTTAGATTTTCTCCTTCTACAAGTAAATATCTTTTATTCTCACGCATTGATGGTTTCAATGATTTCATAATAGAACATATACATTAAGAAATATAAATGTTTATATTTCTTTGATTCTTAAAAAGATACATGAGAGAACTTAAACCATATCCAATTGGAATAATTGTGGATAAATCTGATGCAGAGGTATTTTGTAAAATTCCCATAGAACCATTTGTAGATCATTACCACCCAACAAATGATAAAAAAAGTTTAGAAAATATAGAACCTTCTTTCTCCATAAAACATTTTTAAACTACATTCTCTAATTAAAACCATAAAAAGATGGATGTATACACAATTGGTGGTTTTAATGAAGTAGGAAAAAATATGACAGTCGTAGATTTGGGCGACGATGTGATAATTTTTGATGCAGGTTTTTATTTGCCTGCAATTATTGAACTTCAAGAACAAGAAACCCAGCAACAAGCGTATTCTGAAAAAAAACTCCGGAGCATTAAAGCACTTCCAGATGATTTAGTTTTAGACAAACTCGGATTACGAAAAAAAGTAAGAGCAATTCTTTTAGGTCATGCACATCTAGATCATATCGGAGCAATTCCTTATATGGCATATCGTTACAACGCGCCTGTCGTCGGAACACCTTTTACAGTAAATGTATTAAAAAGCATATTAAAGGACGAGAGAATAAAAATCCCAAATAAAATAAAACCAGTAAACCCAAATTCTTCAATCACAATAAAAGGCAAAAAAAGAAGCTACAAAGTGGACTTCATAAATATAACTCATTCAACAATACAAACCTCAATGATGGCATTGCACACGCCAGAAGGAGTTGTTTTATACGCCAATGATTTCAAATTAGATAACACGCCAGTATTAGGTTTACCTCCAAATTACGAGGCATTAAAAAAAATAGCAAAAGAAGGTGTCAAAGTTTTAATTGTAGATTCTCTTTATTCTGGCTCAGATAGAAAAACCCCAAGCGAAAAAATAGCAAGAGCATTACTCGAAGAAGTTTTATTAACAATCAAAAACGAAAAGTCTGCAATATTTGTTTCAACATTCTCGTCGCACATAGCACGACTCAAAAGCATAGTTGATTTTTCAAAAAAATTAAACAGAAAAGTTTACTTCATTGGAAGAAGCTTAAAGAAATATGTTTCTTCTGCAATAAATGCTAATCTCTGCCCCTTTCAAAAAGATATAGAATTAGCAAGCTATAGTAAACAAGTAGAATCAACATTAAAAAGAGTAGCCAAAAATAGACAAGGATCTTTGGTTGTTTGTACAGGACATCAAGGAGAACCAGGAAGTATAATGGATAGACTTTCCAGAAATAAACTTCCTTTTAATTTTAGAGCAAGTGACAATATTATTTTTTCTTCAAAAACAATTCCTGCTCCACAGAATATAGAAAACAAAGAGCAATTAAACAGAAGATTAAAAAAATCAGGCGTTAGAATTTTTGACGACATTCATGTTTCAGGACACGCAGGAAGAGAAGACTTGAGGGACTTGATTTCATTGATTCATCCACAGCACATAATTCCTGCTCATGGTACACACGAACAACTTGCACCAATGGTAGAACTTGCAGGCGAACTAGGATACAAAGCAAATAAAGAAATTCATTTGATTGGAAATGGGCAAAAGATTAAGTTATAATTTTATTCAAAACTTGAACCAAGAATAACTTGTCCTACCTTACACCCACTCTATATTGTGAGATTCTCATTATATACCCTCTTTCTGAAGTGCCCCCATCAATTTCAATTTTTCTATCCCAAAAATTTCCTTCGGGAAAATATTTCCACGGACAAAAAAGAATCTTCACAGCTCTTATATCATACAACATATCATTTTTAAAAATTTTTAATCCTTTAGACACTTTCCCAACCAAACTTTTTTTATCTTCTTCCATTTTTGAATTAAGACGAAATTCTTTTTAAACATTATTATTCTTAACCCCATAATTTTTAAATTCACAAATCCTATTCTAATTATGATTAAAAAGGAAATCTATGTGGTATCCGTCGGAGGCAATGAAAAGATGCCACACATCCGCAACGAGAGGGAAATTGAACGTCAAGAAACCGTAGGTGTCTTACGATGGTAAATGAAGCAATCTTAGAAGCATTAAAATCCGCTCTTACAAGAGGCGAATCTTTGAAAAAAGCAATGATGACTCTTTATAACGCAGGCTATAAAAAAGAAGAAATCTCAGAAGCTGCCAAGTCTATTAATGAATCAGGTTTTGTGGCTCAAGCACAGCAAACTCAACCACAACAAGTTCAAGAACCTGCGAAAAAAGGAAAAAAACAAAAGAAATCTAAACAACCTCAACCTCCGCCACAGGTGAGTGCTCAAATGCTCGCACCAGGTCAACAATTATCCCCTCAACAACCTGCACAGGTGCAACCTCAACAAGCAATGCAGCAACAAGTCCCTCTCTCCCAAGTCCCCCAGCAACAAGCCCAACAACAGCTTATTCAACCTCAACAACCAGGCCAAGCTCCACAGCGAGTTTCAGGTTACGGCCAACCACCAAAGCAAAGCGGCAAAACAATCATAATCCTTCTAGGATTTCTCCTTCTCCTTCTAGTCGGAATTCTCGTAACAATCTTTCTTTTCAAAGACGAATTAATCAGTTTCTTTAATAATTTGTTTAGTTAAAATGCCCATCTACCAACCAGCAGAAGATTCATATTTAATGTCCAGAATTCTCAAGGAAAAAATACCAGAACTTCTAGAGAAAAATCCAGATTTAAAATTCCTTGAAATTGGAGCAGGCTCTGGAATACATTTGCAAACATCTTCTAGTTTAGGAATAAAAAAACAAAATATTTTTTCATGCGACATAGATTCAGAAGCAGTAAAACATTGTCAGAATATGCGATTTCCAGCGAAGGCAGTTGGGAAATCGCCCTTCAGTGATTCGAGGAAGGAGCGCGAGGAAAACAAGGGGTGTCCTCGCGGATTCAATTGCGTTCACTCAAATCTCTTCGAAAAAATTTCAGGAAAATTTGATACCATAATCTTCAACCCCCCTTATCTTCCTGAGGACTCAAGAGAACCAAAAGATTCCCAGCAAGCAACAACAGGTGGAAAAAAAGGAAACGAAATAATTCTCCGTTTTCTCAACCAAGCAAAATCACATTTAGAAAAAAACGGAATTATTTTTTTAATCACAAGTTCCTTAGCAGAAAAGATTGATTTTGAAAAACTGGGATATCATGCAAAAGAAATCGGATGTGAGAATTTATTCATGGAAAGATTGTGTATTTGGGAGATTAGAATTTAACAATTATCTGAAAATTTATTAAAATTCCAATACTTTCTCATCATTTCCTTGAATTAATATATCATTGCCTATCCTTATTGTTGGTAAATCCAAATCCCTTCCTTCATAAAGTGCTGGTGAGTCTTGTTCTGAAAAATAAATCATACCAGAGGATTCACCTCTTATTCTCCTAATTTCTTCTGAGAAAGAACAAAGGGTCTTAAATAATTTTTCTCTTCTTGCATCAGCAAACTTATCATTACTGTGCGGAACATAACAAAATTCTGCATCATAACCTAAGTCTAAAAGTGTTTCTTCAACACCTCCTTGAGATCTACTTGATCCACATCCATGATAACTATCTCCCCCTCTTATATAAGCATCTCCATTATTATCATAAAAAACTAAGACCCCATTATTTGTATAAAATACCTTCTGTTCATTTCCTCTCTCAAGAATTTCTGGGTCATAATTTAGAAAAGAAAATTCTTGTCCCGTGGCCTTCATAAAACCATATAAAAGGAATTCTCTTTGGAATCTTTGTAATTCGCTAAATGAATCAGTATTTTGGTGAACAGCTCTTTTAATAAATTTCTCTAATTCTGGATGAGTATAGTTAGAGAACATCTTCTCTGAGAGAATTTCATCGGTATCTGTCCCTTCTATTTTTGTATGAGCTATTTTTTCCATAGAAATATAGTAAAATTGAGATTTATAAAGTTTGTGTTTTTATAACTACTATAAAGTAACAAAGAACGGCAAGAGAAAACATCACCGTCTAATATCCTTCCAACCAATTTTCTTTTTCTTCAAATCTACAAGTTTTGGAAATTGTTCCTCAAAAACAGGCTTCTTAGTTTGATAAAAAATACCTAAAGGAATTTTCGTATCTTTCTTAATCCCATTGTAATCAAATTCCTGCGCTTTTTTCCAAGCTTGATCAAAACTAGTTTTGTCATGTTTTTTGCCATCAAGAGAATATGTTTTTTCCTTATAGTTCTCATCTTTGTGAAAAATTATACATGGCTGAATTATTTCAACAAACGAAAATCCTTTATGTTTCAAAGCCTCTCCCATAATATATTCAACTTGCCCAACATCTGCAAAAACCCTTGCAACAAAACTAGCGCCAGAAGCCAACATAAGTTTTATTGGATTCATAGGATGAGTCTTAACTCCTTGAGGAGTTGTTTTATCTTTAAAACCAATTTCTGTTACTGGCGTCGGTTGCCCAACAGTCAAAGCAAAAACTTGATTATTGAAAACAAAATAATTTATATCTGAATTAAATCTAGCTGCGTGAATTAAATGTGATATTCCTTCAGCATAAGCATCCCCATCTCCAGAAAATCCAAGAACATTCAAGTTAGGATTACCAATTTTAATACCTAAACAAGTTGGCAAAACCCTTCCATGTAAAGTGTTCAAACCATTCAAATCCAAATAATCAAAAAGTTTAGCATGACATCCAATTCCTGAAACAAGAGCAAAATCGTCTTTCTTTAAAGTTGATTTCGCAAGAAAACTTTTTACTCCCGCAAGTATCTGAAAATTAAAACATCCAAGACACCATGTTATTTTTGTGGGAGTTGAAATGTCTTTCATTTCCTATAACCCCCATATAAATAAATCCCAAGCAATATTATAATAAACTCAAAAAGCGCAAGTCCATTCATAACAAGAATAGGAACATTTGTTATTTCAATTCCATATAAAACCCAAACAATAGTTCCTGCAGTCAAAACTAAATAAGTGACAACAGATAAGTCCTTGGCACTTTTTTTCTTAAAGATTTTGTAAATCTGAGGAAGATTCGCAAATCCATTAACAACTCCAAAAACAGTAGCTAATATAGATAGTATTGTCATTTTTGTTTCCTCGCTTTAAAGATAATTGTTGGTGGGACGATTTTTAATAACTTTGGCATGTAGTAATCCCACAAACCATACCAGGGATCTCCACTATATTTTTTTCTTGAATCTGGTTCAATAATTTTTTCTACAATAAACCCTGCTTCTACTAATAAGTTAAACAATTCAGAAACTGTATGGTGATAAGCTACAAAATCTGCCCCTTTATTTTTTTCAGCATATCTTCCTGTTTTGAAATAACTTTTTTGGGCCTTTAATGTTTTTGGATTAATAATATCAAAAAAGGGATGATCTAAACTAAAAATAAATATGCCTCTTTTCTTTAATATCCTTTTAACTTGCTTAAATAAATGTAATAGATTTGGAGAATATTGAAAAGCAAAAGCTGAGAAAGCTATATCATAATGATTAGATTTTAATTTTCTTAAGTCTTGGAAACTTCCTTGAATGAATTTTATTTTAACTTTATTTTTCTCAGCAAGATTTTTAGCGAACTTTAATTGCTCTTCAGATTGATCCATCCCCGTTACCTTCGCTCCTTTTTTAGCCATGGCTATCCCACATTGAGCACCACCACAACCAATTTCTACAACTTTTTTTCCTCTCAAATTTCCCAATAGTTTTAATTTATCTTCAAAAGGTGCTCCAGGACCATAGTGAATCCCTATTTTTATATCTGATTCTTCCTGATAAGATTTTGAACGTTCCTCCCAATATTTTTTTATATGTGCTTCAGTCATTTCTCCAATCTCCCTTCAATTTCTTTTTTAAGTTCATCATGTAAAAATGGCCGACCATCATATCTCAAAATTTTATTTTTATCACCAATAAACATTCCAAGTTTTTCTGCAACAACCTCACCCAATAATCCAGTTGCATTATTCTCAATCAAAATTAAATTCTTTCCTTCAAGTTCTTTTTCTAAATCTGGAAAAGGTTCAATATGAAGAATTTGAATAAATTTAACATCTAAGTCTTCAATTGCGTCAAGAATAGCACCCTTTGTACTTCCCCAAGACAAAATAACATTCTTAGAAGATTTTTTCCCATAAGAATTAAATTGCTTAAACCTCTTCGCTGCTTCTTTAATATCTTTACCTTTCTTTATCCTTGCCTCAATATTTTTTTTAATTATCTCCGAATTTTCAGTAGCACTCCCATCTTTGTCTTTCTCATAACTATTATATCTCATCATAGAACCAAGTTTTCGCGAATGTTCGATTTTTGGTTTTTCTTCCAAAGTGTAAAAGCTTTCTGCAAGATGCTTATCTCCAATAACAATTGAAGGAACGCCAAAAACTTGACTAAAATAAAATGCCTGACTTGTCAATTCTTCGCATTCTTTTGGATCTCCTGGAGCAAACACTACTCTTGGAAATTCTCCATGTCCAGAATGTCGAGCAATATGTAAATCTCCCTGCCCAGTATATGTAGCAACTCCTGTTGCAGGTCCAGGTCTTTGAGAAAGATAAATCACAATAGGAACTTCTGCTATCCCTGCCAAACTTATACTCTCAGTCATTAAATCAAAACCTCCTCCAGAAGTTCCGACCATAACCTTTGCTCCAGTCATGGCACTACCAATTCCAGCATTAATTACAGAAAGTTCATTTTCCAATTCTAAAACCAGAATTTCTTTTTCTTCTTGAACTCCAGCAAGTTCCCCAAGAACAGGTGTAGCAGGAGTCATGGGATAAGCATAATATATATCCAATCCTGATTTCACAGCCCCCTGTGCAATTCCTTGGTTCCCATTCATAAATTTATTATTATTCTTTTTCAAAAAATCAATCTTGCAGAAGTCCTTTTTCTCATCGTCATAACCCTTTCTCGCCTCTGCCATATTATCATCAAATCTCTTCTCTAAATCCCTAAGCTCTTCTTTCAAAACTTTGAAATCCAAACAAAGAAGTCTGAAAAGCCTACCAGCATAATACATGTTCTCCTTATTCCCTGTAAGAACAATTGCTCCTTTTTTCATTTCATGCTTGTGGAGCTTTTCTGTGTTCTCATCCAACGCAATTACAATATCCACATATTTCTCATTGCTGTGAATTGGCTTATCTGAAAAAGTCAGAACATTAAAATTATGCCCTCCCCTAATCAAACTTTGATAATCCCGTGAATAAAAAACATGATATCCTTGTTTAACTAATGCCTGTCCTAAAATGTTTGTCAAAACATTAGGACCCTGCCCTGCCTCTCCTCCGAATAAAATAGTAATCTTCATATTTTATCACAATCAATTTTATATATGCTTATAATCTTGCAGGGTTATAAACTTTTTTATACAAAAGATGGTAAAATTTGCCCACATTTCTGATGTTCACCTTGGAGGATGGAAACAACAGCCAATGCAAGATTTAAATTTTCAATCTTTTCAAAAAGCGGTGGACATTTGCATTCAAAATAAGCTAGATTTTGTACTCATAGGCGGAGATTTATTTGATTCAGCATACCCGCCAATAGAAATTTTAAAACAAACATTTCGCGAGTTCCGCAGATTCAGCGAAGCGCAAATCCCATGTTTCCTAATTGCAGGAAGCCATGATTATTCTGTTTCTGGAAAAACTTTCCTAGATGTTTTAGAAAACGCAGGCTTTTGTAAAAATGTAGCAAACATTGAAGAAGTTGGGGAAGCAGAGAGTAAAATAATCCTAAATCCAACATTATACAAAGGAGTTGCAATTTATGGCTACCCAGGTAAAAAATCAGGATTAGAAATTCCCGAACTAAGAAAAATAAAATTAAATGATTCTCCAGGCATGTTCAAAATTTTCATGCTCCACACAACAATCGACAAAGCAAAAGGCACACTCCCAATAGACGCCATAGAAACAGACTTATTGCCTGAAATGGATTATTACGCCTTAGGTCACTTGCACATAGATTTCAAACACAAAAATTTCCAATACCCCGGTCCAATCTTCCCAAATAATTTTCAAGAATTAGAAGATTTGAAACACGGAAGTTTTTACATAGTAGACACAGAAGCATCTTCTGAAAAAATAGATTTGAAAATCAAAGACATTGTTCCATTAGAAATAGAAATCAAAAACGCCTTGACTGCAACAGAATTGATAATTTCTGAATTAGATAAAAAAGAACTTAATGATAAAATAATTTTATTAAGAGTCAAGGGAGAAATTGAAAAAGGAACAAACTCAGATATAAAATTCGCGAAGATAGAAGAATTCGCAAAGTCAAAAAACGCTTATTTCATTTTAAGAAACACGCACGACCTGACAACAAAAGAAATTGAACTGGATATTGAATTAAAAGATGTAGAAAATGTAGAAGAAGAAACAATAACCCACTATTCAAAAGAAAATCCCTCTGATTTTAACTCACTTATTCCACAACTAATAAATTCACTTTCAATTGAAAAACAAGAAGGAGAAAAAATAGAGAGTTTCAACAATCGCCTCATAGAAGAAGCTAAAAAAATTCTGAAATTTTAAAATGATGAATATAGGAATTTTAGGATCAACAAAGGGAAGCGATTTGCCAGCAATTGTAGAAAGTATAGATCACGGAGAATTAAAAGGTCTGGTAGAAATAGCTGTAATAATCTCTAACAATAAAAATTCTGGAATTCTGGAAAAAGCAAGAACTTATGGAATAAAAAATTATTTTGTAAGTCCAATGGATAAAGATGGTAAGAAATTTGAAAGAACACAATATGATATAAAAATAGATGAAATATTAGAAAATAATTATGCTGAGTTATTAATCAATATTGGCTGGATGGAATTATATGGTGGTTGGTTTGTAGATAAATGGAGGAATAAATGTATGAATATGCACCCCTCTTTATTGCCGGCTTTTGCAGGTAAAATGGATTTGGATGTCCATAGAGAAGTTTTAAAGAGAGGATGTAAAATCACAGGATGTTCTTTGATATTTGTAGATGAAGGTAAAGATACTGGCCCAATAATTCTTCAAGAACCTGTTCCTGTTTATTGGGATGACGACGTTGATTCATTAAAAACAAGAGTGCAAAAAGAAGAACAAAAAATGTACCCGAGGGGAATAGAGTTATGTGCAAAAGGAAAATTAAAGGTAGAAGGGAGGAAAGTTCTTATTAATTAAAATGCTACTAAAAAAAATAACCTTAAACAATATAAGAAGTTACAATCACGAGGAAATAACTTTCCCAAAAGGCTCTAGTTTACTCTCAGGAGATATTGGCTCTGGAAAAACTTCAATACTCTTAGGAATAGAATTCGCTTTATTCGGGCTTCAACCCGGCCAAAGAGGTTCTTCTATTTTAAAAAATGGCGAACAAGAAGGTAGCGTAATACTTGAATTTGAAATTGATGAAAAGAAAATAATAGTTGAAAGAACCCTAAAAAAGAAAAAAACAATTTCCCAAGATTACTGTTCAATTACAATCGATGACGAAAAAAAAGAAATGTCTGTAACAGAATTAAAAAACAAGGTCTTGACATTATTGAACTATCCGCTAGAATTCTCAAAAAAACAAAACCTCTTGTACAAATTTACAGTTTATACACCTCAAGAAGAAATGAAACAAATTATTTTACAAGATTCTGAAACACGAATTAACACTTTGCGACATGTTTTTGGAATTGACAAATATAAAAAAGTTCTCGAAAATATTTCAATAATAACTTTGAAATTAAGAGAAGAAAAAAGAATGAATGAGGGACGAACAGCAAATTTGGAACAGGATAAATTAAATCTTGTAGAAAAAGAAAATGAATTAGAAACAAAACAAGGTAATGTTTCTTCAATTGAAAAAGAACTTTTCTTGAAATCAGAACAACGAAAAAAAGTTCAGGAAGAAATGAAAGAAACTTCTGGAAAAATTGAAGAAAAAAATAAACTCCAACAGGAAATAGAAAAAACAAAGATTATGATTATTAATAAAAAAGATACAATTTCTTCTAATGCCAGAACAATTGATCAAATTAAGAATCAAATGAAAGAATTACAAGATTTGCAATTTGATGAAACACAAATTTCAAAAATTGAACAGGAAATTTCTTCAAAAAAACAAACAAAACAAAAACTAGCCGACAAAAATTTAGAGATAAATTCTCAAATGAGTTCATTGGTTTTAAAAGTAGAAGATAATCAAAATCTTGAGAAAAAACTTTCAAATCTTGAAATCTGTCCGACTTGTTTGCAAAATGTTGAAGCTATTTATAGAGCAAATGTCTTAAACAAAATTCATAATGATAATTCTCAAGCCAATCAAAAAATAGAAGAAATCAAACAAGAAAAACAAACCATCGCTGAAAAATTACAAGAAATAGATTCAAAGATTTCTTCAATGGAAAAAGAATTAACAGACTTGAAAATATTAAAGATGCGGCTTCAAGAAGTTCAGGAAAAACAAAAAAGAATTTCAGAAGTAGAGAAATCAAATCTAATGTTAGAAGAAGATGTAAAATTTTTGAATCAACATGCAGAAACTCTTAGCGATACTGTTTTCGCATTAAAAAAATTTGAAAACATTTTTGAGACAAAACAAAAAGAACTTGATGAAGCATTAAAACAAGAACAATTAGCAGAAATAAAATTAGCAGAATTGAAAAAAGAAATAGAACTCTTTCTTCGCCAAATAAACGAATTAAAAGAGAACATACAAAAGATAGAAAAGATTCGAGAACATTTGATTTACATAAATGAACTTGAAGACTGGCTATCTAAAAAATTCATGACCCTGATTTCCTTCATTGAAAAAAATGTTATGATAAAACTTAGAGGAGAATTTTCTAGCTTATTTGCAGAATGGTTTTACACACTTGTCTCTGATTCTTTTAATATAAGATTAGGCGATGATTTCACCCCAATAATCGAACAACAAGATTATGAAATTGATTATGCTTATCTTTCTGGAGGAGAAAGAACAGCAGTCGCCTTAGCATATCGCCTAGCCCTAAACCAAGTAATCAATTCCCTCCTTAGCAAGATTAAAACCCGCGACTTAGTAATTCTCGACGAACCAACAGACGGATTCAGTGATCAACAATTAGATAAAATGCGAGAAGTTTTAGATCAATTAAATGTCAAACAACTGATAATTGTTAGTCACGAACAAAAAATAGAAGGTTTTGTTGAGAATGTTATAAGGTTCAAGAAAGTTAATGGTGTGAGCCAGAAGGAAGTTTAATTACAAAATTCTTCAATAAAATATTTTGGGGTTAATTTTTCTTCACTAGAATTTCTAATAAGTTTATCCCACCTATATTTTTTGCCGTGAACAAAAATTTCTTTATTCAAATACTCTCCAACCTTTTTATCTGAATAATCAGAATTTTTAATGTTCCCTTCTTTTAGGATATTTCGAACAATATAATTATTTAATTGTGACGCAAGAATTTTTCCTAAAAGATAATTATGATAATAAACAGGAGCATCTGCTAAATGTATTTTTGAAGCCCAATCTGGTTTGTTTCTATAAAAATCAATCCCTTGGTATTTTTTTACAAGATTCCACCACAATTTGTTTAAGTCCTGCTCAGGATTTTTGTATAATTCTCTCTCAAAATTAAACATAACTTGTGACCACCTTGCAAAAACCAATTGTTCAGCTTGCAGACTTTTTTTTATTTGTGTTTCAAGTCTGTCTAATTCTTCATCTCTAAGTCCATAATATTTTTTGAGAAATAAAATATTTTTTATATTTCTTTCAAACAAAAGAGCTATAGCTTCTGTAGTGAAAGTATGAGAACTGTCTTTCAATAAAAAGGGCAAGGAAGTTTGAGAATAACCTTTACAATAAACAGCATGTCCTAATTCATGTAAACTTACTCCTGCCCAATATTCATTATTTTTTACACTTTGAACAATCCTTACATCTCCTCCCTTATCCATATCAATACAACAAGCATGTTGATATTTCCCTGGTTTTTCATATAAATCACTTTTCTCCAAAATGTCTTTTACATCAAGTCCAGCGTCTTCATAAAATTTCCGAGATATATTAATAACATCTTTATTATAGGTTTCACCTAAATCCGAATCATAAATATTTGGAGCTTCTTGAAAAAATAAATTCTGATAATGCCAGGGTTTTAATTCACTTTTTTCTATTTCATATTTTTTAGAAGAAACATCATCTATTTCATTTTTCAATTTCTTAAAAGGTTCGGCAGTTGCTTCTTCCATTTTGATGAAAATGTCTTCAATCTCTTTTTCTGTTTGCTCATCCAGTTCTAAAGACATGACATAATAATTTTCAAATCCAAGACTTCTTGCGAATTCATTTCTTAACTTCACAAGTTCAATCAATTCTTTTTCAACAGCTTCTCCTTGTTTCTTACTTGCTTCCCAGGCCTGTTTGAGTTTATTGGAATCTGTTTCATTTTGCAAAATTTCTTTTATCTCATTATCTGTTAATTCTTTATCTCCTACTTTTGCCCTAAAAGTATTGAAAGCCTGCTCTATCTTAGCCTCTTTTTCAATTATTTTCCTCATTAAATCCCTATCTCCTTGGCTCCCTAAATAGGACAAATAAAGAATATCCAGTTGTCTCTTTTGTAAAGGATCCACAACACTCTCTAAAAACTTCTTAACTTTTTCAAACCTCTCTTTATCATTAAAATAATTTTTATATTCAATACTATCTTTTTCATATTCTTTATATCTCTCTCCCTCTCCAGAAATTATAGCGTTCCAGTATGAAGAACAAACATTTTTAGCTAATTTTTGAATCTCTTTATTTTCTTTCTCTAAAAATTCTTTTATTTTTTCCATCTATTTGGATAAAGTTTATGTTTAATAAATCTAACCTTCTTCCAAAAAACTTATAAACCCCATTAACTCCTAAAAATCATAAGTTATTCTAAGAATATTAAAATGGATGCTGAATTAAAAAATTCAATTTTGAAAACAGGAACAACAATTCTAGGAATCGTTTGCAAAGACGGGGTTGTAATGGCGGCTGACAAGCAAAGCACAGCCGGAACAATTGTAATGCACAAAGATTCTGAAAAAATAGTGAAAATTAATGATTATATTCTTTTTGCTGGAACAGGAATGGTTGCAGACATACAAAAATCAATTAAATTAACTGCAGCAGAATTAAGATTAAAAGAACTTAGAACAAAATCAAGACCAACAGTAAAACAAGCAGCGAGCTTATCAGCAACAATAATTTACCACTCAATGAGACAACCATCAATGTTACAATTCACAGTTGGAAGTTTAATTGGAGGAGTAAATGAAGATGGCTCTGCAGAAGTTTATTCTATTGATCCTGCAGGAGGAATAAAAAAGGTAGAGGATTTCGATGCAAACTTTGGTTCTGGAATGCCTTATGTTCTCGGACTTCTTGAAAGACAATTCAAAGAAGGAATGACAGTCAAAGAAGGAGTAGAGTTAGCAACAGAAGCTCTAAAATCAGCAACACAAAGAGACATTGGTTCTGGATATGGTATAGACATTTTCACTTTAACAAAAGAGGGGATAAAAAAGGTCGTTGACCAAGAGATAGTTCCAGAATACAAAGATAAAACTGCATAAATTTGTAATTAGATAATCAAAATAAGATAATAAAATGAAAATTTTTTCATTAACTAAATTTTTAGCGAACAAGAAGTCTGTTGTGAGCAATCAATCACGAGCAATAACGAGTCTAATATGGACATTTTAAAAAACATAATTGAACAGTTAAAAGAAGATATAACTGAAGCGAGTTTTGAGGGAGCAAATATAGTTCTTTATACAAATAATGCAACTTTTTTCAAAGAAGGCGGACCAAAAATAAAAGAAATAGTTGGGCAAATAAAAAAAAGAATTGAATTAAGAGCAGACCCAAAGATTTTGCGCGAACAACCCCAAACAGAAGAAGAAATAAGAAAAATAGTTCCTCAAGATGCAGAAATAACAAATATTATTTTTGATGCTCACAGAAGTATTGTGCTCATAGAAGCAAAAAGACCTGGAATGGTTATTGGAAAACAAGGAAGCATTCTCGAAGAAATAAGAAGAAAAACTTTTTGGATGCCCCAAGTTCAAAGGTCGCCTGCAATAAAAAGTAAAATTACAGAAAGTGTAAGAGAAGTTTTATACGCAAATAATAATTATCGAAGAAAATTTCTGAATTCAATTGGAGAAAAAATTTACAATGAATGGAATCCAGAAAAAGTTGAAGAATGGGTAAGGTTAACTTTCTTAGGTGGAGCACGACAAGTTGGAAGAAGTTGCATGTTGTTACAAACACCAAACTCAAAAATTTTACTTGATTGCGGAGTTGACGTAGCAGCACAAAACAGCAACAAATTCCCTTACTTCAATGTTCCTGAATTTGATATTTCTCAACTTGATGCAGTCATAATCAGTCACGCACATTTAGATCATGTAGGTTTGCTTCCTTACTTATACAAAATGGGATACAAAGGTCCAGTGTATATGACTCCCCCAACAAGAGACATTGCAGCATTGCTTGCACTTGATTTTATTGGAGTAGCATACAAACAAGCAGCAAAACCCTTGTTCGATTCAAAGGACGTAAAAGAAATGGTAAAACACAGCATCTGTTTGAACTACAACGAAGTTACAGATGTGACACCTGATGTGAGAATTACTTTTTATAATTCAGGGCATGTTCTTGGAGGATCATTAGTTCATTTAAACATTGGAAATGGTTTACACAATCTTCTTTATTCAGGAGATTACAAGTACGGACGTTCAAGACTTTTAGATCCAGCAGTAGCAATGTTCCCAAGAGTAGAGTCAGTAATTACAGAATCAACTTATGGTTCAAGGGATGATGTTTTCGCTCCAAGAGCAGAAGTTGAAGAAGAGATTATAGAATTCATAAAAAAAACAATAAAGAGGGGGGGGAAAATTTTAATTCCAGAATTAGGATTAGGCCGTGCACAAGAGACAATGTTAATTTTAGAAGATGCAATAAGAACAGGAAAATTAGAAAAAATTCCAATTTACATTGATGGAATGATTTGGGATATCAACGCAATTCATACAGCTTACCCAGATTTCCTAAGCAATAAAGTAAGAGGAGACATATTCCAGGACAACAATCCTTTTGTCTCAGATGTTTTTTCAAGGGTAGGTTCGCCCCAAGAAAGAAAAAACGTAGTTGAAGGCGGACCATGCATTGTTCTTGCAACTTCAGGTATGTTGGTCGGAGGAGCTTCAGTAGAATACTTCAAAGAATTTGCAGGCAACAAAAACAACTCAATAATGTTTGTTTGTTATCAAGGGCCTGGAAGTCTTGGAAGGCAAGTGCAAGAAGGGATCAAGTCAACAACAATGATGGTCAATGGAAGAGAAGAAAGAGTCGAAATAAATATAGAAATAAATACAATAACTGGATTCAGTGCCCACGCAGGAAGAAACGAAATCCTCTCATTTTTCAACAACATGAAACCACGACCAAAAAGAATCATGATAAACCACGGAGAAGTTTCAAAATCCCTCGACCTCGCTTCAGCATTATACAAACTCAACCATGTTGAAACAAATGTTCCCCGTACATTGGAAACCTTACGTTTAAGATAGTAACAATATTTAAAAACTTCTTTCCATATAATACATTATGAAAAAGAGTGGCAAGAAATCTAAAAGACATATATCAAAGAGGTTTCTTTATACTTTAATCATAATCGGAATTCTATTAATCACTGTAGTTGGAGTTTATGCTTTTATAAATGCAACAGGCGGGGGGCATACATCAAATGAAATTATCCTTACAATAAATAGTTGTGATGTAACTTTGCAGGATGCAATAAATAATGAATGGCTTAAAGAAACTGTGGCTCCAACAACTTGTCTTTCAGAAGCAGAATTCCCAGATGCTTATCATCTTGCAAGTGAAATTATTCTTACAATCAATAGTTATGATGTAACTATGCAAGATGCAATAGACCAAAATTATTTCAAGGGCACTGGAACAATATCCTCATCATCTTCATCTCCTTCTCAAGGACATCCTGCAACAGAAGTTGAAGTAACTGTGAATAGTGTTGGCAAAAATCTGCAGAATGCAATAGATGATGGTGATTTTAGTTGTGTTGATGGCGCAGGAGACCCTTGCGGCGGTGATGTTTGTATGACTGAAGGAACAATTGCATGTGGTGGAACAACTTGTATTGGAGCAGAAATTGCACAAGCAGGCACATCTTGTGGAACTCGGAGCTGTGATACAGCTGACAGTGTTTGTAGAGATTATCAGGATGTGACTAATTATTGTGATGATCTGGGAGAATGTGTCCCATCTTCATGTAGTATAATTACTAATATAGCCCAAAGAGGAACTCCTTGTGGAAGTGGAGAATCTAAAGCATGCAATGGCATAGGTTATTGTGAGGGTAGTTCTGGAAAAGGATGTACTACTAAATATGATAGAGATAGCGGTGAATGGTGGTATGGTTGTTTCCCTCCTTATGAGCTTTTAGAAGAGTCCGGGATAGGTTATGGAACAAGGGCTTGTTCTACAAAATTAAGAGAGAACATATTTACTGCTAGAAGTACTGCTGCAGGATCAGGAACCTGGACATTTTGGTCTCATGAATATCCTAATGCAGACCCCGCTAATGCAGGAATACTAGGTGGTTCATGGAGAGAAGCTACGTGCCAAGACAAAACTTGTATTCTATTCTGCTGGTGGGATGATGTTAGACATGTATATGGGTGGGAAATAAAACCATACGGTCCAGGAACAGTATAATTTTCTAAATATTAAATTCTCTCATAATCAATCTAAACAACTTTAAAAACTTCTTTTTCTTATTTTTAATAAAGATGGTGAAAATAAATTTTATGTGGTATCCGGCGGAGGCAATGAAAAGATGCCACCTTTCCGCAATTAGAGGGAAAATCGAAAAAAACCGCCAGGTTGTTTTCAAATGAAACACAATATAAAAATTACTGCAATTATTCTAATAATGTTTCTTTTAACACAGTTTATCGGACTTTATGTTATCGACCATTATGTTCGAGAAAAAAATGAACTTCCGTTTGGATTAGAAACACCCGAGGTTGAAAAAGCTTCAGATTACAGAAATTTTTTCTATGCAATACTTTTTGCATTTGTAATTGCAATAGCACTTCTTTTTTTATTAACGAAAATAAAAGCAGAATTTATTCTAAGGGTATGGTTTTTTTTGGTGATTACTCTAGCATTAGGAATTACGATTACGTCATTTTTTCCAATTAAAATTACTTATGCTGCATGGATTGCCCTAGCCATTGCACTTCCCTTAGCATTTTTCAAAGTCTTCAAAAGAAATTTCATAGTTCATAATGCAACAGAACTTTTGGTTTACCCTGGTATTGCAGCCATCTTTGTTCCAATCTTAAGTTTCTGGACAATCCTCATTCTATTAGCACTAATTTCTGTTTATGATATATGGGCAGTTTGGCATTCAGGAATCATGCAAAAAATGGCAAAATTCCAAATCAATAAGGTAAAAGCTTTTGGAGGCTTTATGATTCCGCATATTTCAAAAAAAGTAAGAATGAAAATAAAAAAATTAAGAAAATCCAAATCAAAAGAAAAGAAAAAAATAAAAATCAATGTTGCAATTCTTGGAGGTGGCGATGTCGTATTCCCTTTGATAGCCGCAGGAGTTGTATTCAAGACAACTACAGTGATAATGCCTTTTGGATTGAAAAGCTTCATTGGAGGATTTTTCCCAGCAATATTTGTAATCTCAGGAGCACTTCTTGGTTTAGGTTACTTGTCCTTTTTTTCAGATAAAAATAAATTCTATCCTGCAATGCCTTTCATAACAGCAGGGATTTTATTGGGAATGATTCTTAGTTATTTAATCTTCTAATTGTTCCCACTCAACAAAAGTAACATTCAAAAGATTTATAAAAGGATTATTTCTGTGTAAATTATGATAATTAAACAAGAATCAATCAATAAAATCAAAGATTATTTTGACTTGAATGTCTATGAAACAAAGGTTTGGTTAGCTTTGATTTCAAAAGGAGTTGCTTCAGCAGGAGAAGTTGCAAGCCTTTCACAAGTTCCAAGAAGCAGAGCATATGATGTTCTTGAAAGTTTAGAGAAAAAAGGATTTGCAATAATCAAAATTGGCAAGCCAATAAAATATATTGGAATTAAACCCAAGATGATTCTTGAAAGATTAAAGAACAAGGTAAGAAAAGACGCACAAGAAAAAATCAACACTCTTGCAAAAATTAAAGATACAGATGAATTCATGAAACTTGAAGAACTTTACAAAGGGGGAATAAACCCTGTTAAAAGAGAAGACATATCTGCATCTTTAAAAGGAAAATCTACTATTTCAAATTTCTTAAGAGAAATAATCAAAGAAGCAAACAAGGAAGTTATAATTTGCACAAACGCTGATGAAATAAAATCAAAAGCAAAGCTTTTCTATCAAACTTTTGAACATTTGAAAAAATCAGATGTAAAACTAAAAATAGCCTTATCAGGAGATGAAATATTAATCAAGGAAATAGAAAAAAAATTCTCAATCAAAATAAAAAGAATAGAAATTGATACAAAGTTTTTCATAATTGACAGAAAAGAAATCTTATTTTACTTATCAAAAAAAGAACTTGGAAACGAAGATATTGCAATTTGGCTTAACTCAAGTTTTTTCGCAGAAGCTTTCGCATCTTTATTTGAGAAGGCTATGGGCGATTGAGGTTATCTGCTCCGGGCCAGAACAAGTTCAAGGCTCTCCGCTAGAAATCTGATAAGAGGTATTAATTTACACGCTAACCCTCAGTTTATCAACACGTTTTTTGATTATCAATTTAATTAATTGCGAGTGCAACGAGCCAATTCTATTTCAGAATCCCCAACCCAACAACATACATCTCTTTCATTCTCTTGCTATTCTTAACTTTCCACTTTCCAATAAATTCTTTAGAATCAAAATCAATCTTTTTCTTAGCATAAATTCTCTTATTTTTTATAAAAGTTTTAGAATGTTCTTCTTTAAACTTCTTCATATTTTTCTCATCTTTTATCATAGGACCATCATACAAAACCTCTCCACGATTCTTCAAAACAAAAAATGATTTTGCCAAGCTACCATCTTTATATTCAAATCCTTGATTTTTAATAACAAAAAACCTTTCAATTTCTCCTCCTAAATGTTTATTGAATTTCAACAACTTGCTCCCAGCAATATCTCCTGCTTGACGATTTGTTTTAATTTCTAATTCAATAAATTCAAATTGCCCCTTTATTCCACAATTTGGGGCCTCGTGAGAGGTTCTTGTGCCCTCCTTGGGTATACACCGAGAGGTGCACATTTTTTTAATCTTTTCAAAATCAATTTCTTGAAGTTCGAAAAACTTCATAGAAGGATTCTTCAAAAAAGATTTACAAACTTTCTGGAACTTTTCAAACGTTTCCTCAGACAAGGCAGCAGCAACATTCCTTTGCTTGTAAGTCGGATCAACAAGCACAATAGGCGACTTTAACTTTGAAGTATTAATATCCAGCATAATTTGCGTTTTATTTCTATATTGTTTTTCAGTATCCACTACAATCTTGCCCCTAGTAGACGTTTCTCCAGAAACAGTCTCGGGGTACACCCATGGGTGCCCACTCGATTTGGCCATCTCTCTAATAAACTTCAAAAAACTTCCGTAATGATAAACCAATAATTCCAAAGCATACCCCGAAAAACCATGTATGTAAGACTCTGCACCATAACAATCATTAGCATAACAAAAAACTTTAGCCAATTTTATCTCATCTAAAATCTCTTTTGTCTTAATTTTCCTATTCATATACTTAACATGAGAATAAGATAAATCAGTAATGTTCTTTGCTTCCTTTGGATTCTTAACTTTAACAACAGGAATTATCTCAAAGAAAATATCTTTAGTCACAGTCACCTGAAAATAATCCCGAGACCCATGAATAAGCTTCGCACTAAATCCTCTTAATGCTTTTTCTAAAAGCTTAGAAATGTTCTGATCTTTAACAAACCGCACAAAAATATCAATATCATAATTATCTTTCCGAATCATGGTTTTTTTCGCATAACTTCCGCCAACAAAAATCTCTGCATTTATTTTCAATCTTTTCAAACTTTTTTCAAACTTCACTAAAAAATCTTTTAAAGATGATTCAATCAAATCAACATCTTCTGGCAAAGGACTAACTTCTTTCAATACCTCTTTTAACACAGAAGCAATTGTTTGTGCCATAAAAAACAAAAGGCGAGAATACTTATAAATTATTCTAATAGAAAGTTCGTATTCCATAGGTTAATTTTAATTTTTTCGGAAACCATGAGGAAGTTTTAAATATATCTCATGCTAATCATATTTCACGAGGAAAAGGAATAAACCTGAATTAATTGTTCTAATCCCAATAATAGTATTGGGTGTTGGTGTCGGAACACTTACTAATTATAATCTAATTTATATTATCATCGCAGGTGCCGTAGGTGGGCTTATTGGATATCTATTAAAGGTTCTTCTTAAAAAATAATTTTCCGAAAAACTTTTCGGACGAAATTAGATAGAATAATTATTCTAATAAATTTCACTTCCCCCCAACATCCCCAATCTTTTCCAAATCTCCAATATTCCTATTAAATGTTGTAGCTAAATCAATAATATATTTTCCTTCTTCAAGTTTATAGATAAGCGGTCTGTCTTTCCTAAACAAATTAGGCAAGTCAATTTCAAATTTACCCTCCCCAGTCACACGCACAGATTCTATATCTAAAATAACCGGACTATCTGCTTCAGTAATTCCTGCCATCTCTCGAATATCTTCCTCAACCTGCTTTTTTTCTTCTTGCGGAATCTCTATTGGATTATTTTTAATTTTTTCAACTTGCTCATCCCGTAAATAAAAGAAAAAATGATTACCACAATTTGTACATCCTTCTAACAATTCCTTACTAGCCATAGGAAGAATTCGTTTACAATGTACGCATTGGTGTGGCATTTTTGGTTTTAACTTTTTTTATTAATCCAAAACCAGGGATGGCATTGGCATATTAACAAATAACCAAAGAACTTAATAAATTTATCTGCATCCAAGAATATAATTAACGGTTCAATAACAATTCAATCTTCTTCGGATTCTTTTTAATTTCCTTAACAATTGTAGCAGGTCCAATGATTGTCACAGCGCCCAAATCACCTCCAGACAGAGCATTCGCCAATCCTCTTCCCATCTTCCTAAAAAATCCCCTATCCTCCCCATTTCCAGAAACAACTGCAAGTTCAATTCCTTTGAAATTATTCACGTGCTCAATCATCGCCATCGTGTCCCCTATAAGTCTTGTCTCTTCATCGCTAGTCAGCTTCCCTTGCAAAATCAAAATATTATTTCCAAGAATGATTCCAAGAATTTTTTTAATCCTCTGGTCACTATCCAAATCTCTTATTTCAGAATAAGGAAGAAATTGAATTGAAAATCCATTTAACCTTCTTAAATCTTTATCCCTCTTTTTTTTCTTACTCATTTTATAACAAATTAAACACGCTTTTTAACTTTTACTAAATCTTTTTTGATAATTTGAAAATTGATTCATAAAACTCTTCGAGATTAGTTCCATACTTCGCGCTAATTCCAATTACATCATATTCTGGAAAAGCAGCCTCTATTTTTTTCTTGTCTGCTTTTTTCAAATCAACTTTGTTCGCCACAATTAAAACAGGAATCTTCCTCGCAACCAAGTTTCCGATAATTGTAATATTAACCTGATTATAAGGATTCTCTGTAGCATCCAGAACAATAACTACAATATCCATATCATCCAACCACTTTATTGATTCAATAACTCCTTGTGTCGCCTCTTTCGCCCGTTTCTTCGCAGCCTTTTTCTTAACCTTGTATTTCAAAAAATCTTCATAATCAATTTTTGTCGCAATCCCTGGTGTATCAATCATTTTGAACATCATCTTCTTTCCTTTATACTCTATTTCAACTTTTTCCTTAAATTGTACATTCCTTGTTTCATGCGGAACCTTACTTACGCTTCCAATTTCCTCGCCTGTAAAATCCTTGCATATTCTATTTGCAAGACTTGTCTTCCCAGCATTTGGAGGCCCATAAAAACCCAATTTTACCTCCCCCCTATTCTTGAACATGCCTGAAAAAATTCTCTTAAAAAAACTCTTGAAAACTTTTATCCCCATATATTAAATTCGTGAAATCTATTTATAAATATTTCAGTAATAAAACCTATATTTTCATATTAACAAATCTTTACGTCTTCTGCTTTTTAGGAATTTTTTTCTGCAAAGCCACCGCTCCCTGCAAAGCATTTTTCTTTCTTTTCCTAGAAATCTCAGCCATCCCAGTTCTCTTCCCAGCATGCTTCCGAGTAGCATATCTCAACTGCTCAGAGGTCCAACCCTTTTTCTTTAATGTATTCTTAATTTCACCTTCATTCAACCCACGCTTCTTCGCATTCTCAATCCAATTAAGAAGGTTAAAAAGATTATTCTTATTTTTGAACAAATAATCTTCATATTTTCTCCTATACCATGTCTGTAAAACAACCCAAAAAATAATCCCAATTATAATCAGTAAAACAACTATCAAAGCAAAAAGAGCCCATCGCTTTAATTTACCACCATCACCAAGAGGGCTCCAAGTAAAATCACTAAGAGATAGCTCACTAATAGCTGGAGCAACAAAAAGCGGCAAATCAATAAAATCAACATTTTCAGTAGTAGCAAACACAAACTTCTTTGATTGTCCAATCAATTGAAAATAAACATACCCAGATTTCTCATCTATCAAAGCAAGACCATCAAATGTTAACCCAGTCATATTTTTCAAAATAATATAAGGGTCGCCCTCAGCACCTGTTTTTTTTGTCACATCAATTTCAAAAACATTCAAGAGCGGCTCATTGTGAGTCGCATATGCAGCAGTTGTTTCATTGTAGATAAGATTTATGTCCACATTCTCCATATTCCAAGCCAAAACAGCGTCGATATAAGCATTTTTTTTCGAACTATCATAACTATCCCCCGCAATATCTGCAAGGACTTCTGGATTAATGCTGCTTTTCTCAGGATAAAATATAGAAGAACTTTTTGATGTACTCGGGAAAATTTCAAGAGGCAAATCAATCTTCAACAAACCTTCTAAAATAGTCCGATAGTCTTCTTCTGTTGATGCACTAGCACTCAAAGCCACCAGTTTACTAAGTTCAACTTCAGTATTATTTAATTGAAGAATATTTTCCACAAGCCCTTTCTCAAAAGAAGACATATTTTCCAACTGCGCTTTAATCTGTTCAAAACTAGTCTTTTTCTCTTCTAAAATCCGTCCTACTACTATTTCAGCAGACCCAACAGTAACATTGAAAATTTCACTCGAGAGCCTACCATCAATATCAGTAACAGTCACTTTTAAGTCATATTGCCCCATCTCTTTATAAGTATGAGTAACTTCGTCTTTAGTGGTTGTCATGTTAGTCCCATCATCAAATTCCCATTTGTAAGAAGTTAAATTCTTCTCAGAAGAAACAAAAATCTTAAAATGAGTAGAAAAATTAACAGCAGTTTCCATTGGAAGCAATCTATTAATTATAGGAACTTTCTCAACAGAAATCTCTTCATCAAAAATCTTATCTCCATTAAAATCAAAAAGGGAAATAAGATATGTATCATATGCATCTGGAACTTTGAACTCCCCCGCATCTATTTTCAGTTTTTGCATGTCTGCAGTTATCTTCGGAGCCGTTTCTGTCAAGTCATATAAATTTTCCAATGTTGGAGATATTCCTGCTTTATATGTGAGAGAGGGATTTGAGATTGTAATCCTTTGCGCAACTATGGCATTAATTCTCAACGGAATTATACAACCATTTGTACAATTAGCATTATAATTATCAGAAAGATGATCCCAAATATATTCTTCTACATCATCAATCTCACTTCCAGAAGCACTTAGTTCTGCATTATCTAATGTAAAACTTCCAACAGCGTCGTACATTCCTGGCTTTGCAAATACATCAAAATCAAAACTATATTCCCCACTAAAACTTCCTGAAAAACCGCACGGTTGACTTTCCTCATAATTTATTTTATATTTATCATCATCTTCGTCAGTTGTAGCTTTTGTTTGTATACAAACAGAATAGTTCTTTGGTTCATGAATCATAAAATCTTTTTGACCATCTTTTGCAATACATTCATAATCTTTGCTTTCAGAAGCAGTTATATCACATTTTCCTTCCACTTCATCAAAAGTTCCAATGCTCATTTGAAATTCAACGTCTTCTGTTACTCCCTCTGCCTGAATCAAATTTGCTCCTATTACAACTCTTGGAGAAGCAGGCAACTCAATTCTCTCGCAAAAAACACGATTTATCACCCCTGTTTTTCCTTCAGGACTTACGTAACAACCCTTTCGCACCGCTCCAAAATTAGTAGATGCCTTGTGTGCTTTCCATTCCTCTTCCCCGTTATTACGAATATCTATTGACAATTGCGGACCTTCTGATTCAGCAGCATCACTTAAAATACCTACTGAAAAACTAGTAATCTTTTCAACTATCCCACTCGGAATCTTAAATCCAACCAAAGCAAATCCTCCCTCTTCCAAATCAATTATTTTTTCATTCTCTTCATTTGTGGCTTCATAATTCCAATTACACCCCGAAATATCACAATCATAATCAAAATTACTATCCCCTTCTAACAATTTCAACAAAGTTATAATATCTCCTCCAGAGCTTTCAAAAAAAGAATTTGATGGTTCTTCATCTAAGCTTATATTTATCCATCCCCTTAATGTATTCCCTGGACCATACATTTTATCAATAGAATGGTTAGGTTCTCCAATCTCAAAACTAGCAGAAATAAAATTAAGAATTAAAACTACACACAATAAAAAAAACAACCCCTGCCCTCTTTTTTTCATATTAACTATAACAAAATATCTTTTATAAATATTATCTCTTCTATCTTATTTTTTCTTTTCCTTAAAAATCAATGAAATATAAATTAATGCAATTACTATTAAAGTTACAAGTACACCAAACAAACCAAAGAAAGGAAGTTGAATTTGGGAAGGACATGGCCTTTGTGCTGATCCCCCCGCTTCACATTTTTCATAAAGAGGATAATTAGGATTTTCAGAATTAGGAACAACTCCTGTCCAGTCTCCAGTCCAGGTATAGTCTAAGAAGTTATCATCAC
The DNA here is from genome assembly GCA_964545065.1 of Candidatus Woesearchaeota archaeon. Lineage (GTDB taxonomy): Archaea > Nanobdellota > Nanobdellia > Pacearchaeales > GW2011-AR1 > JAGLWP01. The sequence goes on along the minus strand of CAZJEO010000003.1, from coordinate 19,835 downwards.
AGTTATCTGTTGTTGATTCTGTAAAAGAACACCTTCCCATTAAATCTCCAATACAAACTCCACAATCTTCTTGGCAAGAATTACAATCCTCATTAGGAGCACAATAGGAAAGGTCATCACCACAATCTACATCTGGACAAGTTCCACAATCGTTGGCACAAAGGAAACAATCTTCATTAGGCGCACAATAATCATCAGGACAAGATATTGGTGGGCATGTCCCACAATCACTTGAGCAAGTACTACAAGTTTCAGTTCCTGTACAGCTTCCATCAGGACAAACATCTGTTGGAGTACAGGGACCACAATCAGTATTACATTCTGGGGCAACATCACTATTCCCACATTCTTCATTCTCAGCACATAGACCATCACCACATTCAGGAATAGGACAAGTTCCACAATCTAATTCACAGGTATTACAATTTTCATTAGGTGCACAATCCCCATTCCCACAATCTACAGGAGGACAAGTTCCACAATCCTCTGGGCATGAAGAACAATCTTCATTCCCTGGTGTACAGCTTTCATCACCACAAATACCCTTATAAGTCGCTTGAGGCACACATGTTCCTATGGCATCCCAGCCACATGCACAATCATAAGCAGTTCCACATTCTATTTCAGGAAATGTAGCCTCAACATCCCTCACAGCAAATCTACACGTATCTGCCTTACATTCTCCAGTGGGCTCCCCGCCAAAAATAGTATAATCAGCACAACGTTCTGTAATACCATCAACAGCACAATCAAACTCTGATTGCTTGACTTCTAATAAAGGAGCATCACTTGTTATCGTTGATAAAGTTGTTCCATTAAAATAATATTTAGGGTCTGCTCCAGAAACATTAACCCATTTAGTTGACCATGTAGTCAGTGCCCTGTCTGATGAAAATGATAAACTTTGCGGACTTGGTTGTCGAGTTTCATTACTTCCTAAGGTATCTTCAAAAATTTCAAATGTAATTGGATTAGTACCACAATCAGTTCCATCTACAACAAGGTAAACGTCTGTGTCTTCCACAATAGGATTATCTCCAGCAGTTAGCGCATTAGCCAAAGGGTCAATAATATCCAAACTCCAGTAAGCAGTATCAAGAGTACAATCTGTTATATCCTCATCAATCTTACAGCAAATCTTTTGAGGATATCCTTCTGGATTAAGGGGTCCAATATGGGAATTAGTAGTCGAAAATAATTGCAAAACCCCAATCTCCTCAATTGAGCAGGATGTTCCAACATCTACTGAAGAACAATTACCAAATCCATCATAGCAAACATCATTTAAATAATTAGGAGTAACAAGGTCAGGAATTTCTGCATGAGCATTTGTTTCAGAAGATAACCCTATTAATTTACCACCATTATTACAATTAGAACTTCCACTTCCAAAATTACAACACAAAACATGTTCATAATCTGCTGGAGTGTGGGTTTTCATTTCTCCATGAGCATTGTCAGAATTAGATAACCTCATTACAACTCTCCCGTTTGTTATTGCATCACAATCTGCTTCAGAAGCTTCAATTGAACAAACTGCAGAAGAAGAAACATTACTCAATGATAAAACAACAAGTAATAACAAACAGACAAATAATAATTCTCCTTTTGACCTCATTTTATTATACTAACTCAATACTATTTATAAATATTCTTATATAGATTATCTACAACAAATCTTTCCTTCTTCAGGAGCATCATCAGAAGTAGTTATCTTTCTTTTTATCTTATCGCTGTCTTGCACACAATCTCCTCCAACAGCAGGAGTTTCCCATTCTCCGCCCAATGCAATACATGTTTGACTCAAAGGAGATGATTCTTGGCTGGTGCATGAAATTGTAGGACAAGCCTCAACATCATAACTTGCATATTGTGAATTTGTTGCAAGAGTATCACATGTTAAAGATAAGTCTTCCTCAACTTCCCTCTGCATTGAACAAAATCCAGGAACACTTCCAGCTTCACATTGAGACTCACATTGCTCAGCAATAGGATTTGACTCTGCTTCTTTCTCTCCCCCAAGAAAAACAACACCAAGTATAATTCCTAACAACACTAACACCCCAACAACCATCATGATAATTGTCTGATTACTCATTCCTCTTTTTTGCATAACTACAATAATAAAACATCTTTTATAAATATTAGCAATTTAGAAAATTTTTTATAAATGAAAACCCTTATAAAAGGACAGTATAACCAATGGATATGGTACATACTTTAATTGACCAATTAGGGAAAAAAATAAAAAAAGGAATTCTTATAGCTCTTGCTTCATCAGTAATTGGTAGTTCAGGATGTGTATATCCAATACCAAACAGGCCACCTTATATAACAACATTTAATGTTTCTCCTGTTTCAGGTAATGTTCCATTAGAAGTTAATATACAGTTTGAAGGAGAAGATCCTGATGGAGAGAATGATATAGTTGAATATAAATTAACCATAGACAGAGAAGGAACATCTAATGACGAGGTAATAATTCACCCAAATCCAATTAATATATCCAGGACTTTTAGTCAAGAAGAAGATATAAAAATTTATGGTCAGATAACAGATATGGCTGAAGCAACAGCAGAATCAAAATCTGTATTAGTTAGCATAGATAATCCCTCATTATCACAAAATCTTGAATTAATTAATTATGTGGATATTGAATATAGTGCTACTCTTTCTGATTTAGAAGAAGCTGTATTAAAAGTTTATCACAATGAAAATCCAGAACCAATAATAGAAAGAATTGTTAATGGAAATTTTACAGAAACATTTTCAGATAGGAAAATAGGAGATTATTCTTTTGTCTTAGAAGCCAATAATTTAACTGATACTAAAAGTATGAATATTGAAGATTATCCATCTGAATGGGATACTAGTAATGTTAATACAGACATAACACAAGGAGAAGAAAAAAGAGATCGAGTGGTTTTATCTGATAAAAATTCTGAACATATGCCAGTAACATTTAGAGTAACAAATGTTAGTGAAAATATAACTGCCACCACAGATGGAAATGAAATAATAAGACAAGCAGGAGAACCAAATACAACTAGTTCATATGAGATTGATTTTGAACTTGTAAATGCTCTTGGAGGCATAACTACAAAAACTCTTGAAGGAACATTATACAATCTTCCTTATATTTCAGGGAGACTAGAAGATTGTCAAACAAATACCCCCCAATCTGGATCAATACAAGTTTATGATAGTTTAAGAAATTTTTTAACATCAGCAACAGCAAATGAGCAGGGAAATTTCAGTTTTAGTGTAGAACAACCTTATGAAAAACTTATTTTACAAGCAGCACTGTCAGATGGCAGTTATGTCAGAACAATAGAAATTTCTGGAGATGATTTTCCTAATCTCATAATAAGACCACAACCTTATGTTGATGTAGATGAAGATGGAATTCCAGATATAGAATTATTCAAAAGGCATATGATAGAAATACTCACACCTTATAGAATAATATCTACTCTCCCTGATGATGAAATTGATGGACTAAACCCAATTTTATGGAAATTTAACTTTGGAGAATTCCCTGATGTAGAATCTTTTAAGAAACTTTATATATTTAGTGAAGGCCTAGAAGGCATAGAGGAGGGGTATTTTTCAGAAATAAATACTGATATCACAAATAGAATACTAGACCCAAATGATATTGGGGGCTTGCTTCCAGGAAAAATAAAAGAAGAACATGTAGAGATTGTTTCAAAAGATGATGTAGAGAGAATAAATTCTGAGAGGGGATGGATAGCAATTAAACCAGAGTTTAATCCAATGGCTTATGGAGAACCTGTTTGGGGTAGGGCCTTTTCTACTGATTTAAGCAGACCAATAGATTATTTCACAGATGTTGCAGTGATAACATTAAAAGTAGCAACCGATGAAGAAATCCCTGATGAAGGAAGAGTATATTATAAAGGAACACTCCCACATGAAGTCATGCATGTAATTGGATTTTCAGGTCATGCATTTAGATTAGCAGATAAATCCGTGTTAGGAGATAAATTTCAAGAACCACAAAACCTCGATTATATTGCATCTAGATTATTATACGAAGAAACATATCCAGCTGGAGAAAGATTAGATAATATTTTAGGTATGAATTGGATGAATTGAGAAGATTAAGAAATTTATATTTTCTATTGATCCTTTTTATTTGAGATATCTCTAAAAATTTCATCTTCCCAAATTTTCTCGAGTTTCTTGTGATATTTCAACATAAACGGATTGAAATCTTTTTTATAAAATTCAACCAATTCATCAACAAATTTACCTTCTTCCCTCTTGATTAATCCTTCAAAAGCAATTCTTTTAGTTTTTCTAACAAAGTACATTATTTTGTCAATAATACTAAGAATTTCTTTTTTCTCTTCATCAGATAATTTTTTGCTTTCATTTAAGTGAATTATATCCATTGGATCAGGATAAAGCCACACATACAATTCTGGTATCCAACTATAGAATGTTTCGAACATTCTATTAATCATTTGCCTTGAAAATTGATTGCTAACAAAACCTTGAGAAAGAGCCATATCCTCAAGATAAGATATTTTATTAATCTCTTCAAAAGTTGATTTAAAACCTAATCTTTTCTTAGTTTCATTGAATTGTTCTTTTAATTCTTCTAAAATTTCTTGTTTATTCATATTTATTGGAGGATTCTTTGAGTTTAACTAATTTATTAAAAATAAAAAAAGGCTCTAACGAGCCCGTAAAAATTTATTATTTTTGAAGAGATTCTAAAATTTCCTTTGCCTTTTCTATAGTCATTTCGCCAGTTGTTATATAAACAGCTTGCCCAACAGCATTCCCAGTATTTTCATCTAAAAAATGCTCTATTGCTCCTGAATAATCCCAATAAATTTTATTAGCTGAATATTTTATTCCTGAATTATCTGGGTCTTTCAAAAAAGCGGAATAAAGTTCAATTAATCTTTTCTTTAATACTTTGGGATTCAGTTCTGTCATTTTAGTCGTTATCTTGGAATATCAACGGGGTCAATTTCCATTTCTTTTTAGGAATCTTTAATAAATCTGCCAGCAATTTCTATGAGCTCTCTTATTTTTGGTGCTTGTTTTTGTTGAACTTGCATCATTTTGTTTTCTTCAGAAATAACCAAAGGTCACAAGCAGTCTGAAGTGCTGACCACCTCACAAAAACTAAGTGACTCAAACTTTATATAAATTTCTATACTCAACCCTTAACAACACACAACGGCTTTAACCGAGCAACTTTCTTACTTAACCCAAGTTCATCGATAACTTTTATAACTTCTTCAATATCTTTGTAAACTCCTGGAGATTCTTCTGCAAGGCTTTTCACACTTCCCGCCTTCACTTCAATTCCTTTTTCATGAAGTTCTTCTTTAATATCTTCCCCCTTAATTTCTCTCAATGCCTTGCTCCGACTTGAAACTCTACCAGCCCCATGAACAGTACTACCAAAAGTCAATTCCTCTGCTTTTTTTGTTCCTATCATTAAATAAGATGAAGTCCCCATACTCCCTGGAATTATAACTGGCTGCCCTATTTTTCTGTACGCTTTTGGAACCTCTACTCTGCCAGCACCAAAAGCCCGAGTAGCACCTTTTCTATGAACACAAACTTCTTTCATCTTTCCCTCGACCAAATGCTTTTCAAACTTAGCAATATTATGGCAAACATCATAAACAACGTCAATCTTTAATTTTTTCTTAGGAAACAAATAAGCCATCTCTTCCCTAATCCAATGAGTAATTAATTGCTTGTTTGCAAAAGCAAAATTCGACGCAGCCGCAGCCGCAGCATAATACTCCTTGCCCAACGCACTTTTTATTGGAGCATTAATTAATTCTCTATCAGACAAATTATCTGACCCATATTCATCTTCCATTTTCTTAATATAATCAGAAGCCACTTGATGTCCAAGTCCCCGACTCCCACAATGGATCATAATTGTCACTTGGCCTTTTGCAATTCCTAAAACCTTTGCAATTTTCTCATCAAAAATTTCATCAACATACTGCACTTCTAAAAAATGATTCCCAGCTCCCAAAGTTCCAAGTTGTCCAATGCCTCTTCTAATCGCTCTGTCAGAAACTTTGCTCGCATCAGCACCATTAATATAACCTTCTTCCTCTGTATGTAAATAATCTTCCTCAAACCCATAACCTTTCTCAACCATGTATTTCGCACCGCCTTCCAAAACCTTCGCAAGTTCTTGTTTTGACATTTTAAACACACTACCTCGCCCAACACCCGAAGGTATCTTCCGATAAAGAGCTTCAACAACTTCTTTTTGCTTTTTCACCACATCTGCTTTTTTCAAATTTGTTTTCAGCAATCTCACAGAACAATTAATATCATAACCAACTCCGCCAGGACTAATAATTCCCTTATCTAAATCAAACGCAGCAACCCCGCCAATTGGAAAACCATAACCGACATGTATATCTGCCAAAGCTATAGCAGAATCCAAAATTCCAGGAAGCATAGCAACATTTTTGATTTGCTCTAATGCTTGATCTTTCTGAACCAAATCTATCAGCTTCTCAGATGCATAAATTCGCGCAGGAACATTCATCCCACCTTCCTTAGGAATCTCATAAATATTTTTTGAAATTTTCTTCAATACCATCTTTGTATAGAGCTAATCTAATTTAAATAATTTGCTCGCTCGTAAACTCACTCAAATAAAATTTACTAATCAAAATCCGCAACAATAAACCAAACTTCTAAAATCTATACTCATTAATTATATTCTTAGCGAACAACTTGACAAGGTTTGTTGTGAGCATATTAATCTTTTCTCAAACATCCAAAACAACTTGGCCCACCCACTTCTTACCTTCTTGTTTTACAAACATGCTGTGATAAGTTATCGCTTTAACATCTATATGCAACTCATAATTCTTTGCATCATCTCCAACAACTTCTGCCTCTAATTTAAATCCATCCCACTTTGTAATTTTCAAACTCTTAACTTTCGAAAGAAAAAACCCCTCACCATCAAACAAAACTAAAAGTTCTTCTAGAAAATTATACAAAAGAGATTCATAATCTTTCCCACTGGCTTTCACCTTAACTGTTTTCTTTGCTTTGACTTTTCCGTCGTACATTGAATTAAACATTGCCAAACTAGCATTTCCAAACATTTCTTCAACTGTTTTTCCAAATGCCTGAAACTGTATATCTGCTGTGTGTTCTAGGAATTTGAATTTTTTCATAAAAATAAGATGTTATAACAATTTAAATAATTAATCACAGAATAACTCTCTTTACTTACAAACCATATAATCATTCTTTGTCCCACATTCAGATGATGCACAGAATTTATTATATGAAAATTTACATTCAGTAGGAGATCTGCACAATTTATAGATTTGCCCACATGCTGGATTCCAACAAAATAGGGTTATTCCCAAAAATGTCCCACATTCAGAGGATTGACAAAATTTATCACGTAAAACACCACACCCCGGATAATCATTAGAATTTTCAGCCCTACATAATTTATGAACTGCCGGGCAATTAGAAGCCCTGCAAATCCTATTTTTCTGAATCCATTTCCAACCATCACAACAAGCATTTCTTGTGAAGAGATTAACTTTTTTACCAGAAGACAAACCTTTACAATCAACGCAAACAGCCTTTCCTTGTTCAACATCAAACTCACAACCATAAGAACAGTCCTCCACAAGAGTACCCTCTTCCTCAAAAGAACAACCTGTTGAAATTACACTCCACAACTTTTCAGTCTTACAAGTTCGTTTATGTTCATACACAGCATCCCCACGACTAAACATCCCCCTACTATCTTCCACTATTTTATTACAGAGCAACTCTGGTTCTTCTTCTGCACAATTCACTGCTACCACTGCTTCAGAATCATCCCTCCTAACACAATCTCCATCACTACATCTTCTAGTTTTTGTATAAAGGTTAGTTCCACTACAAAAATGATCTTCATACTTTGTACAATCTTGTCCAACACTCCCATCTCTATTAACACTTAAAATTCTCATAGCATTTCCTTCTTCATCATCTACTGTTAGTGTTCTAAAAGAATCAGTCGCAGCTTCACACGGCCCGCCACAATTTTTATCATAATAATTACTTGCGATTCTTTCATCTTTTTCCATCTTATCCATTAATTTATTATAAGCTTCATAAGCATGTAGGAAACCTGCTCCACGGTCATTTTCATCAAAAATAGTTTTGAACCCCGGGAATACATCTTCTCCAAGTGCACCATCCTTTAAAATATCCCATAATTCATACGCTGTTAAATCTGGTTTTGCCTGTTTTAAAAGAGCAGCAACTCCAGCAACATGAGGTGTTGCCATACTAGTTCCAGTACCCCATCGATAGCGATTAATCTCATCTTCAAAACCAGAAACACAAGTCTTATCACCAAATTCTTCTCCCATATATAAAGGATTAGCAGAACATATCTCTCTTCCAGGAGCCACAATGTCTGGTTTAGGGTAAGTAAATACATAATTATTCTTGGGATCTATATAACTAATAGGTCCTCTTGAACTTGACCAATGTATTAATTTTTCACCACCATAACGTAATCCAAGAATATTATCAAAATTACCTACCGCAAATGTTTTAATACAGCCTGCAGGAAACCCAACAGTATTTTTATTTGGACCCCTATTTCCTGCAGCTGCGACAACAAAGATACCAGCATTGAACGCATTTGCTACTGAAACACATAAAGGTTTATTTGCAGGATTATCTAACATTGGCATAACAGAAGGGTAAAAAGTCACACTTATAGATATTATATCAACACCCTGGCTAACAGCATCATCAATAGCAGAAGCTACAACATATTCCCCAAATGAATCAGAATCAGAAAGCTGATATATATAAAGTTCAGAATCTGGAGCAATTCCACAGATTTCTCCTTCATCAACTTCACAATAAGAACCATCTCTATCTAAATCTGTTTTAGCAGCTATTATTCCTGCTACATGTGTTCCATGACCAATTAAGTCAAGAGCATCAAATGATGAAGCGTATGTTTTTACTAAACCTATTTTTTCACAATTACCACCATCTATTTCTTCTTTTGTGCAAGAACCAAAAGCAGGATGAGTATAGTCTATACCGGAGTCTATAATAGCTACCTTAATACCTTTACCTGTTAAACAATTTTTTTCATCTCTACAAAGTCTATCTTGATTATTATAAATCCAAACAATATTTGCTTGCATTAAGGGAACTGAATTATCTAAGGCAAATTCCATTTTCATACTCTTACTAACACTCTTAACTCCCTTATACCCCTCAACTTCAGCAGCCATTTCAGGAGTCAATCTAATTGCCATACCATTAAGAGCATACTTATACTCTGCCACTATAATATCTTCTACTTCTCCTTCAACAGCAGAACCAGTAATACTTTTATCTGAGAGTATTTTATTTTTAAAAGAATTTCTTGTATCTTCTAAAACCTCTTCATGTTCTTGCATTTCTTCTTCTAAATTAATAGATTCTAATTCTTTAGAAATCTCATTAAGAGACCTTGTTTGGAAAACACCTCCCGATTCCTCAGGTTCTTGTTCTGCTATATACAAAGTCGCTTCTAATTCTTTTATCTGATTCTCTAATTCATACTCTTTTTCTGCAAGAGGAGCATCATAAAATTGAATTATATAAACAGAGCTACAACCCACTTCATCAATCTCTCCATCACAATCATTATCTATTTCATCCTCACAGGTTTCCACTTCAGGGAAACATTCTATTTCTTCTTCAACAACTTCCTCCACAACAACACATTCTTCAACATCATCATAATCAACCAACTCATCACAATCATTATCTATTTCATCATCACAAATTTCTGTTTCAGGAACACATGCTGAAATTGTTTCTTCAACTTCTTCAACTGTTTCAGCTTCTTCACTAGCAACAAAAATATCTACAATAAACTCTACAAATAGCGACGTCTCTTCAGATTCTTCTTGAGTCATGCAATGAGCTCCTTCTTCATCTTCAGAACATCCAAACCCACAATCCTCAATAACAGATCGTAATACACTTTCTTCACAACTACCGGCTCCACATCCAAAAGTTCTTGCCTTTAATTTTGTCCTAAAAAAATTACAATTCAAATCAACAGGTTCTAACGACGCACAACTAACACATGCTTCACCTTCAAGATCATAATAACAACTTGTATCTGTTCTTTCACATCTTGAACAATCTTCCATATCATCATAATCCACTAATTCATCACAATCATTATCTATTTCATCATCACAGATTTCTGTTTCAGGAATACATGCCCCACTTCCTTCAGTCTCCCCGAGCACCTCTTCAATATCTCCCTCTGTTATCTCTTCAGCACCTTCAACAACTTCCTCGTCTCCAACTCCAGGAACTTCTTCTCCTTCAACAACACAGCCCTCATCAACATTTCCATCACAATTATTATCTAAACTATCATCACAAACTTCTTCTGCCAAAGGATTAATTTCTAAATCAGAATCATCACAATCTCCAGATTGTGAAGCAGTATAATCTCCTGCAGCAGATTCTAAACACTGATTGTCTGTCACACCATAACTATCCCCATCAGCATCAAGATAAAAAATCACACATCCTTGTCCTTCTTCAATACATTTTCCATTTGAGCATATTTCTCCACTAGGACAAACATCGCAATCTAAACTTCCTCCACATCCATCATCATGAGTTCCACATTCATACCCCAATGAAGCACAAGTTTCAGCAACACAAACATCCCCACAAACTCCTTCAGAACAAGTACTTCCCCCAGGACAAGTATATCTCAAATAAACTACTCTTTCATCCAGACTACAAGAAAATTCCCTCAACACAGAACCTCCCTCCTCAACACAAGAATCTGTAAAACAACCATTAGCCGCACAAGCAGTTCCCTTCACATAATAACTCCCTTCTAAACCTAAATGCCCGTCGCTGTCATCACAGTCCTCTACAACCTTCCCTGTTATTTTATTCCAAATATCTGAAAAAAACCCAGCCGAGATAAACGAAAGTGAAAGAATCAAAATAAAGAAAACACAAATAATTACCAAGCATCTTTTCATAAAGAGATATAGGAAAAATTGTTTTTAATATTATCTAATTATTTCCTCCAACAAAAAAGCTTTAACTGTTTCGGTTCATAAGTCGTTGAAGTTGCAATTATAGCAACAGATTGAACATGTATCTCTTCTTTATCTAAGCTCATACCACATTCTGCATCTATGGCACATATCTTTGCCTTGCATTCAAGATGTACAGGAGTGAGACTCTCAATTTTTGTTTCAACATCCCCTGGAAAGCTATTATCATCTGAATCAACATTTGGCGCTTCTAAAATTTGCTGTCTGAATGTATCATTTACCTGAATGTCCCTCAAGATTCCCAACTGCGCATCATATATCTCAGAATAATCCTCTCTTTGAATAAATTCTCCCATCGTGAGTGTCAGAACAATTCCAGCTATCAAAAGTATTGCAATAAACGCTTCAACAATTCTTATCCATCCTTTTTTATTCTTAAACTCTCTCACCATATTTTCATAGTTAGAAATCCTCCTTTCATACCCGGATCTTTATACAAAACAAAAACATCCTTAACATAAACATTAGTTCCTTCAAGAATTTCCTGATCTGGTTCAATATCCACACCAGTATCAACATCAGCAAACTTAAACCAGAAATTAACATTTTCTGGAAGCTTTAAATCATCTTTCAAATCATCATAATGGTCTTCATATTCTCCCTCCACACTCTGGATATTTGCAATAAGTACATCGCCGTCTGTTTTAAACTTTTCAAGCAATGCTCTCTCCAATTGTTCAAAAAGGTATTTTTCATTCTTTCCAGAACGTACTAGTGGATCAAACGTGGTAAGCATAAATACAATAAAAGTTATGAAAATAACAAATGAAAGCATCATCCCAACATGTGAACCTTTTTTATTCCTCATCCTGCAACAGCTCCACCGCCCACAGCAATTAAATTAGAAATAGAAGAAATTATGAACGCCATAAGCATCAGGGCAAAAGAATGTTTCACACCAGCTTTAAGATTGCCTTCTGACAACTTCCCTATTGTTAAACCACTGAAAAATCCCTGAAACAAAAGAAGATACAAAAACGCGTCAGAGATTTCATCTGAATCTATATCTGCTCCTGAAGAAATCCCAGAAATTCCCAGAGAACCTGCACTAGAAATACCAGAAATCATTGGCACTATGTAAAATTGCATAATCAACACAATTACCATGAATACAAAAAAGATAATATAACCTTGGGCAACCAGCGTCGAAATAGCAGCCTTTCTTTCTTTCTTAAGTTTATCAGAAAGATTTACCGCTCTTGCAACAGCTTCAAGAATCTGTCCTATATCTCCCCCAGCCCTTTCTGCCTGCCCAATTAAAGTCAGTGCTCTAGAAATATTCCTATTATTAATGTCCCTCGAAAACACTGATAGTGCCATATTCAGAGGAATTCCCAAGGAAATTTGGTTCGCGAGTTTAGTAACATGTTGACTTAAAACCCCATATGACCTTCCCCTCATGTTAATTATACTCTTGCTTATTGGAGTTCCTGTTTTTACACTTTCAACAAGGTTCCTCGAAAACTCCAGAAACATATCTTCTTTCTCACTCGCAATTCTTGCTTCATTAATTATGCTAATTACAAAAGGAGAAACTCCCACAATAATTCCAAGCCCAATAATAAAAAAGAAAAAATTCGTGTTCAAGGCTATGAATGAAAGTGCAACAACCACGCCCCCCGCAATCAACCCAGCTTTGTGTATCTTTTTTAATTCCATCTTATGATTTTTTCAACTGCAAAAATGAGATGAATGCAATATTTAATAATGAAACCCCCAAAACCATAATCAATGTTATTGATGAGGTTCCCATGCTCACGCCCAGTCCGCTGATTCGCATCATCATCAGCAAAAGCATGAAAATCATCGGAGCAGCAATAACAACACTAATGTAAATATCCATAAATGTCTCTGCTGCCTTTGTCGCCTTTTCTTCTTCTAGTCTATGTTCAAACAAAAGTGTCTGCGCCCGTTTATCAAAAAATTCATTCAAAACCCCCCCAGAAGTTATCGTTGTGGCAAGTCCATTCAACAAATCCGTTAACTTTTTGCTAGGACAGTTCATCGCCGTGCTCCTTAGCGAAGTCACCAAATCATAACCATAAACATTAATATGATTCATTATTTTGATAAATTCCCCCTCAAGATTAGGGTACTCTTTTGTTGTAATTATAATACTAAAAATTTTACTTGGCTCAAGCAATGACTGAGAAATAGCAGACATGTGTATAGCTGCAAAAGGAAGTTCACTGTTAATTTTTTTCTCAGCTGATTTTTTCTCAAGCGTAGGATAAAAATACATGAACATAAAAGTCACTATTGGAACCACAAAAATTATCCAGAAAACTTTCAAAAGCCTTAATCCAAAATTCCCCTGAGCCAGTGTTATGATTGGAAGCTCAATGCCGATTCTGAAAAATAAGAAAAACACAAAAAGCAAAAATCCAATAATTGCAGAAATTGTTGTAGTAAACAAAATTATAGAAAGATAAGTTATAGGAGTGAATCTAAGATTTGTCTTCATAAGATCTTTTTTCAGTGTATCAAAACTTTTCTCAGAAGAGATTTTTCTTGCAGTGTCATAAAAAAGCTGGTTCGCAATTTTTGTATATTTTTTCGGCTTTTCAATTTCTTTTTTTTCAACTGTCTGCCCTTTTTTCTTAATCCTCTTTATTACTTCTCTCTCAAGAAACGAAAGTTGTTTTGCAGATTTGCCCAACCCTTTTGGCTTATTATCATCTGTTAAGAAAATTTTCTTTTTTAATTCCTGCACTTTTTTCCCTTTTTCTCCAACAGCCCCAAGGGGTTCTTCCTTTTTTCCAGCTAACGGCTTTGCAACATTAATCTTCTCAAGCTCAGTGAGAATACTGCCATTAGATTTCTTCATTGAATCCTTCAGAGCATTAACATGTTCTCGAACTACTTTTTTCTCTTTAGCATCCTTCGCATTTTCAAGATGATTCAGCGAAGTCTCCAATTCTTTCACAGCTTTTTTCTCAATATCGATCGCTTTCCTCAATTCTTCAAATTCTTTTCTAGCCATTTTATTTCAGCATCCGAGATATCTGTTTCTGAATTTGAAGCATCATTTTCTTTGACTCAATAAACCCTTCAGAATTCTTTTTTTCATAAGCTTCTTCCAACTTATCCTCTGTTTGCTCCAAAGTCATAATAAGCTGGTTAAGAACAGATATATCCCCTTTTTTCATAAAAAGAATAATGAATTAATGTTATAAAAAACTTCTTACTGTACTCCGAATTCCCTTAACACAGATTCAGGTTTTTTATAATATCTATTGACAATTTCCTGAACCTCTTCAAATTTGGAAACATTTTTTTGATGCAGCATGTAAATAAGTTTAACTCTTTTTCTAAATTCAATTTCCAATTCTTCCATGCTTAATCCATGCCGCTTTGAAATTTTTTCTATCACAGTTTTTTTCCTCTTAAAATAAAAACTATCTTCTGCAGGATTCCACATAAAAGGCGTATTCGTAGTTGCAATCCCGTTAAGATTAACATTTACAATCTCAACTATCTCCCTAAGTTTTCTTGTTTCTTTTTTGTTCACAAGCGCATGTGTCATAATACAAACGCAGTCGAGAACATTAACAAGTGTGGGGGAAAGTTCAATAGGAGGCGTCTCCAATCTTTTTATCAAGGTATCTACTGAATCTGAGTGCATAGTGCTCATAGAAGAATGTCCTGATGCCATTCCCTGAAACAATACAGATGCTTCTTTTCCCCTAACCTCACCAACAATTACATAATCTGGATTTTGCCTGAATGAACTTCTCAGCAAAGTAAACAAAGTTATATCATTTTTCTCAGTAAGTGCAGCAGAAGTCCTAGCCACACTTGGAAGCCAGTTCTCTCTCGGAAGATTCAATTCACGCGTGTCTTCTATACTTACTACACGAGCTTCAGGAGGGATGAAAAAAGCAAGGGCATTCAACAGAGTTGTTTTTCCCGAAGCTGTTCCACCTGTAATAAGTATATTCATCTTATACTGAACCACCAACCAGAGATAAGCCAGCATTTCTATACTCAGGGTCTTAAACGAAATCAACTGAATCGGTGTCCACGGCTTTTTTGTAAACTTCCTGATTGTGAATGTAGGACCCTTGCTAGTAATATCTCTTGTATAAGTTGCATTCACCCTCGAACCATCAGGAAGACTCCCATCAAGAATCGGGCTAGCATAAGATATATATTTCCCACACCTCTGCGCGAGCTTCTCAACAAAACTCTCCAATTTTTCTTCTTTTTTGAAAATAAGGTTTGTCTTCATATTTCGATATACTCGATGAACAACATAAATCGGACTATCAACTCCATTGCACTCAATATCCTCTATAAAATAATCTCTTAGTACAGGCTCAATTTCATTAAACCCAATAAAGTCCCGGCAAAGATGATAATATATTTTCTTGTATGTTTCATAAGATAAATTAATTCCAAATTCAATAGCAAGAATTTTCAACCGCTTGTCAATATATTCAAGAAGAGAATCTGTTTCTCTTCCAACAACCTTGTAGAAATTTATCATATCTCTCATTGCCTCTGATATCTGGTCCTTGTATTTCATCTCTTCTTCAGTAAGAATCGGCTCTTCAATTTCATAAATAATTTCATAGATCTCTGGGTCCCAATGGATATGCACAAATGCGAATGGAGAAATAAGACAATATCTAACATCAACCTTTGTTTTGTCTTTTATCTTTTTCAAGGGAGGTACTTTCGGCGAAAAATCAATCGCAACTCTTTGGTAAGTAAGTATTGCTTGTTCCATCATGTCACATCGAAATTAATTACTATTTTATTAGCGGTTATTCTTTTATTCTCTATTGATAATCTGTATGAAGTAGAAGATTTACTGAGAGTTTTTTCTTCATTAGTTTCCTGATATTGTATGTCATAAGAAGTTCCATAACTCCTTGTTATTTTGACAATATTCGCACTCCCTGATTTTTCAGTAACGATTATCAAATTTCCATCAACAATCTCCCTATCTAGCTCACTATAAGCATATTCACTTTCCATTTCAAAAACAAGTTCATCATTAACACCATCTATTTTCAATTCTCCTTCTCTGATTCTAATCTCTACCGGTCTCTTATTTCCAGGAATCCCAATATCCAAAATTATTGAGTCAATTTCTTTCATCATTGTAATAGACTTTTCAATAATTGACTTGTCCTGCAACTCTTCTATTTTCGGTCTAGCAAACGAAAGCACAAGTCCAATCATAACAAACGCAATCAAAGTGTAAATAACAGTCTCTACCCAAACTTGTCCCCTCTTACCTCTTTTCATGAAATTCTAAATAAAATCTAATTTAAATAATTAATGTTAAGCCGATAAAGAACAAAATTCGATGTGAGAAAGAGAATCAGAAACATCGCATGACTTTCCACTAATTGTAGGGGCAATCCTAATTAAATCAGGTTCAGAGATAAAACCATTAGCCACATAAGTTTGGCCTCCTCTTTTCCCTGGAAGTTTAACTGCTTGTGGAGGAATACAATTTCCATTTATACAAACATCATTTCCTGTACAAGCTGTAGCAGGACAATAACTGGCCTTAGTCTTGTAAGGAAACAAATCATCAATAGTTTCATCAGTATTGGTTAATGTATAAGATTGAACATTTCCAGCAGAAGAAATAGAAACAGCCACTTCATCAACATCAATATCCTCAATACTCAGGGAAAAATGAACTTGTTCAAGTCCCTCATCATAACAAGTATAGATACCATTAATTGTAACCTTATTGATGGTTTCAATACACGACTCTGCTCCTTCAGAACTTTGCAATATCCTGCTCACAACCCCCCAGATAATCCCAGCTGCAACCAGAACCAAACCAATCATAATCATCGCAGTAACTACTCCAGACAACCCTTTTTTATACTTCAATTTCCTCTCCATACTGTCCCTCACAAACATATGTCCTTCTCCCTTCTTCAGATTCTCCAATCAAAACAGGAAATACAGTTATTTTTTCAGCAGTCCCAGCACTAAATTCTCCTACAAATCTTCCTTCTTGCGTCAATCCTATTTGTTCCCATAAACCCTTACTAGAGGGAACACCATCATGTGTGTTTGATGTTATCTCTTCTGTGCTATGCGCACCACCTCCAGATAATCTAACTCTTAATTGAAAAATTGGAACGTCTGCTCTGTTAATCACAGTTAATTTACCCGAAGAATAACTTGCATCAAATTCAACATCATCACAAACAAGTTTTATGTTTTTCCCCATCTTTATTGCACTCTCACCAACCATTCCCCTGAACCAGACAAAAACAATCAGCGCAATTACAACCACCATAGCAATTAATAAAACAGTAGCAATAACTGGCGAAATCCCTTTCTTCATTCCTCTTTTCATTTTATTTAAAAGCATTTTAAGTTTATAAATTTTGATGTTGATTAAGCATTATTAAAACAACAACAGTAGTAATCTTCTATCTCACAAAATACAACTGATCCTTGTCCCACTATTATTCCAGGAATCTGAGTACATTGTCCTTGATTAGACGTACATGTGCCAGAGTCATATTCTAGGTCTTGACAATAATTTGTACAGGTATATTCAATATCTACCTCACAAATATTATTTGGTTCTGTTTCATCACATATCCATCCTGCTTCAATAGTACAAGAGGAAGAACATCCATCTCCACTATCAGGATTACCATCATCACATTCTTCTCCATCATCACGCACACCATTTCTACAAAGAAGCTCACAAGAAGTTCCATCTATTGAACATTCTTCATCAACATCACAAGGTCCACATTCATATTCACCACCACAACCATTTGGTGCGGGACCACATATTCTTGTGCCACAATCAGGAGTACAAACAACACATAATCCTCCATCACAAATTTCTCCAACACCAGTACAAGTTCCACAGTCAGTATCATCATAAGGAAGACAACCATCATCTCCACATATCCCCATACAAATTGGTATACAAACTTCAGGTGCCTCATAACAACTCACCCCATGTTCAATCCGAGCATTACCACAAGTTACAAATCTAATTCTCTCGTCAATTTCTTCAAACCTCACTGGAGTTATTTCAATCTTCTTATCTCCCAAACCCATATAATCAAATCTCAGTTTAGCTTCATTATTTGGACTTTCAGGTGTTAAAGTATTGGTGTCAAACAATTGTCCTCCAAGTGTAAAGACAATAGAATTCTTATATGGCATCCAATCATCAGGATTATGGGTGACATTAATCTTACTAGACAAATCCAGCGTCGCCAGATCATCACCAATAGCCTCTGTAGCATGTATAAAAAAACCAGCAACATCAAACCGCCCATTATTCTGAAAAGTAATGTCTAATTTTCCATCGTTACAATTATAAGTAACATT
Organism: Candidatus Woesearchaeota archaeon; assembly: GCA_964545065.1. Taxonomy (GTDB): domain Archaea; phylum Nanobdellota; class Nanobdellia; order Pacearchaeales; family GW2011-AR1; genus JAGLWP01. The sequence continues at coordinate 1,350 of CAZJEO010000003.1, read as the reverse complement.
CTTTAAAAAAACAGAAACACCGTCGACACATTCAATTCCTCCCTTAGGTATATAAGTCTTAACCCACTGGTAAACAATAAGGCTCATCACAATAGCAATCACAATTAACAGCACATACCCAATCATTATGCTCAGCCCTTTTTTATCCATTCTTCGCAACATATTTATCCCCATCAATTTCCTGAGAAACTACGAAATAAAAATTCTGCCCCTGAATTAAATCAAATTCATAGGTGATGTCTTCAATTGTGATTTGAACTTTATTATTAGACGGAGTCATTGTAGGAGCACTAACAGATAATAGATTTTCATAAGCCACAATATTCAAACCATTTATACCTATTCCTGACCAGTTCCCAAAAATAAAATAAAGATCTTTACCCCCTCCTGCATAATCTTTATAATCTTCAATAAATATCTGCCAAAGATCATTCATCTCTGCTTCACTCAGAGCACTCCCATAATCAAGAACATTCTGGCTTTCAATTCCCAGCTCTTCCCCAAAATCATAAAGTGTAACAGAACTGCTTCTCTTTGCATAATTAGAAACAGTCACAAATCCCGCAATCACTAGAATAATAATTATAGCAGCAATTAAATAAAACTGACCTCTCTTTGACCTCATGATTTTAGAAGAAGAAAATACTTTATTAATTTAATGTTTTAATCTAAAATTAAATATAGAATCTAATTATTCTTCGTCCTATTCCTCAATCTCTTCATCTTCTTCAAATTCTATAACATTTTCTATTTCTTCTCTTGTTAATCCTGTTCTATCCATAATTTCAGAAATAATTATTTCTCTATCTGTAGTTTCTAAAGTAAATTCAAATTCTTCTTTACCAAGTTCAACCTTAACTTCTGCAATTCCATCTTCTATTTCAACCTCTATTTCTAATTCTTCCTCTTCATCTTCTATTTCAAACTCCATAACACTTTCAATTTGTTCTCTTGTTAATTGAGACCTTTCTACAACAGCATTCAAAATTTCTTCTCTATCTATTGTGTCCAAAACGAATTTGAGTTCTATTTCAACTTTTGCAATTCCTTCTTCGATTTCAACTTCAACCTTAAACTTTTCTTTTAATTCTTTATTCTCATCTTTAACTTCAAGTTCTAAAGCAACATCAGCAATTTCCCTATCTAAAGCAAACTTCTCTATTATTTCATTGATAATTGCTTCTCTATCAGTAGTTGTTGTGGAAAACTCTCTTTCGATTTCAACTTCAGATTGACTACCAACAATTTCAGCTTCTATCTCAATTCCAGATACTCCCGCATCAATTTCAAGTTTCTCTATATCCTCTTCAATTTCTTCATCACTCTTACCTGTTTCTATCTTAATTTTTA
>CAZJEO010000002.1:63822-198270 GCA_964545065.1 Candidatus Woesearchaeota archaeon | reverse complement strand
TAAGCAACCTCTTATAAATTTCTTCATAATACGGAAATCTCTCACGAGTTGAAATATGTTTTTTCAAAACCCATTCAGCATTCTTATCCTTCAGCTTCAAAAGTTTCTGACTTGCAAACGCTGAAAAAACCTCTCTCAAAAGTTTCCTCGTCAACTTCACTTTCTCTTCATCCCCATATCTATCGTTATCAAATTTCGCAAACGCCATCGCAATATCTTTCCTAGGCAACTGAGAGAATTCTTTTTTTTGCGTAATCTTTTCAATAAGTTGTTGTTTATTCATATTCCTAACTCCTCTGTCAAAGCAATATTAGGAAAATAAACAAGGTAATCCTTAGTAGAATCATGTATTCCTAAAAACTCAAACCCCTCTCCTTTAAACAATAAAAAATTCTTTCTATTAATGTATTTATTCTTAAATTTCCCATAATCAAAAATCTTGAAATCTCCACATCCTTTTTGAAGACGCTCCTTGTCTGGTTTTCTTATCCTAAAAACTTTTAAAGTTCCATTATCAAATTCCAAGTACTTTTTCAATTTAAAGATAGGACCATTATGCTCATCTATTTTTTCTCCAATTTTATGAGCAGCTTCTACTAATTTTTTGAACTCATCTTCGCCATGCGCAAAAACAGTAATATAATCTAACCCTACATTTTTTTCAGAAACATATTCATTTTTAACATTAGTAATTCCTCTCTGAATATTTTTTATCTTTTCAATTAATTCCGGTTTATCCATTATATTTTTAACCTTCAATAGTTTAAAAATCGTATGCAGATAGACTTTTATGAAGAATATCCTACAGAGGAAAATCTTGAAAAACTAAGATTCTTAAAACATCCGACAAAATTATTTGTGGCAGCACATTCTTTAGAAGAATTTCAAGAATTAGAAAAAAAAGTAAAAAGAATCAAAAAAGATGCAATAGTAGGTTATTGGCCAATCTTAAATAAATCAGATGGCTATTGGATTTCCCCTTTTTCAAATCCTTCTGCCTTAGGAAAATGTTTTGAAGAATTAAACTCAATAAAAAACCCTCTATTAATTGATTTGGAACTTCCTCTCAAAAAGAAATTGTTTATGAAAAATCTCAAATATTTTTCTAAAAATAAAAAATTAATAAAACAATTCTTAGAAAAGAATCAAAAAAGAATAACAACAGCCGAATTTCCTGTTCTTTCTTTTTTCAAAAAAACTATTGGACTAAATTATGATATTAAAACAGAAAAAAGTTTAATGTGGTACTCCAGCATGATTCCTGCAATAGTAAATTCTCATATAAAAAGAAAATTATTCAGAATAAAAGACAAAACTAATTATTCAGTTAGCCTAGGAACAATTGCAACAGGCGTTTTAGGAAATGAACCAATACTTCCTCCAGATGAACTAAAAAAAGATTTAAACTTTGTAAAAAATGCTGGATTCGATAAAGTGATTATATTCCGTTTAGGAGGATTAAATCAGAAATATATTAATATAATAAACCACTTCCAAGATAAATAAAATGCCAATCAACGCACATCCAGAATTTTTAGCAGCTGAAAAAGTTTACATTGAAGCTGAAACACGGGAACAAAAAATTGCTGCTTTAAAAAAAATGATTTCTCATGCTCCAGGACATAAGGGAGCAGAAAATCTCCGAGCACAATTAAAACGAAGACTAGCTCGATTAAAATATGCAAACGAAAAAGAAATCAAACAAAAAAAAGGAGGCAAAGCTGGAATAAAAAAAGAAGAAATGCAAGCAGTGCTTGTTGGAAAAACAGGCGTGGGAAAATCCTGGCTTTTGAACGAACTAACAAATGCAAACCCTAAAATCGCAAAATCCCCTCTCGAACAATTTACAACTAAAAAACCAATCGTCGGCATGACTCCTTTCCAAGGAACAAGCATCCAATTAATAGAACTTCCTGCGATTGAATCAGAACATTACGACAAAGGCATAGCCCATACAGCAGATGTAATTTTAATTATAGTAACAGATTTAAAACAAATCGAAGAAATTAAAAAAAATCTAAAAAACACTCTAGGAAAAAAAATAATCGTCTTCAACAATTTCCAAAAACAAGACACACGAAAAATTTCCGCAACCCTTGCTTCAAAAAAATATAATTTTATTGTTATTGAATCACTTGGTGCAGAAGAATGGGATTCTGAACCCCTTAAAGAAATGATTTTTCAAAATGTCAACAAGATTAGAGTCTTCACAAAAGAACCGGGAAAACCTGCTGACAAAAATAGACCTTTAATTCTCAATCCCCAAAGCACTGTCAAAGATGTCGCTGAAAAAATCCTCCACGGATTTTCCTCAAGAATAAAAGAAACTAAAATCTGGGGACCTTCATCAAAATTCTCAGGACAAATCACAGGCTTAAACCATGAATTAAAAGATTTAGATATTGTGGAATTTAAGACAAAGTAATCACCTAATTTTCTCAAACATTTTCGCAAGATTTTCTCCAACCATTGCTTTCAAATCCATTGGATGAAGTTTCTTTGATAAAAAATCTTTTTCTAAATCAGAATAAGAATTATACTTAACATTCCCTCCAAACTTCTTATCTCTCTTAATTTCAACTTTTCCTCGTAAGAGGTTCTCGCCTTCGATAGAAGGTTCTCGTGACCTTTGGTTATGCCCTCCTTGGGTATCAAAAAAAGGAAAAATCAAAATTCTTGCTATTTCTAAAACAACATTTTTCTTTCCCTCTGGACAAAATGCTTTTGAAATTTTCTTTTTTATTTCATCAGAAGAATCTTTAACAGAAATCAAACCAGATACTTCAGAAGAAGACATCTTCCCTTCTCCCCTCAGCGAAGAAATTAAAGGCGTGTGAACAAAAACAGGAACTTCATATTTAATTTCCTTCAAACTTTCCACAGCCATCATATGAATTTTCCTCTGCTCCATTCCTGCAACAACAGCATCGACTTTCAAAGCCTTCATATCAACAACTTGCATAAACGGGTAGATAATCTGCGTAACTTTTGCGTGCTCAATATCTCTCGCAACACCCTGCATCGCCCGAAGGCCCCTATTCAATGTAGAGCTTGCTGCAAGAGTAAAAACATCATCTATATAATCTGACTTTCTTTGAAAACTCGTTCCCACAATAATTTCTGGTTTTTCTAATCCAATTTTCTTAAATGCCTTTTTCCATTTCTCAACCTGTCCCTCGATAAACTTCCAATCTCCTTTTTTATTCAACCAAGCATGCCAATCAGCCAAAAGTATCTTAACCTTAAATCCAGCCTTTTCAAAATCCCGAAGTTTCATAATCGTGACAAAATGTCCAATATGCACATCTCCAGAAGGTTCATAACCACAATAAACAATCGGCTGTTTTTTCTTCAAAATCCCAGAAAGCTTACCCTCCCCAATTATCTCATCAGTATTTCTTTTAATTAATTCAAGCTTGTCAACCATATTTTAATATTAAAAAAGAACTATAAAAAACTTTTCACCAAAATATTTCATAATTTCCAAAAGATTTAAATATTTTTTATAATCCTTTAATATATCAAAAAATGCCAAAAGTAAAAATATATTCAACACCAACTTGCCCTTATTGTAAAATGGCTAAAGATTTTTTTAATGAAAAAAAAATAAAATTTGAAAATATTGATGTTTCTTCAAATACCAAAGCTCAAAAAGAAATGAAAAAAATATCAAGGCAATTAAGCGTACCAGTTATTGTTATTGATGATAAAATATTTTTAGGGTTTGATCAAGAAAAAATTGAAAAAGCTCTCAAATAAAATTATTTCTTCTTTCTGGGCTTAATCGGTTCTATGATATTCTCTTTACTCCAAGCAACAATTCCCAAAAACACATAACCCACTATTGGAATCAAAAATATCAATGAAAACCATCCAGGATGTCCAACTTTTTCATAAGCTTTCCATCTCCATATAAAAAAGAAAACTGTAAATGCAACCATAGATGCATAATAAATAAACACCCCAACTATAGGAATAAATATGAAAATCCCTCCTAATAAAAACAAAACAGGCCACCAAGGCATTTTCGCAATTTGGGATGTCAAAAGAGGTTTACCTACAAAAGGTATCCACGCAATTCCAGGATTTTTATGCTTCGCCTTTTTCCCAATCTCCATATATGCAAAAGAACTATATACATAAATTCCAATTGCTACAAAGAAAACTACTGCAACCATTGCAAAAAGAATTGAAAAAATTAAACCAAGAACTCCTCCAATCGCCTCAACCCCTTGCTCTGCCAAAGCTTCACTCGAATCCAACGCCAACTCTTCTAAAAATAACCAATTCATAAATTAAGTAAGAATTATTAATTATTAAATCTTTCCTCAGGTATGCTCTTTCAAATTTTCCTTTCTCTTTTATTAGGAATTCTCGCAGGAACTCTAACAGGCCTAATTCCAGGAATCCATATCAACACCCTAGGCATAATTCTTATCTCTTTATCTGTAACTATTTTTTCTTCAATAAATTCAATCTATCTCGTGGTTTTCATAGCATCCATGGCAATCATCCACACTTTCTTGGATTTTATTCCCTCAATTCTCCTCGGTTGCCCAGACACAGATACAGAATTATCAGTTTTGCCCGGACATGACTTATTAAAAAAAGGGCAAGGCTATCAAGCAATTATTTTAACAACTTATGGTAGTCTTGCAGCAATTTTTGCAATAATTTTAATTTCTCTTCCAGCAATTTTTACAATAGGAAAAATTTACAATCTTTTAACAAAACAATTTGTCATGCCGCTTATTCTAATTTTTATTTCTCTGCTTTTAGTTTTCCTCGAAAAGAAAAAACTTTCTGCGCTTTTTGTTTTTCTTCTCACAGGAGCTTTAGGTTTAAGTGTTCTAAATCTACCCTCGCTAAACCAACCTCTGCTACCTTTACTTACAGGACTTTTCGGTGGCTCCATGCTAATTCAAAGTATAAAAAATAAAACACAAATTCCCGAACAAAAAATAACAAAACCAAAAACAAAATTATTCAAACCCTTGCTTGGTTCTGTGATTGCCTCGCCATTGTGCAGTTTTCTCCCAGGATTAGGTTCTGGCCAAGCAGCAGTAATCGGAAATTTAATTGCAAAAACCAACAAAAAAGGATTCTTAATCCTCCTCGGTGCAACAAACACGCTTGTCATGGGTTTCTCTTTCATCTCACTTTACGTTATTTCAAAAACAAGAACAGGAGCAGCAGTCGCAATCCAAGAACTCCTCCAACATTTCTCAAGCAAAATTTTAATCCTCCTCCTCATAATAATTTTAATCACCGGAATAATTTCATTCTTCCTCACAAAATCCCTAGCCAAATTCTTCTCCAACAACATCAACAAAATAAATTACACAAAAATTTCCCTCATAACATTATTAATTCTTATTTTAGTTATCACACTTATTTCAGGCCTCACAGGATTAATTGTTTTAATTGTTTCAACACTAACCGGAATTTATTGTATTAAATTAAAAGTTAAAAGAACTCAAATGATGGGCTGCTTACTTTTGCCGACTATTATCTTATATCTTACCTAACTATCTAAGAAAAAAATACCAACCAGCTGCTGCAGCAATTAAAAGAACAATAAGAATTATCAAAAAAATCAAAAGCCATTTATTTCCAGGTTTCTTAGCAACATCTTTCCCTTTCTCGGTTTTTAGGTTCTTCCCATTCTTTCCATTAATTGGTTTCACATTTTTAGCCTTGACTTGTTGATTTACTGGCTTAACTTGCTTCTTAGAAACAGTTTTCGGTTGCACTGTTTGTTTAACTTTCTTAACAGGTTTTTTCACAACTGGTTTTTTCACAGCTGTTTTCTTCTGCACTCCCACCATCGGCAACTTCTTCGGGATAGGCTGCGGTCTCTCCATAGCTTTCGCCCTACCCATCTGCGCAATCACAGCAGTCGCCGCTTCATTCACAGCATTACTATTCTGACCAGAACTAATCAAATATTTTTTCAAATCACTCAAACTATATTGCCGAGAATATCTCAACAAGTAATCATAAATTCTTTTATCCACCATCTTTTAATCATAAAACAAAGAAGAAGTTATAAATCTTTGGATGGGAATCACTTTTGTCGGTTTGATTAAATAGTTTTTCTAGAAATAATAACTTCTATTCTCTGGCCCCTTTCCTCACCATCTTTAAAAACTCTATATTTGTAGAAATTTTCAACAAAGAAATTTTCTTGTTCAAGATCATTAAGAGATTCTTCGACTAATGAAATGGCCCTTTCTTTTGTAGCTAAAATAAAAAACCTATCGGTATTTTCTTCTTTTTGTTTATGACAAAAAATCTTTATTTTATCTATTTCATCCGTCTTTTCAACAAACAATGAAGAATCTTCCCAGTCATCTACAAGTTCTTCAAATTCCTCTTGAATATGATTTTCAGGATAATCATTTACTTTTAAATTATGGAGATACTTTATAATTGAAGAAAAAAATATCGTCGAGGGCAAATTAACAATTTTTAACAATCTCTTCCCTCCGGGGTTTTTTATAATATCAAATTTTATTTCCTTTATCCTCTCATCATTTTCTCTAGAAAAATTATTTCTATAGTAATCTATTAAAAGACCTGTTCTAATTAAATCTAAATATTTATAATTTGGAACAAGCAATTCTAATTCCCTGTATTTAGTGTCCCCGCTTAGCTTCTTTAATTTGAGAGCTTCTTCTCTTATTGGAACAAAAAGATATTTTTTTTCATGCTGTTTATCTATTATAATTTTCTTCAATTCATCATATCCTCTTTGAGTAAAATCTATTCCTTTAGAAACAAGATAAACTAAAGCTACAGAAAGGGGCAAATTTTTAATTTCTGATAAGATTTGTTCGTTCATTCTTTTTCAGTCAATTCTTTCTTTCTGAAAAATTCAGAAATAGCTACAGGAGTCCCATCCAAAACTTCCAAGGATCCAGGAATTAAGCAAGCAAATTTTGCTTGAATAAATTTTTTTGGATTTTGTTTAGAAGGAATTCTTTCTTTAGAAAGATTTATTACATATCCTTCTCTATCGACATCAAAATTATTCGCTCTTAAAAGTAAAATTCTTTCTTCTTCTCCTAACTCCTCTATCATTAAATCTTGCTCCATGTTGACTAACCTCCTATGTAAGTACAATTAATGCTATCTTTTAAAGATTCTTACAATAAGATATACTATTTCTCACCCCTTTCCATAATCAAATTTATCAAACTAACTATTTAAAATTTTCTAAACAAAATCACATCCATCCCCCCAACTTCTCCTGTCTCTCAAGCTCCTTCCCAAAAATACTATCAATATTATCTTTTATCAATCCTAAATTCTGTTTAAGATAAGCAGAAAGTTCATACTTATTCGCCAAATCAATTGCTGGTTCAAGATATTTCTTAATCCCTCCTTCATTAATTGTAAAAATTATCTTTCCACCACATTTATGACAAATTCCTTTTAACGGCGGTCTCCTCATAATTTCATTACAAGCCACACACCTAAAACCCTGCATTGAAAACTTCCTAAGATTACCTTTCAAATCCCGAATAAAATGCCGCTCAATAATCAACCTCGCAACATCAGAAGTGTCCACCGCCCTAATCTTCTCAACAAGTTCCATCTGGTGCTGAACTTTCTCCTGCATTGTCGGAAGTAATTTATACGAAGAACAAACAACTCCTTTATTAAAATCAGTTGTATCATGAGTAAAACCCAAACCAACAAAAGGGTCCCCTCCCTCTGCCAATACTTCTTTCACATTCCTAATCCCAACCTCAGAAGAATGCTTTCTCTGCTCTGCCAATTGATAAAGTTTCAACGGATACCCATAAGAAAACTCAAAATCCAAAATCTGATCATCAACTTCCCCTGCATCAATCTTCGCATTCAAAACCAACGGAGCATCCTGTGTTCCCCCTCGATGACTCGGAAGAAATTCCCGGGAAAAATTAATAAGCACATCTCCCAAAAGCATAATCGCTGCTTCATCCCCATCACAATCTCTTCTTATCGCTGCGTGCATATAAGGCGAAGCAAATAATCCCAAACTATTTGAAAAACCAATAAACCTGCAAATAACTCCTGCACAATTATGTGGCGCCATACAAACTCCTAACTTGCCAACCAAATCATCTCTACTCTTAACTTTGTAAAATGGCTTCAACCCATAAACTTTAACCAAAAGCTCATCAACAAAATTACAAAGCTTAACAAAAACATCATCAGCTTTCTCATCAAGCGACTCAGGCGAATTCGGAAGAATTACATCATGGGGCATCAAATTCAAAATCTGTTCATCACTAACAAGCTCTTTCCCATAAACATCTTTATCATAACCCAATTCCTTCAACTTCTCAACACTAACAGAAACTTCCTTAGGCTTAAAACTAACCAAGGGTAATTCAGTGCAATCAAACCTAATCGTCCCATCCTTATTAACTTGCAAACCATGAAGCGCCCTCAAAACTCCCTTAGTAAGATTCTCTATCTGATGATTCTCTGACGAAGTTCCCCTAATACCTTTAATCAACGCAGGCAAATTCTGTCTTGCTAATCCTAATTTCTCAACAGCCTTCTGATAATAATGATTAATATCAATCTTCCTCGCATAATATGGAACACTCCTCTCATGCTGCTGACACTTTGTCTTACTAACTTCCTCACACTCTCTACAATAAAACCTCTTCTCACACTCTTTCCCACAGTCCTCACAATGAGGATAAATTGTCTCCTTCTTACACTCTTCACAATAATAAACAGGAAAAGAACTCCAAACATTTCCCACCTCACACGCTGCCTGAAAACTCCTCAATCTTCCTCCCTCTTTCCCAACAGGAAAAAGAATATTCGGGCTACCAACAAGTTTTCTAAGCTTAGCTTTCTCAGGTCTTCCCATCCTCGCGCCGATAAATTCCCCTGCCTTATCCTTAATTACAAAATTAGAAACAGAATTAATCTTATGCAAAATCTCCTCACCCTTGCCCCCTTCTGGGGGTACACCCTTGGGTGCCAGTTTATATCTCTTCTCCTGAACAAATTCTCTAATCGCTCCTCCTTTCTCCAAAACTCTCAAGTCAATTCCAAGATTAGCAAGCAATGCTCTAGATTCCTTTGCATCAATAACAACATTCTCAATACTCACAGCATGCTCAACACCCAAAAGCTCCAACGCCCTCTTCCCTTGAGCAAACTTCTCCTGAATATCTTTTTGATACGGAAAAACAATCTTTTTATCAGCAACAAACGCACCTCTCAACCATTTAATCAACTCAAGAAAACCACTTTCAGCAATCTGCGTCCAGTAAAAAATATATTTCGGATAAAACCCAACTCCAAACTTCTTACTAAACTCAATCGCTTCATCAAAAGAAACATTAAAACAATCTTCAACAGTCCCACCTTTCTCCTCTAATTCCAACTTCCACCATTCTTCAACATAACCTGGATTTATTAAATCAGCATATCTATTTCTAACATCACTAAACGGAAACAAAATATCTCCAAGATAAATTATCTCCTCTACATCAGGATAAAGCTTCTTAGCCTCTTCCATACTCTCAACTTTTTTTACACTTCCATTAAATAATTTCACAATCGGTCCGTCAATTGAATCGCAAACAGTCGTAACACAACCTTTTGTAGGCTTCTCTATTTTCAACTGCGTCCCAGTAGCAATAAAATTATCTGTAATCGCCATTGTCGCAGGATGCAAAGAAACAGCACTAAATCCACTAACCCTCCCTCTACCATATCTAAATCTAAAACCTCCAGACATAGAGGGGTGTGAAAACACAGGTCTCCCTGCAAGAAGATCTCTGATATAAGTTGGTCTTGTATCTTTCTCTTCTCCTTCTGAAGCAACACTTGTTTCTTTTTCATGCAATTCAAGATAATCTTCTAAAAAATCAAATCCAGTTGCATTAATTCCTTTTTCCTTGGCATTGTTCAATAACATTAGACCCTTCGCAGCTTTTTGAGCCAATCCTTCTGCAAGAACCAAGCAAAAACCACTCCTCAAAAAATTAGTATCCACTCTAGGCAAATTCTTATAATTAGAAACCTCTAACTTCTCAGAAGGATCGCCCGCAACCTGAATCGGCATATTCTCAGCAAGAAAAACCATCTCTTTTTCAGTAGGCATATACTGAAGATTCGTAACCCTCTCGTGAAAATCAGTAATCTCTGCCACAAATCTCTTAACCTCTTCTTCAGTCGGATCATATTTAGCATAACCAAACAATTCTCTAAGATAATCAATCAACATCAAAGTCATACAATTTGCAGTTGTTCCTGAACTTCTTATAGGCCCTGAGAAATATGCAATAAAATAATCTTTCCCATCTCTCGTCTTCCCTAACTTCAATTGAGTGAATCCTTCGATTGGACTTGAAACAACCCCTATTGTCACATATGCCAACCCAATTCTAATTCCTGCATCAATTGCCTCAAGCAAACTAGCAAACTTACAAAATTTCTGCTTTGCTACCTCCTCTGCAATCTTAAAAACAATTGTGGAATCAAGCTTCCCATACTCTTTTTCTAATTCAAGAATTCTCTTATCAATTCCACAACCACTCATTTGAGGATAAACTGTAGCAATCAACTCAACAACTTTCTCAGCCATACTCATTGCCAACGGAATCTCAACCTTTTTCTTCGGGTCAATTCCTTTCGCCCTCGCAGCTTCTGCAACAGCATAAACTTTCCTAACATCTCTTTCAAGATCTTTGAAGTATTTTTCAGTTTCCATCTTCTCCGAACAACACTAATGCTGCCTCATATTTTTTTTTAATTAATTCGCGGGATTCTGTAGATAATTGATTATATTTATTCTTCAATTTATTTAAAACAGATTTTGCTGCATCTTGTTGATGTAAATCTTCATGAAGGATAGCAGCCTCAAATATCCCCCCAACATTATCAAAACCACTTAATGTATCTGCCTCAATAATAATCTGTGATTCAACAGTCTCTCCATTCATACCAACAGAACCTCTATGATTAAGAATACAATGTTTAACCTGCTCTATTTTTTCTTTAGGATAACCTAATTCTTTTAATTTTTTTTCAGCTATTTCTGCTCCTATAATATGATGATTTTCTCTTCCATCAAGTACAGAACCAAGGTCATGAAACCATGCAGCTAATTCAACAGTCTCCAAATCTGCGCCTAATTTTTTTGCTAATTCAACAGCACGCTCATGCATTGGAACAAAATGCCCTTCATAAATAAGCCTATATTTAGCGCTAGGTTTTTTACATTCTTCTTCTACAAATTTCCTAACTTCTTCAATTATACCTTCCATCCTACTCAAAATCCAAAATCTTAACCTCCCGGTAAAATTTATTTATTTTAACGAAGAGATGAAAATTATTCGAAGTCAAGAATTTTCACCTCCCTTGTCTTAAGATTAAACATCGGCACCTTACAGTGGTCTGGCTCACTTCCCATCTTCTCCATATAATCTGTCTTCCCCTCCCATGATGAAATCGAAATCATCAAAACATTATTATAATATGAAACAGCACTCTTGTGTGTATGTCCTGAAACAAAAATATCAGGAACATTCCTAACTATCAAAGCATCTTCTTCATGAGGAAAATACTGAGTCGATGTATGTGACGGCGCCAGATGCCTATTCTTCAGCAAATAACCCATGATCTTATCAGGAGCATTCATTGCATTGTCTCTAATCAAACTTGGAACAGTATTTGTATAATAAGGAAACGAAAACCCATGATAAGTCAAAACATCAAAACCAGAAAAACCGCCCTTCGCTCCTAAATTAACAGAAGCAGGATTCCCAGTAAAAACCACATTGTCTAAATCATAAAGTGCCCATGCATGCTTTTCCCCGATCAATGGCTGTGGCTCCATCAACCGAACACCATCATGATTCCCTGGCGAAATAATTATCTGAATATCTTTCCGAATCCTGCTCAACATCTCAGCAAATCCAATAAATTGCTCTTCAATGTCCTTAATTTCCAAATCCTTTTCTTGATTCGGATAATTCCCTACCCCTGCAACCATATCTCCAACAATAAAAAGATATTTTATCTTCTCAACCTCTGGAGTATTCAGAACCTTTCCATTAAGATAATCAATAAACTTCAAAAAACCCTCTTCCAAAAAAAGCTTGCTCCCATAATGAATATCTCCAATAAACAAAGCATACTCTTCAACAGGAGATTTTTTCCTCTCTAAAATCCGCGCATCAGGAAACACAAGATCATTCACAAAAAAGATCTCACCATTCCCTGAACCAATAAATCCCAAAACAGAATCAAGACTTATCTCCTCACCTTCCTTAAATAAATCAGGCTTGTTCTGATTTATCAAAACCCTAATCTTTCCAGTCAAATCCTCAACCTCAAGAAGAATATTTCCATTCTTCGTCATCCTTTTATCAGAAATAATTCCTATAATTGATATCCCTTGCCTACTTCCTGCAATCTTATTTATTGAAACCAAATTCACAAGCTTTGGATGCTCTTGCAAAATATTCCTCATACTATCAAACCGATTCCTAAAAAAACCAACAAAATCCTTAGTCTCTAATTTTTTCATAGGATAAGCAACAACAGAATGAATCTTCACTCCATTAACCCCTTCTTTCTCTAATTGTACAATCTCCTCATTCACCGGTCTTTCAATTTCTTTTGAAATCTCAATACTCAATCCAAGTTTAATCTTCAATTTCTCAAGCTGTCTCTGATTCTCCTCTGGCAGCGCAGAAAAAACCCGCGACACATGCTCCTTATTCTTATCAAATAAATTCCTCGTAATAATCCTCTCTTGAGTATGAGTTTTAATCTTCTCTATAATTAATTTTACAGATTCAAAATCTTGAGTCTCACTAAATAAATTCAAAATCTCTTTATCTACTAAAAGACCTTTCTGTATACAAAATTCTAAAATTTCTTTTGATTCCATGATTAACTATAATTCAACGAACTTTCAATTATCTCTTTTGCTTTCTTGATTATATCATTTGAAATTGCCAACTTTATCTCTCTCATTCTTCCTCCCCTCCCCTTTGAAATAACCTTCACATTAATAATTCCTAACATATCAAATTCTTGAATTATATCGCTAACTCTCCTCTGCGTCAAAACTTCTAGTTTATTCTGAATACACAAATCTTGATACGAAAGATAAACATCTCCTGTAAAAAAAGACTTTGAATTGCCTTTCTCTGCCAAACTAATAATAGAACTCAACACAAGTTGAAACTGCTTTGGCTCTGACCGAATAACATCTAAAATCTTGTCCCTCTCAATCTTATCATTCGCACTATCAAGATGTTTTAACTTAATCTCCTTTGAACTATCTCTCTCAGCTAACTCACCTGCAATTCTCAACAAATCCAACGCCCTCCTAGCATCCCCATGTTCTCGAGCAGCATAAGCAGCACACTTTGCAACCACACCATCCTCAACAACACCTTCTCTAAACGCTCCCTTTGCCCTCCTACTCAAAATATCCTGCAATTGCAGCGCATTATACGGCGGAAAAACAATTTCCTCTTCAGACAGCGAACTCCTCACCCTCGGATCAAGTTCATCTAAAAAAGTAAGATTATTACTAATTCCTACAATAGAAATCTGCGATTGAGAAAGTTCTGCATTAAGTCTAGTCAAATTATACAAAAAATCATTAGAAATCTTCATCACAGTCTGATCAATTTCATCTAAAATTAAAATAATAAGTTGCTTCTCAGAATCAATAATATCAATGAATTTATTATATACTGCTTGAGTAGGTAAACCAGTTGGAGGCACCTCTCCTCCAAGTTTCTTAATAATCTCAGCCAAAATCCTATATTCTGTATCCGAAACTTTTTTCAATTTACAATTAAGATATTCAATTCTTAAATTAAAACCTTTATCTTTCTCTAATCTTTTTAATAATTCATCTCGAACATACTGCACAGATAAGGTCTTACCAGTTCCAGTCTTACCATAAAGAAAAAGATTACTCGTTCTCTCTCCTCTCAAGGCAGGCGCAAGAATAGAACCAATCTGTTTAATCTCTTCACTTCTATGAGGAATACTCTCTGGCTGATAACTATTTTGCAACAACGACTTGTTTTTAAAAATAATATTCTTATCAAATGAATCAAAAATCTCATCAAGCTCTTTCCCTGTATCAACTTCAACTACCATTTCACCACCTCTATATTTATTTCAACCACTCTAATGTCACACTCCTATTTCCTATGGAAAAAATTATTGATTTCATTTTTTCTATCGGTAAGAAATGATTTATGTATATAAAAGATTATGACTACTAAAAAAGAAGAACGCCTTTATTTCTAGTGGAAAATAGTTTTTCTATATGAAACTAATTTTTTATATGGAAAACAATTTCTACGCTCTTTCAAAAAAATAAAATTAATAATTAAAATAAAAAAAATTATCAGGGGAGGGTGATCTACTACTACTACTACTACTACTACTATCTATATAATATATATACTATATAATATAAATTTTTTTAAATAAAATAAAAAAATAAAAAATTCAAAATTTCTTTTTAAATCTTTCCAGACGAAACTAAGGGGTGGGACCAATCATTCAAACAACATATAGATGCACAATTCAAAGATCACATCATCATAATATCATCTCAAAACCTATTTAGGTTCACAGAAAACTTTATAAATTTCTTTCTTCTAAATTTCTTATGCAAGATAATAAAAATGTATTCAATACTCTTCTTGGAAAAATGATTGTAACCAAAGAAGGGAAGAGGTTAGGTTTTCTCAAAGACATCACTTTTGAAACAAAGTCAGGAGAATTGATAAACCTCGTCGTAAAAGACGCAACTCCCTATGTAAAAAACCTCAACCTTGAGAGAACAAACTCAAATGAGACTTTAATACCTTACAGTGCAATAATTGCAATCGGCGATTTTGTAATTGTTTCTGAAGAAGATTTAATCTAATTATAAGTAATCTTTAAATTAATCAAATAATTGATATCTTAATCTAATCTTCCAATAATTTCTTCTAAATTCATCAAATAATTTAATTAATCTAATTCCTTTCAAATCCATTCTTTTATTTAATTTCTTATACAAATCTTTAAAAACACCTTCTCTTTCTGTTAACCATGAAAATTGTCGGATTTAATTTTACTAAGATAAGTGTTGAAAAAAACAAAGAATCTTTAGAAGATTTAAAAATTAACACAAATATTGATATCTCTGAGATAAAGGAAGTCAAGGCAGATTTTTTCAAATCCCAGGAAGAACTTCTCTCTTTTAAATTTGAATTTAAATTAGATTATGATCCAGATATGGCTAAAATAGAACTCAAAGGAGTTATTGTACTTGCACTTGAACCAAAATTATCCAAAGACCTTCTAAAACAGTGGAAAGATAAACAAATACCCCCTGATTTTAAGCTTAATCTTCTTAATCTTATTTTAAGGAAATCCACCTTGAAATGTCTTCAATTAGAAGAAGAAATGAACTTGCCCTTACACATGCGTCTACCTTCATTAACAATGAAAGAAGAACAATCGGAAAAGAAAGAGTAAGTTTAAAAAAATCCCTTCTTTTATTATTTAATGAAAATATCTGAAAAGAAAAAAGAAAAAATATCAGAACAAATCCTCTTACTATTATATTCTGTTTCCCCTAAACCTTTATTCACCTCAAATATTGCCCAGGAGATTGCAAGAGATGAAGAATTTATTAAAAGACTTCTTTTAGGACTAAAAAATAAAAATCTTGTAATAGAGATAAAGAAAAACCCAAAAGGGATATCTTATATCATAAGATCACGATGGAAAATAAGTGACGCAGCTTATCAGGCATATAAGAGCCATCAATCACACTAAAAATATTTATACTTCTTGTTCATGAAAATGCAATGGATTATGTAAAAGAAGCATTTCAAAAAGTAAAACAAGATATGGATTCTCTCAGAGAAGAATTAAATTTCTTAAGAAAAGGTTTAACTGAAACAAGAGAGAGCATGGTTGAAATGTGCGAAATTATTAGGAAATTAGGCCAAAAAACAGAGATTTCACCCCAAAAACAAGACTTAGACACTTCGACACATAAACAGACAAATCCAGCAACTTCGACACATCCTTCGACACATGATTCACCTTTTAAGCCCCTAAAGCCTAATAATTTAAGTATTTCCACTGGAAATGAAGGGGTTTCGACAGACAGACAGACAGACAGACAGACAGACAAAAACACTGAAAATCCACCTAAAAACAGCCAAAATTCAATAGATAATGCTGCAGAAATGCTTGATTCATTAGATAATATAAAAAAAGAAATTAGGTTAAAATTTAAGAGAATTACAGAGCAGGAGCTTTTGGTTTTCTCGACGATATATCAATTAGACGAAGAACAAGGTCATGCAGATTACAGAGAGATTTCTGAGAGATTAAAGCTCACAGAGAGCTCTATAAGAGATTATGTTGGGAGACTCATAAAAAAAGGTATTCCCGTCGAGAAAAAGCGGATAAATAACAAAAATATTACTCTAAATGTCTCACAAAACCTCAAGAAAATAGCCTCCCTTTCAACAATTTTACAGCTCAGAGACCTCTAAGCAAGGCTATTTATAGTTTTTCTCCTCACCGAATAACTTAATTCTCACTATTCGCTTTTAGAGTATTATTTTCAGAACTTTTTGATTTAATACTCACTTTAGTATTCTGAAACTCTGTTTTTCTCGTTTTTCTTAGAGTTTTTACTCTTTTTAACTCTCACTTTTGTCTTTTTTAGTAGTTTTTCCTTAAGATTTTCAGGTATAAACATCCTTTTTTTGCCATTTTGCTCAATAACCTCTTCTATTAAATCCTCACTCTTCTGTTGAATCCGATTTATTTGCCCCCTTATTGTAGATCTCTCTTTTCCAAGCATAGCAGCCAAATCTTCATAACTCAATTTCATGTCTGTGTTTAACAATACCCAAAGGATTGCTCTTTCAGTTATTGAAAATCGCTCTAAATTTGGTGTTTGAACAGCTGTTTGAACAGCTGTTTGCACAGGGTAAACAGCTGTCTGTTTCTTAGACAGCTGTTTGGGTGTTTTAAACACAGTGTTTGATTTCATATCATTCATGATTGCGAGAACATTTTTTATTCCTTCAACTTCGTCTTGTACCGTCGATAAAATGTCTTTTATCTCTTCAGTTTCTTTTTTTTGCAAGTTTTTTTCAGAATCTAGGTGTTTAATCCAACCACTTATAGAACCCATATCTTTTTTAACATTTTCAAAACCTTTTCTCGCTTCCTCTTTTGCCTTTTCAACCTCTTTTTTTCCACTAAACAACCAAAACATACTATCTTTTGTAAAACAATCTTTAAAAATCTTTTGTTCTTCGACGACAAACAACCACTTTTCCCGTCGATAAAAATGTGTCGAAGACCCAGCGTTTCTCATGGAAAAAATAGCTGTTTGTCTCAAAAATCTTATACAAACAGCCTGTTTAAACAGCCATAAACACCCAGCAAACAATAAACAGGCTGTTTGAACTAACTAAGGTAACCTTAGTGCACAATGCCCGACAGTAACAAAATTGATATTTGAAATTTACGTAAAAATTAATAAATCCTAAAAACTATATCTTAAAATGAATCAGGTAAGCAAATATAAATTTCTAAGGATGCGTAGAGAAGCAAGACGATTTAAAAAAGAACACAGAAAAGAAATTAGATTACTGGTTGTTTTAACATTAAGTTTTACAATTGCATTCACTTGGAGGCAGACCATCTTTGACACATTTCAAATTTTTGTTAATTTTTTCGTGGATGCAAAAAGCACCGCTCTTTCAAGCATTTTAACATCTTCATTAATAACAGTTGTTAGTCTTGGTTTAATTCGTGTAACCTCCCACATCATAAAAGAAAATCCACACGAACATAACTAAGGTCAGCTAAGTGCACACGAAAGCTTGTTCTTAAAGATACAAATCATTAAAAATCTAGATGGGGTGGGAAAAATGACAAAAATGACTACACTATTATGCCAAAATTATTCCAACGGGAAAGGATGCCCTTTCTATTGGGGCCTTCCAGGATCCCTTGGAGCAAAATACTGCAAATATGATCGAATAATGGTCGGAGAACCCTATGATACACAAGACCCCAGAGTAAAAAGAGGCAATTCTTGCTCATTCGATCTAACCAAAGAAAAATTGCAGGGCATCTTAGTGAAATTACACAAGTCCACTAATGAGACGTAATTTCATTTTTGCAGAGGACATAAATGCTTAAAAAGTTGGAGCTTTTTGATAAAAAATGGCTTTAGATGGATATTACATATCAATGTTTGAAGAAATATTAAATAAAGGCTTTGATAACGGAGAGAAGACCATTAAGTTTTTTTGTGAATAACTTATATCCATTATATCAAACAGCTTGTAAAGAAGCAGGTGTTGAAGAAAATACGAGAATAAAACATTTTATGGCTCTGAACAAACCCAACCTTCGTGCATGCATCAAAACCCAAAACGATCCATCCGGATGTGCAGTCCTTCGCAGTGTTGTTGATAAACATTTTAATGAATAATCTTCAAAATTAACTTCTACACGCAAATACTTCGTACAACCTATATTGTGCGAACAAGCGATAAATTTATAAAAAGGTTCGTACAACCAACTATATGAAAAAAGAGGAATTTTTAGAAAAACTTCGAGTAGAACTAAAAATTTCAAAAAATTCAGATTATACAATCAGGAACTATCTTAGAGCAAATTCAGAACTTTTAGATTTCTGTGGCAAACAACCCGAAAAAACAGGGATAGATGATGTAAAGGCATTTATGGCCGAAAAATTAACAGAGCAAGCAGCTTCAACAATAATTGTTTTTTTATCTGCATTAAGGTTGGCATATTCATCAATTTTAGGAAAAGATATAACTGCGGGTATAAAACGTCCAAAAAGAGAGAAAAAACTCCCCGCGGTTTTAACAAAAGATGAATTAAAAAAATTGCTTAATGCAGTTTCAACTAAAAAAAGCAAGCTCATGGTTTCTTTAACATATGCCTGTGGTTTTAGAGTTTCAGAGCTAATAAATCTCAAAATAAATGATTTGAATTTTGAAGAAATGATTGGGTATGTCAGAATGGGCAAGGGGAGAAAAGACAGAATTTTTAATATTCCTAAATTCCTCTTAAAAAGTTTAAAAAAACAAACACAAAAACAAAAAGAAAAGAATGAAGAATATCTTTTTTCAGGCCCAAAAGGAAAACTATCTGATAGAAACATTCAAAAAATAGTGAAAACCGCAGCACAAAAAGCAGGAATCAATAAAGAAGTTCATCCACACACCTTGAGGCATAGCTTTGCAACACACTTGTTAGAAAATGGAATAGACATAAGAAAAATTCAAGAACTTTTAGGTCATGCAGATTTAAGTACAACGCAAATCTATACGCACATATCAACAGAAGAACTTAAAAAAATTCCTTCACCCTTAGATAGTATGTAAAATGTCAAAAAGACCATCAACACAATTCAAAACAAAGTCAGAAGTTTTTAGTAGAGACAAATTCCGTTGCCAAAAATGCAATCATCTTGGAAATTCAGAAGAATTAGAAATACATCATATCAAAATGAAGGTTGATGAAGGAGAAGATAAAGTAGATAACTTAGTAACATTATGTTTTATTTGCCATTATTTTGCTCCAAATAGCGAAGAAGATTTTAAAATATTTTTAGAAGAGAAAATAGATGGAGCAATCTTAGATACTTTTAGAAAATCTGAAAAATCAATCTCCAAGAGAACAAAAAAAGGAATGGTTCTAAAAGCTCGTGATGGCAATGTTGTAACTCGAGCACCATTCGGCTACAAACTCGAGAACAAAAAATTAGTTCAGGCAGAAGATTCTTATCTTGTTCAAGAAATTTTTCAAGATTTTTTAAATCAAAAAATAAGTTTAACTCAATTAGCTAAAAAATATGATTTCTCTGTCAATGGCTTGAAAAAAATATTAAGAAACCAAACTTATCTCGGAAAAATAAAATTCGACGGTCAAACCCACCAAGGCACCCACAAACCATTAATCTCTTCAACATTATTTAATCATGTCCAGAATAAACTAGAGGATTTAGGAATAAAATGACAAATAATTCAATCAAGATAAAAAAAGCTCAGCCAGAAAATGCTCGGAGAATTTCAACCCTGGTACGACAGACTCTAGAAAAGATAAATATGAATGATTACCCTCGGCCGGCAATAGACCTTCTGAAGAAAGAAAATTCTCCAAAACAAATCATAGAGAGCCTGGAAAAAAGGAAAGTGTTTGTGTTGACAAAACAAGACAAGATTTTGGGATGCATTTATATTAATCTCAAATCTGGAAGAGTCGGGGGTCTGTACATAGACCACAAACATCTCGGTCAAGGCTATGGATCAAAGTTAATGCAGTTCATAGAAAAATTCGCAAAATCAAAAAAAATCAACAAAATAATCCTTCATCCAACAGAAACAGCATACCCTTTTTATAAAAAATTAGGTTATAAGGTGATTAAACAAGATTTTTGGGAAGGACCCGGATTTAAAACAAAATCCAAGACTATGGAAAAGAAATTAAAATGACAAAACTGACTATCTCTTAGAACTCTGCCTCTTACTTCTCGCCTTACTATCTCCTGGTTTGTAAGCTTCTTTCCTTCTTACATCGGCAATCAACATATTTCTGTCATAAGATAAGAACGCGTCTGTTAATTCTTTTGATTTTGTAAATTCAACTATTGATTTAGCCAATGCAAGTCTTGCAGCTTCTATTTGCCCTTTTTCTCCACCACCTCTAACAAATATTGTAACATCAAAATTTATTTTTCCAAGAACTTCTTGAGTGATTTTCAAAGGTTCTTCAATTTGTAATTTATCAAATATTTGTAAATTTTTATAATCTTTTTTATTGATTGTTATTTTTCCAGTACCTTCTGTAAGAATTGCTCTAGCAACAGAAGTTTTCCTTTTTCCCGACGCTGTTATTCTTTTCATTTTAAAAATTTCTCCGAAATTTTTTCTATGATAGTTTTTTTCTACTATCGTACTTTCTTTTTTTCTAAAAAAGAAAGCCGTTTTCATTTGAATAATTCCTCAACTCTAACAAGTTTACTTTTATTTGGAATTCCCGGTGCCCTTCCTGCCAAGATTTTTTTAGATTCTTCAAATTCTTTTGGAACTCCAGAATAACATTTAATCTTTCCAAGAACTTCTTTTCCTCGTCCTTTTCTATGATTCGGCAACATTCCCCGTATAGATCTCTTAACAATTTTTTCACTTGTCCTTGAAATCTTCGGACCTTTCTGTCCACTTCCAACTTTTGTTCTTGTTTCTGCAAATTCTGCCTTAACCATTTTTTTATTTCCAGTAATTATTACTTTATCACAATTCAAAATAACAAATTCTTCTCCTTGCAATGCTTGCTTTGCTACAAAGCTTGCAAGTCTTCCTAAAACAGCGCCTGTTCCGTCGATGATTTTCATTTTTTCAATACCTTAATCCCTTTTGCCTCAGGATTTTTTTTAATTTCTTCGAGCATATTAGAAGTTTCAATCTTTGCTTTTAATAGTTTTTCTTTTGCTTTTTCTGAAAAACTCAATGCAATTATTTTTACTTTTTTATTTATTTCACCTTGACTCAAAACTTTTCCAGGAACAACAATAGTTTCACCATCTTCAGATTTTTTATCTATTTCTTCAAGATTAATATTCAATCTATTTTTTTTAGAACCCGAAAGAACAGACGCAATAATATTCCAACCTTCATTTTTCTTAGCAGCAATTATAGTCTCAACTAAAATTGGATTTGCTTTTCTCTTCAATTGTTTTTCTATTAATGTTTTTGTTTTCATTTTTATCAGGCGTGACCCAAACCTAAAGGAAGCTTAGTAAAAGAAACCTTGGTGTCTTTTATAGTAAGAAGTATTAACTTCCCACTATTGCTTGCGCTCGCAGGTAAAAGTTCAAGAAAGATTCAGTTTATAAAACTTTTTATATGGAGGAATTATCTAAAAATTATGCGGGTATGCCGGAGTGGTCAAACGGGACACGTTAAGGGCGTGTTAGCTTAGTGCTTACGAAGGTTCGAATCCTTTTGCCCGCATGAAAAGTTTTATAAACGCCAACATCCGAGTAATTTTGAAGACGGCCATAATAGGTTGGAAACACCTGTTCCCTTTCCGAACACAGAAGTTAAGCTTCCTATGTTGGTGTCAGTAGTGCCCCACAAGGCGCCAAAGCATCAAGCTGTCCTCTTTAATTTTATATACTATCTTTCTTTTCAATGAATTATGAAAAAACTCTCTAAAATACAAGCAAAAGAGCAAATTCAAAAATTCTTCGCAGATATTAAAAACAAAAATCCAAAAGACATCAAAAAAATAAAAACATTAGCAATGCAATACAATATCCCATTAGGAAGTTTAAGAAAAAAGTTCTGTAAAAAATGTTTTTCTCCTCACAGAAATTCTAAAACCAGAATCCATAATAAAATGAAATCAATAACTTGTGAAAACTGTAATTATGTCAGCAAATGGAAAACTAACTCTTCTTAAATTTACCAACCAGTTCTACGAAATCTTTTTGTCCAAGAAACACCGATCTGCAACAATGTCTTTCGAGACCAAGTTCGTCGAGCACTTTTTTTGGCTTTTCCCCTTGTTCTATTTGTTTTTTGTATTCTTCCCACAGGTGACCAATCGGTTTTCCACATGAAAAGCATCTAACTGGAATTATCATATAACTAACTCTGATTTTTTGTTTATAAAACTTGCTAACGAGCATAATTAACTTTAAATAGCGCCTTACTCCCCCAATTTCATGAAACCAATAATAGAATTAAAAGGAATTAGCAAAATCTATGAAATGGGAGACAGTGAAGTAAATGCACTCTCTGATATTGATTTGAAAATAGAACGAGGAGATTTTCTTGTGATAGTTGGTCCTTCAGGCAGTGGAAAAAGTACAATGATGAATCTTGTCGGAGCACTAGACTTCGCAAGCAAAGGAGATATTTTCCTTGATGAACAAAATATCGAACACCTGACAGAATCTGGCCTAGCACAAATCAGAGGCAAAAAAATAGGATTTGTATTTCAATCATTTAATTTAATTCCCACATTAACCGCAATTGAAAACATTGCTCTTCCAATGATTTTTCAAGGAGTCAATAAAGAAGAAAGAATGGAACGAGCAGAAAAAATTCTAGAACAAGTGAAATTAACTCATCGAAGAACACATTTACCTAATGAACTTTCGGGTGGAGAAAGACAAAGAGTAGCAATCGGAAGAGCATTAGCAAATGATCCTGAAGTAATATTAGCAGATGAGCCAACAGGAAATTTAGATACAAAAACAGGACTTGAAATTATCAAACTTTTTACAGAATTTAATAAAAAAGGAAAAACAATAATCATTGTTACACACGATTTAGACCTTCTAAAACACGCACAGAAAGTTTTAAAAATAAGAGATGGAAGAATAGTAGAACAAAGGAAAATAAAATGAACAAACACATCACCATCATATTTGCAATCCTTTTAAGTTTGAGCCTTGTCTCAGCACTTTCAATAAAAGATGTTGAAAGTACACCAGTAGAAATCATGCCAGGCGAAACAGCAAAGATTTCTATTGAAATAGAAAACACATTAGGCGAAGAGATTAAAAACTTAAATGTAAAATTAGATTTATCTGAAGTTGACGCTTTTGCACCATATCAATCTGGTTCTGAAAAGTTCCTCGAATCTCTTGATGATGGAGATGACGAAGTTTTCAATTTTAATGTTGTTGCTTTGCCAACAGCAAGTTCTGGAATTTACAAAATTCCTGTAATCATCACTTATAAGAATATAAGCGGAGAATTACAACCCGAAAAACAAGAAGAGATAAGCTTAGTTGTTAATTCTCCACCTGAATTAAATCTTTTCTTTGAAGATTCTGTTTTAATAAGAGGACAAGAAAATACATTTTCAATAAAAGTCGTTAACTCAGGATTATCAGATATAAAATTTACGTATGTAACAGTAACAGATATAGTAGGAGTAAAATTCCTATCAGAAAAAGAGCAATATATAGGAAATATTGATAGTGATGATTTTGATAGTGTTGAATATGAGGCATACATAAATCCTAACGCTCCCAATCCAATTAAACTTCTTGTAACATTAAGATATAGAGATGCAACAAACAAAGAATTCACAGAGCAAAAAGAAGTTACCTTGAGAATTTATTCACTAAAAGAAGCACAAGAATTTGGGTTGGTCAAAAAGCCAAATTACATTATGTATTTTGGGATTGGAATTAGTGTTGCGGTTTACATTGGATACAGGATTCTTAAGAAAAGAAAATTAAAGAAGAGGAAATAAAATGAAAGCAAATAAGAAATTTCCATTCATTCGTCATAAGAGGTATATCAAATGAAAGATTATTTTTCTTTAGCATTAAATAATCTAAAGAGAAGGAAGTTGCGTTCTTGGTTAACAATGATTGGAATTTTTATAGGAATTGCAGCAGTTGTTTCTTTAATTTCTTTAGGGCAAGGATTACAAGATTATATCAGTGAAGAATTTGAAAAACTTGGAACAGATAAAATTATCATTCAACCAAAAGGGATGGGACCTCCAGGAACAGCAGGACCTAGTTTAATTTTAACAAGTGATGATTTGAAGACCATTGAAAATGTTCGGGGTGTTGAATGGGCTTCAGGATACTTAGCCAAGCAAGGGCAAGCAGAATTCAAAGGAGAATTAAATATAGGATATGCTTATGGTGCAAACCCCGAAGACATGGACAGATTACTAACACTAGGCGAATTAGAAGTAGAAGGAAGAGTTTTCAAGAAAGGTGAAAAATTCAAAGTAGTTGTAGGTTACAATCATGTTTATGGAGACATTTGGGAAAAGAAAATTGAAATTGGATCAACTCTTAAAATCGAAGGACATGATTTCAAAGTAATTGGAATAGTAGAAAAAGTTGGAAATCCAATGGACGATGCAGTTCTTTATGTTCCCAAGGAAACTTTAAGGGAAATTTTAGACATTGAAGATGAAGAAAGCCAAATCATTGTTAAAACAGCAGAAGGATTTAATCCAGAAACTGTTGCCGAGACAATTGAAAGAAAGCTAAGACAAGCAAGAGGGGAAAAACAAGATCAAGAAACATTCTCTGTTCAAACTTCTGAGCAACTCTTAGAAACTTTCCAAAATATTTTCGCAGTTGTACAAGGAGTTCTTGTAGGAATTGCAGCAATTTCATTGCTTGTTGGAGGAATTGGAATTATGAATACAATGTACACGTCTGTTATAGAACGAACAAGGGAAATAGGAACTATGAAAGCAGTAGGTGCAAAAAACTCAGACATCTTATTATTATTCCTAATAGAATCAGGGTTGCTTGGATTGATTGGAGGAGCAATTGGAGTAGGAATCGGAATAGGGTTGGCAAAGGGCGCAGAATTCATAGCCGCCCAAGCACTAGGAACAAATATTCTTCAAGCAAGCTCAAATCCTTTAATCTATATAGGAGCATTGCTATTCTCGTTTATCATAGGAGCAGGCTCAGGAGTTTTACCTGCAATGCAAGCGTCTAAGCTTAAACCAGCTGATGCCTTGCGTTATGAGTAAACCCCAAATAACAACATGAATAATCCTGAAAAATGCCAAATCTTTAAAAACTATTCCTCTTTTTTTTAAGGAAATAAAAAATAAAAATGGTGAAAAAATGTTTATATTGCGGAAAAGAGCTTCATGAAAGTTTTGTTGTAGATTTTTGTGAAAGGTGTGGAAAAAGCGTTTTTGGAGAGAAAATGTTTAATACAATCATTAAGAACTGGAAACTTGCAAAAGAGAGAGGAGATTTGATTTAAGATAGTTTTTTAAATAGATATTTCTCAGTAGAAATATGGTTAAAAAGAAATCTATCAGAACCAGAGGAAAGCTACAACTTAGCAAGTACTTTCAAGAATTGAAGGAAGGAGATTCTGTATCTGTTGCCAGAGAATGGTCTATGAATTCTAATTTTCCAGAAAGACTTCAAGGACGAGCAGGCGTTATAGAAGGAAAAAGAGGAAAAGCATACATGGTCAAGATTAAAGATCAGAATAAGGAAAAAAGATTTCTGATTACTCCAATACATTTAAAAAAAATAAAGACCCTATAATAAGATGATAATTAATAAAGAACCATTAAGTATGGCTGAAGCTCTTAAGTATGTTAAAAAGGAAGAAGCAGAAGAGATAGATGTAATTGGATTCATAAAAAAGTTTGTCAAGATAAAAAAAGAAGAGGCGAGCAAACTTAAAGAGAAATTGAAAAATTTGGAAATGATGAAAGTTAGAGACGAGCATATCACAAAGATAATTGACTTGATGCCAGAGAATGCAGAAGAATTAAATAAAATTTTCACGGATGTGAGTTTAGATGATGACGAGGCACAAAAAATCATTAATACAATTAAAGAGACGAAATAAAGAAAATGGAAAAAGAAGAACACGCAATCATATTAGATTTCCTGCCGAATGGGTATCCCCTAGAAAGGAAAATGATGCCAATAGCCCAAGCTATTGGAAAAAAGAATTTGACTTTACTTGAGCTTGTTCCTCGAAGAGGCGTTTCTTTAGAAGTTGGAGAAGAAGCCTATATCGGAGAAGCGAAAAGGGATAAAATATATTATATTCTTGGAAGATTGCATAGAGAAAAATTAACAGAAGCCGCGAAAGCGCAATTAGAAGAATTTATAAGTAAGATTGTGAAAGAAAGAGAGAAAGAATTCGTGGATTTTTTCAACAAAGCAGAAGCTATTAATAAAAGGCTACATCAGATTGAGATGCTCCCTAGTTTTGGGAAAAAGCATATGCAAGAAATTATCAAGCAAAGAATGGAAAAGGAATTTGAGAGTTTCGATGACATGAAAAAAAGAATTCCAAACCTGCCTGACCCTGAGAAGGCGATTGAAAAAAGGCTATTTGCAGAATTGATAAATCTTGAGCGAACAAATATATTCATACATTAAAATGGAACAAATACAAGAACAAGAAGAGAAGAAATATGAGGAAAGGATAGTCAGGATTTTATCAAAAGATATTGAAGGAGGGATGACAGTCTATGCGGGTTTGGCTACAATTAAGGGGCTTTCATGGAGTATGGCCAATGCTACTTGCAAAATATTAGGAATTGATAAACGAAGAAAGATCGGTTCTTTGACCGAAAAAGAAGTTGAGAAAATTACTGAGTTTGCAAAAAATCCCCAAGTCCCGAATTATATTTTGAATAGAAGAAAGGATTTTGAGACTGGGGAAGACAAACATCTGACAGGAAGCGATCTTGAATTGCAAAATGAATTTGACATAAAACGGTTGAAAAAAATTAAAAGTTACAAGGGATTCAGACACAGCGCTGGATTGCCTCTTAGAGGACAAAGAACTAGAAGTAATTTTAGAAAAAATAGAGCAAAGGGTGCTGGAATTAAAAAGAAAAATAAGAGTTCTCAGTAAGGAGTAATAAATGAAACGAAAACATAAAACATATTCAAAACCAAAAAGGCCCTTTGACAAAGTACGAATTGATGAAGAGGCACGGATTAAAAAAGAATTTGGATTGAAAAATAAGAGGGAGATTTGGAAGGCTGAGGCAAATGTTGGTTCTATGAGGGAGAAAGCAAAGAAACTTATTTCTGCTAAACCAGAAGAGCAAGAAGCATTGTTCGACCAGTTAAAGAAAATTGGGATAAAGGTTGATTCGATTGCCGATGTTTTATCATTAAATAAAGAAGATTATCTAAAAAGAAGATTGCAGAGTGTTCTTGTGGCAAAAAAAATGGCAACTACTTCAAAGGGCGCAAGACAATTAATTACTCACAAAAAAGTTTTAATCGATGGAAAAGTTGTTAATAGACCCTCATACATTGTCTCGATTGTGCTAGAAAATAAGATTTCTTTGAAAGTTTCAAAAAACAAACCTGCTGGGAAAAAAGAGGAAAGTGAATTAGAAATTCCAGAAACAGAAGTAAAAGCAATTGAAGTAAATGAAACTCCTGCAAAGGTGGAAGAAGCAGAGGGAATTAAGAATGGATAAAACAGAAAAAACAGAAGTTAAGAAAGAAAAAGTTGAAGCGCCCAAGGAGAGTATACCTTCTAAAGAAGGCAAAGCAAAAGAAGAACCTAAAGCAGAAGCTAAAGAAAAAAAGTCAGAGAAAAAAGCTTCTGTGAAAAAAGAAGTTGAAGCTGTTATCAATATTTATACATCCTTCAATAATACAATTGTTCATGTTACTGATATGTCTGGGAAAACAATTACAAAGGTTACTGGAGGCATGGTTACAAAACACGGTCGATTAAAGGCAAATCCTACAATTGCGATGTTTATTGCAAAAAGGATTGACGAAAGTATTAGGGATTTAGGAGTTAGATTCTTATATGTTAGAATAAGATCAAAGACAGGAAATGCTGTTCCAGGACCAGGAGCTCATGCGATTGTCAAAAGCCTGACACGTTCTGGGTACAAGATAATCAATATACTTGATACAACTAAATTTCCTCGGGGCGGACCAAAGAAAAAAGGTGGCCGAAGAGGCAGAAGACCATAAGTTTAAATAACCAAATTTTGATATTTTAATATGGAACTTGTAAATAAAAAAAACAATAAATTTGCATTCAAGGCAGAGATAGAAGAATCTCTTGCTAATGCTATCAGAAGATATGTTGGAGAAATTCCAATCCTAGCTGTAGAAGAGGTAGAAATCTCAAAAAACGATTCTCCGCTTTATGACGAAACAGTTGCTCATAGAATTGGATTAGTCCCCCTGAAAGTAGAAAAAACTGTGACAGAAAAAACAGAAGGGAAGTTGAAGTTGAGTGTGAAGAAAGAAGGAACAGTTAAAGCTGAAGAATTAAAAGGAGATTTTGATGTTGTTTATGGGGATATCCCTATCACGATTTTGAGTAAAGGACAAGAG
This sequence comes from Candidatus Woesearchaeota archaeon, assembly GCA_964545065.1. Taxonomy (GTDB): domain Archaea; phylum Nanobdellota; class Nanobdellia; order Pacearchaeales; family GW2011-AR1; genus JAGLWP01. The sequence continues at coordinate 169,352 of CAZJEO010000002.1, read as the reverse complement.
CTGGAATTAGTTGCAAATGTTAAACCTGGAAAAGGGAGCACACATGCAAAGTTCTCCCCCGGATTAATGTTTTATAGAAATGTGTCAGAAATAACAATGGACAAGGGGTTTGCTGCAGAAATTAAAAAAGCCTGCCCAAAAAATGAGATAAAAGAGAAAGAAGGCAAACTTATTATTATCGACGATAAAGAAAAAGAAATTCTTGATTTTTGTGAGGGAATCTGTGAAAGAGCAGGGAAAAAATCAGAAATAAATTATGGAAAGGACTTAATTGTGAATCTTGAATCATTTGGGCAAATAGATGTCAAAGATATTTTTAGTAAATCTATTGAAGTATTAAAGAAAGATTTGGCAGATGTTGCCAAGAAGATTGGAAAATAGTTTCTAATTCTAAACCTTTTTATACACGAAATTCCCCCTAATTCTATGCGGAGTTGCCGGAGTGGTCAAACGGGACGCCCTCAAGAGGCGTTAGCTTAGTGCTTACGAAGGTTCGAATCCTTTACTCCGCATTATTGCTGTTGTAAACAGCAAATGGAATTTTCAAAATCGCTTAAATTCAAAACTATTTCGTGCTTACGTTTTGGTTCGATGAGCTTTTAGAGAAGTGACAAATTTTACATTCCTATAGCAACTTCTCTGGGAGCGAACATCCTTTACATCTTCTCATAAAAAACTACTAATCCCTTTCTGAAGAATCAATATCATAAAAATAATTTTGATGAATAAAGGAACTGCAATAAACGCAGTCAGAATCAATATAATTGCCGTCAAAAAATCAATCCATCCTGCAAAATCTTTTGGAAAGCCAAGAAATGACTTAATCAACAACACAGCGCCCAAAGTAATTAAAAGATAGAAAGGAATCTCTGTTAAAATACTCAAGCCCAATATAGCTCCCGCAACAACATCTATTGCTCCTAAAATCTTAACCAACATGTTTTTTAAACAAAGATACTGTTTAAAAACATATCCTAGCCCGAGTAGCTCAGTCTGGATAGAGCACTTCCCTCCTAAGGAAGAAGTCGTAGGTTCGAATCCTACCTCGGGCGTTTGATAGAGGAGGTCACAAACTTTTATTAAGGTTGGAATCCTTTATTTTTTATGCCTTTTACAAATCCAGAATATAGAAGAAAATATCGTAGAGAATGGTACGCCAAAAACAAAGAGTCAGAGAAAGCACATGTCAAGAGAAGAAAGTTGGAAATAAAAAAATGGTTCCAAAATTATAAAGGAAGTTTAGTTTGTTCTAAATGTCCAGAGAGTCATCCTGCAACATTGGAGTTCCACCATAAAGGAGAATATAAGAAAGAAAAAGCAATTGGTAACATGGTAGATGATGGTTGTTCAATAAAAAGAATTGTAATGGAAATAAAAAAATGCGAGGTAGTTTGTGCCAATTGTCATAAAAAAATTCACTATCAAATGAAAAGTAATAAGTTTTAAAAACTAATTCAATTTACTCAAATAAAGCGCGAGTGGTCTAATGGTATGACATTTGCCTTCCAAGCAAATTGCCTGGGTTCGATTCCCAGCTCGCGCATTCAATAAAATGGAAAACGAACAAGAACAGAAAAAAAACAAATTCGCAGAATTTCATGATAAGAATTACAAATTACTATTGCTAATTCCCATAGCGCTTTTAGTTTTCTCATTCATCTACATGTCATCATTCTATGCCCAAAATAATGATCTCATAAGAAGAGACATCACATTAAAAGGTGGAACATCTGTAACAATTAATGGAGATTTAGACACAGCCGAATTAGAACAGGCGCTTTCTAATCAACTTGAAGAACTAGGCACAAGAGAGATTTATGATTTGATTACAAGAGAAAAATTAGCAATTGTCATAGAAACAACTTCTGATGGAGAGCGAACAGAACAAGTTCTGGAGGAGTATCTTGGATATGAGCTAACAGAAGAAAACAGTAGCTTCGAGTTCACAGGATCAACTCTTAGCGAGAGTTTTTACAGGCAACTTCTAATTGCAATTTTAATAGCCTTCCTTTTCATGGCAATAGTTGTTTTCATAATTTTCAGAACACCTGTTCCATCGGCAGCTGTAATAATCTCTGCCTTTGCAGACATACTAATGACATTAGTTGTTGTAAATCTCTTGGGAATAAAAGTTTCAAGCGCAGGAATCATAGCTTTCTTAATGCTAATCGGTTACTCTGTTGATACAGACATCTTGCTGACAACAAGAATCCTAAAACGAGACGAAGGCTCACTAAACCAAAGAATTTTCGGGGCGTTCAAAACAGGGACAACAATGACCTTAACATCTCTTTTAGCAGTCATCTTCGCTTTAATCGTAGTAAGCTCATTCTCTTCTGTACTGGCACAAATTTTCACAATCCTCGCAATCGGGCTTGGCTTTGATTTGCTAAACACTTGGATAACAAATGCTTCAATACTTAAATGGTACATGGAGAAAAAGAGAAAATGAAAGAAAAATTCAATTTAATTGATGAACAAGGGAATATTATTGGAGAAGAAACTAGAGAAAAGATTCATAGAAAAGGGCTTTTACATAGAGAAATTCATGTTTGGCTATTTAATAAAAAAGGAGAAATTTTGTTTCAGAGGAGGGGTCCAAACAAAGATACTTTTCCAAATTTATTAGATGCTTCTTCTGGAGGGCATGTTGATCTTGATGAGAGTTATGAATCTGCGGCAACCAGAGAACTTGATGAGGAACTAGGTATCCAAACAAGTTTTGATAATCTAATTTTTTTAGGAACTCGCAGATCAAAATCACATGATCCTATAACGAATAATACTAACAACTCTTTCAAAAAAATATATGCTTATCAATTTGAGGGAGGTATAGGAGATTTAAAACCTGAAAAAGGGGAACTTACCAGTTTAGAATTTTGGTCTATTGAAAAATTAAAACATTTAACAGAAGCAGACAAAAAAAGATTTATTCAGGGTCTTTTATCAGAAGAATATCTCTCTCTTTTTGACAAAATAAAACCTATTATAGGAGAACGGAAAAAATGAAACTAAAACTAACATGGAAAATCTGGTTATTATTAATTGTTTTGGCATTATCCCTGATATCTTTATTTATAACTCCGACATTTCTGGAAAAAGGAGTTTTAATATCTTCTGTCGAGGGAGATTCAAATGCCTTTGAACAAGGTTTAAGGCAAGGCCAGGTTATAATAGCAATAGATGGGCAAAAAATATCTAGTGTTGAAGATTTCTCAGAAATAATAAAAGAAAAATTCCCTTCAGAAGAAAAAGTAAAAACAACCCTAACAGTAGATGAAGTAGATTACATTCTTTATTCAAATTCTTCACCAAAAATAATTGTTTCAAAAATTCCAGCAACAAATATCAAACTAGGATTAGATCTTATAGGAGGCTCAAGAGCATTAGTCCAAGCAGAAAATGAAAAACTCTCAGCAGAAGAAGTTAGCGATTTAGTGGACATAGTCAGTAACAGATTCAATGTGTATGGAATCACAGATATGAACATCCGACCTGTTTCAGATTTAACAGGAAATCATTTCATGCTAATAGAAATTGCAGGAGCAACTCCAAGTGATTTGAGAGATTTAATCTCACAGCAAGGAAAATTCGAGGCAAAAATAGGGGATGAAATAGTGTTTATTGGAGGAGATAAAGACATAACTTCTGTTGCAAGGTCTGGACAGGATTCAGGAGTTTATTCTTGCAGTGAAGCCCAAGAAGGGCAGGTCTGTAGTTTCAGATTTGTTGTTTATCTCAGCGAAGAAGCAGCACAAAGACACGCAGACATAACAGAAAAACTAGAAATAAATTCAACATCTCAGGGTAATTATCTAGAAAAAAAGCTTGATTTGTATATAGACGATAACTTAGTGAACAGTCTATTGATTAGCGAAGGTCTTAAAGGCAGAGTAACAACCCAGATTCAAATCCAGGGTTCAGAGATGGGCGCAACAAGGAATGATGCTTATATCGCTGCAGAAGAAGAAATGCACAAATTACAGACAATCCTCATCACAGGAAGCCTACCTTACAAATTAGAAATAGTAAAACTAGACACAATTTCACCAACACTTGGAATTGGATTCACTAGGAATGTCCTCTTCGCAGGCCTCGCTGCTTTATTTGCCATCTCGCTTGTTGTTTTCATAAGATACAGAAAACTGAAATCATGTTTCGCGTTATTACTCACAAGCATATCAGAAATAATTATCATCTTAGGAATCGCAGCTGTAATAAAATGGGACTTGGATCTTCCAAGTATCGCAGGAATCTTAGCTGTAATTGGTACAGGAATCGACAGCCAGATTATTATTCTCGATGAAGCAAAGCAAACCCATTTCTTAAGTATAAAACAAAGAATGAAAAGAGCATTCAAAATAATCTTAGGCGCGTACTTCACAGCATTAGTTGCCCTTATTCCCTTGTGGTGGGCAGGAGCAGGTTTGCTAAAAGGATTTGTATTCACAACAATACTTGGAATTACAATTGGTGTATTAATCACAAGACCCGCTTTCGTAGATATTGTTAAGAAGATAGAGGGATAAAAAGAGTTTTGATTTTTCTTGAAAAGAAGAAACATGAGATTAATGGCAAGCCTTATCGAAGTGTTAAGTTGAAGGTTTGATGGGCTTAGCAGGTCTCTTTTCAAAGAGATGTGTAAATTCATTTAGTTGCTCATCATCTAATCTACATAAATCTTTATAGAAATCACATACAGAAACCATCCCATCCGCCATAAGATTATTATGGGAAAAAATAATTATTTGTTTCCCAAGAGTTTTAACTAATTTAACAGACTCAAATAAATCAATGTCCCCCGAGAACAATACTGCAATGTCATAATTATTTAAATAAGCATTTGAGACTAAATCCACTGCTAATTGAACATCTACACCTTTTTGAAATACCCCTTGCGATGGGTAATATTGTAATGGTTTTAATTTTATTTCAAAGAAGTAAAAACTTTTCATTCTATCCATCTCCCTTTTTTGTGCAGACATTCTACGCAGGGCTTTTGTAAGAATAATATTAATTTCATTTTTTTCTTCTTGAGTTTCTAGCAAATTGGGTATTCTATTTAAATGCTTTTTTATTTTATTTATCATTGTATCTGTATATTCCCCGTCGTAATAATATGTTCTTACATGGAATAAGTTTTCTTTTTTATATTGGGGGTTTTTAGAAAGATAGTTCATAACAAATTTATTTATTTTGCTATAGTCTATAACTCTATCTTGCCCCCTATCGGTATGAAAACAAGATATGCTTTTAAAAAAATTAGAGTTATCCAAAAAAATCATTACTTTCATATTATTCTAAAAAAATAGGGAGAGGGTTTTACTGCCCTGAAGTTAATCAGGACAACCCTCTTAACTATCAACCATTATAATCAGATTACCAGAAATATCTTTATAAGTTTTTCTATCATAAAGTAAATAATTCAACCCAAACCAAATTATATAATTTAAAAGAGAATATTTATTAACTTCAAGTTTAATCTTAACGTATGAAAACAACAAGTACAACATCAGGTGCTGCTCTTATTGAGAATGCTTTCGCATTGGCAATTTCAGGATCAATAAGTATTGGTATGCTAACTACTTCAGGAGCATTAATCTATTGCCCCTCAGGAGCAGAAGTTTGTTGGGTAGAAGCAAAAGGAGAGGGCATCTAAATTATTTAAAATGGCAAGCGTTTCAATAAACCCAAATCAAGCTAAAAAATTACTTAAGAAATGGTGGTGGCTTTTTGTAATTTTTTTAATTATAGTTGGTGGAATTACTATCCTATTAATTGCACAATAACTCTCAATCATTCTTATGCAACTTGCACATTGTTATGAAAGGCCCGAAAAGAAAACATTTATATATAAGTGATTATTAGTGACTATAAGTGACAATGGATAAAGGGGGTAAAGTAAGGTTAGGAATAATCACGCTTCTTGTTTTAATTGGGATTTTTAGTTTATATTTTGTTATCGCTGAAACTTCAATAGATAATATTAAAGATTATGACGATGAAACAGAAACAATTACTATCTCAGATAACGAATTAACTGAATTAGCAGAATATAAATTAATTGAAAACACAGATCAATGTTTAATCAATTGTTATGCAGAAGGAATAGCTACGCTTTATGTTCCTGAAAAATTATTTGATTCATTGAAATTTAAAAATATAAAGGGAGAAGAAACTAATATAAAAGAAGATAAGATTTTATTATGGATAACAGAAGAATATGAGGTTGAGGTTAATGATTATATAGAAGTTTGTGAAGATGTCTATGATGAAATAAATCAAACAACCACAGAAGTTTGCACTATGAATTTTACTGAGACACACAAAGAACCAAGAATAAAAGAGTTTTGGGAGGAATATAATTTTGAAATTTTAGAAGCAGGAACTTACAAATGGAGAATTGAAGGTAAGAAAAATCCTAATCAAAGAATAGATTGGATCGGGACTTCATTTGGAAAAGAATTAACAGAGTGGGCTTGGTGGAATTCGGATTATGAGTATAAAAGAAATATTACAGGAATGTTGGAGACAGTTCCTTTAGCAATTAATGGGACAACCTCAACTACTCTTGGAGGAACTGCTACTTGGATTTATGGCACTTGTGCTGGTGATGGTTGTGCGATTTATTATAATGATTCAACAATTCATGCCATAGCAAATGATACAGATGAGTTTTGGAAAGTTCAAACAATACCTGCGATAAGAGTTTCTGGAACAGCTCCGTCTGGTTTAGAATTGTATATGCCTTTTGATAACGAAGAAAGTGAAGCGATAGATTTTACTGGAAATAATAATTTTACTATTCAAGGAACTATAACCCAGGGGGTTGATTCAGGATTGTTTAATTCTTATACACTTGATTCTACTGATGATTTTTTAAATAAAACTGGAACAGAGCCATTTCAAGGGGCGTATGGAACTGTTGTAATGAGATTTGAACCAACACTTAGTTCTTCGTCTATGGGGAGTCAGGGATTGTGGTTTGCTGGAGATGATGCGACCTTTCATCAAAGTAATAATTTTTACTGGGGAGCGAATACCATTCGTGGTTATATTGGGGGTACGCTGGTATTAAGCACTGTCAATACTGCTGGATGGTTTAATGCAGGTGACCAAGTTCACATGGTTTATACTTGGGATGTTGTTGCAGATAAATATAATGTTTATATAAATAAAGTTTTAAAACATGCTTCAACAACGGCAGCAACTAATACTACTACAACAGAGAGGGTTGTGCTTCTTCATCATGCAGACCTTGTTGGAGATTTTAATTTTAAGGGGAATTTTTCTCACATGGAAGTTTATAACAGGGTTTTGACTTCTACAGAATTAAATGCAACATTTGATTTATTAACAAGTTTAAGTGCAGAAGAAACTGAAGCACCCCCAGATTCAACTAATCCAAATGTAACAATAGTATCTCCATTACCTATAAATTATACAGAACATTCAATAGATTTTAATGTTACAGCAATAGATGAAACAGCAATGAGTTCTTGTTGGTACACTTTAAATTCAGGAGTAACTAATTATACCATGACTAATTCTACTGCTCCAGACGATTACACACATACAAATTCAAGCATAACAAAAGGAAGTTATACAGTTAATTTTTATTGTAATGACACTTCTGATAATTTAAATGACACAGAACAAGTTACTTTTACAATTTTAAATGCTCCACCAACCCATTCAAACCCAACATTAACAACACCAAACAACAAAAATCTTTCAACACAAGATTTGACTTGTAATAACCAATCAACAAGTGATGTTGATGGAGATAACGTTCTTAATATATATAATTGGTATAAGAATTCTCAATCTCTTTTAGCTTTGAATTTACCTTTTGAAATTAATGCGGATGATTATTCTGGATATGATAATGATGGAGCAGAAAGTGGAAATCCTCAATTAATTTCTGGAAAAGTTGGTAATGGATATGAATTTGATGGAGATGATTCCATACTAATCCAAGATTCAAATTCTTTAGACTTTGCAGAGGAGAAAACATGGCAGTTATGGTTTAAGCGAGCAACAACAGGGGCAGAAGAATTGTTTAATAAAGGAAATGCAACAATTAGTAATTACAAATTAGAATTTTTAGGTGATGATAAATTAAAGTTTTCATATTCTCTTATTCCTGGTTGGCAACAGGATATAGAAGAGTTTAATCTCAACAAAGGAACTTACACATCCACTTATTACAATACCACTACTAGTGCTGTTGTGTTGGATAATTCTTATAGTGGAGATTATCAAAGTGAAATCTTTAATGATTCTATGAAAGAGCTTTCATTTAACTCAATAATTTGGAGTGCTGATGTTCCGACAGTTGCAGAACTAAGTGTAGAAGAAGATATGGTTGGTTTGTGGCATTTTAATGAAAATTCTGGAAATATTACTTATGATGAAACTGCTAATGATAATGATGGAACAGTTTATGGAGCAAGTTGGACAACAGAAGGTAAATTTAATAATGCTTTAGATTTTGATGGGGATGGTGATTATGTTGATTTAGATAATTTTGCATCTAAGTTAGATGATTTTTCAACAGGAACAATATCTGTGTGGACAAAAGGAAAGGATTTGTCAGCTATGAATACAATATTTAGTGTAAATAAAGATTCTAATAACCGAGGAAAATTAGTCTATGATCCAACTGGATTTGTCTGTGCTGGTGGTGGATTTTTATTTAATTTAAGAGTTGGTGGGGTATGGGTGATAGAATTATGTTCTGATAATAATGTTACTTCTGATTGGACACATATAGCTATCACACAAGATGGAACTACATCTAAAATATATATTAATGGAGTTGCACAGGCTGATACAGATAGCGGGGAATGGTTTGATGATATAGCTACTTTATTAGAAGTAGATATTGGCAGAAGAGCAGATGGTGATAATTTTTACTTCAACGGCACAATAGATGAAGTCGCAATCTATAATAAAAGTTTATCAGCTTCAGAAATTTTAGATAATTATAACAAAGGTATTGGAGCAATAACAAATCTTTCTTTATCTGTTAGAAGTTGTGAAAATAATGATTGTTCTGATAAAGGAGTTAGTTGGGATATAGAAGATTTAACTGGAGAATCAGTAGATATCTCAAGTTTATCAAATAATATATATTTCCAGTTTAAAGCTGATTTTGAAACAAATGACACAAATTATTCTCCAAAACTTTATAATGTAACATTGAATTACTCAAAACAAACAACAGAAACAGAAGCTAATATAACTTCAACATCGACAATAACAAATGATGGTCAGTGGCATCTTGCTACTATTACTTATGATAATAGTGGAGATAATAATCTGAAGCTTTATATTAATGATACACTTGATAAACAAAAGACAGAGAGCAGTTTACCAGCATATAAAGATAATGATTTAATTATAGGACAAGGTTTTAATGGAAGTATTGATGAGTTTAGAATTTATCAAGAAGCATTAACATTTGAGCAAATAACTAATAATTATTTACTTAATTATAATAAAATAGTTTCAAATGAAACATCTGGCGGAGATGAATGGATGTGTCAGGTTACTCCAAATGATGGGGAGGATGATGGTTTGATGAAGAGTTCTGGGAATTTGAGTGTGTTGTGGGCGATTGAGTTTAATGTGACTGATTCATTTAGTGGGGCAAGTTTAGATGATGTAACAATTAGCTGTGATTATACAGAATTTGATCAATTAGGAGATTATGTAAATTCTTATGGACCTTATGGATTTCCTCCTGGAAATTGGGAATGTAATTTTAGTGTTATAGCTGGCTATTATTTTAAAGAACAAATATTTTCAGCAGATGATGATAAAACAGTTCCTGTACAATTATCAGAAGAACTTAGTCTTACAGTCGAAGAGCATACATGGTTGGAATGGCTTTACACTTGCTGGAATGGTGGAGATTGTTGGAATTTATTGCAAAACATTAATCAAACAACAACACAAACATGGGAAAGGATTATAGGAACAAATACTGGAGTTATAACTCAGGAAGATGTTTTAAGTTATGAGCTGAGTGGTAGTTCTAATATAAGTATAAATTATACAATAGATGTTCCTTACAAACCAGAAGTTCCTGTTAATGAATTACTTCCTATAAGAATGTATTTCTGGTTTACAGATGTTGATAAAACTCAATGTTACAGCCAAGACAAGGGAACAGACACAAACAGGGCAGAGTCTTCTTATTGCTTGCCTTTGGTTGCAGAAATTTTAGGACCAAATGATGGAACAGTAAATTTCCAAGTTGATTTAAGTCCTAACTTACCTGCAGGAACATATAATTTCACACGAAGTATTGAAATAGATCCTCTTGGAGTATGGACTCAATATGGCAGAGAAGACATTGGACAAATTGAGATTGTAGAAGGTGGTGATGCAGGTATTGGCGTTAGTGATGAATTAATAACTAATAAACTAATTAGTTCAAGTCCAAACACTGGTGGTTCATCAGGAGGAGATTCTGTAACAAATGTTTACAATACTTATGTTACTGGGGAAGATGGCGAAGATGAATCTGTAGGAGATGAAATTACAAGTGAAGAAAATGGGGGAGCAAGGATTACGGGAGGAGCAATTGGAACTAACTTGTTGTCAGGAGGTAGTTTAGTATTTATTGTCGCTATTATTGGTGGAATCTTGATTGTATTTATAGTTAGTAGGACAATTTTACAGATAAAAAAAAAGTAAATAGACTTTGTATTTTTCTGTTTGTATTTATTATATTTTTTTTTTCAATAAGTTTTATTAGTGCTACTCAATTATATCTTAACGAAAGTGACCAATGGGGGTCAAATATAAGCAGGGGGGTTTATAGTGCTTTAGCTTGGGGCGATTTAGATAATAATGGATACACAGATCTGATTTTAACTAAGGGTGGCCCGTTAGCCAATACTCAATATAGTATAGTTTACATAAATAATGGAACATCTTTAATCGAAAATTCAACATGGCAAGATAATTTAACAGATGTAGCATATGGTTCTTTAGCTATCGGAGATATAGACAACGACGGAGATTTAGATTTGGCTTTGAGTGGATGTAGTTCTGGTGCAGGTTTTGTTGATGGTTGCGATAATGGAGCAATTAGAACTTTAATTTATATTAATAATGGAACAACTTTGACTGAGAATTCAACGTGGCAGAGTAATTTGACTGCAGTTTATCGCCCAGGTTCACTAACTTTTGTAGATATAGATAATGATGGAGATTTAGATTTAGCTTTAAGTGGACAAACAGAAAGCACTATTATAAGTAAAATATATCTAAATAATGGAACGAGTTTAATTGAAAGTTCTCAGTGGCAAAGTAATTTGGCTACACTAAGAAAAAGTTCAAAGGCATTTGGAGATTATGACAATGATGGTGATTTGGATTTAATTATTTCTGGGAGAGATAGTTCATCTAATAAATTAACAAAAGCTTATTTAAATAATGGTACTTCATTTGTAGAGAGTTCTCAGTGGCAAAGTAATTTAATGAATGTGGAAGACAGTTCTCTTGCTTTTGCTGATTTTGACAACGATGGAGATTTAGATTTATCTTTATTTGGTTGTTGTGATAAACATGAAATTTATGAAAATAATGGTACAACTTTTATTAAATTACAAGATAATGTAAATGGAGGTCTGGCAGGAGTTTTTGCTGGTTCACAAGCATTTGGAGATTATGATAATGATGGTTATTTAGATTTAATTACAAATGGGCGTGAAGAAGCTACTATCTTATATTTATATAACATTTCTGGTACAAATTTCACAAGAGGTATTTATGACCCAGAATCACATATTTTTGACGTTAAATATGGTTCTTTAGCTTGGATAGATTTAGATAATGATACTGATTTAGATTTAATAGAAATAGGTTATGGGAGTGTTCTATCAAGAGCTTTTGTTTATACAAATAACCGTTCCCGATCAAAAAACAACTCACAATCCTCCCCACCAAACACATTCACCTCAAGTTACTTAGATGGTGTTCTTAATCTTACATGGAACAATGGAAGCGATAGCGAAACAAACTCTACGGGATTATATTATAACTTGATGGTTGGGAACTCCACAGATAATCACACAATTGTTTCTGGGATATATGGAGGCTCATCAAATCCAACAGCAGGTTACTTCGGAAACATGATGCAAAGAAAGAACATAAGCCTCAACAAATATTTAGCTGATGACACATACTACTGGTATGTCCAAACAATAGACACAGGATTAAGAAAATCAAATTGGTCAGACAGACAGAGCATTGTTATTGGTGCAGACACAAGTCCTCCAAACATTTCAAGTGTTTCTTCAAGTGTCACATCCTCAACAGCAACAATAACATGGACAACAAACGAATCAGCCAACTCAACAGTGCATTATGGAACAACAAACGCAACAACTTCGAGTTCAAGCTTGGATGACTTGGTAATTTCTCATTCTGTTGGTTTGAGTGGATTGTCAGCTTCAACACTTTACTACTACAATGTCTCAAGTTGTGACTATTGGAATAACTGCAACACCTCAATCCAATACACATTCACAACTTCTGCTAGTCCCCCTTCTCCTCCTGGTGGCGGAGGTCCTGGAAGTAGCGGTCCAAGTGACGATACAACTCCCCCAGTAACCCCCACAATACCAGAATTTGATATTGACTTTTCTACTTCAGATAGCGGAACCTTTGAAGTTGAGCAAGGAGACATTAAGACCTTTAGTTTTCAGGGAGAGGTTGAACATTCTATAACAATCCTTACAGTATCTTCTGATTCAATAACTTTGTTAATTGCTTCAGACCCAATCACCATACAAATTTTATTAGGAGAAACAAAACAAATTGATATGAATGGAGATGGAATAGATGATATTGAATTTGAACTTGTCTCTATTATAAATGGTGTTGCAGATTTGTTATTAACAAAACTTTCTGGAGCAGACATTGTGGGAGAAGAGGAATTAGGAAAAGAACCTTTGTTTGATGTTAAGATTAGTTTGTCAAATTTGTTTAGTATTGTTAAATCAGGAAGAGATGTTATTGCAAAGATTGAAGTTCTTAATGTCAATAACATTGGGCAGGTTGATGTTTTAGTTGAATATTATATAACTGACAAAGAGAATAATACAATTGCAGATGGAAGTGATACATTGGCTGTTGAGGCTGTTGCTTCATTTGTAAGAAGTTTGACAGTTCCTTATAATATAAAATCAGGAGTTTATGATTTTAATGTTGATGTTAGTTATGGAGGCGAAGTCATGGCTTCTGGTCATACTGAGTTTAGAGTTATCAAAAGTTATTGGATAATTATTGTTATTAGTATAGTTGTTTTGATCGTTGCTGGAATATTCTTTTATTTGTGGAGGATTAAGAGGAAGGAAGAAAAAGATATTTGGTTGTTAAAAAGACAAGTTAATAAATTAAAAGATAAAAAAAAGAAAAGGAGAAAACATGGCAGAAGTAAAAATAGATGATGAATTACGCAAAAGAATAAAAAAATTAATTGAGAAAGGCGAAAATAGGTTTGATTTTCCTACTGTAAAGTCTTTTGTAGATAAAGCAGTCCTAAAAATGCTGAAATCTTTAGAAAATAAAAAACAAGATTAATTTAAAAATAAAGTTTCTTTATTATTAATATGCTACCCCACAGTCATTTATTATTAGGAATAGTTTTCGTAGTTGTAATTCTTTTAATTTTTCCATCCATTGGAATCGTAAATGCAGCAATCATCCTTGCCGCTTCTGTTTTAATTGACGTCGACTATTATTTTTATTATATCTATAAGACAAAAAAATTAAACCCAATCAAAGCTTACATATGGTTTACAAAGAATGTAAAAAAACACAGAGCCTTATCAAAAGAGCAAAAAAAAAGAAGTGTATTTTGGAACCATGACTTTTCATGGAATAGAAATCTTGATGATTCTTTTCGCACTAGGCTCTTTCGTGCATCCTGCATTTTACTTCATCCTAATAGGATTCACAATTCATTTAATTGCAGATCTGGCAGTAGAAATAATTTTTTACAACAGCTTCAATAAAGTCTCTGTGATATATTGTTTCTTGAGGTCGAGAGGATTAACTTTCATAGACGACCTGGAATTTTAGAGCATAAATACTTTTAAATCTATTATTCATAAATTTAAAATGAAGATTGGAATAATTGGTGTAGGGATGGTTGGAGGAGCCACAAAAGAAATTTTTGAACAAGTACATGAAATTTTTCCTTATGATAGATATAAAGAACCATACAACTCTGAAGAGCACATAAATAGATTAGCTGAAAATTCAGAAGTTGTTTTTATTTGCGTGCCAACACCCATGAAACCCAGCGGAGAGATGGATTATTCTGCTATTTACCATTCATTAGATTTATTGAATAGGAAAGTAAGAGAAAAAACAAAAAATCCAGAAGATATAATTGTGGTGATACGCTCAACTGCTGTTTCTGGTTCAACAGATAAGTTTGCAAGACAATATCCATTTCATTTTGCATTTAATCCAGAATTTTTAAGAGAAAAACATGCAGTAGAAGATATGAGGAACACAAATAGGATTGTTATTGGGGTAAATACTATAGAAGATTACAGAAAAGTAGAAGAGGTCTATAAACCTCTTTTTCCAAATGCTAATTACATACATCTAGACATAAAAACCGCAGAAATGATAAAGTATTCAGCAAATGTAATTTTAACAGGGCAGATAGCTCTTGCAAATGAGATTTATCAGATATGCAAAACAGTTGGAGTAGATTATGACACAGTAAAAAAAGCAATTTTATTAGATGAAAGAATAGGAAAAAATATTGATGTTCCAGGACATGATGGAGATCTTGGGTTTGGTGGAAAATGTTTCCCTAAGGATTTAAACGCTTTAATTTATTTGGCAAGAGAAAATATGTATCGGCCATATTTACTTGAAGAAATCTGGAGATTAAATGAAAGAGTAAGAAAAGATAAAGACTGGTTAAACATTGATGGCGCAACTTCAGAAGACTTTTCTGAATTATAAACTCAGAACTTATTCCTTAAATATAATTCAACACAGCCAATTAAATGGTCTACAGCAGGAATTCCCTCCATTCCTCCTTCAATTAAAAATTCCTCCAATCTTTTAGGGTCATCTTTTAGAAATAATAAATCACTATGCTCTTGATTTCCTATGTCAACTTCTGATTTTTCAGCATCTAAAGGAACATAAACACCAATTGTTGTATCATGATTATCCCCAAAAATAGCACCTAAAGTTCTAAAGGATTCTATATCAGTTTCAGTTGGAGCAGTTTTATTAGCATAAGCTGTTTCTTCATTACATTCATCTAATGTTGTAGAAAAAACAGTTTTAGGAGGAAGATCTTTTTTTCTTTTAACAAATCCAGCACCCATTACACCCAACTTCGCTTCTTGATCAGAAACTTTTCCCTTAACACCAATCAGGAAATATCCATCAGAGGTTCTTTGTAATGCATTTATACTATGGGGATTAGGATAATGAGAATTAAATCTCCCATTTTCATAATTTACTGAAAATGTTTTATGTCTTAAGATATTATGGGGCATATAATTTGTTTTACTTAATAAAAACTCAACTCCTCCCCTAACCTTATTGTGTCCTTCAAATCTCCATAACTCCCCATCAAAAAAGATAGGGTTTTTTTCTTTAGCTTCCTTAAAAGCCTCTTTAATTTGAACTTGTTCTCCCAAGCTTATTTCCAAAGTGGAAGGAATAATTTTTTGGGTCACTTCTTCATTGCCCAAATTCCCGGTCCATAAATATCCTAATTCTTTACCGTATTTTGATTTTTCCATATTTTATAGATTTATCAATCCCTTAAATGTCCTACCTTTATCCTACTTTTTCCGACATATTTAAAAATAGTGTAGTTTTGCATTCTCTATGAAGGAAAAGATATCAATAACATTAAGCAAGCAAGTAATCAAAAATGTAGATTCAATAGTAGATAGATTGTTTATAAGAAATAGGTCTCAGGCAATAGAAGTTTTATTGAAAAATTCTCTCTCAGAGAATAAACCTGCGGTTATTTTACTGGGAGGTTCATATAAGAGGTTTAAATTAGAAGAGGGAAAAGAAATCCCTTTTGTTAAAATTAAAGGAATCCCCTTGATTGAAAGAGCTGTTAAAAAATTAAGAAAACATAATTTTAGGGAAATATATATTATAGCAAGAAAAAGAACTCTTGAGGGCATATTTTCTCTTTTAAAAACAGGATCACATTATGGTGTTAAGATAAAATATATTGAAGAAGATGAATCAATCTACAAAACTGTTTCAGAAAAATCAAAAAAAGAGCATTTGCCTAGCACTTTTTTAACAGGAAGTGCCGCAATATTAAAATTAGCAAGAAAAGAACTATCTACTAGTTTTTTAGTTATTTTTGGGGATTTATATTTTGATAATATTAATCTAGACGATTTATGGAACTTCCATATTACAAATGAAGCTATTTCCACACTTTCCTTAGTAACTTATAAAGATCCTACTAAAAAAGGGCAAGTTTATCTAAGGGGGAAAAAGATAATTGAATTCAGACAAAAACCAAAGAAAAAAGATAGTTATCTCGTATTTTCTCCTATTTTTGTTTGTGAGCCTGAGATTTTTAATTATTCTGGAATTAGTTTAGAAGATAATATCTTCCCAAAATTAGCTAAAAAACAAATGTTAAATGGTTATGTTCTTCCAGAAAGGGAAATTCATATTCATACACAAAAAGATCTTAATGAGATAAATAAAAAATAATCAAACTTTCATATACTTTCTATACCAATCTATTGTTCTTCTCACACCCTCCTTCAAATCAACTTCAGGAGCATATCCTAATTTTTCTATATCCGAATTATCTAATTTAACTTGCTGGGGTTGAGCAACTTCAGCATCAAAAACTTTTACCTTACTCTGGCTTTTAGTCTCTTGAATAATAAAATTAGCTAACTCACAAATATTAGCTTCGCCTTTTCCACTAATATTATATGCTTTATTCCATTGAGGATGGTCCATTGCCAGAACAACTCCCCTTGTAAAATCATCAATATAAGTAAAATCAAGGGTTTTTGTCTTGGGATCCCCATAAATATCTAAGTCCTTTCCCTGCAAAGCATTTGTGATAAACAAGTGCATCAATCTTTTTGTTTCATCCCAAAATCCACCATAAACAGTAGAGGGCCTTATAATTGCATAATCTATCCCATATGAATGTTGATATGCCTTGCATAGTTCTTCCCCATATATTTTAGAAGCTGTGTAAGGATTCTTTTCCTTACTGAGAATTCGTGAAGATGAAAAAAACACAATCCTTGGAATATCTTTTTTCCTGCAGAATTCTAAAACCCTGAAAGAGCCTTCAACATTATTTTTATGAGATAGTTCCGGATTTTCTATAGCTTGATTTATTTTACAATGTGCAGCAGCATGAACCATTAAATCCACTCGATCATCAAAATTGAGATTATGCATATCTGAAGTGCTTGTACCCTCTCTAATATCCACCCCCTGAATCTTATGCATATTTTTTTCAAGCTCTTTTTTTAAAAAACTCCCGATGAGCCCTTTATGCCCTGTTAAAATTATATTCATACCTTTTCTTAATCTGCGTCCTTTTTAAGTTTTCTTTAACTAAAGAACATACAATGAATCTAATCCTTAACATATCCATAAATAACTCCAGCGCCATAAGTTAGATGTAGTAGCAAAAATATAAACGGCAAAAAGACAATTCCTCTTAAATCTCTATTTTTCAATGATTCATAAAATGAAAAAACCAATGCAAATGCAAGATACAAAAGCGAAGGAACAAACAATATAGAAGCAAGGCTAAAATCTTTGCTAAAAATTCCAAAAAAGTATTTTGCTACTTCGGGATTTATTATTATTCCTCCAAGCATAACTACAAGATATAACAGAAAAAAACTCGGAATCAGAACAAAAGGCTTTTTTAATACCTCTTGAGGAGATTGGCGTGAAGGAACAACCTTTGCATAGTTAAAAATCTGCTTTACAAATGCCTTAATAGTGGGACGTCTTCTATGATAAACAATCAAACCAGAGTGATACGCAACTCTCATACCTTCTTTTTTTGCATCCATGATAAACCTAGGATCTTCCCCTGGAAACAATGTTTCATCAAACCTTATCTTATCAAAAACACTCTTCTTACAAAACATGATTGCTGTAGTAAGATAAGTATCATCTGCGTCTAAGTTCAATTCTTTCTTTCCATATCTATTAGAAGTACTCCAGCCACCAAACTTAGAAGAAAGAGCATAACCAGAAATTTTTGCAAATCCCTTATCATCCTCTGGTGTTAACTGCGGCCCACCAACAATATCAATCTCAGGATGTTCATTAAAAAATTTATCAGCATTTCTTAAAATGGCCTCATGAGCAACAGCATCATCATCCAAGAAAACCACAATATCTCCTGTAGCCTCTTCAACACCTTTGTTTCTATTTTCAGAAGGATTTGGCCCTGGTTTAACAATAATTTCATATTCTTCTTTAGGAAAATCCAATTTCTCTAAGCTTTTCAGTATTTCCGCATCTCTATAAAGAGCAACAGGGATAACTAATGAAAATCTCATCATCAGACTTAATCTATGGTTCTTATAAATTTAACTACATTTGTTACACAAAGAATAAAAACCAATTTCTAATGCCCTAATTATGGATTTAGAAGAAGAACCACTGACTCATAAGGTAATTAAAAATTCTTTTTGGAATATGCTAACTCTTTCTATTGGAAAGTTTGGGGGGCTTATATTTTCAATCTTAGTTGCAAGACTCCTTTTACCAGATAAATTTGGAATTTATAGTTTATCAATAGCAATAGTATTATTAATAACAACTTTAACAAATCTTGGAACTAATCAAACTCTTTCAAGATATTTATCAGATTCTCTTGGAAGAAATCAGAAGAAAAAAGCAGCTTCTTATCGCCACTATTTATCTAAAATAAAAGTATTGTTTGCATTTTTTTCAATGATTTTTTTATTCATAATAGCATATCCTTTGTCAAATTATATTTTTAATAAACCTGCACTCTTTGTTCCCTTACTTCTTTCCAGTCTTTACATAGTTACATTATCTTTTCACAATTTTTATGAAACCTTCTTTTTTGTCATAGGAAACTTAAAACACCTAGCAATAAAAGAGGTGATTTTGCAAGGTTTCAAGATTTTGTTAATTTTCTTTGCATTTTATTTTATAGCTCCAAGAGTCTCTCTTGCAATTTTTGTTTTAATTCTTTCTTCCATAATAGGTATCATCTTTTTATATTTCTCCCTCAAGAAGAAAGTTGATTATCTCTTTAAAAAAACAAAAGAAGAAATAGATAAAAAGAGAGTAAAAAAATTTTTAAAAAATACAATTTTTTCTTCTGTATCTTCTACTCTTTTTGGATATGTTGATTTAATCATACTCGGTATTTTTGTAACCTCCTCTTACATAGGCTATTATACCGCAGCCGGTTTAATTGTGGGGGGTTTCTTTGGAATCTTAATATTTTCTAACCTGTTTCTACCAATTTTCACAAAAATGAAACATGAAAACTTGTCAGGAGCCTTTAACAAAATTTTCAGACATCTTTGTATAATAACTATCCCTTTTGTGTTTGTAATTCTTACTTTAGGAAAATATTTTTTAAGGGCAATATACGGATATGAATATTTACCCGCAGCTCTCCCGATGTTTTTTCTTGCATTTTTAATCTTTGAAATTCCGATAACTGAAAATTTAAAAGCACTTTTATTTGCCAGAGAAAAACCAAAGATTGTAGCGAAGATAATTTCAATTTCCTTAATCTTAAATATACTTCTCGATATAATTATTATTAGTTTTTTCTTAAACATTTCTATGGCCTGGGCAATAGCAGGAGCAGCAATAGCGACAATAATGAGCAGATTTTTTCTATTATTTAGTCTTTCAATAGGTGTTAAAAAAGAATTAGGTGTGTCATACAATTGGACCTCAATAATCAAACCAATTTTAGCATCCTTAGTTTTCTTTGCAGTAATTTCATTCATAAATTACCAGATAGGAGACATGACTCTTTTGTTAGGTCTCTTGGAACTAATTTTAGCGTTAACCTTGTATCTTGGAATAATGTTTTTAACAAAAGGAATAAACAAACAAGATGTACAAGTATTTAAAGAAATTATATCAAATAAATTCAAGAGAGTAAGAAATCATAACAAAGATTAAAAAAGGAGGATTTTAATTTAATAAAAGAAATTATAAAATAATTATTTTTTCAATATTTGCAAATATTTTAAAGATATTCCAACATTAGAACCAAAAGGTTTTTGCCCCAACAATTTGGGTCTTTTGAATACACACATTCTGTATATATTATTCAGATTTATGAAAAAGGGTTTTTATAGTTTATTGTCTTAACAAATTTTTTATGCTTTAGACAGGAGGACAATATGAAAAAAGCTTATAAATAATAAGAATTTATTTATTCCATGCGTAATAAAAATTTTCTAATTGAAAAAAGAATCGGTGAGATCTTAGGTTTTTCATTTATGTATATTATCTCAACTTTTCTTCTTTACTTTATTTTAAGATATCTGAATAAAATTCCTCCAACATGGAGTTTTTTACACGTGGCTGCAATACTTTTAACATTACTTTTAATTGGATTCGTACTGAAAAAAATATTAAAATGAAAATTAAAGATTTTTTTATAGGTTTTGAAAACGGCTCGAAGGATTTTGGCGAGCATATTGCAGTAATTATAAATTCAGTATTATTGAGTATTGTTTATTTTTTAGGTGTTGGAGGAACTTCAATTATTGCTAAAATTTTTGGAAAACATTTTTTAGATTTAAAAATGAGAAGAAAAGATAGTTATTGGTCGGAATTAAACTTAACTAAAAGACCTTTGGAGGAGTATTATAGGCAGTTTTAAAATGTATATCTTGGGAATAAGTTGTTTCTATCATGATTCATCTGCGGCACTTTTAAAAGACGGGAAAATTGTAGCGGCAGCCCAAGAAGAAAGATTTACCAGGAATAAACATGACATCTCTTTTCCTGAAAATGCCATAAAATGGTGTCTAAGAACCCAAGGCATTACGATAAAAGAGATAGATTACATAGGATTTTATGAAAAACCTTTATTGAAATTTGAAAGAGTTTTGCATCAAAATCTGGAAATGTTCCCCCAAGGGTTATAAGACATTCCTTTCCAATCTTCCAAACTGGTTCAATGAAAAATTGAGAATACTTAAAATCATTCGAAAAAAATTGAAGTACAAAAAAGATGTTTTGTTCATTGAACACCATTTAGCTCATGCCAGTTCTTTTTTAATTAGTCCGTTTGAAAAAGCAGCAATAGTAACTATTGATGGTGTCGGGGAGTGGACAACCACAACATATGGAATTGGTAAAAAAAATAAAATTAATCTTCTCAAAGAGATACAATTTCCGAGTTCATTAGGTTTATTATACTCAACAATTACTGCTTATCTAGGTTTTAGTGTTAATAATTCTGAATATAAAGTTATGGGTTTATCTCCTTATGGAAATATGAATAAAAAAACAAACCCTTATTATGAAAAATTGAAAAAAGTTCTTGACATAAAAAATGATGGAAGCTTTAGATTAAATATGGATTATTTTAATTATACTCATAAGAACAAAATGCCTTCTAAAAAATTATGTAAATTACTCACAGGTCCAATAAGAAAACCAGAGTCAGAACTAACTCAAAGGCACAAAGATATTGCAGCCGCTCTTCAAATGATTTATGAAGGAGTTTTATTTAAAATACTAAACCATATTTATAAAGAAACAAAATGCAAGAATCTTGTTCTTGCTGGTGGCTGTGGGTTAAATAGTGTAGCTAACGGGAAAATCTTGAGAAATACCCCCTTTAAAAATTTCTGGGCTCAGCCAGACCCTGGAGATGGTGGAACAAGTTTGGGTGTTGCATTATATGTCTATAATACAATTTTAGGTAATGAGAGAAGTTATCAAATGCAAGATGCTTATCTTGGCCCAAAATATTCAACAAAACAAATAAGAAATTTTCTCGATAGGCATAAAATCAAATATTCAGAATTCGAAAATGAAAAAGATCTTCTTGAAAAAACATCAAAATTAATCTATGAAAATAATGTGGTTGGTTGGTTTCAGGGAAAAATGGAATGGGGACCACGGGCTTTAGGAAGCAGGAGCATATTATCAAATGCAACAAATCCAAAAATGCAAGAGATTTTGAACTTAAAAGTTAAACATCGAGAAAAGTTTAGACCTTTTGCTCCTGTTGTGTGTGAAGATGATGCTTTAAAATATTTTGAATGCGACGAGCCAATCCCGTTGCCAACAGATTTTATGTTAATGGTTTATCCAATTAGGAAAGAGTGGCATAAAAAAATACCTTCTGTGACTCATGTTGACGGCTCAGGCAGATTACAATCAATAAGAAGAAACCAAAACCATTTATATTATGATTTAATTAAAAAATTTGGAAAACTTTCAGGAATTCCAATTTTAATAAATACCTCTTTTAACATTAGAGGAGAACCAATAGTGTGTACTCCTCATGACGCATATAAATGTATGATGGGAACTGAAATAGATTATTTGGTTATGGGAGATTTTTTAATAAAACGAATGGACAATAAAAAAGATATTTGGAGTAGTGAAGAAAATGCAAGAGATTAGGTTCAGAAAGGTTATTGTCCCTGTAAAAAAACAAAAAAAATTAAAATCATCTGAAAAGAAAACTAAAGAATTGAAAAAAAATTTATTGTTATTATTTATTGTAATTTTTCTATTTTTTCTATTTTTTGAAATTTTTCTAAGAATCTTTGCTCCACAACCAATATTGAAATATACATTTACAAATGCGGCTTCAACTTTTTATAATGAAAGTGATTATCTTCCTTGGCAAATAAAACCTTCTATTGAAACTAACCATTTCAATGAATTTGGAGAGTTTAATGTATCCATCAAACATAATTCCTTAGGTTATCGGGACAAGGAATTTAGTATTAATAAATCGCAAAATATTACAAGAATATTAGTTCTTGGAGATTCTCATACTCATGGATTTGGTGTTGAATTAAATGAAACGTATCATAAAGTTTTTGAGAAAAAAATAAATGAAAGGATTAATAAATATGAGATAATAAATGCAGGGTATAAATCAGGAGATAGTCCCAACACCCAATATCTTTATCTTAAAAAGGAAGGAATATTATTGAATCCAGATATTGTATTAATTGGGTTTTCTATAGTAAATGATTTTGAAGACCACAAATACAATTTTAATTATTTTGATGAAAATGGAGAATTGGAAAGAATAGTTTCAACAAAATATTACGTTGATGAAAAAAATAGATTAAGAACGTATAGTATTAAAAAAGATTTTATTAGAGAAGAATTATACAAGATAAATCTATTTTTATCTTTCCGTCTTCACACATATATTCTTTTTAAAAACAGTTTTAGAAATAGTCTAATGAACTTTTATAAAGGAAAACGAGACGGGGGGATTTATGCGAATAATTATAGTTCTGAAACTAAAAAAGAAGTAGAAGAAGTTCTAAACTATCTTCTTAAAATTAAAAACATATCCCAAGAAAACAACGCTAAATTGATAATTATTATTATCCCTAGAAGAGAAGAAGTTTATGAAAGCAAGATAAAAGACAAAGAAGGTAATTTTTTGAATTGGTCTAAGCCATATGATTTATTAACAAATTTCGCAGAGAGTAATGAAATTGCATTGATAAATCTCCTTCCCAAATTTAAAGAATATGTTTCTGACAATAATACTCTATTATACTTTGTTACCGACCTCCATTTGAATAAAAATGGGCATTATGTAGCAGGTCAATTAATATACGAAAAATTTCAAGAAGGAAAACAAAACATTTATTAACATTTTATAGTTAGTAATTGTATCATGCAAGAAAACAATCTTAAAAACAGAGGTTTAATAAGAGAACTCTGGGACTTTTTAAAAATAAGAAAAAAATGGTGGTTGCTTCCAACAATAATTATGCTTTTGATTGTGGGTGCTTTGATTATTTTTGGGCAAAGCAGTGCATTATCTCCTTTTATTTATGCTTTAGGTTAATTATATAATTTTAGTACACAAAACTATATAAAAATAGTTTTTCCCTATCAAAATGAAGATATGCTTTTTTACTACCAGAACTGATTTTTCAAGACAAGTGATTCTAGATTATTATGAAAGAATATTCCCAAAAAATGTGGAACTCCCACACTTATTTCAGACAGATTTAAGATAACGGTAAACCATCGCAAAGAATAAAAAAGAGAGCGTTTAAGATATAAGATGCAAACAGTAACTACAGAACGATTTGATAAAGCACAAAATGCAGAAAAAGGACTTTGGGATTCAATAGAGGAATCTTTTATTCTAGACCATCAAAAATATTATGTAAAAAAATCAAAATATCTCACCAATGAACTTTTAAAGTATGGTAAGGAGAAGGATATTTGCGTTTTGCAGGTTGGTTGTGCTGTTGATGATATAATCAACCATCTTCTTGTAAAAGAAAAGCATTCTATAGACCCTTTAGCAGATTTTTATATTAAAAAATTTGGGAAAATAATAAACTACGAGGAAACAAATTATTTAAAAGGAACAGGAGAAAACCTACCCTATAAAGACGAAATGTTTGATGTGATAATTTTAGCAAATGTGTTAGACCATTGTAAGAATCCAGAAAAAATTTTGCAAGAAGCAAAAAGGGTGTTGAAAGATGACGGAATACTTTATTTTGAAGGTCACTTTCATCAATCTTCTTTTTTGGCACTTTCAAAATTATATGGATTTACAAAAAAAGTAAATGGGGGTATATTTAATGTTTGTCATCCCCATATGTTTTTATTAAATGATTTAAAGAGGTTAATCTCTAAATATTTCCTTATTGATCGCGAAGAGAAACTTGGAAAAGATGTAGAAAGAAATCTAGAAAATTTAGAGGACCTTAAAAAATTCCTTAAAAAACAAAAATTTACAATGAGATTCCCTTCTTATTTTGGACTGTTTGGAGCAATCAATTATACCTGTTTTTGTAAGAAAAAGAATTAAAATTAAAACTAATGGGGGCTTCTTTTTGGATACCACAATTATCCCATCCTTCCATTATATCCTTTCCACATCCGAAGTTTAGTTTCCTCATTTTTTAACCATTTCTCAAGAAGATGTTTTTCAATTTAGATTGGCATAATTTAATTTTTATTATCATTCTAGTCTTTCTTACCCCAAAAAACCATCTCATTAATTTTATTGTATAAAAATTGGGAATTAAAATAGGAATTTTAGTAATATACTTATTTTTTGGAATTTTGCGATATAACCTTGTTCTAAGAAGAAATCTACTAAACCCTCTCGGAAAAATTGGAATCCATTGGATAAATTTAAAAATTTCTTCAAATTTCTTTTCTCCCTCTTTGCGATGCAGCATAATTCCCGACGAAAAATCCCCCCCAATGATTTTCTTTTCAGTTTCTTCATCTATTGTTTTATATTCTTTACCTATCTTCATTATTTCTGTATTGGGGTAATAACCCAACTTAAAGATTTTGAATATTGTTGGTTTAAGTTTTATATAGAATTTTAACCCCTCATCATAGTCTTCTATTTTTTCAGAAGGCAACGAAAATATGTGATCTAATGAGACCGCTATCTTTTGTTTTTTAAGTTCATTAACTGCTATTTCAATATCTTCATTAGTATCTCCTCTCTTGCATATTTCTTTTCTTATTCTTTCAATAGGCGTCTGAACACCCATTTGGACTTTTATACACCCTCCTTCTTTTAAAAGAGAAGCAACTTCTTTATCAATAAAAATCGGAATAGAGATAGATTCAAAAGGAAGATTGATTTCTTTTTTATATTCTTTAATGAATTTTCTTAACCATTCTTTATCAGAGGTAAAACAATCATCAAAAAAAAGCACATTTTTACAGCCCCCTTTCTCTTTCATTATCTTTAACTCTTCAATAACATTCTCAACGCTCCTTCTCCTTAACCATCTCTGTCCCTCATACAATTTTCTGAGATAGTGATTAAAGCAATAACTACACCCAAAAGGACATCCCCTACTAGTTATGCACCAATAATTATTCTTAAGGTGAGGAGTTTTTTTATAAAAAAGTTCTTTATCTGGGAAAGACAATAAATCTAGATTTTGAACTAAGGATCTTAAGTTGTTTTTAATTATTTTACCATTTTTCTTAAACCAGACATTTTTTATGTTTGGATTTTTAGGATTTTCAACCAATTCGACTATCGCTTCTTCCCCTTCTCCAAGGACTGCGTAATCTACAAAATCATTACTTATAACTTCTTCAGGACAGGAGGTTACTTGAATTCCTCCAAAAACTATTGGAATTTCCTTTACTTTTTTAATAATTCTTGATATCTTGCATGCCCAAGAATAATTGTCTGTAACAACAGAAAGGCACACAAAATCCGGGTCAAAACTTTTTATATTTTGTTTTAATTCCCTTTCAAACCCCTCAATTTCTCTAAAGAGGATTAAATCTGTTTTATGCCCCCTTTTTCTAAGACTCCCAGAAAGATACTCTATCCCCAATGATTCACCGTCATTTGCAGGATAGATAAATAAGATTCTTCTCTTTTGTTTATCATCCATGGTTTTTACTGAAATATTCTCATTCTTTATAAGATTTGATTTTTTCATTGTATTCAAATTCAGAAACTTTCTTAGATTCATATTTTGATAGAAATTTAGCAACTTTTTCATCATGCACCTCGCCCGTTATACATATCATTTATTTTAACATAAACTCACATATAAAAAACTATCTTTTGCCGTTTAGTATAACTTAAATAGGGTTTTCCCTAGAGATATAGGGTGGCAAAAGTTCTGTTGATACAACCCAATAATGATTATGCTGTTAATAGTTGGTGCATTAATAGTCTTTGGACAGAGTAGTGCATTATCACCTTTTATTTACGCCCTAGGTTGATTTTTCTAATCAAAGTCAGGATTAAAAATTAATCGAAAAGGAATTTAATATCTATTGGGAGAGATATGGAAAAAGATTTAAAAAATGTAAAGGATCTTAAAAAATATCTTAAGAAACAAAAATTTACAATGAGCTTCCCCTCTTATTTTGGACTGCTTGGGGCAATTAATTATACTTGTTTTTGTAAGAAAAAGAATTAAATTAAATTATTTAATAACTTTCAGTTTAACATGAACCTGCGAAATAATTCCTCCGAAAAAAAGAGACAGTTTTTCCCTTAAACATTTCGGGTAAATCCATTTTCCAACAGTGGTTGGGATTAATTCTAAAAGTTCTATCTTAAATTTTCTTTTTTGATTAATTATATAATCACTTTTAATAAATAATAGAAAACATTCACGGGAAAATCCTCCTTTGGAGATTAATAGATTCCAAGACCCTATACAATTCCAATAACCACACCAAATTTCGATTATACCCTCTTTAGCAGAATGTTTCCATAACTCATTGAGAACTTCTTCTGGTTTTTCTACATAATCTAAAACTGAATTTATCCGAAGGTAATCATAATAGTTCTTTTTTAAAGGATAAGGGAATTTATTAAAATTAAAACTAATGGGGGCTTCTTTTTGGATATCACAATTATCCCATCCTTTCCTTACATCCTTTCCACATCCGAAGTTTAGTTTTCTCATTTTTTAATTATTTCCCAAGAAGATGTTTTTCAATTTAGATTTATACAACTTAATTTTTACTATCCTCCTATTCTTCCTTACCCTAAAAAAACGTTTCATTAATTTTATTGTATAAAAATCTGGAATTACAATAGGGATTTTAGTAATATACTTATTTTTTGGAATTTTGCGATATAACCTTGTTCTAAGAAGAAATCTACTAAACCCTCTCGGAAAAATTGGAATCCATTGGATAAATTTAAAAATTTCTTCAAATTTCTTTTCTCCCTCTTTGCGATGCAGCATAATTCCCGACGAAAAATCCCCCCCAATGATTTTCTTTTCAGTTTCTTCATCTATTGTTTTATATTCTTTACCTATCTTCATTATTTCTGTATTGGGGTAATAACCCAACTTAAAGATTTTGAATATTGTTGGTTTAAGTTTTATATAGAATTTTAACCCCTCATCATAGTCTTCTATTTTTTCAGAAGGCAACGAAAATATGTGATCTAATGAGACCGCTATCTTTTGTTTTTTAAGTTCATTAACTGCTATTTCAATATCTTCATTAGTATCTCCTCTCTTGCATATTTCTTTTCTTATTCTTTCAATAGGCGTCTGAACACCCATTTGGACTTTTATACACCCTCCTTCTTTTAAAAGAGAAGCAACTTCTTTATCAATAAAAATCGGAATAGAGATAGATTCAAAAGGAAGATTGATTTCTTTTTTATATTCTTTAATGAATTTTCTTAACCATTCTTTATCAGAGGTAAAACAATCATCAAAAAAAAGCACATTTTTACAGCCCCCTTTCTCTTTCATTATCTTTAACTCTTCAATAACATTCTCAACGCTCCTTCTCCTTAACCATCTCTGTCCCTCATACAATTTTCTGAGATAGTGATTAAAGCAATAACTACACCCAAAAGGACATCCCCTACTAGTTATGCACCAATAATTATTCTTAAGGTGAGGAGTTTTTTTATAAAAAAGTTCTTTATCTGGGAAAGACAATAAATCTAGATTTTGAACTAAGGATCTTAAGTTGTTTTTAATTATTTTACCATTTTTCTTAAACCAGACATTTTTTATGTTTGGATTTTTAGGATTTTCAACCAATTCGACTATCGCTTCTTCCCCTTCTCCAAGGACTGCGTAATCTACAAAATCATTACTTATAACTTCTTCAGGACAGGAGGTTACTTGAATTCCTCCAAAAACTATTGGAATTTCCTTTACTTTTTTAATAATTCTTGATATCTTGCATGCCCAAGAATAATTGTCTGTAACAACAGAAAGGCACACAAAATCCGGGTCAAAACTTTTTATATTTTGTTTTAATTCCCTTTCAAACCCCTCAATTTCTCTAAAGAGGATTAAATCTGTTTTATGCCCCCTTTTTCTAAGACTCCCAGAAAGATACTCTATCCCCAATGATTCACCGTCATTTGCAGGATAGATAAATAAGATTCTTCTCTTTTGTTTATCATCCATGGTTTTTACTGAAATATTCTCATTCTTTATAAGATTTGATTTTTTCATTGTATTCAAATTCAGAAACTTTCTTAGATTCATATTTTGATAGAAATTTAGCAACTTTTTCGAATAATTGAAAATCATCCAAAAAAGCCATTGTTGCTGGATGAATTAAAATTATGCTCGGAATTTTTTCTCTCTCATTTTCATCTATTCTTTTTTTTATAATTTCAAACCATTCTTCTGGTTTTATTCTTCCCTTCGTGCAACTTGAAGAAAAAGGGTCCCTATTTTCAGGTTTAAGAATACCATAAGCAATTGTGTTCTGGTCTATAGAAATATTAAGGGGTAAATGGATAAGCCCATTTTTATCTGCAAAACATCCTTGATCTCCAATCAAATCAGAGACGTACATCACCCCCTCCTTTTTCAATAATCTAAATGTTTCATTATTCGAACCAAATGCATGCGTTCTCCAAGAGGTCATCTTTAATCCAAACTTTTCAAAGGCCTCTTTTGTTTTTCTAATGTCCCTCTTTTGGTAAAAAGAAGGTCCATAGATATTACCAAAAAGTTTTCTAGTGATATAACTTCTAACTATATCCATCCCACCGAAATTATTATAAGTATGCCCCCCAAGTTCCACATCATATTCCAATAATTGCTTGATCCCTTCTTTGTTTTTATTAAAGCAGATACCATTAATGAAAAGTGTGCAAGAAATATTATATTTTGCTAATATTTTGAGGTATTTTTCTGAAGCGGCAACTTCTGACTCAATGTTTTTTTGCTCCCAATTCCCTGGAGGGATTTTTACATGGACATCCCCTGTCAAATATATCATAATAATTGAGTTGATATGGACTATATAAATTTAGTTATACTCTTGAGTTTCTCATGAAAACAGAACTTAATTAACAAACATCTGCACATTTATGAGATTAATCTAGAGACAGCATGCTTGCTCTGGATAATTCCGTCTTCCATAGGAGAATACTCCCATGTTCCAAATCGTCCAATAGATATTATCTCATGTTTATCTAAATAATCTTTTATCAATTTTAAATTTTCTTTTCTATTTAAATCAAAGATAGGATAAGCATAAGGCAAATCAATAGAGTCTTTAAAAATTATTTCTTCTTTGTTTTTAATAACACCAATTTTAATTAAGTCATCAATTGTTTTTTCAATTATTTCATCATCTGTAAATTTTTTATCACCAAGATAAGAATACTCTGCACAAATTGAACTCATATTTGTAGGGACCATATTTTCTGAAAGATTTTTGTGAAAAGTTATTCTAAAAGGCAAAATATCTTCTTGAGGCAAGTATAACCAATGATGGTCAGAGATCTTGGGCCGATTAATTCCCAAAAAGACAAGACTTATGCTATTGCATCTTAATTTTTCACGTGCAATTTTAATTTCATCCGGAACTCTACCCATCAATTGAATAAGTTTATTAATAGGAATCGTGGAAACCAAATTAGTATAATTATACTCTGAGTTTTCTGTGAATACTATTTTCTTATCCAAATCAATCCGAATCACCTTTTCATCTAGTCTAATGTTTTGAACTCCCTTAGCCATAGCTTTTGGCAGATAATCAATTCCCCCGCTTTTTATGTAATAAAACTCATGAAAGTATCCAGCCTTAGAATCAGACATGTCAGATATTGCTCCTTGCCTTATTTCTTCAAAACGTGTCTTAGGGATATATTTTTTAAAAAAATCCATGGTTAGTTCATTAGGATCAACACAATAATATTTTTTATTATATGGAGTCATGAAGTATTTTGCAATACCCTCTCCAAAAGTCATTTTTATCCACTCCCCAAAATTATCAGATTCTTTTTCTTCACTAAATTTTTTATTTGCTTCAATAGCACCATCCAAGCATTCTTTTTTTATCTCTTCATCTAAATGGTAAAGATTATACTGAAAAGGGTACGGAATAATTTTACCACCAAAAACTATTCCCGCTTTTCGGGTATTTAGTGTTAGTTCATCCCCTAATAGCTTTTTCACTAATTCTATAATTTCTGGATTTTTTAGGTGCAACAAGTGGGGAGCTAAATCAAATACAAATCCATTTTTCCTAATACTTTTACATAATCCCCCGATTTCAGAAGAACCTTCGAGCAAGATGTAATCTTTTTTATTTTCTTCCTCAAGGAAATATGCTAAGCTCAAACCAGTTAGCCCTGCTCCAATTATTACTATTTTTGGAATTGATTTTTTCATGTCAGTTAGTTCCATCTTAAATAAAATTCACATGTGATGGGTTTCTTTCTAAAAAGTAACTTATAAAATTATTTTTATCAGTCATCCAGCAACTGTAATTACAACCTCTTCTAATTTGGCCTACAAATTCTTTTCTTTTGTCTCCAAACCATATGTCCTCAAATGAGTTATCATTTAAATTTCCAAAATTAAACTTGGGATTGTATTTTAATAAACAACAAGGGTAAACAGCCCCATTAGCACCAATAGTTGCAACAAATTCATGAAAATAACAAGCATCACTTTTTGTCTTTTGCGATATTTCATCAATCCTATTCGGAAACGCAAAAACTTTAAAATCTTCTGTTTTTTCTTGTTTTGCTTTTTCTATTTGTTCTATTGTGTTATCCCATATCCCATCAAACATTTCTTTTCCCTGGGGAGTATAAGCAAGAGAGAATCTGATATTGTCTGCGCCAAGAGTTTTTGCTAACCTTGCCGCCTCATGAATTTCATGATAATTTTCTTTACACACAACAAAACTGACTCCAACAATATTTTCAGGATTTTTTATTTCAACTAACCTTTTAAGATTTTCCAAGGCCAACTTTAATTCTGGTTTTCTTTTTACTTGATTGTATGTTTCCTCTGTCGAAGCATCAATAGAAAATCGAACCCATTCAAAATCTTTTATTAAATCAATTCCTTCATCGTCCAAGAGTGTCCCATTAGTCACAAGTGCTTGTTCATATCCCAACTCTTTTGCTACTTTGACAATATCTTTCCAATCTGGATGAAGAGTTGGCTCCCCCCCTCCGCTCCACTCTACTGCTTTTACCCCTGCTTTCTTCATTTCTCTTAATATCCTAAAGACAATATTTTTATTTAATTTGTCTCCACGATCAAAATCTTTTATCTGATCTGAGGAATAATTTCCTAACTTATACGAACAAAAACTGCAATCAATATTACAGGCATTGATTAAATCAATTTGCACAAATACTGGGTAGATTACCCCCCCTTTTTTCAATTGCGCTATCCTTTCTGTGTGGTGCGCAGCTTTATAGTGGGAATAATAGTTATTCTTTTTCTTGTTATTGCCTTGGTTTTGAAATCTTTTTAATTCCTCAGTAAGTTTCTCATTCTCTTTTTTTAAAGTTTCCAGTTCTTTATTTTCTCCCTCCATATGTTCTTGTAAATAGTTCTCTTTATAACAATTATGGTGTTAAAATCTATTTTTCAAATTAATTTTGTTCAAATAAAAGTATTTATTATTTCAGTGAAGCAATGTTTTTAAACTTCTCTTTTTATGTACCCCATAATGATAAAAAGAATTTGTTTCTTCCTTGGCCATTATGATCATGCAAGACAGGTGATTATGAGTTATTATGAAAAAATTTTTCCAAAAGATGTAGAATTATTCATTGTTTGCGCAAGCAAATTTGATAGGAAAAAGTATAAATTAAAAAGAACGAAAATAACAGAATTTCCCGATAAAAAATTTATCGTTCCATTTAGATTAAGGAAATTCTGCAAGGATAATAAAATAGGAGCAGTTGTTAGCTTGACTGGCATGGCAGAGATTGCATTGGCATTATTTTTAGCAACATTCTTCACAAAAACCAAATCAATAAATTATCTTCATGGAAACCCCAAAATTAATTTAAGAAATTGTTTTTTTCTATTTTCTCAATTTTTTACAGATCGTTTCTTAAGTAGTGGTAAAAAGGTAAGAGAAATTATGAGGAAGTTCCTCTTCCTGAGTAAAAAAAAGATATTTTGTTTACTAGTTCCCATAAATGTCCATATATTCAGGCCAAAGAATAAGAAACAGTTAAGAAGCAAGTTCGGATTTAATGATAAGGATAAAATTCTTATCTATGTTGGTAGAATTGAATTTGAGCAAGGCTCTGATTACTTACTTGAGTTAATTCAAAAAAATCAAGATAAAAAATTCGTCTTAATCGGGGAATTAAAAGACGAGAACTTTAAAAATAAAAAATTTAAAAATGTAACTCACATTCCGCACATTCTCAATAAGAAACTTCCAGATTATTACAACTTATCAGATTTAAGTTTATTTTTTAGTAAAAGAAATAGCCACCCTCTTCCACCACGAGAATCTTTAGCATGTGGAACTCCGGTAATACTTTTTGATTTAGATACTTTTGAGACCTTAACTACAAAGTCTGTTAAAAAAGTTCCATTTAATCTAGAAAAAATACAAAAAGAAATAGATAAATTTTTCTTATTGCCCAGAATAGAGAGAGATAAACTTTCCAGAGAAGGCAGAAATTTTATAATTAATGATTCTTCTGAAGAAAAATTAAAAGATGAGACATTAAAGTATCTTTTGGAAATATAAACTGTCAATTCTTTATCTATATTGAATCTAAGAAATTTTTTATCATCTATATGGGGGTAAGTAGGTCTTCGCAGACCCTAGATTTTTCCAAACAAAAACTTTTTAAGGCCCTTATAATTTAAGTTTAGATGGCTGAGAAAAGGGTACTAAATGTGGGCTGTGGGCAAAGATTTGAAGGAACAGATAGAATTGATTTTATGAAGACTCCTGCCACAACAAAGATATGTAACATTGAAGAAGGACTACCCTATGAAGATAACATTTTCGATAAAATCATTTGTTACCGTGTTTTAGAACATTTAAGAGATTTAAAGAGTTTTATGGAAGAATGTTATCGAGTTCTGAAGAAAGGGGGGGGGGAGATGCATTTACAAACAGATAATGCAGGGTTTTTAATTTTTCATATTAAAAACGACCATAATTTATATGTGGAGAGGCAAACCAAAAAGCATATAGACAATCATCATTATCATTTATTTGTTCCGAGCCATCTTAAGTATTTATTTCAGATGGCTGGATTTAAAAATATAAAGATTAATTATGTTCAAGTTCAAAAAAATATGTTAAAAAGAATCATTCAAAATTTGCTTCCATTCAATATGGGGAAAGAAGAGATAAAAGTTGTGGCAGTGAAGGGTTAATCTCTTATTTTTTCATAAATCATGTGGGACTTTCTTCGTAGCCCCTTACACTCTTTTGATTCTCCTAACTAATTGTTTGGATAGAAATGATTTGTATATTTTAAAATCAGTTTTTAGAAAAATGAAAAGAAATAAAACGTCTTAATAAGAAACACCCTTTCCTTTTACAACTCTTTTTCGGATATATGCACTAAATCTATCTATTCCTATGACCATCACCACCATAATTATAAGGATTGTTAATACTTCTTGGTTTTTGAATAATCTCATACTTGTTAATAATTCCATACCAATACCTCCTGCTCCAACCAACCCTAAAACAGTAGCTGCTCTAAAATTATTTTCAGTATAATATAATGAATAGTTAATGAACAAGGGTTTTACTTGTGGCAAAATTCCACGAAGGACCACTTGTATTTTATTTGCACCTGTTGAAACAATTGCTTTAATTGTTTTTGGATCTACAGTTTCTATTGATTCTGAAAAATGTCTTCCTAGTGCACCAGTAACATGAACACTCAGAGCCAAAACCCCTGGAAAAGGTCCAAGTCCAACCATTGAAACGAAAATTAAACCCCACACAATTTCATTTATTCCTCGAAAAATATCAAAAATTGTTCTAACTGTATGATAAACAAATTTATTTGGTGTAACGTTTCTTGCAGCTAAAAAAGATAGTGGAAAAGCAACTAGAGCACCGATTGTAGAACCCACAATTGCCATTTGTAAAGTTTCCAATGCTTTTGAAATAAATCTCCCTAGATTTGACACATCTGGAGGGAACATTCTGCCAACAAAATCAGCCATGAATTTAAAACCCCCAAAGAAATTGATTATATTAGTTTCTGTACCAGTAATTGCCCAATAATATATCAGAACAACAAGCAATCCAATAAATAATCCTCTATATTTTGTTTTTAAAATCTTTTTTATATTCATTTTATTTAATTTTTTAATCCAAATAACCTAATTTTTTTAAATTTTCTTTTAAATTTTCTTCATCTTCCCATTCTTCAAGAGTATTGTCGAAAATTATTGAACCTTCAGAAATTCCAATAACTCTTGAGGCATATTTTTTAACTAACTCCACAAAATGTAAACTTGTAATCAAAGTTATTTGCCTTTCTTTACAAATTCCCAGTAATAAATCTAAAATTTCTGTCATTAATTTGGGATCAAGATTTGAAACAGGTTCATCAGCCAACATAATTTTAGGTTCTTGGGATAATGCCCTAGCAATAGCCACTCTTTGTTTTTGTCCCCCGCTTAAATTACAAACTCTTTCTTTTTTCAAATCAAATAATCCCACGTCTTTTAAATTCTGTTCCACAATTTCATAATCTTCTTTTTTGAATTTATTAAAAAAAGTATCAATGGTACTTAAAAATCCCAACCGACCATTTAATACATTTTTTAAAACCGTGTCACTTTCTATTAAATTAAATTCTTGAAAAATGGTTCCTATCTTTTTCCTGATTCTTATTACTTCTTTTTCTTTCAAAGTTAAAATATTTTCTTCTTCAATAAAAATATCTCCAGAAGTAGGCTCTATAAGTCGATTAATGCATTTTATCAAAGTTGATTTCCCAGAACCGCTTGGGCCTAACAATATTATATTTTCCCCTTTTTCAATATTAAGATTAATATTCTTTAATGCACATTCCTTTCTATTTTCATAGGTATGATTTAAATTCTGTATTTTTATCATTTTGAATTAGTACGTTTTATTAAAAAATAAAAAAAAATAAAAAAAATTATTTGTTAGCAGCTTCTGGATTTGCAACATCCATACCTAAGATTCTTGCAGTTTCCCGTATAACATCATAATCACTATCTGAGACTTTCTGGTAACTTACAATTCCTCCCCATCCATCAACTTTATGAATTATTTGTTGGTCCATATCAATTAAAACTTGTTGAATCTTTATCTTTAGTTCAGTTGGCAAATTGCCTCTAACTACGATTGGTGAGCCAGGTATTGGTTCTGATTCATGGATAATAATATTTACTTCTGGATCAATTTCTCCTGCATCTACCATCCTTTGATAAACATTATCACTGCTAGCACCTGCATCTACCTTCCCATTAGCTATAGCATATTGCACAGCATTGTGTGTTCCTGCATAATAACTTGCACTAAAATCATTATCTGGATCTATCTGATTTTCAATTAACATTTTTCGTGGAATAAGATTACCAGAAGTAGAAGCTGGATCAACAAAAGCAAAGCTTTTTCCTTTTAAATCTTCAAGACTTTCGATACCACTATCCGCATTAACAATGATTACTGATTTGTATGTAGCACGTCCAGTACTGGCTTTCACACCATTAACAATGGCTTCAGCATTAGCAACATTTGCAGCAATAATATACGAAAATGGACCAAACCAAGCCATATCAATGTGTTCAGCTCGCATAGCTTCAATTGCAGCTGTATAATCTGAGGTTACTTGTATTTCCACAGGAATTCCAAGTTCATTAGATAAATATTCTTTAATTGGCTCGTAATTTCTTAACATTTCATCAGCATCATCTGCTGGTATAAGCCCCATTTTTAAAACCTCAATTTTTCCATTTGGTGAAACAGTTTGACCAGTCATACTACCATTAAACCAACCAAAAATAAGGCCATTAACTAATAGAATAGCTACCAATCCAATTAAAATAAGTATTCCTTTTTTCATCTATTTTTGTACCCCCTTTCAATTAATATTATTCTTGTCATTTTCTAAATCCATTTTTTTTATTTGATGAATAAAACTATTTTTAGCCAACTCATATTCTCCTTCAAAATCTATTTCCATCCAATCCTCTCCAGAAACCTTTTCCGCCCCGATTTCTGTACCTTGCCCAACCATGAATTCTATAAGATCTCTCACATTTTTACCTTCTATAATATTTAAATCTCTCATTTTTTTTAAAGAATGTTTAAACTCTTTTACACCTTCAAAATTATTTTTGATCATCCCCGTAAATTCTCCGTCTGCTTCTTCATTTGAGAGTTCTTTATTGCATTGAATAATCCTACCATTTTCAAATTTTATTTTTTCAGATTCATCATCAACATCTTTATCGCTGATCAAACAGGTAATTTCTCCCGCATTACTATTGACGATTTTTTTAAGGGCTCTTTCAGAAAAAACAGAATCTGCATACATAAATAAAAATGGCTCATTGAATTCTTCCATTGCATAACATAAAGAATCTAACATCCCCTCTTTTTTGTAGAGTGGCTCTTCTATATATCTAACAGAATTTCCAAACACCTTTTCTAGTTCCTTACTTTTATAACCTGTAACTAAAACAATATCTTCAATCCCATTCTTTTTTAATAATCTTATTACTCTCTTAATGATTGATTCTTCTTCATCTATTGGAAGCAAACATTTGATAGTACCATTCGTTGATTCCCCCATTCTTAAGCTTAAGCCTCCTGCAAGAATTACGGCTTTTTTTATTTTCCCTATTTCTGGACTTAAATCAACTAATTTATCAAATAGTTCATCTGTTTTTTTAAGATTCTTCTCTGAAAGATTATTAATTTCTTCAGGATCCTCTATTAAATTATAAAGTTCTTTTTCTTTTGTATCAATATTATAAATTAATTTCCAATTTTTTGTTCTGATACATTTAATAGAAGGGTCAGTATTGGAAGGTTCTTCTTCAATTCCCGCAGATTCGGAAAATGCTACTCTTTCATCAGGTTCATCATTCATGAGGGGTATTAACGACTTTCCTTGTATTTTTTCATAATTACTATCTTCAGGGATTTCTAAAACATCTAAAATTGTTGGCATTATATCTATTGTTCTATTTAATTTGTCTATCTGTTTTATTGGAAAAATATCTGGTTGAATAAAACTAACAAAAGTTTTCAAAGTATAATCATAACAATATCTTCCATATCCTTTTTCTCCTTTTTTTTCACCAACGCTTGCTCCATGATCAGAAAAAACAACAAAAATAGTATCTTTAAATAAATCCAATTCTTCACAAACCTTAAGTAATTCTCCAAGATATTCATCTGCTTTTTTAACATATTTATCATAGTTTTCAATATTTTTTTCTCTATTATTAAAATAAACTTCATCAAAATCACCATATTTTTTTACAACTGATTGAATTACGCCTGTATGAATATTGCTATAATGCAAATATAAAAAAAAGTTTTTATTTTGATCCCGCAATTTACTAATCTCTTTAATCATATCTATGTGTCTTTGCGTGAGATTATCTTTATGCTCATCATGAATCCTTAATTTGTCAAATCCCTGGTCTGGAAGAACTATTTTATTTATTATGTCTCCCTCTGTATAAAACCCTGCTTCTTGAAGATATTGTGGAAGTGTTTTAAAACAATCTTTTCTAAATTTAATGCTTCCAAAATAATTATTTGCTTTAGTTTTATTTCCATAAATCCCCGTAAAAATAGCATACAATGAAGTAACTGTTTGGGGCCCATAAGTTATTGTTTTTGAAAAAAAAGTACCTTTGTTCACAAATTTATTAAAATTTTCAAATTGTTTGATTCTATCAAGACGTGCACCATCGAGAGTAACCATAACCACATTATACCCTTTTTTATTTGTCATTATATATAATTATATATAATTACAGTATTTAAATCTTATTTAGTACTAATAAGTTATAAGAATACAGATTAATATCCCAGATTCTCCAATCTTCTCCTAGTTTCTTCTTCAGCTTCCTTACTTATAACTTCTGATTTATCTGCAGAAGATGAAAGTATCTGCCTTAAAATAAATGAAATATAAGCCGATACAGAAGTAATACCAGTACCCTTAATTCTTTTTTTAATTAATTCAATTAATGGGAGGGGTAATGAGATAGTTCCATATTCGACTTTGTTATCTTGTTTCTTTTTTGCTATTTTCATAATCCAGTATAACTTACTAAATTTATAAATTTTCTGTATGGTGAATTGATTTGCATAAATGGCATTTTGGAGATTTAGCAGTTATAATCTTCTTATTTTTTGTCATCATTAATTGAACATCTTCTGCAAGTCCATCAATTGCAAATATTTTTTTCCTTTTGGATTTTTGAAGTAAAGATGCACCATCAAACTTTTCCTTTATTGTTTTATCTTTAAAATAATCTAACAAGGTGGGAACAACATCTGTATTTTGTGCGAATTCTTTTATCTTTCTACTCTTTTGTCCAGGAAATTTCATAATTAATGGAACATGGATAGATTCTTCATAAAGTCCAGAGTGGCTAAAATAAATTCCATTTTCTTTTAGACTTTCGCCATGGTCTCCAAGGACAATAAAAATTATATCTTCCCATAAATTTTGTCTTTTTAAAAAACTAATAAGTCTTCCAATTTGTTCGTCCACTTTTTTAATAGCCAAATCATATTTTTCTTCAATAGGTTCTAAGTAGTTTAAAGAAATATCATCAAATCTTTTCCGAACATAGTCTCTCTGAGAATTATTCTCTATTTTTCCTAATATATTTTTTCTTGAAATAATTCCAATATCTTTCGGTTTTTTAATTGTCGGAAAAGGAAAATGAGTGTCCCAAAAATGAATAAATAAGAAAAAAGGCATCTTCGTTGTTTTGATTTTAGAGATAGCTAAATCTGTACTCTTCTCAGCAGAAGAAAAAGGGGTAGAAGTTCGAACCTTTACAACTTTCTTACCTAATTTATATAAACAACTAGGTAAATTAAGGAGAATTTTTTTAACAAATGGATAATTCAAAAATTTCTTTGGTTGATCTTCTTTTTCTTCATAATAGTTAAAACCATTTTTAAGCCACATACCAATCCAGTCTATTGCAATTGTGTTATAGCCTCTATTTTGAAGATAGGAGGGAAGCCAAAATTTGTTTTTCTTAAATTTTTCAATTTCTGATTGTTGTGTGTAGGGGAATTGATGAATTATCCCATGATTATTGGGATATTTGCCAGTAAATAAAGAGGTTAATGAAGGAAATGTGGAATTAGAAGAAGAGAAATGTTGTATGAATAATAAACTTTCCTTAGAAAGAATCTTTAAATTTGTATCATTCTCCTTCTTGTATCCAAATAAACTAAGGTTTTTTGGTCTAAGGGCGTCTACAATGATTATTACCACATTTTTCATCCTAGTCCAGATAACCTAATTGCTTAAGCCTACTTTTAAGCACTTCTTCATCTTTCTTGTTCATAATTTCTTCCTCTTTGTTTTCTTCTTGTTCTTTTTCTTCCATTTTTCTTATCATTCTTTAATCTTTTTAAATTTTACTATACTTAATTTTATAACAATCTTTAAACATATATTTTTCCTTGTATGTTTTTATAAACTTGCCTTTTATTTCAACTTCATGAAAATAGCCCACATAAATATGTTTTACCTACCAACTTTTGGAGGGGTTGGAAGAGTTATAGTAGAATTGGCAGAACGGCAAGTAATCGAAGGACATGAAGTCCATGTGTTCTGTTGCGATTCTGACAAAAATGCAAGACTAGAAGTTAAAGAGGAAATAATTAAGGGGGTTCATATTCATCGCTTTCCTTATTGGTTCAGATTATCTTTTAATACTTTTATATGGCCCTCTTTATTATGGAGATTTGGAAAATTCAACAAGGCTGGAAAATTTGACATACTTCATACTCACGTTTCAGGGCATGCATATATTCTTTTTACAGGTTTATTATCAAAGATTTATGGATTCAAACATCTCCATACAACCCACTGTCCATGGACAGATACTTCGTTTAGACCAAAAATTTTAAGACCATTTTTGTTTTTGAACGACCTGATTTTTAATAAGATTTCTTTTTCAATGATTCATAAAGTAATATCAATAACCCCCTGGGAATTAGATACATTAAATAGATATACAGATGAAAATAAAATTAAAGTTATCCCTAACGGAACAGACAAAATACTTTTTAAAAAAGTAGAGAAAAACCAATTCAAGAAAAATAATAATATAAAAGAAAAATATCTTGTTTTGTTTTTTGGAAGATTAAATCCAACAAAAGGTCCAGAGATGCTGGCTCAAACTGCAATAGATATAACAAAAAAAAGAAAAGATGTGGCTTTTGTTTGGGTTGGTCCTGATGAAGGAAAAGCACAAGAAGTAAAAAAACTGATAAAACCTTACAAAAATATGAAATATCTCGGGCCAATAAAAGGCAAGGAAAAAATAGCAGAAATGTATCAGGCAGCGGACATCTATGCATTGCCTAGTTATAGAGAAGGGTTGCCATTAACTCTATTTGAGGCCATGGCTTCGGGATTGCCCATTGTTGCCTCACCTGTTAATGGAATTCCTTATGAAATGAAAGAACCTGAAAACGGTTTTTTTGCAGACTATGGGGATATAGAAAAACTTAAGGAAAACATATTAAAACTAATAAATAATTCAGATTTAAGGAAAAAGATTTCAAAAAACAATCTTAATAAAGCAAAGAACTTTGATTGGGATATTATTTATAAAAAATATATGGGTGAATATAAGAATCTTTTAAGGATTAAAAAATGAAATTTTTATTTATTAATAAACCGTTTTTACTTGAACCACTAGGGATAATGTACCTAGCTTCGTCTATTAGGGAGGAAGGGCATGAGGTGGATTTGATCACAACATCAGAAAACTTAGAAAAAAAATTTGTTGAATACAAGCCAGATTTTGTTGGATACAGTATAATGACAGGAGATCAAGATTTTTATGATAATATAAATAAAAAATTAAAAGAAAAATTTGATTTTTTCTCTATTGCAGGGGGACCTCATCCAACATTCTTCCCAGAAATGTTAGGTAAATCAAGTTTTGATGCAATTTGCATTGGAGAAGGAGAAAAAGCGATAAAAAATCTTTTGGAACATCCGAATTCTCAAAGCATTCCTAATTTTTGGTTTAAGATTGGAGGAGGGGTAATCAAAAATTCTGTTCAACCACTTGTGGAAGATTTAGATAAGATTCATTACCCAGATAGGAATCTTGTATTCAAATATCCCCACATTGATGAAGGACCAATAAAACATTTTATTGCTTCAAGAGGTTGCCCGTATAATTGTTCTTTTTGTTTTAATGAATCTTATTCAAAACTGTATGAAGGAAAAGGAGAAAGGGTAAGATTTCGTTCTGTAGATAATTTATTGGATGAAGTTGAACAAGTGATCTCCTCTTCACCAACAAAAGTAGTTTGTTTTCAAGATGATACTTTTATTTTAAAACCCGATTGGATAAAAGAATTTTCAGGAAAGTATCCCAAAAGAATAAAGCTTCCATTTTATTGCCATGTTAGGCCAAATTTAGTTAGGGAGGAGATTATAAAAGATTTAAAAAACGCAGGATGTTACGGGGTTAACATAGGCATAGAATCTGGACATGAGAATATCCGAAGGGATATCTTAAATAGAAATATTTCCAACCAACAAATTAAAGATGCCATAGCGTTGCTAAAAGAATCTAATATTAAAGTCATGGCCCACAACATTTTAGGATTACCTTTCACTTCTCTTAAAAATGATTTGGAGACTTTAGAATTAAATATTGAATGCCAACCCGATTATGCTTGGGCAGCTATTTTTCAACCCTATCCCCGGACAAAATTAGGAGAAAGATGCGTGAAAGAAAAAGTTTATACAGGAGATTTTTCAGATATAGGTGATTTTTTTGACACTTCTCCAATTGATATAGCCAATAAAAATGAAATAGCAAATTTACAAAAATTATTCGCAATTGTAGTAAAACATCCAGAATTATATTCTTCTGGAATCTTACAAGAACTCATAAAATTACCTTATGAAGTAACAAAAGAAAAATTTACTAAGCTCTATAAAGATTTTAGAAAAAAAGCAGATAAAGAATTATATGGGGTGGATTTATAGCAAATAATTTAGTAAAATGAAAAATAAAAAAATTACTTTACTGATGTTAGCACACAAAGAACCTACAATTTCTAAGGCAATAGAAGCTGCATTAAATCAAAAAACAAATCTTAATTATGAAATAATTATCTGCGCTTCAGACAAAGAAACTCTTGACATAGCAAAAGAATATTCAAAGAAAGATAAAAGAATAAAACTTTTCCAAGATTTAGGAAATGGTAAAGCTAATGCCTTAAAT
Organism: Candidatus Woesearchaeota archaeon; assembly: GCA_964545065.1. Taxonomy (GTDB): domain Archaea; phylum Nanobdellota; class Nanobdellia; order Pacearchaeales; family GW2011-AR1; genus JAGLWP01. Next base: position 125,892 of record CAZJEO010000002.1, on the reverse strand, counting down.
TTAATTTTACCCAAAATTAAAACAGATATTTTAATTTTAACTGATGGAGATGTTTGGATTTCAGATAATGCAGTTGAGGAAATTACTAGTATGTTCCTAAATCAAAAGATGGGATGCGTAATTGGAAGGACGATTCCAGAGGAAGATAAAAAAACAAAATATGGTTATTGGGCAAATTTTTTATTTGATGCAGCACACAAACTAAGAAAACAAGCTGCTAAGGAAAACTCTTTTATTTTTTGTACCGGTTACTTATATGCCATTAAAGGAAATAAAGTGAATAAAATTCCCTTAGACACAGCAGATGATGGGATAATCCCTTATTATCTGTGGGAAAAAGGATATCAAATGGAATATGCAGAAAATGCTAAAGTTTATGTCAAAAATGTAAATAACTTAAGAGAATGGATATCCCAAAAAACAAGAACAATTAGAGCCCATGAAACCTTAAGTAAGTACATAGATACAAAAGTCTTCCCAAGGGCCAAGACATTTAAAGCAGAAACAAAGGGGGTTTTGGATGTTATCAAATACCCAGAAAATATTAAAGAAATGTTTTGGAGTTTCCAATTAATTTTCTTAAGACTTTATGTGTGGGTTAAGGCTTTTGAAGATGTTTATTTTAAAAAAAAATATCACAAGGATGATTGGGAAAGAGTAGAAAGTACAAAAGTCTGATTAAATCTTTTTATCCTTCAATCTCCCAGATTTTTAATCCCTCAAAATCAAAACTAAAATCAATTGATTTTGCCCCTCTTTCTGCCAAGATTTCTCTTACTCTATGTTCCTGATCTGGGTTACAATAGAGAAGTAAATGTCCGCCTCCGCCAGCCCCCATTAATCTTGCTCCAATTGCACCGTTTAATAAAGCTTCTTCAATTAATGCATCAACGTAGGTGTTAGTCACTAAAGGATTAAATTTTTTCTTTTTATCCCAGCCAATATCAATTAATTCCCCAAATTTCTTAAAATTTCCCCGTCGGAGATTGAACTCTATATCTCTCGCAATATTTTTTATTTCATGAAGTCTTTTAACTTTTTGATCGTCTTCAAAAAATTTATTTTCAAATTCATATTTATGGATTTGCCCAGAGGATTTAACTTTTCTCGCAAAAGAAACCACTAAAATATTTTTTTCAAATTCTAATAAATCATCTTTAGCCATATTTACTGGATTTACCCTTACCTCTTCGTTTTTAAATTCATAAAGATTTATTCCTCCGAAAGCAGCAGCATATTGGTCTTGTTTCCCCCCTTTATTTTTCAATCGCTCTTTTTCAATTTCAAAAGCTGTTTCTGCTATTTCATGCTTTGTCAGTTTATTTTTTTTCCTTAGATGATTAAGAACACCAATAATTGAAACACATAATGAAGCACTTGCCCCAAGACCAGAATGGGGAGGAACCTCGCTCCTTACATAGAGATCAAAACCATGGGTTGGATTCATTTCAAGGATCACCGCTCTTATGATATTAAGCTTGTCACCATCAAGCATTTCGACTTCTCCAATATTTTCAAAACTGCTTTCATGAGTCTCAAATCCCCCGTGGATATTAATAATATCTGATTTGATATGTATTCTTTTATCTTCTCTTAGTTTTAATGAAGAATAAACATATCTATTGATAGTGGCATTAACACAAATCCCGCCATGGCTTTTATCATATGGAGAAATATCTGTTCCCCCTCCTCCAAAAGTTATTCTAACCGGAGCACGGCTTCTTATTATCTTCTGATATCCGGTAATACTGGGCATTATTAATCCATTCCTGACATCTTTTTTAAATTCTTTTAAATCTCCTTCATCAGCAACATCCAACATATACCCCTCGTGGATAAATGCTCTCATATTTTCGACAATTTGTGGAAAAATATCTATTTCTAAAGAGGTCTTTTTTAAAGCAGGAATCTTCTCTAGGATTTCCTTACTCATAACATATAATCCCCCATTCGCTAAAACTTTTGGATTAGATATTAAACGATTTTCATGTTCAATAGTGCCTCTTTTATAAATTTTTACAGATTTCTTTTCATCTAGTTCAATAATTTCTTGAGTTCTTGCATGATTTGCATCACAAATCACCATTGTGAACGGAGAATCGTGGTTTTTATGAAAGTCTAAAAGTTTACTAATATCTACATCCATAAAAGTATCACCGTTCATGGCAATAAAATCATCATCAATTAAATGCTCGGCATTTTTAATCGCTCCTGCAGTACCTAAAGGCGGGTTTTCATATGAATAAGTGATATTAACTCCGAATCTTTCACCATTACCAAAATATTCTTCGACAATATGGCCTAAATATGCCACACAAAGAACAATATCAGTGATACCTTGTTTTTTTAAATTCTCAATATTAAATTCTAAGAAAGGTTTGCCATTAATTTCCACCATGGGTTTAGGAACTTTTTCGGTGAGGGGTCTTAGTCTTGTTCCAATCCCTCCAACTAAAATTAATGCCTTCATTTTTTAAAAATCTTAATTTTTTTTAATCTTGTAAAAATCCACACATCAACTACCATCTTCTTAAATATTTTCTCTCCAATAATCTAAGGTATCTTTCAAGGTTTTTTCAAAAGGGATTTTTGGTTCCCACCCTGTCGCTTGTTTAAATTTTGAAACATCCGGGATTTGTAATGTTACATCAGAAGAACGCAATAATTTAGGATCCACCCTCACTTCAATTTGCTTATCACTCATTTGTAAAAGTTTATCAAGCATTTCACCAATTTTCATAGAAGCATTGCCCCCGATATTATATGCTTGCCCTGGTTCGCATTTTTCAATTAATAAATCATAGGCCCCCACAATATCTCTGACATCTAAAAAAGTTCTTACACTTTCTAAATTCCCAACATTTAGGATAGGTTCTTTCTTCCCAGCCTCTATTTCAGCAATTTGTTTAGCAAAAGCTGAAACAACAAAAACACTCCCTCTTCTTGGACCAGTATGGGTGAATGCTCTGCTCATTATAGTCTGTAAGCCATAGCTTTTAAAGTATTGGAAGGAAATTAGGTCCTCCCCAACTTTACTAACAGCATAAGGGCTCTGAGGTCTGAAAGCATTAGTCTCCTTAATTGGAAGCTCATCTTCAGTCACTTGCCCATATACTTCAGAAGAGGAGCAAATATGGATTTTTGGATTTATCTTGGCAGCCATTACAGCTTCCAAAAGATTTATAGTTCCATTTACATTGGTTTCAATTGTATCTGTCGGAGCAGTGAAACTTGTCGGAACATAAGATTGGGCAGCCAAGTGGAATATCCTATCCGGACTAATGTCACTAATTATTCTAGACATAGATTTCCCATCCCGTAAATCACCATCCACTAAATTAACTTGGTCTTTAATCTCCTGAATATTATTTAAGGGACTTCTCCATCTTTTTAAACCATAAATTTCATATCCGCCTTTTTTCAATAAAAACTCAGCTAAATGAGAACCCACAAATCCAGTAATTCCTGTTATCAAAACATTCATTTTAATACCTCGAAGATGATGGACAAAATCAGCTAATCTTTAAAAAGATTATGTAACCTAAATATGTATTTTGGTTTGAAACATTCAAATGTTTTCTCTTGAAAGATTTAGCCGAGAAGCAAAATAGTTCTAAAGAAATTATTTAGAAATCATTGATTCTGGAACAAGTTTCCTTCCTTCAAGAACACATCTTTCTTTCTTCAATTGAATTTCAAGTTTTCTTCCTTTGAATCCTTCAACCCCCAGAGCATCTAAACAGACAGTTAGGTGAGTTTCAGGAGCCCAAACATGCGGATGAATTACTTGAACAGGATTCTCTACTTTGATTGTTTCCGGACCTTCGAAAGGAGCATGATATTCTGGCGTGAACACTTGTGGAATTCCCTCAACAATTCTTGTTTGATAAACTTCCACATTTTCAAGAACACTTTCAAAAGGTTTTTTTCCCTCTTAAATCATCTAATGAAATTATATAAGATTCTCTGTTAAAATGTATGAATCTGCCATCATTTTTTGTCATGCCTTCCGCATCTATTGGTAAAATTTCTTCTGAAAAAAGAGGCAATCGTCTTAAAAAAAGTGCGTCAAAAGTTGTAGAAGAATCCCAAATCATACCAAGAAGAGCTTTTGTTTTAAATAAAAGCCTCCCTTTTTCATTATAAACTTCTAATGTATCTGTTCCAAGAAGAGTTTCTACGTCTATATATTCTGGTTTTAAATCCAATCCAAGCCTTTTAGCTGCCCGTTCTGTATATTCTTTTGTGTCTCTCGGAACATAAATTCTATGGGGTTTCTCTCTTGTTATTAAAATACATTCTTCCCCTGTTTCTCTTAATGCTGTATCTCTTATTCCTTGAGCACTTGAAACACCCTCATCAGAATCAGGAAAACCTCCATAAGCAGAATGATGCATTGGATGAAATCCTGCCCCCGCATCTCTTCTATGACAAATTACCTTATTATCCTTTGTGACATACAAGGAACCTCCTCCAGCAGGTTTGAATGGGTGGTCTTTATCTGCAATGATTGCCTCGCCTTTTGCAATCAAATTATCTAAGACCCTTGAACCAAATTCAGGATTTGCAGCTAATCTTTGAGTTAACTGTTTTTTTACAGCAGGATAAACGAGTTGAACTACAAGATTGTCTCCAGTTTTATAAGCTCTTGCATAATTTATTTCAAATTCAAGTATTTCAGACATTTTAAAACGGATAGCTGAATGCTTTTAAGGATTTGTATGTTAAGATTCTAATTATACAATTTTTCGCAATTAAATTTATAAACGTTTTTAATTTATCTTTCCAATGAAAAATAGAGCAATTTTTTTAGATAGAGATGGAACTGTTACTTTGGCAGGAGATAATATACATAGAATTGAAGATTTAGAGTTTGTTCAAGGAGCTGTAGAAGGATTAAGAGAATTACAAGGAACAGATTATAAATTAGTCATTATTACAAATCAGGCAGGAATTGGCAGAGGGATGTATGGCCCAGAAGACTATTTTACGTTTAAAAAAGAGATGAACAAAAGATTGGGTCAACAAGAAATTTTCATAACAGGAGAATATTTTTGCCCCCATCATCCAGAAAAAGGGGTTGGAGAATATAGAATAAATTGCAATTGCAGAAAACCAAAAACAGGAATGTTAGACCAAGCTGCAGAGGATTTTAATCTAGATCTATCTCAAAGTTGGGTGATTGGAGATAATCTTTCTGACATTCAAGCAGGAAATTCTGCAGGATGTAAAACAATTCATGTTTTAACAGGAGAATTTAAGGAACCTGTGAAAGAAGCAGATTTTGTGGCGAAAGATTTAATCGAAGCAGCAAGTTATATAATAAAAAAGACACAAACAAATAAAAATCAATTATTCTAATGATTAATTATGGAAGAGGACATTAAAAAAAGAAAAGATTGGATTAAAGATAAGCTTTTTGGATGGGTAAAAGGAAATTATGACAAGGTGTTTATAGCGGTTTTAATTATCGCTTTCATATTACGTTTTATTATTTTCTTAAAAACAATGAATCAACCTGTGTGGCAAGATGCTGCAAATTATTTGGCTACTGCAAAGAACTGGGGACTTGGTCTAAATTTAAACGACATATGGTATTACAGAAGAGGATTTTTCTGGCCAGTATTTAGTGCCTTCTTTTTTAAGATAAGGCTAGGAGAGATTGCAATAAGATTTACAGAAGTTTTATTTGCAACAGGAACCGTCGCTATTTCTTATTTTTTAATAAAAGACATGTTTAATAAAAAATTAGCATTATTAACCAGCATCGGAGTAACCTTTTCTTGGATTATGTTATTTTTTGTTGGAAGACCTATGAATTCAATTCCTGCAAGTTTTTTCCTTCTATTATCTCTTTTGTTTTTTTGGAAAGGTTATGAATTAAAGCAAGGGAATAAATTTCTCTATTTATTTGCTGTCTTTTATGCCATAGCATGTTTAACAAGGATGCAGTATTTGATGTTCGCCCCAATATTTCTAATTTATTTCTTTATCAAAGAGAAATTCAAATTTTTTAAGAATAAACAATTGTGGATTTGTCTTGGAATATTTTTATTAATGTTGTTGCCATTTTTTATTAGTTATGGGAATCATTATGGCAATCCACTAGTTGATATAGGCCAATATTATTTTAAAATAGGAGGTACAGCAAGCACATCAGAAGCAGGAGCAGTGGAGCCATTTCTTCCCAAATTAGATGATTATTTTCGTGATTTACCTTATATTTTATCAAAGTCTGTTTTTGTAGCCTTTTTAATCGGAGTCTTTTGTTTTTTTATTAATCTTTTTCTGGGTTTTGATAAAATTTTCAAAAATAAAAATATCCAAAAAAAATTCTTTGTCTTTTTATGGATTGTAATACCTTTTTTAATTTTAAGCTATATGGCTGCTGATAGTTATATTGAACAGAGATACATTATGCCCACACTCCCATTTCTATTTTTAATAGTATCTGCAGGCGTTTTAAAAATAGTAACCTTTGTGTTTAAACAATTGAAATTGAATAAGAAATTTTTAATTTTTGCACTTTGTCTTGTGATGGTTGTGCTCCTTGTTTCAAATATTTTGTGGGCAAACGAATTAATAGAATCGAAAAAATCTTCTTATTTAGAAGTAAAACAAGCAGGCTTATGGTTAAAAGAGAATTCCAATCCAGAAGATATGATTATAAGTAGGTCTCAACCACAGCTCGTTTATTATGCCGAGAGAAATATTGATGGATTATGGGGAAATGAATCTTTTTTTGAAGAAGGACTGAAAGAATTAGAACCAAGATACTTAGTTTTATCAATGTTTGAGCCTCACCCACCATGGCTATTACAATATCCTCAAATACATAATGAAACTTGGGTTCCTGTTAAAGTATACCCTTCACCAGAAGGTCAGCCTCTATTAATCATATATGAAAATCAAGATTGGAATAGAGTAGAATAAAATTTAAAAGCTTCCTTATTAATTTAATAAAATGAAAATAATGCTGATTGAGCCGAATATAGAAGGGTATGCAATATTCCCTACGATGTCCTTGGGAGTTTTAAAGGGATATTTAAATAAAAAGACAAATCATGAAGCAGATATCGTTGATTTGGCATTCCACAAGAAAGATTGGAAACAGAGTTTGTTGAACAGGATCAAAAAGTATAATCCTGCCTTGATTGGAATGTCTGTCTTAAGTTTTAATTACACCCAAGCACTAACGATTGCAAAATTCATTAAAGATAATTTTGATATTAAAATCATTTTTGGGGGAATTCATTGTATTCTTTCTCCAGAAGAAGTTATCAAAAATAAAGAAGTGGATATGGTATGTATTGGGGAAGGGGAAGAAACATTGGAAAAACTTATGGATAATTCTCTTAACTGTAAAAACATACAAGGAATTTGGTATAAGAAAGACGGGGAAATAATAAAAAATCCTCAAAAAAAACTAGTAGAAGATTTGGATGGTCGTGCATTTCCAGAATGGGATAGTTTTGATTTAAAAAAATATTTCTTAATCAATGACAATCATCTTCCAATAATGGCTTCTAGAGGATGCCCTTATAATTGTACTTATTGCAGTAACCATGCTTTAAAGAAAAAATTAAATGGAAAATATGTCCGGTTTAGAAGCGTTGAGAATATCATGGAAGAAATAGAATTGAACATAAAACTTTATTACAAAGAAGGATTTAGATTTTTATTCTTTTACGATGATACATTCATACTTGATAGAAAATTTATTCTTAAATTCTGTGAAGAATATAAAAAAAGAGGATTTGATAAAAAAATAAAATGGGAAGTTAATGTTAGAGCAGACTTAGTTACAGAAGAAATTATCAAAGCTATGAGGGATGCTGGGTGTTACGAAGTGCGAATGGGATACGAAGCAGGAAATGATTATATAAGAAATGAAATTTATAAAAGAAATTTGACAAAGGAACAACTTTCTAATGCGATTGATATAATAAAAAGGAATGGATTGCAGTTAAGATTGACTTTTATTTTGGGAAGTCCTTATGATACTATTGAGACTATGGAAGAAAGTTTTGCTATGGCAAAAAAGCATGACGCAGAATATACCCTATTTCCTATCTTAGTCCCCCTCCCAGAAACAGATATTAGAAAGATGTGTGTGAAAGAAAATTTAATTGAAAAAGATAGTTTTGAAAACTTTTCGGATATGTTTTGCAAACCGGTCGTGAGAACAAAATATATTTCAAGAAAGGAGCTACAAAAGTTTGTAAACAAAATAAGAAAGTATCAAATAAAAAAATATTTTTTAAAGGGTTGGAAAATGAAACATCTCAGATTCATCTTGGATTTACTTATCTTCTTATATTACAAACAATTGTATAAGCTTACGATTGACCATGTTTGGAGATTTACAATAAACAAATATAATTTGGAAAAAATTTCAAAGGAACTGGAAAAAGAGAACGTTGCAGATAAGGGGATTATCAATCCTAATTCTTCCTAAAAACAGGTAAATCTTTCTACATTTTGGAAAAGATCTTTAACCCTCTCCAGTTTCTGGATAATTGTTTTATGTTCAACACCTTTCCTAAAATATATTTTGGTCTAAAATAAAATTTCTTATAAGCTGCTTTTTGTATTTCTAAAATCTCTTCTTCATTTTGATATGCTTTTGGAATAAAAGGATGGCCGCTTAAATCATATTTTTTTATTGTTTTACCTTCTATGATTTTTCCATATTCACTGCTATTTTCATAAAGTTCTGTTCCTGGAAAAGCCATTGTAGTATGGACCTGAATAAAAGAAGGATTAAGTTTAATTAATAAATCAATTGTTTTAAAAACAGATTCTTTAGTTTCTCCGGGTAATCCAATCATTAAACTACATCGTGATTCTATCCCTTGTTTTTTTGTCATCGTAATTGCTTTCTCTATATCCGACCTTTTAACACCTTTCTTTATTTTGTCTAAAGCTTCTTGGTCTAAGGATTCAATGCCATACAAAATTGAACGACACCCTGCTTTTTTCATAAGCTTTAATAAATCTGAATCAACTTTGTCTACTCTCGTCTGACAGGTCCAGACCAATCCCAAATTCTCCTTAATCAATAAATTACATAATTCGATTGTCCATTCCCGGTCTAACGTGAATGTTAAATCATGGAAATGTATTTGTCTTGCCCCTTGTTCTTTCAACATTTTTATTTCCTCGATTACCTTATTTGGGCTTCTTGTTCTCCATATCTTCCCCCCAACTATCTTCAATAAACAAAAAATACAATTGTAAGGGCATCCTCGACTGGCCAACACATCAAAATTTGGTTCTTTCATAAGTTCATGTGGAAGTCTTTTGTAAGTATTTAGGTTTAATAAGTGCCGAGCAGGGAAGGGTAATATATCTAAATCTTTAATTAATTCTCGGGGATTATTCTTAATTATGTTCTCTCCTTCCCTGTAAATTACTCCTTCAATATCCTTAAAACTATTTTTATCTGCTAATTCTAATAAGGTGTATTCAGGATCTCCATAAATTGAAAAATCAATACTTCGATTATTCTCCATCATAGATATCATAAATTCTGGTTTATAACTCCAAATTAATCCCAGTTTTTTATTTCTATGTTCAATATATTTACTCAATTCGTTCGCAATATCCACCCCCCATCTGCACCTATCGAAGGCAGTTAAACAAATTAAGTCTGGATCAAACCGCTCAATATTTTTTAATATTTCTTCCTTATTTAATCCTAAAGCTAGGGCATCTAAAATTTCCACTTGATGTTTTTTTTCTAAAACTGCACCAATAATCGCTAAATCTAACGGGGTTATTCTATTTTCAAAATTAGATTCTTCTCGGGTGTTCCCATTTAAAATATTTGGTGGAGAAATTAACATTATTTTCATTTTAACTTTTCATAAACAATATATTGTTTAATCAAGATAATTACAATAGAAATATTCTTTATAAAATTATTCGTACTCATTTGATAATTCCAGTTAGTTGGGCATGTTCTTAAATTTTGCAAGCCAGCCAATGGTTAAAAAATTTATTTTTTTAATTAATTTTAATTCAGATTTTAGAATTGGCCATATTTGTTTTAGGGGAGTTATATGATCTGGGGCTCTCTCGCGTTTTCCAACCAGTCTTCTCACCTTTCTGGAAATCAGGTTTTCAGTAGGAATAGAAGTTATTAATTCAAAATCAGGATTCATTTTTTTAAAATTTTTTAAAATTTTTTCTATTTCTTCTTTTGGAATGTGTTCAAAAACATCTATCACAAAGATTTTATCTGGTTTTAATTTAGTATAATCCTCAATCTCTGTCTGTTTAGGATTTAAATCATAACCAATGATTTTATATTCTGGGAGAATTTGTTTCAACCAGCAATCCCCACACCCAAAATCTAATATAAGATCTGTTTTTTTTAGATTTGCAAGTTTAATAATCTCTTTAAATTTCAATCTAAAAAAGGTTTTTATTAAAGGATTTTTATGCAACACCGTATGATAAGCACTGCTTTCATATTTCATTTTTTATTTAATCCCATAAAACTAAGGACAGCACTAACATATAGTTTAGTTTGTTTTAGATTTTTCATTCTCTTTGCGGCTTTTAAAAAAATTGTAGGACGCAAATAAAATTCTCTATATGCTTTCTTTTGCATCTTAACCAAGATATCTTCATTTAATTCACCGTGTTTGAAAATCACATTCCCATACGTGATATAATCTCTAAATTTTTTTGGGAAAATTTCTCCTTCCTGTTTGATAATTTTCCAATAATCTGTATTCGGATAAGGAGTAGTTATACTAAATGTTGCAGTATCCAAATTTAGGCTTTTAGCGAAGTCAATTGTATCTTGCATCGTCTTTTCATTTTCCCCAAGATTTCCCAGCATAAATAATCCTTTTGTTTCTATTCCCACTTTGTTACAAAACTCCACGGCCATTCTTACCTTTTTAAGATCAATATTTTTTTTCATTTTCTTTAAAATTTCTTCATTTCCAGATTCAATTCCCAAAGCAATAAGATAACAACCTGCTTTTTTCATCTTCCTTAAAAGCTCTAAACTAACTTTATCAACTCTTATACCATTTGTGCACCTCCAAATCATATCTTTATTTAGCCCTTTTTTAATTATTAAGTCACAGATTTTATCAGCCCTATCAATTAAAAGAGTAAAATTATCATCTAAAAAATTAAAATCTCTAACCCCCCTATCTCTTAATTCTTCAATTTCCTTGACTATATTTTCGGGACTTCTATACCTAAATTTCTTCCCATGAACTAGATGATCTGCACAAAATAAACAACCATAAGGGCATCCTCTTGAGCTTAAAATATAATCTATGGGTTTTTCTTTTGCTCCTGCGCTAAAATATTTATCCATCGGTAGTAAATGCCTAGCAGGAAAAGGAAGAATATCTAAGTCTTTTATTAGTTCTCTTGGTTCATTGGCAATAATTTTTTTATTTTTTCTGTAATACACCCCCTTAATTTTAGATAGAGGTTTTCCCAGCGCAATTTCTAAAAAACTAAATTCTCCTTCACCCTGAGTTAAAATATCAAACCTTTCAAATTCCTTCAGGGTGTCAACAGGCATGGAACTTGCGTGTATTCCCCCAATTACAACACAAATCTTTTTATCGCACAGCTCCGCAATTTCGCTCGCTTCTTCAATCAAGGAAGTTGTTGAAGTTATTCCCACAATAGAGGGGTTGTATTTTTCTATGGCTTTTTTGATTTGTTGATGATTTAAATCATGGGCATTTGCTTCAAGAATTTCCACTTCAATATTGTTTTTCTCTAAAATAGCAGCAATATATGCAATTCCCATTGGAATATGAATGGGAGTAATATTTTTATTTTTAACATAAGCATATATTCTTCTATAGTTAGGTTGAATTAACATTATTTTCATTTTATTAAATTAATAAAGAAGCTTTTAAATTTTATTCTAATTTTATATCCTGTTTTAATTTTTATATTTTAGCTTTTCCGTCGCAAATTTCAGGAATTTTCATTCCCATTGCTTTTAAGATGGTTGGTGTAATATCATAGAGTTTGATGTCTTCAATTTTTTTCTTTTTTAATCCAAAACCATTCATGATAAATATTCCGTCCAATTCAGGAACTTTTTTTGTATAACCATGCATTGATTTCACTTTTGCAGTATCTCTAAAAAAGTCAGGATAAAATTGTTCATGAGGCTTTGCAAAAGCTAAAATATCTCCAACAAATTCTCTTTTGTAAGGGATTTTCAATTCTTTTTCAATATTAGTTTCGTCATAAATTAGACAACCCTGTTCTTTCAATTCTTTTTTAAGTTTCTCTTTAATTTTTTCATCAGGATTTTTTAACCACATATGAGCATTAGTTGAACCAATAAAATAATCCCCATCATATCTTTTGAATATCTTTTGAATATCTTTTGTTCTTTCAATACTACAACCCCCATGATCTGAAAAAATAACTAACCTTGTTTTTTCTTTTTGAGAAAGAACAATTTTTTTAATAGCATCATCGAGTTTTTTAATATGCTCTAAAGCTTGTTTACTATGTAATCCAAATTTATGCTCAATAGCATCTAATTCCCAAACATGGGCATAAACCAAGGGATATTTTTTCAATAATTTATTTACTTTTTTTAACTGCTTGAAATCATCTTTTCCAGTAAAAAACCAGGTTCGTTTATAATCTGAGATTGTTGGATAGTCCATTGCAATATATTTTTTTTTGTTTTTTCTCAATAAATCAAAAAGAGTTGGAACAGAAATCGGATTGTGATCAACATAAGATTTATCAACAGAAATTTCAAATTTCTTAATGAGATTAATGGGAATTTTATTTACACTTAAGAATCTTGTTTTTCCTTGCAATAACCGAATAGAACTAATGTAAATATCTATTATTTTCTTTTTCAATTCATTTTGTTTTAATTTTTCAAGAATTTTTACTAATGGAAAAATATGTTTAATTTTTGAAAATGAAGAATTTGCTTTTAGATAATACCAAGTCCAAACTCCATGTTTTATTGGGAGACATCCAGAAAGCATGCTATACTCTGTATGATATCCTGCAGGGATTATTTCAAGAGGTCCGTAAACTTCTTCCTTAGCAAGTTTATACAAAAAAGGACAATTTCTTTCATTAAAATCAGAAAAACTAAATGCATCAAGAAAGAGAATTAATGTTTTCATACAAATCTCCTTAGGTAATATAATTTATAAACGTCGAGATAATTTTCTTTTACAGAGTTCCAAGAATCAATTTTTTTGATGGGATAAACTTTTTTTAATTCTTTCTCAATGTAATTTTTATATTTTTCATTTTGATCAATGCTGAACAGAACAAGTGGAGTCAAACTAAGAATTTTTAACCCAGGGTCCTTAAAAGAAAAACCTTTAAAATACAATTTTCCAGTTTCTTCTTTTATCTTCAAAAAATATAAGAAACTTAGGACACTTGCCATAAGTTTGCCCAAAATAAGACGATTAAGCTTGAAATTTAATTTAAATCTCTTAAGAATAAATCCCGCATAATCTTCAAAGTAATATTTTTCCAATTCTCTTTTAATATCTTTGCTTAATCCAATCCAATTGGTAAATTTTTTCTTTATAGTTCTTAAAATTATATATTTGAAAATTTCTGTAACATGTTTTCTTGCAATAAACCATTCTGTTTGATAATTAAATTTTTTAATATCCGGATTAAATTTGTATTCAGTCATAAAATTGACTTTTTCTGCAAGTGTCGGAAGAATTTTGAACAGATCAGGAAATTTTTTTTCATAAACTTCTAAAAATCTTTCTTTTCTTCCATTATAAGTTGCTCTAAATTCCCCCGAATACAACAATAAAGCTTCACAACAAGCAAGATATACTTTGCATATGTAATAATTCGCAATACCAATTTCATCATGGGATGGTTTTTTCTCTAAATATTCTGGTTTCATAGATAAGAACATATTCATCATCCTGTTGGATAATAAACGAAGACCCTCAGAAAAAGGCAAATCCGAAGGTTTCATATCTGGAATCAATTTTCTAACATCTTCTCCCCAAAGCAGAGTTGTAGAATTTTTCATTTCAAAATACCTCACAAGTGGAGAGAGATATTTTAATTTTCGAGAGGTTATACATCTTAAATCCACATTAAAGAAAGTATTGAAATCAAACTTCATATTACAATTCTCGGGATATTCCAATCCCCCCTTACCAATTAATCTCGAACATTTTTTACCTAATCCCTCAAGAAAATGATCTGATAATTGTTTTTTTGTTATCAAATAAATATCAAAATCATTTATCAGTTTTGGTTTTTTATTTATTAGTTCTATTGCCCCTTCTCCTCTTCCATAACCTCCAGAAAGAATTATTGCTTTTAACCCATGAACAGATTCCTTTACTTCCCCAACAATTATGTCTAAATATCTTTGCACCAATTCATCTGCTTCAGGAAATCTAGTATATTTGTGTTTCATTTTATTTTTGAAAATGCATGTTTCAAAAATTTTATATTTAATAACCCAAATATATTGAGTCTTTTAACATTATCTGCAATTAAATTTATGGGTTGTATACAAGAAAACCAGCACATGGGATGTTTATTATTTTTTATATCCAATCTTAATTTAGTTGCTTCTTTTGAATACCAAATTTCCTTAAAAGATTTTTCTTTTAAATTTCCTAATTTTCTAAAACCCACAGGGCATGGGACAACATCTCCGTTGGACCTTATATCGCCGGTAATAAAAAATGCAGTACATCTGTATTTATACATTTCATTTGGATTTTCAATAAAAGTTTTGAAATTATCCAAATATTGATTGGGTACAGCTACAAAATCTTCAAAATCTTTTTTAATCTTGTCAATTTGTTTTTGCATTTCAGCAACATCTTCTTTTCTCAATAAAAGAGATTCTTCTGATTCAAAATATTTTTTGATATGATGAATTGGCTGGATGATAATTTTATCAAATCCTTTTTCTTTGCAAAGTTTTACAATATCATAAAGTTGTTTTACATTTTTTCTATTTGCAACAGTTGTAACTTGGATATCTACTTTTTTCCCATCTTCTTTTCTAATTTTCTTTATTAAACTAACACATTCGAAAATTTTATCAAAAGAACCAGAGACTCCCCTTATAAAATCATGGTCTTTTTTGTTAGAGCTATCCAAGGAAAAAATAAAAGTTCCAATACCGTTTCTTATCAAGGTTTCTGTATTTTTCTTGTTTAATAATATTCCATTGGTGTTTATAGAGGTAAAAATTTTAAGGCTATTAGCATATTTTACTAAATCATAAATATTTCTTCTCATCAAGGGCTCATTCCCCGAAAAGGATATCGACCTGACACCAACCTCTTTTAATTCTCTCATCACCCTCATAGCTTCCTTAGTACTTAAGTCGTTTTTTGAATTTTTTAATTTCCATCGTGTGCAATGTTTACATCTTGAATTGCATAATTCTGTTATATCCCAATGGACTCTTATCGGGCCTATAATTGGTTTGGTTTTTCCAAAAGAAAACAGCAAAAAATTTAGCATATGTTTAGTTAAATTACTCATTTTTTTATTAAAAAATCCTTGAGATGCCCAAAAACAGCCTTAACACCCCTTAGATTAAATTTAAAATCTTCCCAACTCTTTATAGATTTTAGTCTTGCAAATATATATTGAGGACTTAAAAAAATAGTATAAATTTTTCCACAAACAGCAGCAACTTCTTTTGGATCAGAATTTTTTGTTTTTAAGACAGGTTCTTTTTGATCATATCTCTCATAATCTTCTGGGCCAAACAAAAACCAATCACTCTTTTTCGCATCTTTCCATAGTGGCGTCCCAGGGTATGGGATAAGAACAGTCGATTGCAACAAATCAGCCTTTCCAGATTGCATCAACTTCTTCGCAAGTTTAAATGTCTTCATAGCATCTTCTTTTGTTTCCCAAGGATAACCCACAATCATAGTCAAATGCACAGTCAAACCAGCTTTCTGAGCCATCTTACAACCTTCAACAATATCTCCCACCTTTATTCCCTTATCCAATTTATTAAGCGTATCCTGATTTCCTGATTCCAGCCCAAATTTCAACAACCGAAACCCCGCCTTTTTCATTAGAACATAATCTTCTTGATCTAAAGCACCGAACCGCATATTACACGAATACCTTATTTTTTTATTATATCCTCTGCTTATCAATCCTTCACAAAGTTGTTTCAACCACTCACCTATCATCAAAGTTCCAGAATCATCAAAAATCTCTCGAGCATTATACTTCTCAATTAACATTCCAATTTCATCCAAAACATTCTCAACACTCCGAACCCTAAATTTCGGAAACATTCTCGGCCAAGAACAAAACTTACACTTTCCCCACCAGCAATCTCTTCCAGACATAATATAAAAATACGGCTTCCGCGAAATATTATACTCCTTCTGATACAAATCCCATTTTGTCAACTCGCGGTCAATAAAAGGAAGCTCATCTAAATCATGCCTTAATTCAAACTTCCCAGAACCAACAATCTCCCCTTTTTTCCTATAATAAATTCCTGTGGGAACCTTCCCTTTTTTCTCAAGCCAAGCACATAAATCACTAAGAGCAAAATCAAAATCCCCCCCACAAATAGCAAAATCAACTTTTGAATTTTTCATACTTTCTTCTGGAAAAGAAGTTACATGGTCCCCCATAATCGCAATTTTCATTTCAGGAAACTCTTCCTTCAACTTGTCAATTGTTTTCCAATGCTGTTTAATCACAGGAGTTTTTGTTTCAAACGCAAATAGGTCTGGTTTTTCTTTTTCAATCTTTTTCAGAAAATCCTGCCACGAAATATTTTCAGCAATACAATCAATCCACCCCACATCATATTTTTCCTTTAATAATGTTGCAGCAGTTGCAGGAACAATTGGGTAAATTAAACAAGGATTACTAAACCACTGGAACTGCCTATTTTGCCCAAGTGTCGCAATCCCTTTCTCAGATTCTGTCGGAGGATATCCAACCAAGATTTTCATATTCCATAGTGAATTAATTAGGTTTTAAAGATTTTGGAGCTTTAGTACTCTATTTCATAAATAGGTTTCTTAACAATGCCTATTCTTTGTCTTGCAATATTATAAAGAACTGCTAAACCATGCCACAAATTTTCTAATCTCCTATTTCCACCAGAATAATGTGAAACTGTTTCAGATTCTATGCATTCAATTATGCCTTGTCTCAATGTTTGAAAATCAGAAAAATCTAGTTCTGGAAAAACCCTATAAGAACTAAAGATTCTTTTAAGGTCATGAGAATCTGAACTGTAAAAACCAGGAATTCCTGTTTCCTCACCAAAATTTTCTGTTTCTTCAGTTAATTTCCAAACATTTGAATTTCCATATTCAATAAAATCAAATCTCTTTCCATATTTCCTCACGTTTTCTTCCCCAAGAGAATACCTCTCACTTTCCTTAGAACCTATTTTATTAAATATTTTCCCCGGCTCTTTTGCAAGAACATGGTCTCCACCAATTAAAGCACCCATATCCTCTGCTTCTTTCAAGACATCTTCAACCACCCTTCTTTCAATTTCTTCATTTCCTCCTAAAACTAACAAATGTCCCTGGTCTGTCGGAACTTCCTGACCTCTTAGAACAAAGTTCCAGAGTTCTCTTTGCTTGTCATAAACACCAACAAATCTTTCTACATGATCATCATAAATATCAAATCCTTTTGGAACATCCCCTCTTGTATTTACTATTTTTTGATATCTTGTATCATTAAAATTAACCAATGCAATTAATGTGTTCTGCCCTTCCCTAAATCCTCTTTCAGCAATTGATTGAAGGTTTCTTTCTCCAGTTTCTCCAAGCATTTTCAATACAACTTGTCCTGGCCCAGGTTCTTGTCCAGGCCATCCATGTGTATGCAAGTCTGCCTTGACGTTTTCAATTTGCAGATCTGTTTTAGTGTTTCCAATTCCCATAATTTTTTATGGAAGAATTATTTTATAAGTTTTTGTATACTCAAAAAATTCAATGAATTTTTAATTTCTCAGGCAATCTTCTATATAATCTGACAAAATCCTTGAAAGGAGAGTGAATAAGCCTTAATCTGATGCAAGACACAAGCATCCTCAACGGGGTTTTCTTTAGATTTATTTTTGACCCTTCTTGATCATGCCAAATAGTTGGGATTGATTTTATCCTCGCACGACTCTCTCTCCTTAAGCAATATAATAAAGCAACATCAAAGCCCCAATTACTCGTCACCAATTTTTTATAATTTTCTTCAATAATCTTCCTCTTAAATAACTTCGCTCCACATTGTGTGTCTCTATAAGGAAATAAAAACAAGGTTCTAACAACTAAATTATATGCCCTACTAATAAATCTCCTAAACAAGCTTTGCTTAGGTATGATTTTACTATTCTTGTGCCACCGATCTGCAATTATCCCATCATGTCCAGGAATATTCCTAACCAAATCATAAAAAGCTTCTGGAGGAGTTGCCATATCTGCATCAGCAAATCCAATGAACTCTGCGTCCCTTTTCAGCGCATCTTCAAATCCTTTTATTATTGCAAAACCCTTGCCCCCTTGCCCAAAATTTAAACATCTAACTTCAGGATATCTTCCTGAAAATTCTTTGACAATTTCCTCTGTTTTGTCTTTTGTATTGTTTACCACAACAATGATCTCAATGATTTCTTTTCTCTCTCTAAAAAATTTACAATACTTTTCAAGAATTCTTCCAATCCTCCCTTCTTCATTATAAGCAGGAATGATAATTGACACCTTTTGCATAAATTATCTTTTTTATCAAAACTTAAAAGCATTGTTATAATGGAATTACTTATGTTTGAAACTCAAAAAACTTCCAATAATAGCAGGAATTATCCCCGCAAGAAATAAGGTTATTATTGACATTGAAAATATTTTTGTAGCACCGATTCCCAACAATCCAAACAACTTAATCATGGTTGCTTCTCTTATTCCAAGCCCACTTATTGTAATAGGAATCTGCCCAATGAGGGTTGCAATTGGGAGGATCGCTAAAAAATAAAAGAAAGAAATATTTATTCCCAAGGAAATTCCTACAAAAAAAGTGATAGTGTATATAACAACCCAGTTTATCACATGAAATAAAAGGAATAAAAGAAAATATCTTTTCTTAGGCATATCTTTATAGAATAAATGGAACTCGTGTTTTACTTTGTCTCTCCTTTTTTTTGGAATTAGTCTATAAAATATTTTTAATATTGATCTGCTTCTACCCTCTTTTCTAAAGATTATTAAGAGAGATATAAGCAAAGCTAATCCTCCAAGAGCATAATAAAGATAATTTATTGATATTAAATTTCTAAATACAAATGAAAATACTATTGCAAGAAAAACTAAAGAAAATAAATCCATAATTTTATCTAAAACATAATTGCTAATACCTTTGCCCAGATGCTGATTATTATATTTTTTTAAATAACCCGCACGCATAATATGTCCTACTTTTGAAGGAGTTATAAATCCATAAAAGAAACAAATTAAATTTATTCTAAAAGCCTTCCAAAATGGAACTTTTATCTTTTGCTTGTGGGCAATTACAAACCATTTTAATGTTCCAGTAATGAGTGCAGCAAAAACAAAAAACATAGCGACTAATAGGAAAAATAAATTTGCTTGAATTACTTCATCAAAAATCTGAGAAATCCCAACTTTTATCAAGATATAAATAAACAAACCAATTCCAATGATTGGAAGATATTTTTTAATTCTCATTGAAACAACATACTCCTAAATAAAATGAATCCAACTATAATTATTAAAATCTGAAAAAAGTTGATAAGATAAACAACATCTCTTTCACAGACATTCTTTTTTGGTCTTATTTTCTTGAGAATATATATCGCCAAATGCTCAAGCCCATAGATTTTTTTATAGGGCATTTCCAATCCCCCTTCTTCATTTAATTTCGCAAAACTCTCTTTTTTCAATTTACCCCTTAATTTTAATCCAGTTTCTAAGATATAAGGAATGAAAAAGAAAATAGCTATTTTTTCAGTGCCCCCTAAAATGGCAATTCCAGCAATTAAAGCTCCCACAGAATAAGTCATAGTATCTCCAGGAAAAATTTGAGCAGGATTTTTATTAAAGATATAAAAAGCCGCTAAACAAGCCATCATGACCAACCCAATCATGCTCAACCATGTTTTCCCTATAAAGAAATTTACAACTGAAAGACCAAACAAAATTATGATTCCTTGACTTGCTTCCAGCCCATTATACCCCGCAAGAAAATTAAATGTTGTAGAAGCACCTATAATCCCAAGAGGAATTAAAACCAAAGGATAAAATAATCCCAAACTCATCCCCATCCTGCTTGACTCCCCGGCATTTATAACTATCAAAGGCAAGGCAGCAAAAAGCAAAAGCAGAATTCTAACTTTTCTATTCAGTCCTATTTTCCACCCAAGAATATCGTCAGTAAAACCAATAAATGATGTTATAAGTATCACACTCACCAATCCAAGTATCTCAACAATTTTATCATCTGGATTGGCACTGAAATAAAATGTTTTTATCGCAATATAAATTAATACCCCAAAAATAAATCCCATCATAACACAAATTCCTCCAGCCTCTACAACTTTTTTCTTATCGGTTTTGTGCATATCTCCCCCGAAAAGTCCCACTCTCTTTGCACGAGTCATCCACAAGGGAATAGAAAAAAACGTTAAGCAAAAACCAAAAAGAATCGGAAGAGCTAAAATAATTTCCATCTTATTAATATTCCCCAGGTTTTATTAATCTTAGTTCTTCTGGATAGTCTGTACTTAAAAATTCTTCATTTAATTTCATTCCTTCTGGATATTCAATTTCCCATATCTTTATAGGTCCTTGAATTCCTTGGTAATATACAAATTCTCCAAGATCTGTGCCTTGGTTTTTTAAATCTTCAATTAAAAAATTGCTTTCAACATGGGCAATCTTGAAGTAATTTGACTCTTCTTCAAATAAATATAGTCTTGCTAATTGTGAATGAATGGTTCTCTCACTAAGATATAATAATGCTCCGACCTCATTTATATTAAGTCCTCCACTAGTTTGTTCTAATTTTGGAAATAAAAATACTCCGGCGTCTAATCCAATTTCAAAGTCATACAAAGTATCTCCTAAATATGCAAATCTTAAGGGTATAATATGTCGATTATTATTGTACATAAATACCCCTTCTAGACCTATTATCTCTCCATTAGGTTTTCTTCTCAAAAGTATTCCCCCGAGAGCAGCATTTTTTCTAGGTAAGATAATGTCTTCTCCATTTTCTTCCCAGATAATATCTTCATCTGTCATAGTTCCTCCAGGGTAGAAATAAATTATTTCATCTTTTGTTTCTTGCGTTTGTGATTCATCTAGCAAAAAAGTCGTAATCCATGAAAACTTATCATAATCTTCATTAGAACCAATACTAGAAAATGCAGTATATTTTCCTATTTCAGTAGAATCAATTAAGAGGTGCGTTCCATTATGAGTATATAGAAATTCTAAGGCTTTTATCTCATCTTCTCCAGTTAGCACATGCCTCCCCATTAAATGGTTCCAATACCCAATAGCATTTCCTCCATCTAAAATAGTAGCTCTTTCACCTATAGATTGGAGCCAATAACCATAATCCCACCAGTGAGCAAATACAGCATCTTCTTGCGTATTTTCTCTTACCCAAGACATGGCTTTTTGCCATTGCCATTGATATGTTCCAGGAACATAATTTTCTGCAACCCTCTTGTCACTTTGATAGTATGTCCACACAGTAAATATAGATGCGAGTAATATTAATAGCACAACAATTCCAATAAAAAACTTTTTCGTGTCTTCTCCTTTTCTTGGATATTTCTTGCAACTCATAACTATTAAGAATCCAACAGCAATTGGGCTCACAGCACCAAGAACCATAATTAATCTTACAGCCCCTCTTGCACCTATAGCTGCCATGGTTAAAACAACAAAGTATAAAATATGGGAAAATTCAAATCCCTTAAAATCAGAGAATCCTCCTTCTTTATGCCTTTTATAATAAAAATATCCAAAGATTCCCAGAAATGCAATAATTCCTCCAAAATAAACAACAAAACTAAGAGTAGTATCTCCATTAAGTACACTTCCTGAAGAATATTTACTGAACACTAATCCCAATAAGAAAAGAATATAACCAAATGTTAAAATTCCCTGCTCTTTTTTGGTTAAGGATTTCACCATATAATTAAAAAGAAAAACAGAACCAATAAAAAATAACCAAAAGAAAACAGGAATACCCTTCCAGACAGGACCAAAGTTATTTTTCCAATCATTTACAAAATAAGGCTGTCTATTTTCTGCAACAGTAACTCCAAATCTGCTTTGTGCCAATGGATTAATTGTTTGGTCAATAACATTGGATATTTGTCCAGGAATAAATGAAATCCCAAATACCACGCTAGACAAAATAACCAAGAGGATTCCTGCAAGGACCAAAGAGATAATTGGTGTCGGAACCTTTCTTCTTATTTTTTCACTTATCTTAAATATTTTTTTCTTAAACAACAAAAAATCAAACAGTAAAATGAAAAAAACTAAAAATACTAAACCTGTTGAAACTGATGTAAATAAACTTGTCAAGGTATATCTTGTGGAGAAAGAGATTAAAATTACCGCAAAACTAATGATCCACAACCCAAATGAACACATCTTTTTTGTGTCAATCTTACCCAGTATGAAAGAAAATAAAACAGCTCCTGCAATTGTCATGATAACATAGGTTACTCCTCCCCATATTAATCCAAGCAACCCTGTTGATATTCCTGCCAAAGTTCCGAATATTAACCCTCTTTTTAATTTTTCAGAAGTGAATGCCTCTAAGAAAAAATAAAAAGCAATAAATATAAAAAAGAAAGCTGCAGATTCTTTCTCTGGAATTCCTGCAATTGTTCGCGGAAGCAACGAGGGGATAACTACAAAAAATGCAGTAGAAACTAAAGCAATAAGGTTTCTTATTTTTTTATTTTGTTTGTAAAATATCTTTCTTGCAAAAAGGAAAAAGGCAACTGTAGTCAAACCAAACATAATTACTGGAAAAATAATAGCAGCATATGTAACTGTAACATCTTTGGAGAAAATAGCTAAGAATTTATACAGCCACGCTATTAGATAAGAGAGTAGGTTCATTTCACCAGCAGTATTAACTGGGTTACATTGAATTCCAGAACAAATGTCTGTTAATGGGACATACCTCATAGTATCAAATAAAAATAATTTCCCATGTTCAGCAATATATTTTGCCCACCTTAAAAATAAAAAAGGATCTAAATCCGGTCCTAAGGTCCAGGTTCCAGTTGTTATGTCTTTCAGCCCTGGAATGTTTCTTGTTCTTATGAGCATCCCAACAAAAACAATAAATGATAGAATTAGGTAATAAATCCAATCTTTCTTTTTCTTCAAGAAATTAATTAATTTTTCTTTTCTTATTTCTAAATCATCTCTTGAAACAGGAACCTCCACAACACTTTTTGCAATCTTTTCTTCTTTTTCTGCAATGTCTTCTGTAACAACAGGTTCAGGAGTTCTTTGAATTTCTTCACTAATGTCCTCGTTTATTTTTTCATCCATTAAAAGCCTCGTAAAAACCAGAGATAAATCCTATTTAAATATTTATTTATTATCCGAAAAGAAGCGGAGTAAAGTATACTTCTATTACTGCAGCAATGATTAAGATAATTATTGCCATGAAAAGAAGCAAGATTACATTCTCCAGAACATGAAGAAACTTCTTGTCCCTAATCCCATTTCTTAAAATTCCCACTCCGAATATCCCGCCAGCGAGCGCAGTTATGAAATAAGCAGCTATTTCAGGGAAGCCGTGAATCATGTATCGCGCGATTCCCAGCGGGATGTCAATTAATTTATATCTTGTAAAAATACCAATTGCTGCCGCGATTACACTTGCATTCCAAGCTAAGATAAAAATAGCCCCTGCACCAAAGATTAATGAAAAAATAAGCGTGAAAATCATAACATAAATATTATTTGTTAAAATTGATAGAACTCTTTTCCCTCTTGTAGCAGAGCCAGTCGCTGCATTTCCTATATCATATCTAGAGACACAATCTTCAACACTTCCAGGACTATTTATACTACAATAGGTCTCTATTTGAGCATTGAACAAAAATGAATTTCCCAAGAGAATATACCAAAATGAAAAAGCAACAATAAATCCAATGAAGAGCCACATAAACGCATAGATAGCATCTTTATGGGTTCTCCAAACGCCTCGAAATCCTTCTGTTGTCTCATCTTGTTTTTCTTCTGTTTTAATTATAAAATACATAAAAGGAAGAGAGAACATAACACAAAAAGTCACAACAATCATTCCAGAAAATTTAGATAAAACAGCATCTCCTGAAAAAAACCAATGAACAAGTAACAATGAAAGCGACGCATAAAGCATCCCGATGAAAAACATTTTCCATGGACCTTTTTCAACTCTTTTTGGATTAATCAAAGACTCTAGCATATTTTGTAGAGGGAAAATTTGTTTTTAAAGTTATTTGCATAATGCAAGGTGATGTTAAACCGCTCCGCACCAAAACAAGTTCAAGGCGCTCCGCTTAGGAATTCTATCAAGAGGTTTCTGATTTATCGCGTTTTCATATTATCAATTATATCAATCTGCGAACGTAGTGAGCACGAGCAATTTCACGAGTCTTCCAAATCGTCCTTGATACGAGTGAGATTGGGAGCAGGTAATTTTTTAAATCTTAACCTCTTACCTCAATTATGAATAAAAGAGGTAAGTTCAATAAGATAGCGAAGGATATCAAAGATCTTAAAATTCAAGGAGCAAGAAACATCGCAAAATCTGCACTCGAAGCTTATTCGCTTTTTCCTTCTGAATCCACAAAAAAGAAATTACTTTCTCTTAGACCCACAGAGCCAATGATGGAAAATGTTTTAGACATGGCAGACAAAAAATCCCTTACAGAAATTCGTGCACACTTTGACGAAGCCCAAGATAAAATAAATAAAAAAGTTTTAAAACTAATCAAAAATAAAGATGTGATTTTTACTCATTGTCATTCGACAAATGTTGTTAATGCTTTAATTTATGCTAAGAAAAATGGAAAAAAGTTCGAAATTTATAATACAGAAACTCGTCCAATGTTTCAAGGAAGGAAAACAGCGAGAGAATTAAAAAAAGCAGGAATAAAAGTTACAATGTTTGTGGATTCTGCGTTAGGTATTGCATTGAGTAAAGAGCAGGGAACAAAAAGAGCAACAAAAGTTTTTCTCGGCGCAGACGCACTTCTCAAAAAAGGCGTTATCAACAAAGTTGGCAGTGAAGTCATTGCCCGAATTGCTCGCCAAGAAAAGATACCTGTTTATGTAATTGCAGATTCTTGGAAGTTCACCACCAAAAAGATTCCACTTGAAAATAGAAAGTTGAACGAAGTTTGGGGCAAGGCTCCGAAGGGGATTAAGATCAAAAATCCTGCATTTGAATTTGTTAAGAAAAAATATATCACAAAAGTGATAACAGAAAATGAAAGGAGGTGAAAATAGATGATAAAAATTTGGAAAAGAGCACTTAAAAAATTAGATATTTGGGATATTGGTTTAATCAAGTTTGCTTTTGCAGCACTTACATTGTTTGTGATAACGATTTGGCCTGCTGCAATGACTTGGGTTCATACAGTTAATCCTTGGTATTTTTTTGTAGCATTTGCAATAATTGTTGCAAGACCTTTGTATAGAGGATATATTAAGAAATAATTGAGAATATCAATTCCCAAAAAACTTAAATATTTATTTTTCTTTTTTTAAACCAACTCATCAATTTTCTTGCCTTTAGTAGACATTTCTTGGGAAATGTTTGATGTCTTTGTTGGTTTCTTTTCTTTCCCTTCCTCTTTCTTTCCAATATTCCCAGCTTCTTTAGCCTGAGCATCTTCAATCAGGACCTTAAATTCTTCGCCCATTTTTTCCATACCAGTTTCAAGCTCTTTCTTAACTTCATCAAGTTTCTTAAGTTGGTCTTCAATTATCTTTTTAGTTTCAGGAATAGTTTTCTTAACCATGTTTCCTCCACCAACATCAACATTCAAATCTTCTGAAATAAGTTTAGCTTTTGCAAATATGCCCCTACCAATTGGAGCGTAAATTTCTTTCCCTTCTTTCCCAACTAGTTCACTAAGTCCTTCGTTCAAAGCAGTCATTTCTGAAATCCCTTGATCAATTGCTTGTAATTGTTGTTGCAACTGCTTAATCTGTTGATCAAACATTTGCATCTTAAACATCATTTCTTGTTGTTCGTTTTCCATGTTTGGTAAAGAAATAAAGGGTTTTTAAGAGTTTTGGATTACATAAATCCTTATATATTCGGTTACTAATTTTTTATATGGCTAATAGTTTAACATACGATTGTCCCCTTCTTTTAGATGAAGATTTTCAAAGGCAACATCCTGCAATAGAACATGTAGCGAATTTCTTGAGAGGAACTGCAATAACTCGTTATAGCACTTTTGGGGGATATGATCCTCTTGAAGAGGTTGGTGTTAAGAGCATTCATAATTATTTAGATTTAATTCAACAAGGAAATTCAAAAGCCATAGCATCTTATGAGAGATGTAAAAAATTTTTAGGTTTCTAAATTAATTTATAAAAATTATTAATTAAACAACCTTCATCCACTTCCTCAAAAAGCCACTAAAGACCATTGTGAAAATCAAGTAAAACCAAAACCAACTCAAGAACCCAAAAAACTTGAAATCTGGAATCTTAAGGAAATAGTCACTAAACCATCTAAAGAATAAAATAAACGGCACACCTGTAAACATAATCGCTCTGCTTGTGAGTTTCATTGTCTTTGGAATAAACTGCATCTGCTTTTTTGATAATTCAGCGACTCTTCCAGGATCATCTTTGTACTTTTTCATTTCTGCCTGCAAAATCTTTTGTTCTTTCTTCAACTCCCTAAGAGCATCTTGATCTGTTGCATATTTCTGAATAAGAGTAGTCAATAATCCAATAGCAAGAACAATAATTAACATACCCGCAGTAGTATTCCAATCCAATAACCATCCTGCACTCGGGTCAAGAACTTTATGAACAGTATCACTAATAAAAGAAACTTTATCCCAAGAAAATGCAATAACAAGCGACAAACCCATAACAATAATCATAGGCATCCAACTTCCTTCCTTACCTTTTTTACTTTTTGGAACTGCAGGAGCCTCTTCTTTCACTTCTGGCTCACTCACTGGTTCTTCTTTCACTTCTTCTGGTTTATCATCAGAATTAGCTTCGCCTGCCGGCTCAGAATTTTCATCTTGGGACGCGGGGTTATCAGTTATTTCTACCTTGCTCTCATCACTCTGAGAATCTAGATTATCAGTTTCCCTATTATCTGAACCTTCAGATTCAGTATTATTCCCTTCTCCATTCTTCTCGTTTCTTTCTTCCATTTTAAAATCAACAAAACTTGGTTTTTAAAATTAACTTCCAACAAACTTCCTCATTGCAGGATTCATATCAGTCATATGCTGTTGAGCAATGTTCTGGTAGAATTGGAAAAATATCATAATTACTAATAATATAGCTGTTCCTGAAACCAAAGCGCCCATCAAATCTGTAATAGAAGCCAATAATCCAATAGCCATACCCCCCATCACAGTCAAAGGCATGATGTACCTTTTGAGAATACTTTCCAAAACCCTTTCGTCCTGTCTAAAACCTGCTATTTGTAAACCAGATGAAGCAATTTTATGTGCTTGCGCTTTAGCATCCATTCCAGATGTTTTAACCCAAAACACAGCAAACAAAGTTGACAACCCCACAAAAAATAAAACATGCACTAGACCCTGAAGCAAATATTTTGGAATAAATCCTCCACGAATAGCTAGTTCCAATAAATTAGTAGAACCCACCCAGAATGCCAAACCAGAAACAGCTTGACCATCTATAAAATGCCCTAAAAATCCAAAATAAGAAGCAAACTTAGCCAACCCAGTACACGCTGCTCCTTCAATCAAACACGGAGCAGCAGCATTTTCCAAAATACCGCCAAACAACTGCATACTAGCAATCAATGCAGCAGTCAAAATAACAGGAATTACAGAAGCATAAAAGAACGACAACGGCCATTTAACACCATAGCCTCTTACCCGCCCATAGCTAAGAGGAATCTCAACTTTCAAAGACTGCGCCCAAACAACAACCAAGAAAATTACAGCTGTTGCAATAATTGCTCCCAGCGCAGATGCGAGTTCTAAAGGATATTTATTAATTATTGACTGAACAACCACAAAAACCTTACCAGAACAAGCTGTATTAGAAAAATCAAACAAACAATTCTTTCCTTGTTGATTTATGAACTGGAACGCACTTGTAATAAGTCTCCACGAAACTCCTGCCCCAATAAATAACGAAACACCAGAGCCAAATCCCCACTTTGTCACAACATCATCCATATAAAAAATTGCCAGACCTCCGAGTATTAACTGCAGAATAACAAGAGGAGCAAGACCTGGCATCGCTTGTAAACCTTCCATTACAACATAAATCACTGCTTCGAGAATTATAAAAAAGAAAACCAAAAGTTTCTGAATTCCCTGAAAAAATTTCTTACCTTCTGTAGTGGACTGGTCAATATTCACAATCCCTGAACCAGTCAGCAACTGCAGAATAATCGAAGCCATTACAATTGGCCCAATTCCCAGCGAGATAATACTCCCGAAATCAGTACCCATAATCATCGCAAGGTACTCGAATCTCTCGAGTGCATTATTAGAAAGACCAAAAAGCGGGATATTCGCAAGTACAAAAAAACTCGCAAGAATTATCAAAGTCCATTTTACCTTAACCTTGAAACTAACTTTCTTCTCATCTGGACTCTTAACTTCTGGAATAAAATTAAATATCTTTCTTAGGCTCATTTTTCTTCAATGTTTTCCTCTTTTTTTGCCCCTTTATTCTGCAATTTGGGGTACACCGAGCGGTGAGCATTAACAATTATCTCCCCGCCAGCTTTCTTCACTTTCTCAACCGCAGATGCAGAAGCTTCCATAGCTGTAATAATTAATTTATTCTTAACTTCGCCATTTCCAAGAATTTTATATTTTCCTAATTCAATTTCCCAACCATCTTTTCCTTGCTTTGCCCCTTGTAAAGATTTTTTATCAAAATCTTTCGGGGTACGCCCTTGGTGTCCATATTTCTCTAAATTATTTTCAATTTGTTGAAGATTAATTCTTTGTCTTGTATCTCTTTTTGTTCCCCTGCTTGTGATTCCCTGCTTACCGAAATACTCATGACCATAAAGTTTTATCACAAGAGTTTTCTTCTGGTCTGCTCGCTTTCCACTTCCAGACATTCCTTTTCCTCCTCTATGCCCTGAACCTTTTCGCTTTTTCCTAGCTCCGCCTCCGTGTGTTCCCATGTTTCTTCCATGTTGTCGAGATGCTTTTGTTCGTTTTTTAGTTATCATAACATTCTCTCCACTAATTTATTTATTTCCTTACCATGATTTCCTAAAACACCTTTAGCAACTCCAAAATGTTTCTTACTATCAATTCCTTTTCTCGGAGGATGCAATCTAAAGAAATTCTTTATTTTCCCTGCTCGTGCTTCAACAAGTTTTTTGTAAGTAGCTTCATCTATTTCACCATAAGCCACAAAATTCTTTACCTTCTCTATCATTCCAAGTTGTTCCTTACCAGGATTTTCCAAAACAATACAAGTGTATTTTTTTCTAAGTCTTAATCTGTACAAAGTATTTACTATGTGTTCATCCAATCCAACTTGTCCTCGTATTCTAATTACTACCAGCATGGTGTTTTATTCTCCCAAAATGTTTTATAAGCAGTTTTAGCTCGCCCTTCAAGTTCCAGAATAGTTTCTTCTGGCAAACCCTCTCCTTCACTTGAAAGAACTTTCTCATAAGTAGCATAGTAATCTCTAACTTCATCCATCCCTTTTCGGGACTTATCATCACAATACACATTAACAACCTTTTCCAAAGCTACAACTGCAGTTTCAACTAAATTCATTTCCCAACCTCCTTAACTTCTTTTGATTCTGTTTTCTTTTCGTCAGTTTTCACAGGTTTCTTTTCTACAACTTCTTCTTTCTTTTCAACTTTTTTAATCACTTGTTTTGCAACAACTTGCTTATCACCATTTGTTTTCTTTAAAGCTTCAATACAAGCCTTAATCAAGTTAAAAGATGTTCGCTGTTTACCCGAAGTTCTACTATAAACATCTTTGATTCCAGCAAGTTTCAAAATTTTCTTTAATTCATTTGCCACAACCAATCCAGTTCCTTGTGGTGCAGGGATTAATGTAACTCTAACACTTCCAGATTTTCCAGTAACTTTGAATGGAACAGAATGTAATTCAGAACAAGCACAATCAAAACCAGCACAAGCTCTTGTAATTCTAAAAATATTCAACTTAGCTTTCTTTGTTGCTTTATCTCTTGCAGGCAAAGTTTCCTTAGACTTCCCATCGCCAATTCCAATATGCCCATTCCCATCTCCTATAACAGCCATTGTTGAAAAAGTAGGAACATTTCCTTCACGAGTTTTTCTCTGCGTTTGTCTCCAAACTCTTCTCTTTCCACCACCGAACTTTCCTTTTGATTGTCCAACGAAAATTAAATCAGATTTAACATTTGCAACCAAATCAACAATTTCAGATTCCATAATTTTTCTTCCTGAATCAAGAATTTCATCAATATTTTTTATCTTCCCTTCTCTTACTTCTCTTCCAAGTTTTGTTTTTGGTTTCCAACTAGCTAATCTTTCTCTTTCTTCTTCTTCAATTCTTTGCTGAAATCTTTTCTTTCTATCTTCTGGAGAACCACCAAAGGCTCTTCTATTTCCAGCATCTATTTGTTTAGCTTTTTCTGTAATTTTACTTTCCATTTTTATCAATATTTGATTTAATTTGTTCGAACATACTTGAAAAATCTTTTTTCATATGTTTTCCTTGAATTCTATCTTGTTCTGGGAAAATTTCATCTTTGGCATTAATTTGAATTCCAGCGTCAACAACTCCCTTCAAGAAAGCATAAGTTTTAGTTTTATATAACATTCTGTTCATCCCAAAATCAATTATTGGGTTTTCTAATCCTTTCTCTGTAATTTTTTTACCCATTAACAATCCAATCAAATACGCAGCAGGAATTGATTTCAAACTTCCTTGGTTTTCTTTTGGCCAACCAAAGTTCACCAAATCTTTTGAAATCACTCCGAATTCAATCTTGTCTTGAGCTTCTTTGCTTGTCACATATTGTGCAATAATATATTTGTTACTTTTTCTAAAAACAATTCTCGGAACTCCTGCCTTCAGCAACTTAAGTCTCTTACCATAATCTGTTTTATTTTCTCGTCTTCTTCGTTTCGGCATTTTTTTTACTGTCATTTCTCCAATCCTCCAACATATTCTTTCATGTGAGCTTTACTTCTGAAAAATTTATTCTTTATTTTCTTTCTCATATCCACAGAATCTTCTTTAGTTATTTTTCCTGCTTCAACCAAACCAACAACATAAGTTCTCAATTTTTTAGTCATAATAACATATTGCTTTTTTCGAATATTAACTTTCTTTCGAATCTTCCCAGTACTTCTTCGTCTGTTTCTCTTCTCAACTTTTTTCTTCCCTTTAACATCTTTGATAATTATTGCTCCTTCTTCTTTCAAATCTCGAATATCTTGTTTAGTAATGGCTTCTTTGATTTCATCCATTCGCGGAGCTAAGAAAACAATTCTCTTTCTTCCAACTCCTAATGTTCTTGCTGCTAAGTTTTTCTTTTTTGCTAAATTCATTTTTTGCCCCCAGTAGACATTTCCTTGGAAATGTTTCGGGGCCTCGAAGAGGTACTCGCACCTTCTTGGTGTACACCCTTGGGTGCGACTCCATCTGATTTAGTTTCTTCTTTCTTCTTCACTCCAGTTTTCTTAACTATCTTTTTTCCTTTTGTCTCAACTTCAACTTTCTTCTCTTCCTTCTCTTTAATCTTTTTTAAAAACTTTTCAATATTTAAATTACTGATTTCAATTTTCATTTCTTTTGCCTTTTTTGCAAGTTCTATTTTTTTCTTTTTTCCAATATTTCCAAAAACAACAACATCTCCTTTTTGTACTTTTGCCAAATCCTTTAAATTTTCAACATTCACAATATTTTTGTGTTCTTTTTTATTTGTCTTGTATCCAACACTAACCACAGCAGGATATCCTTTCCTTCTTTCCCGCATTTTATTATCTCTTCCAGTCGGTCTTCTCCAAACTTGTTTTTTCTTTCTACCCTTTCCAAGTTTTGAATACCTAAAACTTGTTCGTCTTAAAAATGTTGGAGCCATTACATTTCCCTCCCTGCTTTATTTGTAATATAAATTCCATCTTGGAAAACTCTTCTATCTTTCAAAGGAACCTTTGTAGCTGTTTCAAAATTAGCCGCAACTTGTCCAGCGATTTCTTTATCCACAGAAGTAACAGTAATAATATCTTTCTCTATCTTAACTTCAGCGCCATCTCGAATCGCAACCTTTCTAGGAATTTTTTCTCCTAAGAAATTCTTGATTATAACTTCCTTTCCTTGCATCTCAGCAGTCATAGGGAAATGGCTAAAACAAATTTTCAACTTGTATTCAAACTTTTCCTGAACACCTTTAATCATATTCTTAATATGTGCAGCAAGAGTTCCAATTCTTTTCTTTTCTTTTTTTGTCGCCTTAGCATTCCCAACAATTATTTGATTATCTTTTTTCTCAAGTGAAAGATTCGTAATATCAAATTCTCTCTTATTCTCTCCTTCAGGTCCCTTCACAGTAAGAATATCTTTTTCTAAATTCGCTTCAACTCCCTCAGGAATTTCTATTGTTTGAAATATTTCTTTTTTCATTTTCGGTTCCTCCAAAAAGGAAAACATGAAAATCTTCCTTCAGACCTACTTGGTTGATTTACTTTTTTCATTTTAATAAAAAAATGCAATCAAGCATCCCCCCGTTTTTTCTTCTTGAGCTTCTGTGTGAGTCATCAAACCTTTGTTAGTAGAAACAACCATTGTTCCCAAATTTCTCGCAGGCAAATATCGTCTCACGTACTTTTCAACATCTTCTTTCTTAACAGTAAACCTTGGCTTAATCGCTTTACATTCTGACAAGTCTCCAATTGTAACTTCAATGCTTCTATTCTTAGCATCAATCTTGTATTTCTTTATCGCGCCTTTCTGTTTCATTATTTTTAAAATCTCGATTAATAAATCTGAAATTTTCTTAATTTCAACAACATCCTTTCTAGCTTTCTTTGCATTTCGTAACATGTTCAACGCATCAGCGACTATATCTTGACTCATTTTAACTATATTTTTGAAAACCTATTTCTGTCGCGATTTCTCGAAAACAGTGTCGGCATAAATTTAATCCGTATGATTTTATGTGAGCGCCAAATCTTCCACACCTCTCGCATTTATTCACAGCGATTCCAATCTTCCTTTCTTTCGGCTTGTTGTGTTTCAAAAACCGTGCAGCTTTCGCTGGTTTGTTCCGTATCTGTTTCAAAACCTTTTTCCAATCACTTGCAGTCATTTTAAATCCACCTCTGAATTTTCTTTATTTAAAATATGAGTTTCACATTTTGCTCCACAATATTTTTCAATTAATGATTTAAGTTCTTCTAAAGCTTCTTTTAACTTTTCATTATCTTCTGGAATTATGTTCTCAATAACTAACACAGCATTTTTAGTGTCTTCTGTAAGTTTTGTTCTATCGCCCTCTCTCCAATTCCAACATCTACAAATAGCGCCCTTATCATCTTTATACACAACTTCTCCTTCCCAAGGAGATTTGTTCTCTTCTTCTCCAAGCGGAATAAACTCTTCATCTCCATTAGCAAAATCTAATATTAAGTCACCTTCTATTTTGTCAATATCTTCTCCGCCAGCAGTCATTATATATTTTATAGAAATATAATTATACAAATCCACAAGAGGATTTATTTTATATAATTCTGTTTTAAGGACCCTTTTAATTAATGCTTCAACAGAATTTCTATAATCGCTTGGCTTTGCTCCAAATGATTTATATATTTCTCTCCACTTAGCAATAGTTGGATTCTGAGTAACTTCTTCTGGATCTATTTTTTCCCTAGTTTCTTTTTCAATTCCCCTTATTAATCCTTGGATTTCTTCATTATATTTTGAATTATCCAAATCTCTCGCTATAATAACCCCCACTTCAAATTCAGGATATTTCTCAAATATTTTTTCTGCAATCTTCATCATCATTTCCCCACAAACTCCGTATTAAAATTTTCTTCCATGAATTTAATTATTTCTTCTTTGCTTATAACTTGTCGCTTTGAAACTTTTCCTCGCTTCACTTTTCTCAACTTAACTCTTCGTCCTGCTCTTTTGAAAACAACAGTAACATCAAATCCCATGATTCCAAGTTCTCTCTGATATTCTACTCCTGGAATCTCAATATATTCATGGATTCCAAATGAAAAATTATTTTCACTTATTTGTTTTCTCTTCAAAGTATTATCAATAGCAACAAGCATTTTTTCCAAAAACTCTTTTATGTTTTGCCTGATTGTAACCATTGCTCCAATTTCAAGTTTCGGTCGAACATTCAAAGTTGGAATTCTTTTGTTTGATCTTTTTTTAGCAGGAACTCTTCCAGTAATAAGTTTCAAAAGCTTAACACCCTTTTCCAAGTCTTCTCCAATCCCACCTATGCTAAGAACAATCTTCTCGATTTTTATTTCTCGCATTGGATTCTCCTTGGATGCCATTTGTTTTTCTTTGCCCTCAGTAGACATTTCTTGAGAAATGTCTAGGGGCCTTCTTTCAGACCTACTTGGCGAAGAGGTACTCGCGCCTCCTTGGTGTACACCCTTGGGTGCTGTTTCTTCTGCCATTTTAGTTTCTTCTTCTTTATCTGTCATTTTAATTACATATCCTTTGAAGTTTATGCATACAATATTTTTCTCCTTCTGAATAGATTCTTTGAGTATCCTTAGCAAAAGGATGGTTTCTTGTCCTTTCCATGTTTGAGGGAACTTCACATGTCATCCTAGCAAGCCCGTTTTCATCTGGTTCAGCCTCCATCAACAATCCATAAACTACATCCTTACACCTTTTCGCCTTATCTAATAATTCTGCAGTTTCTTGATAACAACTAGCTTCAGCTGCTGACTTTGCCATATCAACAAGTTGTTGTTCTACTCCCAATTGCCTTCTTATTTTTGTTTCATCCATTTTATTCAACCACCATCAACTGTTTAATTAAAATATCAACTGTTCTATCTTCCATCTTTATCTCTGCTGTTTTGTCTTTAAGCTTATCGATTACACCTTTTTCACCAGCGTGTTTTCCTTCAAAAACAAGAACCTTTGCTTTTTCTTGTAATGGGATACATTTTTCTAATTTCTTTTCTAAAAGATTAATCAAAACAGAATCATTAACATTACATTTCAAATCAGACAAGAAATTTCTCCCATCACTCAAATTCAATTGAGTCTTTTTTCCTTTCAAAGTTTTCTTATTTACTATCTTAGAAACTTTTCTTCCTGCTTCCTCAGCTTTAACTTCTTCAAGTTTGAATTTTCCTTTATCTGATAAATTCATTCTATAGAATTTATTTGATGGAACAATACTTATACAATCAAGTAACAAAACATTGTGCTTGTCATCCATTACAGGTTTATTATTCAATAAAACTTGTTTCGCGTGAATTATTCTTTTAGCTTCTCTTCGATTTGCTGCAACTTTCAAAATATCCCGCAAAATAATCAAAATAGGAATTCCCTTCCCAATACTAAAACCAGGCCTAACTACATAAGTTGTGCCTTTTCTATGAATAGGCCAATTCTTCGGAACTTTTTGTCGTTTTAAGTATGCCATTATCGATAAACCTCCGCACATTTTCTATTATAAAATGCTTGATATTTCCTAAATGCACGACCTGCTCTGGGATCTTCGGGTACTCTTTTTCCAAGTCGATCCAAGTTTGTTTCGAAAATCTTTAAAGAAAATTGCAAATCATTTAAAGAAACACATTTTTTAGCTATTTTATGCACTTTTTTTAGTTTTCTACAATTTCTAATTAAATTTCTTGTTTCTGTTTTCATTATTTCTTTACCTCCGCATTTTCCTTTTTATTATCTTGCTTTTTCACTTTATCCACCACCCCGCTGTCTTTCTTATTATCTTTTTTATCTTCTGAATCTTTAGATTCAGCATTCTTTTTTCCCTTGCTCTCTTTCTTTTCTTCCTGCATCCTTTTAATTCTTTTCCCATCTTCCATATACAATTCAATAATCTGCAAATTCGATGCCTTCAACGGAACATTAACTGTTGTACCATCTCGCTTTTTCACTTGAATACCTTCAACATAAATTTTCTCCATTTTTGTTTTAACTTCATTTACTTTTCCTTTTTTCCCTTTGAATTTCCCACGCATAACTAAAATAGTATCTCCTTTTCGCACAGGAATATTTTTCTTTTTATGTCTTGTTCTCAAATCTTTCGCAAGATTAACACTCAAAAGTTTTCGCTTCAAATGTATCGGAGCATTCGCTGCATATTTCCTCTGCTTCCGAGGCTGTGAACTTGCTTTCCATGCTTTACTAAATTTTTGTTTCATTTTATAAAAGTGTTGAATGTGTTTCTATTGGGTAAGGAAATTCTTCTGCTTCCAGTTTTCTTATTTCATTTAATCTCCACTGAATTGGCCATTTTTCCCCTATTTCTTCCTCATATTTTATTGTTATTTTTTCATACAGGTTTTTTGCTCTTTCTAAATATTCTCCCCCCACAAAAGCACCGATTACGCTTGCAAGAAAATCAATTCCTGCTGCCCTTTCTAATAATACTGTCTTTCTATCTTTCATCTTAAACTACCACACTAGCAATCTTCGCAACTTGCGGCCATCGCTCTTGCACCTCCCTTGCAACAGGTCCTTTAATCTGAGTTCCCTTGGGATTTCCTTTATCATCTTTCAAAATCGCAACAGCATTATCTTCAAATGCAATTCTTTCTCCATTAAGTCTTCTGTATGATTTTCTCTGTCTTACAACAATTGCGTCAAACACATGACCTTTCATATCTGGCACACCTTTTCTTACAGAAACTTTAACCAAGTCAGCCACTTTCGCTGAAACATGGTGACCCTTCTTGGCCTTAGCTCTCTTTACTCCAACCAACCGCACAATCTTTGCTCCACTATTACTGGCTGCAATTAATGTTGAGCCTATACTCACTCCTGGTGTTATCTTTGCACTTATTGCTTTCATTTCTTTTCCTCCTTGGCTTTGCCCTCTTTAGAGGGTACACCTTTGGGTGTGATTTTCCCTAGCACTATAAAATGTATAATCTTACTCAAAGGTCGACATTCTTGAATCCTAATCATATCTCCAACTTGAACATCATCCTTCATACAATCTTGAAGTCTTGCGTGAATCTTTGTCTTACTTTTTTTGTATCTTTCATATTTTCTAACATAAATCATTCTTTCAAATTGAATAACAACTCTCTTAGGGAATTTCTTGATAACTTCTCCTTCAAAGATTTTTCCACGAACTTTCAAGCTACCATGAACATGACAATTCTTATCTTCACATCCAGCTCCAGCTGTCTTAGCTGTTTCTTTCTCTATCTGTTTCTTTTCTTCTATTTTTTCCATTTTGTTTCTTTGTGTGTTCAATCGATGGAGTTTTCTTCAAACCCTAACTCAACCAACAGGCCTGTCATCTTCTTCCTGTGGTCGCCTTGAAGCTCGATCACATTGTCCTTGGAGGTTCCCCCACAAGCAAGCTCGTTTTTCAGAGCTTTTGCGATCTTCTTCACGTCTATCCCCTCTCCAAATCCAGAAACAACAGTGACGATCTTACCGTATCTTTTACGGTCTGTTGTTACCTTTATCCTTTGTGAACTTTTCACAATCTGCTCACACACGCAGGCTTGCTCAGGCAAACCACATTTCGGACATATTTCCATGTTATTTGTTTTTCTCAACCTCCTGAGGTGATTTCTCCTCGGCTTTGTTGAGTGTAAGTATTTTTGCAATAATCCTTTTAATCTCTTTTGTTTTGTTACCTGTCTTTGAATTTCCAGATCGAGATTTAACCAATTCCATTTTCAATTCTTTCATTTTCTTTTCTCTATCTCCAACGCTCATGTTTCTAATTTCTTTTGTTTTAAGTATTGCCATTTTATTTCGCCGCCTTGCCTTCCTTAGAAGGTACACCTTTAGATACCAGTTTAGTTTTTACTATTTTCTTTTTCTGTTG
The DNA here is from genome assembly GCA_964545065.1 of Candidatus Woesearchaeota archaeon. Classification (GTDB taxonomy): domain Archaea; phylum Nanobdellota; class Nanobdellia; order Pacearchaeales; family GW2011-AR1; genus JAGLWP01. Next base: position 87,634 of record CAZJEO010000002.1, on the reverse strand, counting down.
CTCTTTGCCCTCGGTAGATATTTCTTTAGAAATATCTCGGGGTACACCCTTGGGCGCAACTTCCTCTGCAGCATTCTTTAATTTTGCAATAACTTCATCATCAATCTTTATTTTATCCTTAAAGACAGCATCTGGTGAAAGTATACTAACTTTAATTCCAACAGTTCCTGGTTTTGTTTGCGCAGTTGATTTCGCTCTGTCAACAATCTTTGCACTATCTCCTGTTTTCTTTAAATATCCTTGAGCAAACCTCCAGGATTTTGCCCTTGCTCCTGGCAATTTTCCCCCAATAACTATCTCAGCTCCAAGAGCTCCTGCACCCATTATTTTCTGCAATGTCCGATAAGCAATAACTTTAAACTTCAACGGCCCACTCCTCTCTAACCCAAGCGCAATCTCATCAGCAATAATCTGAGCATCAAACTCTGGGTTTAAAATCTCATCAATCTCAACTATCGGATTCTCAAGCTTGAACTTCTTTTTCAAAATAATTGTCAACTCTTCAATTCTCTCTCCTTTTCTCCCAATAACCAAACCAGGCTTGCTTGTTGAAACAATTATCTTCTCCCCAATAGGAGTGTATTCAATCCTAACTTTGCTAACCTTACCTTTTCCAAGTTGCTTTTTAATATATTCCTTGATAGCAAATTCATCTTTTCTAAATTTAACTGTATTTCTTTCTTCCATTATTTGTTTCCTCCCTTCATTTTCTTGTCTTTAGCCTTAAGTAAAACATGAGTTCTCTTTCTTCGAACTCTTCCAAATCTTCCATAAGGTTGAGACGCAATATTTGCCATAGCTTCAGCAACAACTGGCTCGTCCAAACCATTAGCGTTTGCATTTGCTTGCAAATTCTTTAATAATTTAATAAAATATTCTGCAGCATTTTTTGGGAATCTTCCCGACATAATTTTTCCTTTTCTATGAGGAATTTCGCCTTTCATTGGAACAGCTTTTTTCTTAGCAATAACTTGCTCTAAATTTGCAATTGCTTTTGGAATGCTTTTTCCACGAATAAATTTACAAATAGCAACAGATGTTTTTGTTGAAAGAGGCAAACCAACTCCATTAACAATTGCTTCACTCTTTTTTACTTTAGAAGTTACAGGTTGTTTTTTGCCCCTAGTAGAAACTTCTCCAGAAGTTTCTCGAGGCCTCGAAGAGGTACTCGCACCTCCTTGGTGTACACCCTTGGGTGTCTTAATAGCGCCGCTGTCTTTGTTATTAATTACTTCTTTATCTCCTTCGTCTCCAGGCGAAGCTATTTTCTTTTCCTCTGGCGCAATTTTTGCAGTTTCCTTTTTTACAGGAGATTCATTTACTTTTCCAACTACCTTTTGCGTGTTCATCACTTTTTTATTTTTCTGTTCTGGATTATAATCTTTTTCTGTCATTTTATTTCTTAGCGTTGGCTCTAGAACCTTTAGTAGCTCCCACTCCTGCACTTCCGTGCTTTATTTTTCCTCGTGTCGGTGCAAATTCACCGAATTTATGTCCGAGCATTTCCATTGTAACTTCCATAGCCACAAACTCTTTTCCGTTGTAAACCTGAATCCTCATTCCAACCATCTTCGGAACAACAACAAGGTTTCTCTGGTGAGTTCTTATCGATTTTTTCTTTCCTAATTTTTCCTTTGCCCGATTAACAAAATCCTCAATCTCTCTAAACTGTCGAAGAATAGTTCTTCTTGATCTAGAAGGAACAAGATTAGCAAACTCCCGAGTCTCTAAATTCTTCAATTCTTCGATTGTCTTTCCCTTATACAATGCTTCTTTTTTCTTTAATTCTGTTGCCATTTTAATATTTTAATGATTCTGCGGATGATTTAATTGATTCTGCTGCTCGGTGACGCAGGATTACGCAATCTAAAGATAATGTTTCAATAATTAAGTTGTTCCTTGATGCCCTTGTTACTGATAATCGTTCTTCATCGCCTAAACCTTGATTTTTTCTAATTTCATTTACTTTTTCCAATCTACTTTCGTATACTTTCATCAATTCATCATCAGACATTTTTCCATATTCCATTATCTTTTTCTCCTACCTGTTCTTGCAGGTCTTATCAATCCAACCTTTCTTCCTGGTGGTGCATTCCTCTTAGCAACTTTGCTTTTTGGAACTTTTCCTCTACCAGAACCAAATGGATGATCAATAGCATTCATCTTAACCGCAGATGTTCTAGGCCACAACTTGTTCTTAGCCTTTTTCATGTGGTGCTTTTTCCCAGCTTTAACAATTGGCTTTTCTAATCTTCCTGAACCAGCAATAACTCCAACAGTTGCTCTACAACTTGGGTTAAATTTCCTTTCTTTTTTCGAAGGCAATGCAACAAAAATTCCTTCTTCTGAAATTCTCTTAACTTCTGCAACATTTCCCGCACCTCTTACGAAAACCCCACCATCTCTAGGTCGCGATTCAACATTATAAATCCGAGTTTTTATTGGAATATTTCTAAGTTCTAAAATGTTTCCTTCTTTTATTTCTTTATTGTCAAAACTTATTTTTTGTTCTTCAATCATTCCCTTAAACGCAGGCATGTAGAAAATTCCTTCGTTGTATTTCACTTTTGCCAAAGGAGCAGTATGCCCAGGAGAATTAAGCAACTTGATAACAGTTCCTTCGCCTTCTAACTTGCTAGGGTATTTTATTTTAAATCTAAAAGCCTTTCTTCGAACTCTGTAAGTCTTACTTCCCTTTCCACGCGCCTGTTGAATTATTCGTTTCCCCATTTTAAATTAACCCCAACTTTGTCGCAACATCAATCGCAGGCGACTTTTCATTTAATTTAACATAAGCATATTTTTTTCCATTCTTGATAAAAGTTCGTGTCTTCTCAATTTTCACACCAAACATCTCTGCAATTTCTTTTTGAATTTCAGTCTTGGTTTTTCTTCTTTCAATTTCAAAAGTCAAAACATTTTCTCTTTCAATCATCATAACAGCTTTTTCAGTTACTATTGGTTTCATTCGACATACCTCTTATGGCGGATGAATGAAAATTTCCTATTTACTTTCATTTCAACTTCTCCCCAATTTCTTTAATTGCTTCTTCAGTATAAACAACCAATCTTCCTAAACCACCTTGAGCCAAATCAGTCACACCAAGGCTATTTACTTTTTTAACATCAAATACATTTGTCTTTAATTCTTCTTTTTCTCCAACAACCAAAAGCATTCCTGCAGTTGTCTTATATTTTCTTCCTCGAGCTTTTCCTTTTCCCGCTCGCACAGATTTTTTTCTAACAGCAACATTAAATAAATTTTCTCCAAGAATATTTTTCAATAAAACAAGAATATCTTTTGTTTTCAAAGACATTATTTTTCCTTCAATAATAATTGGCAAATTCTTAACATCTTCAATAGTATGATATTTTTTCACAACATATTTGTCATTTGCTGTTGCACTCAATGCAGAAATAAATGCAACCTTTAATTCTCTCTTATTTATTTTTGAAGTATTAATATGTCCTAAAACTTTTGGAGGATGAGCTCTCATACCACCTCTTGCAAATGGAACTTCTGCAGCTTCCCAATTAAATTGACTTCCACGTCTTGAGAAAATCTTTCTTGGCACCCTACTTGCTCCACGACCATAACCACTTCTCCAAACATGTCTTCTATGAACCATCTTTCCTTTTGCAGCGTGTTGCTTTCCTGCTACAGGTGACGGAGAATACGGCTGTTGAGTTTTCTTAGCCTCCAACACCTTATGAACAATATCTTCTCTCACAGCCTGACTAAAACAATCTGCAAGTTCAATGCTTGCTTTTTCTTTCCCTGTTATATCTAATATTTTTGTTTTCATCTTAAATCCACCAACTCATAATTTTTCTTGAGTTGTTTTTTAGTTCCTCGTAATGGTGATGTAAGAAGTAGCTGTCTTTTTGAAGGGCCCATAATAGAACCTTGAACAATAACATAATCTGTTTTAATATCTCCAAAGTTCTTGATGTTCTTTAATTCCTTGTCTGCGCTTTTTCCCATTTCAATTATTTTATTATTGTAAATAATTCTTGTGAACATTCCTAATTGTCCTGCTTGCGGAGCCCTAAATGTTACACGAGCTGGATGCCACGGACCAAGAGATCCTGGTCGCCTTCTACCTTTTTCAGATTTGCTTGCTTTCAAAGTTATACCAAATCTTTTAACAGGTCCTTGTAAACCTCTTCCAGTAGTCAATCCACGAGCATCAACAAGTTGGTCTTTCTCAAAAACATCCAAAACAGAAATTTCTTTAGTAATATTTTCTTTAATGAAATTCAATTTTTCTTCATTGCTTCCAGAAATATCCAGCTCAATCAAATCAGGGGTTTTCTTTATCCCAGTATTCTTAACAACAGAATAACAAATCACATGAATATTATCATAATCTTTGCCCTCTTTAGAGGGTACACCCTTGGGTGCCACAAACTCTTCAAATTTCCTCTTTACTTTTGGAAGCTTAACTTTTCTTTTAAGTTCCTTATCTAAATTTTCAGCCAAAACATCTTTCACAGCCAAACCATTTTTGTAAAATCTAACAGAAAAAATCTTCATTGGTGGACATTCAATTATTGTGGCAGGAATTGCAATGTGCTTCCCTTTAGTCATTGAATCTTCTGTATTATCTTTAACATAAGCAGAAACCATTCCAGCTTTGTAAGCTATAAATCCCTTGATTGTTTTTCCTTCAGAAATCGCGTCCCAGTTCACACTAGGCAAAAATTTATTGACCCTTTTCCGTGGCCAATACTGCAAACTTCCTTTTCTTGGACTTTTTCTTGTAGGCATTTCTCAATATAGCGGAAATTATCATTTTATTTCTACCCTGGATAAAATACAAAGAAAAAGGGAGTTTTTAAGGGTTTTGGAAGGGGGAAATTAGTTAAATTTTAGAGCAATTAAATAAAGATGGAGGCAATTTTATTATTCGGATTAATATTAAATTTCTTTGGAGTGCTCTTCTTGGCTAAAGGTTTTCAAACCCAAAAGGCGAGTGGAATTTTTATGAGTGGCAAGCCCGCAATTTCCCTAAAATACGAAAATCCTCTTTTAAGAAATTTGGGTTGGATTTTTATTATCCTTGGTTATGTTCTTCAGATAATTTCAGTTATTCTCAAGCAACCCTAAACCTCAAATCTTTCTTTCACATACCTCTCAAGTTCTTCAAGTTCTTCTACAGGAACTTTATCAGCATGAAGTCTTCTCAAGTTTCCTACAAATCTTTTAAGGCCAGCTTCTTCGATATCTATGCTAAATTCTTCAGCAAGCCAAGCAGAATAAACTAATAAATCAGGGATAACTTTAATTTCTATGTCCTCAGAAGAAACATTTCCTTCTTCCTGTTCTTCCATGTCATGAATATATTCTGCCAATCTCCCCATTAGTTTACCCATATGAGCATAAGTATGTCTTATTTTATCAAAACCCGAAAATTTTTGAGCCACAAATTTTCCATCATATGTTCCTTGAAGTTCCTGAAAATCTTTAAGTGTTAAATTTGGGTTTCTCTTCAAGATATCTATTAACTCCATAAATTTTCTTATCCTTTTTCTTTAATAAATATATATGTTCTCTTTAGACTATTTTATCTAACCCTCACGCCACACTAAGCTTCAAATTCCTTCTCTTCTTTCACAATTTGCTCGTCAATTTTAGCTTCTCGGATAATTTTCCCCTTTCTCTTAGCCATTTCACGAACTTTAGAAAAATCTTTCTCATCTTTCAATTCATCTGGAACAACTATATCCTCAATCACAAACGTGTGGTCAATAATTGCCTCTTTAAAATTAGCATCTTCAAAAACAAAACTATTCTTAATCTTTGCATCGGTTGTCACAAATTTACAAAAATTAATTTTAGGTTCTGCATCCCCCTTTCCAGGTTTCCCAGATTTCGGAGCCTTTGGCTTAATCTTTAATTTTTCATCACCAACATTAAAAGTCAAAGCAAAAAATGTCTTTGGAAATTTATCCAAAAGCCCAAGAATTTCAGTACCAGACATTTCAGTATCAATAAGATATCTCTTAACACCTTGGAATTGTTTTTTCTCTTTAAACTCTAACTCTTCTGTTAAATCAGAAGTTGAAACAATTGCCCCAGTAACTTGCGTTTTCTCCTCACCAAGTTTTTCAGCAGCCATTCTCACAAACCCATTTGCAAACTCAGCCGAAGTATAAATTGTACACTTTTTCCCAGAACATTTAACTCTTATCATAGCCCGATTTCTAAATTCACCTTTACTAAATTTCTGGAACTGTAAATGTACTTCTTCGTCGATTTCATTATCAAAAATCTTTTTTATAAAATTCATTTTCATACTTATTCACAAACCTTTATAAATTTTAACCACCTTTAATAAATGAAAATGCTTGAGAATTATTTTAAGAAAATTACAGCAGCTATACTTTTGATAGCCTTGCTAGTTTTATCTTTTTTTCTAATAAGACCAATCTTACTAGCTGTAATTGTTGGAATAATTCTTGCTTTTATTTTTGAACCAATTTACAAAAGACTTCTCAAGATTGTAAAATCAAAAAACCTCTCCGCAATTCTAATATGTCTTATACTAATTGTATTAATCATTCTGCCTTTTTGGTTTTTAGTACCAATTTTTGTAGATCAAGCAGTTAAATTTTATGCATCTGCCCAACAAACTGATTTTATTGCACCTATAAAAGCTATTTTTCCATCTCTTTTCTCTTCAGAAAAATTCACACAAGAAATATCCTCTGTACTTTCAAATTTCGCAACAAAAATCACAAACGGAGTGGTAAATTCTCTATCTGCAATGATTCTTAATCTTCCAAATATTTTAATCCAATTAGCAATGGTATTATTCACATTTTATTTTGTACTTAAAGACAAAGAACAACTTTTTTCTTATGCTCGGAGTTTAATGCCTTTTTCAAAAGAAGTTGAAAACAAAATAGTCAAATCTACAAAAGCAATCACAATTTCAGTTATTTATGGGCAAGTAATTGTTGGCCTTATTCAAGGAGTTATTGCTGGGGCAGGATTTTTTATATTTAAGGTTCCAAATGCGCTTATACTTACGTTCATGGCAGGTTTAGCAGGTATATTCCCAATTATCGGCACAGTAATAATTTGGGTACCAGTGGCATTATATCTTCTCATTACCGGAAATATTTTTGCAGCAATAGGAGTAGCAATCTTCGGACTTATTTCTTCAACTGTCGACAATTTTCTGCGACCGATAATTGTAGCAAGAAAATCAAAAATTCACCCAGCAATTCTTTTAATTGGAATGATTGGAGGATTGTTTATGTTTGGATTCCTTGGATTTATTTTAGGACCGCTAATAATCGCATATCTTCTAATATTTCTTGAAATTTATAGAGACAAGAAAATAAAAGGAATTCTAATTCAAGAAGAAGTCCCTGAAAGTAAAAATTCACTTGTTCAGAAATTCATTAAAGATAAGAAAGAGTAATCTAGTTAAATATAAAAATCAATCTTTCTAATTATTGAAAAGAGATGGAATTAAAAATTAAACTTCTTGATTGGTCTGCAGGACTTCCAGTAGCTATGCTCGATAAAGAAACTGCAAAAAAAATGGGAATCCATACAAAAGACCGCGTTTGTATTACAACAGTTTCCAAAAAACCAAAAAGTTTTTACACAATAATTGATACAATTAGTAAATTAATCTCAAAAGACGAAATAGCAATTTCTTCTGAACTCAAAAATAAACTTGGATTAAAACAAGGACAAAAAGTTAGAGTAGAGTTGTCCCAAGTCACAGGCAGTTTAGTTTACATAAAGAAAAAACTAAATAAAAAAAAGCTTACTCAAAAAGAAATAAGTAAAATTATCCAAGATATAGTAAACAATTCTTTATCTGAAGCAGAAATAGCACTTTTCATTTCAGCAATGTATGAAAATGGTATGGATATGAAAGAGACGATTTATTTAATTAAAGCAATATCCCAAACAGGAAATCAGATAACCTTCAAAAGTAAATTTGTTGTAGATAAACATTCAGTAGGAGGTATCCCTGGAAATAGAACAACTCCAATTGTGGTTGCGATATGCGCTTCTGCAGGATTATTAATGCCAAAGACTTCTTCAAGAGCAATCACAAGCGCAGCAGGAACAGCAGACGTTATAGAAACAATCGCAAAAGTTGAATTCTCTGCAGAAGAGCTAAAAAAAATAGTTCAAAAAACAAATGGTTGTATTATTTGGGGAGGTTCTGTAGGGATGGTTCCAGCAGATTCAAAAATAATTAGGATTGAAAGAATTTTAAAAATAGACCCACCATCTCAGTTATTAGCTTCAATAATGTCAAAAAAACTTGCAACAGGAAGCAAATATATTTTGATAGATATTCCTTATGGAAAAACAGCAAAAGTCAATAAACAACAAGCCCTAAAATTAAAAAAGAAATTTGAATACCTAGGAAAAGTTTTCAAGAAAAAATTAAAAGTAGTTCTAATTGAAGCAAATGAGCCAATGGGAAACGGGGTCGGTCCTGCATTAGAATTAATGGATGTTATCAATGTTCTAAATCCCCATACCAAAGGTCCAAAAGATTTAGAAGAAAAATCTTTGTTTCTCGCAGGACAATTGTTAGAAATGACAGGCAAAGCAAAAAAAGCAAAAGGAATTGAAATGGCAAAAGAAATCCTTTCATCTGGAAAAGCATTCAAAAAATTCGATGAAATAATCAAAGCACAAAAAGGTTCGTTGAAAAAAATAACTTTAGCAAAGTTCAAAAAAACAATTTATGCAAAAAAATCAGGAACAATCAAAGAAATTCATAATAAAAAAATAAATTCCTTAGCAAGAGTTGCTGGTTGCCCGGTAGACAAGCTTTCAGGATTGTATATTTATGTTTCCACAAAAGACAAAATAAAAAAAGGAGATAAAATATTGACAATTTATTCAGAATCTAGATCCAGACTTAAGAAAGCAACTCATTTTTATAGAAATAACAATCCAATAAAGATAAGATGATTCACAATCATATTTTTAAACTTTGATTCTTCTTTTAATAAATGAAGATTTGTTTTTTGCATTATTACTTCAAAAAAGATGGAGTGACAAGAACGGTTCTGAACAATGTGAGGGGATTAAGGGAGCAATCGCCAGATATTGAATTTGTGTTCGTAGGCAATCCTTTTAATGAAGCAATACCAGATTATGCTGAAAAAAGAATTATTAATTGGGAAGCGGAAGACCTAGTTTCAGAAATAGAAAAAGTTTCATCGGATTCAGATGTTCTAATCATAGAAAATCCGGTAGTTGGAATCTACCCAAGAGCAACACTAGCATTCAAAGAATTTGCAGAAAAAAATCTAAGCAAAAAAATAATTTACAGAATTCATGATTTCATTGATGACCGTCCTCATCTTTCAGAAGAATTCAGAAAGTTCTTCAAGGATATAAATGATGTTTACCCCAAATCAGATAATGTTCATTTTCTAACTTTAACATCTTTTGATAAAGGCAGGCTTTTGCAAAAAGGTCTGAAAAATGTTTCTGTGATTCCAAATTCAATTGTGGAATCTAATTTATATACAAGTGAAGAAAACGCTAAGAAATTAAGAGAAAAATTTGAAGAGTCAGGGATAGTTAAACCAGGGGAAAAAATAATCTCATATCCTGTGCGAGTCTTGAGAAGAAAAAATATTGAAGAGGCAATTTTAATAACAAAGCTACTCAATAATTTTGGAGGAAACCATAGACTCATTATAACTGTTCCCCATGAAGATGATTATGCAGAAGAAATAAAATCCCTAGCAAAAAAACATGATGTCCCTTGCTCAATAGGAGAAGCTTACAAATTTCTTGATTATGGTAAAGGGGAGTTCACAACAGCTGATTTATTTGCAATCTCAGATTTAGTTATTTCAACAAGCATCAAGGAAGGTTTTGGATTTGCTTTTATAGAACCTTGGGTTTCAGGAACACCCCTGATTGGAAGGAATATTCCAGAAATTACAAAAGATTTTGAAGAAGCAGGAATAGATCTAAGTGCTTTATACGATAATTCTGTTTTACATAATAGCAAGAATCCAGAAGAAAGAATGAGTAAAGTAAAGACTTTTTTATCTGACAATGAAAAGATGGATCAACTACAAACCCTCTTAGGTCTAAACAAAAGAATAGAAAAATCCTCAAGCCTTATAGAAAAAAATAAAGAAGCAGTACTTAATAATTATAATCACATACATGTTGCAGGTAAACTTCTAAATCAAATAGATTTTATGTTAAGAAATTAGCACAATTATATTTTTAAATCCAAATCCTCTTTCTTTTTTATGACAGAAAATCCTATGGAAAAGATGGTAGAATATCTCAAGAAGAATCTAAAAAAAGGTTATGATATTAACACTCTTAAATTTGCATTGATAAGTCAAGGTTACTCTAAAGTCGCAGTTGAAAAAGCATTGATAAAAGTCACTCAAGAGCTTGTAGAAAAAGCTCCAATTCTAAAAACAAAACCAGTCATAAAATATGAGATAATTGATGAACATGATAGGCCTATTCGCATGAGAAAATCTTTTTTGAAAAGACTGTTTGATATATAACTATTTTGTGTATAAATAAGAAACAAATTCTGGATTAAAACCTATTCTTTCATAAAAAGCAAAAGGATATCCTCCCTTCTCTGTCGCAAGAAAGTGAAATTTATTTCCTTGCCTGAAACTTTCTTTAATGCAATAAAGACTAATCTTTTTTCCAAATCCTTTTCCTCTCACCGAGGGAATCGACCCTATTGAATAAATATATCCTTTTTTATCATAGCTCATCAATATTCCTACTGCCACAGGTTTATCTTCATCAAATGCCAAGAAATATTTTTCCCCTCTTGTTTTTCTTTCTCTCCAAAGCTTTTTTAACAATAGGGCGAAGTCTGTTTGCTCTCCATAAGGGTTTTGCGGGTCATCTTTTTGATAACTTTTAATAAATGTTTCAAACCACACATCAAAGTCATCATCTGTTTTAACTTCTTTAATGCCTTGGTCATCTATTTTAGGAATTCCATTCTCCCAAAACATCCAATAATCTTTCGCGCTCACATTATAATCCCTATAACCCAAAATTAATTTAACCTTCTCAAATTCTGAACCATCATGAAAATATATCGCAGACTTTCTTTTTCTTTTTTTAAAAAAATCTTCAATCAGAGTTATTTCTTCTTTTTTAATTGGTTTTTTTAGAAGAGCAAAATTCCACCAGTCTTCAGGGTTTACTTCGCTATAAGCATAAATAATATTTTCTGTTTCTTTTACTTCACTAATAAACTTCCCATCAAACATATTGATATAAGATTTCAAAATTTCTAATTTAAATTCACTTGTTTTAAGTTTGTCCATTATCATAAACGCCCCCGCCAGGAATCGAACCTGGAAGCCCGTAAGGGCCCGGCTCTCAAGGCCGGTGCACTACCATTATGCGACAGAGGCAATATTCTATATAAAAATTAAGTGTTTTTAAGGATTGCTAAAACCATCCAACACCCTCACATCAGGACTTAACAAATAAACATGGTCCTCTTTAAATCTTAATCCACGATAAACTTTCTGCCACAATTCTCTCCGTGCCTTATCTTTGTAAAAATCCCAATAAAATTGTGGCTTTGTCTTGTTCAAGATTTGCCAAAACGCATCTCTCACATTCGGATTAGGATATTTTGTAAAAATAATACTATTGCATTGCTCTCCTGGAAAATCCATTCCTCTCGCACTACGCGTAGAAAATAAAATATCACTTTGCCCAACCTTAAATCTCTCAATTAATTCACCAGTTTTATCTTCTTCTTGAGTCTCTCTTAATTTCTCTCTAGAAATTAAATTATCAATATCATATTCTTCCAACTCACTTTCAGAAGGCAAATCAGCATAAGCATTCACATGAACGAGCACAGGCCTCTTCGCCACTTCAACACACTTGCCCAACGCTTCCAAATAATCTCCTCTAGAAAATTTACCTCTATTGGAATATTTAAAATCCTTTTCCAATCCAGTTCTAACAACTTCTATTTTTCCCTGCCCCTCTGTTTCAGCATCAATAATAATATAATCTTCTAATCCAAAAATATTTTTCAAGACACTATCAGAATGAAGAGTTCCAGACATTAAAACTAAAATTTTATTTTTGTTTATCATTTCTTGAAATTTTTTAGCAAGATTTGTAGTCACAACATTAGCAATAATACCTGTGTCAGACTTGTTAATTGTAACATATGATTCATCGAGAAAATCTTCAAACATTTTCGCAGTTTCTTCAACATCAAACAAATAACTTTCATCATCTATTTCATCAAGAAACTCCTTAGAGCCTAAGAAAATCTTAAACAAATCATAGATGCCAGTTTCTTTAAGAGGAATTATCTCTCCACTTTCAACCGCATGATTAATTCTCTCATTTCTTTTGAATTCTTTAATTAACTCACTAATTTCCTTAATAGCCATCTCAACTTTTTCTTCACCAAATACATACACCAGAGAATTTTGCAATCTATCAATATTAATGTTCCTTTGATTAGAAAATTTATCTAAAAATTCATCACACTCATCAATGATTTCAACTTCGGTGCTAGGCTTCCTATTCATAGCAGACTCTAAAACATATTTCATAGAATTAAAAACAATTACATCAGAATTAACAAATGAATCAAATTGTTCATAGAATTTACATCCTTCTTTTCCTGCATGGCAAACAAACCTTGTATCCTCCAACCCAAGATAACTTCTTTTTTTTGAATCTGCAAAAACCTTCAGCGAATATTTTTCAGGCAGCACAGGACTCCAATAAGGGCAAGCAAGCGCAACCGCAGCCCTCCCAACATCCCTTATATCATTCAAGTTTTCAACATTCATTTTCTTATTCTGTTTCAAATATGTCTTAATCCTATTCCAATTTTTTTCTTTAATCTCAATCTTGCACGGTAGATTTTTATTATTCGCAGATAAATCTTTTGCAATCAACTCTTTAACTCCTTCTCTCTTGCCCTCAAAAATATCATGCAAAGAAGCATTAACCTCTTTTTTCACAACAGGAACAGCATTCTTATTATCCTCTAAAAACTTGCACTTATGATTGCCTCTGCCAGTAATCACTTTAATTTTTAATTTATCTTGCTGCCCTTGCAAAGCTTTTAATTTAGGAAATTTCTCCAAATCAATATTTTTTAAATTAGATTCTTTCAAAAGATATTTATTCACCTCATAATCTTTTTGATATTGTGCCTGAAGATTTTTCCCAGGAACAATTATAGAACTTTTCCCAAGCTTCCGAGCAATATTCAAAGCAATCGCACTCTTTCCAGTCCCGCAAACACCATGAATAAAAATTATCTTGTTTCCCTCTTCAATTGCTTTCAAAACTTCATCAACAACATCTGATTGGGATTTCCCATTTGAGAACTTCAAAGGTTCAAGAGCTTTACCGTCTTTTTCATATAAACTCCACACCATGAATTAAAGAAAATTTATCTAGAGTTATAAATATTATGGAGAATTATTGCACCCCAGTTACATCTAAAAGAAGCTCGGACTTATCCACATTCAAATTAAAATTAACCGAATAATGCAGATAAGCCTTCTGCTGCAGCTTCTTTCTTTTCTTCCTTAGGCTTTTCAGCAGGTTTTTCTTCAGCTTTAGCCTCTCCAGCAGGAGCAGCAGCCACAGCTAAACTTGCGCTTTCAAGCTCTTTATCAATGTCAACACCTTTTAAGCTAGCAACAAGTGATTTGATTTGAGATTCCTCCACTTGCACACCAGCAGCAGTTACAACAGCTTTCAAGTTTTCTTCATTAACTTCTTTTCCAGCTTTGTGCAACAAAAGTGCCGCGTATATGTTTTCCATTATTTATTTTCCTCCCCGTCAGATTTATTTTCTTCAGGAGTTTGATTGTCATTTGATTCTTCTTTAGATTCTCCTTGTTGAGTTTGATTTTCAGTTTCCTCTGGTTTCTCATCTTTAACTTCTTCACTTTCAACCTTAACCTCATCACCCTGCGAATCTGGATTAATTACTTCCCCCTCATCCGCGCCAGCACTTTCTTTCTCGTCTTTCTTTTCCTCTTCACTCAGCGTTTTCTCATTAACTTCTTCCTTCACTTCTTCAACTTTCTCTTCACTATCACTCTCACCACTTTCACTCTGCATTTCCTCATTAACTACTTCTTTATTTCCTGAAGCGTCAGCTTCAGCATTTTTTTCTTCCCCTTCCTTCTCTTCCACTTTTTCCTCTTCCTTCTCTTCCACTCCAGCAAACTTCTCCAAAGCCTTTTCATGCATCCCAGCTTTACCAATCATGAAGCTAATTGTCTCACTAGTTGAATAACCAATCTCTACAGCAAAAGGTAAGGCCTTTCCAAATGCAATTTTAAGTTCTTCAATTGTTTTTTCTTGATCAATATTAATATCTGTGTATAATTTATTTTCTTGAGAATCAAACGCAGCCAAAGGAACAAAACCTACTGAGAATGGTTTTATGTCTAACTTGTTCATAACATCTGCAGCACCCGAAGTAATTTCTTCACCTCGCTTTGCAATCACTCTTGGTTCTCTAATAGTTATTTTTCCGTTTTCAATTTGAACTTGAATTCCCAATGCACCAAGCTCACTTATTGCAGGCCCTGGAAGCAATTCAGTTGGACCAGCTGGAACAGAAATATCTTCTGGAGCTTCTTGACCAGCCTTTGCTTTAACTGGACTTTTTTTCTTCAATAAATCTGCAGCAAGTTCAAAAGCATCAACATCAGAAAATAAAACAGCTACACTATCTGTGATTTTTTCCTTAAGTTTCTTCACAGTTTCATTTCCAGATTCATCAATCGCTCTAAAAATCAAATTCTTTTTTGGAACTTTAACAACAGCTTTTCCTCTAAGCTTTTTACCAATCTCTTGAAATTGCGAAGCAGGAATATTTTTTATCGAAGCAATCAACACAGTTTTCTTACTTTTTATCAAATCAGTTAAGTTTCCAACTATCTCTTTCTTTGCTTCTGAAACATGTGTTTGTTTTTGTTCGCTCATCTTATCTTTATCTTCTGAGGTTTAGTCATGGTGAATTTAACTTCAACATTCTTAATATTCTCTTTATCTCTTGGCAAAGCTTTCAAAACTGCATTATAAACAACCATAACATTTTCAATAATTTCCTCATCCTTCATACTCTGCTTCCCAATAGACAATTTAATGCTGCTTTCTTTTGCCCGAATTTTAACACTATTATTAATTCTCTTTTTCAATTCTTCAATTTCCTTATCGTCAACATGCATCAAAATACCCAATTGCGGAGACGGCATTTTACCAACAGGACCAAGAACTCTTCCAAAAGTCGTAGCAACAACTGGCATTAATTTCCCCTCAGCCATAAAAAAATCAAAATTCTTAACAAGTTTCTTCATTTCATTTTTATCAGAATATTTCTTGAACATTTCTTTTGTAATTGTTTCAACACCTTCTTTCTTTGTTTCAAAAAATCCAGCAATCTTTTTATCTTTAATTTTAAACGGAACATTGACAGACAAATTAATAGAATTCCTTTTATGATCAAACTTTTGCAGATTCAAAATCAAATCCACTGTCTGATCAAACTTTCTTTCCTTTTCCTTTCTAAGCTCTGTTAATGCTTTGATTAATTTTTCTTTTAATTCCATTTTGAAAAATTGATTAGTGAAAATCTTTGATTTACTCTTTGTAAGTCTTCCTTTAATGCCATCTTAATACCTCCTACATGATGCGTCTGTGTTCAGAATTGTGAACTTCGACGATGTAGTTAACGGTAAAGTTCAGAGAAGTTTTGGGTTTATAAAAGTTCTTCTTTTAAATCTCTATAAGTAGAAAGAACATTTTTCCATGTTTCTTGATTCTCTTCAAGATGTTTCATGAAAATTTCATAACTCTCTTCAATAAGAGGGCCTTGCTCTATATTTGGCCATTTCCTCCTATACCATCCAGTAGGAGGATCTATCTGGGAGGATCCTGCGATAGGATCTGGGCAAGCATAAATAATTCTAGTAATCCTATTATGAACAATAGCCCCTAAACACATAAGGCAGGGTTCCATAGTGGTGTATAATTCAATAGACAAAGATCTCTTGTGTGCTTTTTTTATTTCTCTTCCATGTCTTTGTATAAGAATATTTTCTGCATGATTAAAGTAATTTGCATTTTCAACTTGTGAACTACTGTTGCCACCAATAAGATTTCCTCCTATCACCAATGCAGCCCCAATAGGTAGTTCCCCATTTAGATAAGCTTTTTCAGCTTCTTCCAAAGCAATACGCATGAAATCTTTATCATTCATTAACTCATCTCATTTTTTAAATATAAATATATTTATGTAATTCATAATCACAATAATGCTTAAAAACAAATCTGATTTCTTTCTCGTATGGAATTAATAGCACTTTTATCATCAGGGAAAGGAACTTGGGAACAAGTTTCTGGTTTGATTAAACAAGGCGACTGGGACAAAGTTATAATTCTCGGAGATGAATCTTCGTCTCAATTTAGTGTTCAAGGAAAAACAGAAATAATCGAATTCATTAAAGTAAACTTGGACAAAAGATTAGTTGATTTAAAGGATGAATTTTTAAAAAACCTCAAGGGAAAAATCAAAGGCGTTGAAGTTGCAGTTACAATTGCCTCTGGCAATGGCAAAGAACACATGGCGCTTATCTCAGCCCTCATCAACTTGCCTGTGGGAATAAGATTCGCCGCATTGACTAAGTTAGGCGTGGTGGATTTGTAGATGAAAGAGTTAAGCAGACCTTGTAGAGTAAATGTAGATTTAGGAGATTTAGTAGCATTTCCAAATGAAGTTGGTTTGATAAAATTTTTACCAGTAATAAGAAATGGCAGTCATTATATTGTTGCTAAAGATTCCTCTGGAGAAAGAGAAATTAGATATGATGGTGCCGTTGTAATAAAAAAAGATAAAACTGTTTTAGTTGGAGAATCAACATACGACCCAAATTTAAGTTAATTCCCCTTAATCTTCATCCCCTCTCCACTCTTTCCCAAAATATATGCTCTTGAAAATTCATGGCTATCCAAAAGTTTCAACCCAGTTTCTTTTCCTAACTTTTTTACAAACTCAAGCATCTCTTTGTCTGTAGGCATCTTGTCATAACCTAACCTATCTCGCGCAAATCCCACACTCATAAATCCTTTAACCTCGACAAACATAGGCTTCGCCTTTTTAATCAACTCAGCATATTCTTTAATCATCTTATTTTCCATATTCAAACCCTTAACAAGGTTCATTCTGAATATCGTACGACATTTGCCCCTAGTAGAAATCTTTGCAGAAGATTTATCGGGGCCTTGGGAGAGGTTCTCGTGCCCTTTTTGGGTATACGCCTGTGGTGTCAACTCAGACATTATCTCCAAACTCTGATTCAATTTTTCCCAAGCATCTTTCATAGAACTCCTATGAAACTTCTCATACATTTCTTTATTCGGAGTATTAACAGAAATATAAAGTTGTGTTGGCAATTGTTTTTTCTCAGCCAACTCTTTAATTTTTTCAGGATAAAGTCCGTTAGTCACAACAAAATTTGTCTTGCCTCTTTTCCTCAACTCTTCAATCAACTCTCCAATCTTATCATAAATAAATGGCTCACCCGAAAGTGAAATAGCAAACTGCATAGGCTCCTGAGCTTCTTCCCATTTTTCCATATTAGCTCTGCTAAAATTTCTCTTCTCTTTTGATTTCTTAAAACCAGTCAACAATTTTCTCTGAGCTTTAATGCAACCATCAATAATCTCCTTAGGCGAATCAATTCCCTCCCCCAACTTATCTCCAATTGTCAATTCAACAGCCCTCCAACAATGCAAACACTTATTCGGACACCACATCACAGCAGGCGTCATCTGGCAACATTGATGCGATTTAATCCCATAAAACTTCTCCTTATAACAAACACCCTCGTCTCGCATCGACTTCTTCGTCCATCTACAAATCTGCACAGCAGAATGCCGACCAACAAGTCCATAATGTTGTTTCTTCAAAACTTTCTTAACTTTCTCTGGTATCATAAAAAAAGAAATAAGAATTATGTTTTAAAATTATCTCTTTGGTTCAAACTTACCAGCATAAGTCCATCTATCATCTTCCCAATAATGATCTCCACCAAGAAGTCTTACCAAATTATCTCTTTCCTCTGCAGTTTTCCCAGAAGTAAATCTTCCAACTTCCTCCATATCTTCATTATCTATCGAAATCCCTTCTTGCATACCTTGATATCCTTTTTCAAACTTTGTTACTAAAGTTGCCATACCTCTTACTCAATATTTTAACTTATAAGTATTTGTATACTGAAAAAATAATCACTTAAAAAAACTTATAGCCCAAAAAGCCATAATAACAAAAAGCAATAATAAGAACAAGTAAGTTATTATTGAAAATGCTTTCTTTGCAACTTTCTCGCTTTTTGTGATTGCCAAAATCGTTAAGAAGAAAAATCTTCCTCCGTCAAAGATTCCTACTGGAAGCATATTCACCAAGGCAATACTAAAGCTAACTAAAACCAACCACCATAATAAATCATAAATAAATTCTCCAGCTCCAAACTTGGCATTATATAATACATTAGGTTTCTTGAAAGAAGATATTTTAGCAATAATACTTCCCATCACACCTGAACCCTTTTGATTTGAAAATCCAATTCCTAAGTAAGCAGTATTTTCTTTAGCTGGATGCGCGTCAAGAACAACATCATAAATTTTTGTTTCATCATCAACAATTGTAGTTATAGTAATTTCATCTCCTGCAGAATATTTCAATAATTCTTCTCCAACTTTTTCAACACTATCCACTTCAAATCCATTAACTTCAGAAATAGCCCCCACTAAACCAATATTTATTGCTGGCGCATCGTCATATAAACCAATAAAATAGTTTCCTTCTTCATCTCGAGTGAATCCAGCAATTCCTTTCTCATGGACTTCACCATTTATTTTGACGACATCTATTTTAGTGCCATTAATAAGTGCACTCACTTCTTCATAAGACGCATCTTCTAAATCCACATCATTCATCATGGAGATACTTGTAACAGGAAATGCAGAATAAGTATAACTATCAAATGTAACTCCTACTGGAGCAAACGCTAAAGAAAAGAAAAGAATCATCACAAACAAAAAGAAAATTCCGGTCAAGACGTTCGCGAACGTTCCTGCAGCAAGCACAGACATTTGCGAGAAAATACTTTTCTTTTTCATTTGGTCTTCATCAAGCTCAACAAACGCTGCTAAGAAAACAGGTAGGAAAAATGGAAAAAACCCAAAACCAGTGGTCTTTATTCCAACACCTTTATTTCTAGCAAAAATTCCGTGTGCAAATTCATGAACTATAGCAATTATAGCAATAATAATTATCCAGTATATAAAATAAAACGAAGGCAAGAAATCCAATTTGAAAACTTGCGGCAAATATGGAATAAGCGGCATTATTGGAGGAATTTTAATCGCTCTAACAATTTCTGGATTTACAACATATATCCAAACAATTTTTCCAAATAAATAGATAATTGTGCCCATCAATAAATATCCAAGCCCAATCGCAACATAACTGAGAAAATTCAAAGTCTTCTTAAATCTCGTCCCAACTTTCTCAATTAACTTCATACCCCAACTAGTTCGATACAAAAGTAGCAACCCTTCTTTCTTAAGATTCTTTTTTCTCCGATAAAGAAAAACCGAAATAAGAACTACGAAGATTACTAATAACGCAAGATCATATATCATAAAATTCATTTTATCCTCTATTTTTTCTTGATTGGTCTAAATGCACTCTTGCCACATTTTCTACATGTAACTTTACCCTTCAAAATCTTTTGCGGGTCTGCTCTTATCTTAGTTCTGCATTTTTTACAAACAAAAACATTCTTGAAAAGTCTATTTGATGCTTCCGGAATTTTAGCGATTTTTTTCTCCTAAAATTTCGCAATTGAAATTTTCTAATTTTAATTCAATTATCTTCGCCATTATATTTTCCTCTTAACTATCAATTTACCTTCAACATCCCAATATTCAACATTATCATTTTCTCCAATTTCTTTTTTTAAGTCATCTTCACAAGCAACTTCAAGAGTTTCAAAATTCTCTAAATCCATTAAACTTATTGTATCTCCCACAGATAAAATTTGACCTTTTCTTTTATTTACTAACGGAACTTCTAACTTATCATGACCTGGAATTACAAAAACTTTTTTCTGCCCAGAAAGTATGCTCACAGCCTCGATTCTAACCTTTGAATGTCCATGTTTTCCAGTCTTACTAACATCCATTTTTTTAACAGTACAAGGCTCACCATCTACAATAATATTTGTCCCGACCTTTGCATCTGTCGCACCAATTATCTTTAAAACCATATTCTAACCAAAAAAAATAGATTTATAAACATTTTTACTCAAGGAAATAAAATGACTCTAAAAAATAAAGACTTTATTGAGGTAGAATTCACAGGAAAAGTCAAAGACGGAGAAGTTTTTGATTCAAATATTAAAAAGGAACTTGAAAAAATGAATTCAAATATTCCTGCAAAACCTTTTGTTTTTTGCCTAGGAGAGGATATGTTTCTGAAAGGTATTGAAGAATATTTGGTTGGCAAAGACATTGGAAAATACAAAATCGAGTTAACTCCTGAAAAAGCATTTGGTCCAAGAAATTCTAAACTAATTCAGCTCATCCCCATGAAAGTTTTTAGAGAACAACAAACACAACCAGTCCCTGGATTGATGTTCAATTTTGATGGTCGTCCAGCAAAAATTCTCTCTGTTTCAGGAGGAAGAGTGATGGCAGATTTCAATAATCCTCTGGCTGGAAAAGATTTAGTTTATGATCTCACTGTAAAAAGAAAAATTACTGACATAAACGAAAAAGCAAAAGCAATGATTGATTTCTTCTTTCGCCAGGAATTAAAATTCCAAATTAAGGACAAAACCATAACCTTGGAAATTGACAAAGCATTAGCAGACTTTGCTAAATTGTTCAAGGATAAATTCAAGGAAATTCTTGGTTTAGAACTGAAAATTAAGGAGATAAGTAATCCAACTAAGAAATCACAATAATTCTTATAAAGATATAGTTTCTCTCTTTAGAAATGGAAGACATCTATAATCCAACAGAGAGTTCTCCAGAACCCATATCAAGTTTATCTTCAGAAGTTCAGGAGATTGATAGAGAACTTGAAGAACTTCTAAAAAAACAATCAGCAAAGATAAAAGTCATTGGTGTCGGAGGTGGAGGTGGAAATTCCTTAAGCCGAATGAGAGAAATTGGAATTAAGGGAGGAGAACTTATTGCAATCAACACAGATGCTCAGGATTTATTATATGCTAATGCAGACCAAAAAATATTAATCGGAAAAGAATTAACTCAGGGATTAGGGGCAGGAAGCAACCCGCGAGTTGGAGAAGAAGCAGCAAAAGAATCTGAATCAGAAATCAAAAAAAAGATAAGCGGAAGTGATATGATTTTTATAACATGTGGTCTGGGGGGTGGAACAGGAACAGGAGCAGCACCAGTGGTTGCAGGATTAGCAAAAAAACAAGGTGCCTTAGCTATTGGAGTCGTGACTTTGCCATTCACAATTGAAGGAAGAAAAAGAATCGAGAATGCAATGGATGGACTAGAACGAATGGAAGCAGTCGTGGACACATTAATTGTGATTCCCAACGACAAACTTTTAGAACTCGCGCCAGATCTTCCCCTACACACAGCTTTCAAAATCGCAGACGAAATCCTAACAAATGCAGTTAAAGGGGTAACAGAACTTGTAACAACTTCTGGTTTAGTAAATCTAGACTTCGCAGACATAAAAACAGTAATGATGAATGGAGGAGTTTCTTTAATCGGTATGGGAGAATCAGACAGCGGTCAAAGAGCAATAGAAGCTGTAGAAAAAGCAATTCAAAATCCCCTATTAGATGTGGACATCTCAGATGCAACAGGTTCTTTAGTAAATATTGTTGGAGGTCCTGACATGAGCTTAGACGAATGCAAAACAATAATCGAAACAGTTGGGAACAAATTAAATCCTGACGCAAAATTAATTTGGGGAGCACAAATTTCAGAAGACATGGAAAAATCAATCCGTGTTTTATTAATTGTTACAGGAGTAAAGAGCTCCCAAATTCTCGGCCAAACCGAAAGTATAGAATCTCTCAAACACCAAGAAATCGAAGAAGAACTTGGAATTAGTTTTTTTTGAATAGATTAAAGAAATCAATCACCAAATTTATAAAGTTTTTCAACAATAAAAATCATGGGTAAAAATAGCATAGAGGATGTATGGAATACTTTTTGGAAAGAAAAAGGTAAGAAAATGGAGTGGAGTCAAAAAGATATCTTGTATTCTAAAGACCTGAATGAATTACATGATATGATTTTATTTCATTTAAATAAAAGTGATTTAAAAGGCACATCATTATTAGAACTTGGTTCAGGTATGGGGCTCGTATCTTTATTTTTTGCACACAAAGGCGCAAGTGCAGATTTGCTCGATAGATCTGAAGAACCAAAATCACTTGCAAAAGAATACTGGGGAGATTACGCTAAACATAATTTTATTGTTGCAGATTTATTCACATTTAAATCAGAAAAAAAGTATGACCTAGTTACTTCTTTTGGATTATGCGAGCATTTTATAGGAAAACAAAGACAAGAAGTTCTGCAGAAACATCTGGTTTTCCTAAAAGATAAGGGTATAGCGATAATCTCTGTACCTTACAAATATGGTATTTTTTGCAGAATTGCTAAAAAGCTTGCTGAGTTAACTGGTTTTTGGAGTTTTGGTTTAGAAGTTCCCTTTAGCAAAAAAGAGTTAATAGAA
This sequence comes from Candidatus Woesearchaeota archaeon, assembly GCA_964545065.1. Lineage (GTDB taxonomy): Archaea > Nanobdellota > Nanobdellia > Pacearchaeales > GW2011-AR1 > JAGLWP01. The sequence goes on along the minus strand of CAZJEO010000002.1, from coordinate 64,829 downwards.
TTTGCAAAGTTAAACAATTTAGATTATGAGATAAGAATGAGGGGTTTCTATGCCTCTGCTTATGATTTAATAGTAAGAAAACCTCTTAAGGTTTTGAAGATTTCAACAAAAAGAAGATTTGATGATACATCAAGCATATTTGACAAATATTTTGGTAGTGGAATGATAATAATTCTAAAGAAAGATTAATTAGGTAAATCTTAAAAACTCTTTCTTTCTCATTAAAATATGAAACCATTTATAGGAATCAAATCTTTTGCAATTAAATGTAAACGGGTTTGGTTTGCATTAAAAAAACCCACAAAAGACGAATTCACAAAAGTAGCAAAAGTCTCTGCAGTGGGCATTCTTATCCTCGGCCTCTTTGGTTTTATTATTTCTTTAGTTATGAAAATCTTTGTTAAATAGGAAAATATAAATAGGGGTTATCTCTGAAGATTACACCATGGAATTAGAAAAACTCTTAGAAATAGGAAAACACTTTGGACGAAGGATTTTACCATTAGTATTAGCTTCTTCTGTTTTATTTTACAGTTGTAAAGGCCCAGGCACTCCTTACATTCCTCCCGAGACCAATAATCCAGGAAATACTAATCCAATTATAGAACCTATTGAAAATTTCGAAGAAAAGATTTTATTTGTGTCAGATATGGATGGAAATGCAGAAATTTATATGATGAACACAAGCGGAACAAACCAAACAAGGTTAACAAACAATGATTCTTGGGATGAGTTTCCATCTTGGTCACCAGACGGAACAAAAATAGCTTTCAGTTCAGACAGAGATGGAAATTACGGAATTTATATAATGAAGAATGATGGAACTGAAGTGGAAAAATTAACAACAAACAATAATGGTTGGAATGGAATGCCCTCTTGGTCTCCCGGAACAAAAATAGCTTTTAGTTCAGATAGGGATGGAAATTCAGAGATTTATTCTATGAATACAGATGGAACAAACCAAACAAGGTTAACAAACAATGATTCTTGGGATGAGTTTCCATCTT
>CAZJEO010000002.1:13378-63722 GCA_964545065.1 Candidatus Woesearchaeota archaeon | reverse complement strand
GGTCACCAGACGGAACAAAAATAGCTTTTAGTTCATATAGGGATGGAAATTTAGAGATTTATTCTATGAATACAGATGGTTCAAACCCAACTAATATAACAAATAATTCTTCTTTCGATGGTCATCCATCTTGGTCTCCAGATGGAAAAAAAATAGCTTTTAGTTCATATAGGGATGGAAATTACGAAATTTATGTTATGAATGCAGACGGAACAAATCCAATAAATTTAACGAATAGTTCTTTCGATGATGGTTTTTCACCTTGGTCTCCAGATGGAAGCAAAATAGCTTTTTTATCCGATAGGGACGGAAATTACGAAATTTATGTTATGAATTCAGATGGTTCAAATCAAAAAAGATTAACTTATAATAATTCTATAGATCTTTATCCAGCTTGGTCTCCCGTTCCAATTCAAGAATAACAAAACTTATAAACTCCCAATTTTACCTAATATTACTACTCCTTAAATAATTGAGGCGTAGTGGATACAAAATGATATTTATCATAAAAGTAACGACAAACAAAGAAGAGAAAGCAGTAGACATGATAGCTGAAAGAGCAGAGAAAAAGAACCTAAATATTTACTCTGTTTCACGTCCTCATGGTTTGAGGGGTTACATACTTTTAGAAGCAGAAAATAGAGACAGCGCAGAAGAAGCAGCATTTAATCTGCCTTATGTAAAAGGAATAATCGGAAAGACAATAACTTACGAGGAAATTAAAGGAATGATTGAGCAATCAGTAGAAAACATTTCCATAAAAGAAGGAGACATTGTAGAAATGATTGCAGAACCTTTCAAAAAAGAAAAAGCAAAAGTTTTAAGAATCGACAAACAAAAAGGAGAGATAGTAATAAGCTTGCTAGGAGCAGTTGTTCCATTACCTGTAACAATCAAGATTGATAATGTTAAGGTTATAAGACGTGAGGAGGACGAAGAAGATGCAGATTAAACTTTTAATTGAAGGCGGGAATATGCAACCAGGTCCAGTTCTCAGCCAGAAGCTTGGGCCAGCTGGAATAAATATTGGACAAGTAATACAAAAAGTTAATGATTCAACAAAAGATTTCAAGGGTTTGAAAGTTCCAGTTGAATTAGAAGTTGATTTAGGAACAAAAGAATTCGAAGTTAATGTTTTCTCGCCACCTGTTTCAGAACTTTTGAAAAAAGAATTAGGAATAGAAAAAGGTTCAGGACTTCAAGAAAAAATGCAAGTCGCAAATGCTTCAATCGAGCAAATAATTTCTATTGCAAAAACGAAATTCCCAAATTTACTTTGTAATGATTTGAAAACTGCAGTTAAAACAATTGTAGGAACTTGCACAAGTTTAGGAATTTTGGTTGAAAGTAAATCTGCTTCAAAAGTAGGCGGAGAAATTGATACTGGAAAATATGCTAAAGAAATTGAAGAAGAAAGAACAGAAACTTCTCCAGAGAAAAAAGCAAAACTTGACAAATTTTTCAATGAACTTCATACTCAGCAAGAAAAGGCTATAGAGCAAGAAGAAGCAGAGAAAGAAGCTGCTAAGGAAGAAGGAGCTACTGAAGGAGAAACTCCAGAAGGAGAAGCTAAGGAAGGCGAGGCAACTCCTGAACCAAGCGCAGAAGAAAAGAAATAGCTTTATAAATTCCCTAAACCCCCTTTTTATGTAAGGGGATGTGGGGTAGCTTGGTAGCCTTTCAGGTTTGGGACCTGACGACCCCGGTTCAAATCCGGGCATTCCCATTGAATATAGAACACAAAATGCCAGCAAAATTAAAAAAAGCAAAATCAGCAGGAAGATTCGGTGCAAGATATGGTCGTTCAGTTAGAGCAAAATTAGTTAAGGTAGAAACTAAACAAAGAAAAAAGCAAAAATGTCCATATTGTAAAAAACTTGGAATTAAAAGATTATCAAGCGGGATATGGAAATGCCCCAGATGCGACAGAAAATTCGCTTCAGATACATATTATTTGAATGAATAAATTTATAAAACAAAAAATTACAATAATACAATGATAAATAAAATAAATATGTGGTATCAGTCGGATTGCGCGAAAAGATGCCACCCTTCAGCGCTTCGAGGAGATAGCGCGAAAGAAACAAGGGGTTCTTTCGCATGACAACTTACAAATGTTTCAAATGCGAGAAAAAACTTCTTAGTGCAAACCTCGAAAAGAGATTTGTCTGCCCTCATTGCGGAAGCAAAATATTCTATAAACCTAGAACTAAATTAAAAAAAGTTAAAACTAATTAATAATAATGACAGACGAACAAAAAATCCAAGAGATACAAATGTTAGAACAAACATCGCAGAATTTACTTATGCAAAAACAATCATTTCAAATGGAACTTTCTGAAACAGAATCTGCATTAAGCGCAATTGAAAGTTCTGGAGATGAAGTTTTCAAAATCATCGGCCAATTGATGATAAAAACAGAAAAAACAAGCATAAAAGAAGAACTCGAAAGCAAGAAAAAAATGATTGAGTTAAGATTAAAGACAATGGAAAACCAAGAGTCTTCTTTAACAGAACAACTCGAGAAATTACGAGAAGAAATAATGAAAACAATGAAGAAATAGTGTTCTCTATTACTCAATTAAAATCACAGAAATCTTTATAAATATCTCCAATATAATTCTATTATGGCTTTCGATAAAATAAAAAGAGCATTTTCAGGAGGAGCAGGCAGCGATGAGATTAACACAGACTACCTCGAAATTGACTTAGATAGAGAAGAAGAGGAAAGCAAAGTTCTTGTAAAGCTATTCGCCTTAAAACAATACGATGATGTGAGCGACATATTGAACGCACTAAGAGAAGGCTACACAATCGCAATAATCGATATAAAAGATTTAAGGAAGAGGGATTCAATTGAATTAAAAAGAGCAATAGCAAAAATCAAAAAAACAACAGACGCCCTTGAAGGCAACATCGCAGGATTCGGCGAAAACATTGTAATCGTAACACCTTCTTTTGCTAAAATAGAAAAAGAAAGTTCTCAACCAAAAGAAGAACCTAAACACAAGTTTGAATAATAACCTTTATAACACACTAATTCTACCCAAATTCATGAAAACCCTTCATTTGATAGTGCATAAACAATTACTTGAAAATCAAAATTATGATGGTAGATTTAATGATGTATTAAATCGAATTGCTGAAATAGAAAAAAATCAAAATTTAAAAGTTAAGCAAATCCCTTATAATGAGAGAGATGATCTAAAAATTGATTTGTGTATACCCTTAAGTAAGGGATTTGACCGCGTTATTTTATATGGTTGTTCAAGATTTCATGCTTGTTTGGATTGGGTTGCTGAAAGATTACATTCTCGGGGAATTCCAGTAGCTTATGATATAAAAGGAACAACAAAATGATTGCTACTTTTTTATTAGCGTCATCTAAAGATATTTAAAAGAATATATGTCATTAAATTCATGAAAACCATATTCATTCCAGCAAAAGTTAAAGCAAATATTAACAAAGATAAAATAAAATCCCTTTCAAAGAAACTTCCGAAAAACATAGCAATCGCTTATTCTATACAATTCAAAGATGTAGCATCTGAAATAAAATCCTCTCTTTCAAACAATGTAACGCAAATAACTCAAGTTCTTGGATGTAGTTCACCAACATTTCCCAAAGCCACACAAGCTATACTATTAATAGGTTCAGGCAGATTCCATGCCTTAGCTCTTGCGTCTGAAACAAGTTTACCTATTTATATATTAGAGAAAGACCAGCTTTCTCTTATCTCTGAAAAAGAAATAGACTCATTCCAAAAAAGAAAAAAAGCAGCTTACCTCAAATTCCTGAACGCAGAAAAAGTTGGGATCCTTGTTTCAACAAAGCCAGGACAAGAAAAACTCAAACAAGCTATTAATATAAGAAAGAAAATAAAAGACAAATCTTCTTATTTATTTCTTGGCAACAATCTAAACCCCAGCGAGCTCGAAAACTTTCCCCTAACTTCTTGGATAAACACAGCCTGCCCCAGATTAGATTTTGATTTACAAGCTATTAATATAAGAGACTTAGAAAATAAATCTTGCTAGACTAAAAACAGTTTTTATACCCAATAATTGTTGCAGAAATAAATAAAAACAAAAGTAGATCCTTATTCTCTTTGTTACGCCAACGCAATTTCCCACAAACATATAAATCTTTTTATAGTCGACAAACTTACTAAAAACATCCAAAATAGAGGTTAACTCTATGTATATAACAGATATTTTCCACTACAGAAATCCTTATAAACCATAGTAACTCCAAAATGATTACAAATGAAAAACAAAATTTTCACATTATTGAGTTTAAGCGTTTTAGCGTTGGTTATGATTGCTGGTTTCGTAAGTGCAGATGTTCTTTCTGAATGGGATTTAACAATTGATGAATTTGCTACTAATGTTGCTACAAATGTTGATGCTGGCGATTTTGTTGTATCAAGCGGAGTTACTCTTAATGCATTTGATGCTACTGATGGTGCTGTTGCAGAAGATTGGGAAACAGCAGGTTCTGCTGATTCTACAAAATATTTTGAGGTTACAATTGCTCCTGATACTGATTATGTTTTAACAATTTCAGATATTGATTTTGATTATAGTGCTTCTATAGCAGGACCAGCAATCTTTGACTTAGAATATTCTACGCAAACAGGTTTTACTTCTCCAACAAATATAGTTACAGAATCAGATGTTGGTTCATCAAGTTTTAAAAGTTCTGCAAACGATGTAAGTATCCAAGTTAATTCAGGAGAAACACTTACTCTTAGATGGTTTGGATATGATTTTAGTGCAGCTTCTAACGAATTTATGATTAAAAACTTAGTTATTGAAGGAGCAGTAGAACTAGTAGAACCAAACTTCTGTCTATGGGACGACGGATGGGACATGAGAGAAATGGATAATCCAGGAGAATTAAAGATTAGAGATATTGATGTAATAAATAACGGAATTTCATCTACAGAATTCGGTGATGATGAAAATTGGTTCCCTTTTGAAGAGATTGAAGTAGAAATTGAAATAGAAAATAAAGGAGATTATGATGTTGATGATATTGTTGTTGAATGGGGATTATACAGTGAAGAAACAGGAGAATGGACAATTGAAATAGAGGATGAAAGTGAATTCAATCTTAAAGAGGATGGGGATAGAGAAATATTAACTATTAGTTTTTTATTAAATGATCGTATGGATGAAGATTTAGATGAGTTAGACGGAGACTATAGATTATATGTTAGAGCAACAGGAGTAATTGATGATTCTAAGGCAGATGAGTTAGATGGAGCAGATACTTGTGCAAGTGATTATAGTCAAACTTCAATTGAAATTGAAAAAGATTTTATTATCCTTGATAATCTTCAAGTTGTAGGTGTAGGAACAGCCTCTTGTGGAACTGATGTTCAAATAACAGCAGATATTTGGAACATTGGTAGTAAAACACAAGATGAAGTTTCTGTTAGAGCATACAACGAAGAATTAGGAATTAACGAGATAGTTCAAATCGGAGACATAGATGCATTTGAAGATGAAAAATTCCCATTCAGTTTCCAAGTTCCAAGTGATGCAGAAGAAAAAGCATACACAATTTTATTCACAATCTTAGATGAAGATGGGGACTCATATTACAATGATTATGATAATGATATTGCAGAGTTCAGAGTTGATGTTGAAGTTGAAGGAAATTGCATAAACGAACCAAGAGCAACAGTTTCTGCTGAATTAGAATCAGAAGCAAAGCCAGATTCAGACCTAGTAATCAGAACAACAATAATTAACACAGGTGTTGATACAAGCACTTTTGAAATCAGCGCAGGTGATTTTTCAAGCTGGGCAACTTTAGTAAGCATAGTTCCATCAAGTATTACTTTAGACGCAGGAGACTCAGCAGATCTTTTAATAACACTCAATGTAAACCCAGGTGTTTCAGGAGACCAGGACTTTAACATCTTAGTAACAGAAGACCAAAAGGTACTATCAACCCCAGTTATTGTGAGAGATATTACAGGAAAAGGATTCCCCGGATTCACAGGAAACTTAATCTCCGAAGGTAGCTGGCCAATATGGGCAATCGGAGCAATAAACGTTGTGCTTATCTTCGTAATAATCTTAGTAGCTTTGAAAGTTGCTAAGAAATAATTTTATTTTTTAAAAACTTTCCCATAAATTTTCTCACCAAATTTATAATCTTTTTCTAATCTAACAACTATCATTCCCAAGACATATCCAACCACTCCTCCAACAATCACATCACTCATGAAATGCAGTCCAAAGTAAATTCTTGAGAACGCAATCAACACAGCAAAGGCGACCCAAATATATTTGAATTTCTTAAACTGCCGAGACAAGATTGGAACAGCACAAAAAACCAGCATTGCGTGAAAAGAAGGAAAAGAAAAATTCCAAATAGAATGACTGGCTTTCTCAAGCACAGGTAACAAACTCACAATTCCTTGTTGAAACGGTCTCTGCCTCTGAATCGCAAACTTAAATATAAAACTCACAGCAACAGACAGAGCCAAACTTACCCAAAGCGGAATAATCCACCTCCTCTTATGTTCCTGCCACAAAAACAAACTTGTTAAAAAAAAGAAAATTATCACAGAAGAACTAAGCATAGTCAGACCAAGAAAAAAATCATCCAAAACACTATTTCTCAAGAAACCAATCCCCTCAACAATAACCGTATCAAAATAAAAACTAAAAATGACTGCCAGCAAAACTAGCAGCCCAAAAGCAACCCATCTCTTTTTTCTCATAATTCTACAAGGCTAAATTATTTAAATACATTTCCACTTTGCCCATTATGAAAAAACAGGCGAAAACATTCCGGGATATTGCCATAAGATACTCAATCTTAATTCTCGCCGGGATTCCAAACCTCTGGCTCTTCTACACAATCTTCACCCCTCTGACAGTTTACCCTGTTTTCTTTCTATTATCCCTATTCTTTAATACATCTCTCTTAGGGAATATAATCATATTGAACAATGAAATTCCAATCGAAATAATAAAAGCCTGCGTAGCAGGTTCTGCATATTATCTTCTGTTAATCCTAAATCTCGCAATCCCCATGAACATGAACAAAAGAGTCAAAATGCTCGTATTCTCCTTTCTCAGCTTACTTTTCATAAACATCCTAAGAATCTTCCTTCTCAGCGCCTTATTTGTCTCAGGAAACTCTTTCTTTGACATAACACACAAACTCTTCTGGTATCTTGGAAGCACACTTTTTGTAATTGCAATCTGGTTTATAGGAATAAAAATATTCAAGATAAAAGAAATTCCGTTCTATTCTGATTTGAAAAACCTTGGGTTAATGAAACATTTAAAGAAGACTAAGAAATCCAAGCGTTCCAAAAAGAATAAGTAGACCTGCAATTAAAACCCCAAGGGAAATAGCCCAAATACTTTTCTTTCTATCTAAATCTGCCAACCACGATAACAAGCATCCTGTCCACGCACCTGTTCCAGGCAAAGGTACAGCAACAAAAGTCACCAACGCAAAAAACCCAAGAGTATTATATCTTTTCTCAAACTTGTCAACCTTCCCTTGAAACTTTTCCAAATACTTCTCAAATAATTTTCTATAAATCTTAGATTTCAAAAAAATCTGATGAAGATTGTCAAGGAAATAAAATATAAAAAAAATTATCAAAACATTCAACAGAATAATTAAGGTAAAAATCAACCAAACAGGAATGCCGTTATCAGTGGCATACAAAATCGCCAACGGCAACCCAACCCTCAGTTCAGTAACAGGCATTATCGTCAGGAGCATAGCCCAAATAAGTCTTAAATCCATTTAAGGTAACCTTTCATTAATTATCGAAAGTAATTCCAACATATATTTCTCTGTAACATCAAGAATTTCACAATTATTTATATTCAAGTTATAACATGAAGGACCAAACTGTTCTATACTTGTTTCATTCCCTCTCTGTAATCTCAAAAAAGTGTATCTCCCTTCAGGATCACATACAGCAGTTTCATCTTTCATCACTTCAGCATCTAAAACCTTCAAAAGATTTGCTAAATTTGTAACAGCAACAACCCCCATACCATCACAATTAAAACCTTCTGTAAAATTTATCACTGTACTTGTCAGTTGGTTAAGATTTTCGTCTAGTTTTAATGGAATGTTTTTTAGTTTCCGAGGGTCATTCCTAAGATAAAAATTATAATTTATGGATACTGCATCCCCTGTTATTTTATGGTCGTCAGAATTTACTGGAAGCGAAGTTTTGTACAGAATCAAATCCCCACTCTTAACAGTCTCAAAATCAATTCCATCATAGGTAAAAGTTGCTGACGCATTAATAAAGATAAGTACCACCACAAAAATAGATACCAAAAACCCAAGGACAAGAAATATTTTTTTTAATTGTTTAGATTCTTCTTTTGATTGCTTGCCTGTTTCCTCTTTTGGTTGAGCGATTTCCTCATTTTCAACTTCACCATTTTCCTCAGGTTCACTTACTTCTTCTTTATCTGCATCAACCTTTTCTTCTTCCTTTATCTCTTCCTTATCAATCTCTTCTTTCTTATCGTCTTTAATTATTTCTTCCTTCTTTTCTTCTTCCTTTATCTCTTCCTTATCAATCTCTTCTTCTTTATTATCCTCTTCATCCATAATTAAAAAACCCTCTTTTAAGTTTATAAGTTTTATTGTGTCTGAAAATATAATCAGGCATGACCCTAACTTAAAGGAAAGTTTGATAAAGAAAACCTTTGGTTGTCTTTATTATGACATTCCAATTATTTTTAACAGAAATCCATCAGTAATCCTTGCTAAATCTTCAAGTTTTCCCTCGATAAACACACAGTTTTCTTGTTGCATCACGCTACTCGCTTCTGCTTCACGAATAATTATAAAATTATCTTCACAACTTTTAACAGGAAGTTCATCATTATCACAGGTCTCTCCTTCCAAACAAGCCAGTTGCATTCTTGGAACTATCAGATTTTGATCAATAAGGTTTCTATAAATCTCGCTTGAAGATTCTATATCTTCTGATGAAAGATAAAGTGGCTTGCCAAGATAATTATTTAATAAATTCAAATTAGAATTAATTTCTCCAATCTCATTTGGATTATACCTAAGAGAAAATTCAAAGTTCCCAAGACCAACAATAAAATATCCGTTCTCTTCTACAAATTCATGTCCGTTATAAAATATCTTAGTCTTCTTAGAATCTCTCCCTCCAAAAGCATAACCAAAAATACCCATGGACAAAAGCAAAATCATCACAACCCCTACAATCAACTGATTCCTCTTCTGCTTTTTTTCTTGCTTTCTTTTTGAGATTATCCTACGCATTATTTACAAAACCACCCCCACTATAAAAACTTTTTTACAGCTCTCGCCGAGGTTATTGGAAAGCGACAAAATTAAAGGAACCAATAACGGCTTTTCAATAGCCGAGCTAGGAAGTTAAAAAAAAAGAAAAAGAAAAATAAAAAATAAATTGATTTAGCTTACAGCAAGTGTTGCGCTATCTGCAGCAGTTCCTGTCCACTTAGTACCAGCAGTTGTTGCTGGGTCTTGAGTTGTTAAGTAAGTAACAGCATTTACTGTATCTTCCTTAGCATAACCTGCAACTAACAATGCAATCTTGCTTGTTAATGATTGTTCACTAGCACCAAAACTTTGAATCAAGAATTCTCCTGAACCAATTGTTGTTTCAGTTGTCCAAGCAGTAGTACAAGTAGGGTAAGTAACTCCTAATACAGAGGCAGCAGCAGTATTAATACAGCTTCCACCAACAATAATCAGGTTTGCAGTAGCAAAATTACCAACTTCTGCGTCAGTAATAATAACATCACCAATATCACCACCTTCACTAGTAGCGCCTTCTTCAGCTATATACACATTACCCTGTACTTGGCTTCCAAAATAGACAATATCTACAGTATCTTCATCAGGGTCTGAATCAAAGATAACTTTTGTACCAACATCAGATTCAAGATAAGCTGTGTAATAATTGTCATCAACTGGATCTACATGCATATCATCGCCTGAGAACAAAGCTTCTGTAGCAGTAGCAATTTTTGCTTCTGCATTATAACTACTAGTGAAACTAAATGTAACATTTATGTCTTTACCACTACCTAAAGTTCCATCTTTGTTTTCTTCATCTGTTCTAATGATATAATTTGATATATTACCAGATATATTTATATATGGCGAACCAGTACCCGCAGTTATTTCAGCTTTTATACTGCTAATAGGCAAATAAATTATCAACCCTTCCGTTGTAATTAATCTGTCAATATAGGTATTAGCATTAGAAGCGTTAATTTCAACATACTGATCTTCTGTAAATCTAGAAACCTTAAATGAGGCATCACCAATTGTAAAGTCTGTGTTATTCTTTATAGTTTGTTGTACTTTTATACCAGTAACAACATCTGTGAAATCCACACCATTAGTATCATCAGCATCAACTTCTATAAGATAAGAACTTCCAGTAGCGCCACTCCAATAAGTAGCAACAAAATACTGATGTCCACCAGCTCCGCTAGTTAAATTATAGATCATACCTTTTTGATTTCCACCACTTGGAACAGTTGCATTCAGAATTGTAGTTAAATTACGTGTCAATAAAAGCTCGCCATTCTCTGATCCACCAATAGCGTCAAAGCCACCAGTTCCATTACTTCCTAATAAATCTATCTCAACTGCTCCAGATTTTATTGTTGTAGTTAAAACAATTCCTTTGTTAGAGTTCCCTCTAAATTTTGTTGTTTCTTCGTTTACTGTTGTTAATCCACCACCAGTGAATTTAATAGAGCCAAATCCAGGCATTACTACCTCTGAGTTTTCTGTGATAAATAAATCATCATCTGCTTTCCATTCAAGAACCATTGTGTCCCACTTAAATGGAGCACCATCTGTTTCGCCGAAGAAAACTTTTAATTTATCAACATCCAAACCATTAATCTCAACCTCTTTAGTGTCATCCAAAACAATTTTGTCTGCTCCAAGATAAAACTTACATCTCATTATTTCTGTTGTGGCACCAGTAGCCCAATCAACATCAGCTACACCAATATATGTGCCATCTGCAAGTTTATCTATACCGCCTTTTATTATTTTGTCTGTTTCTACGCCATCAATCTTAAATTTACAGTAGTTAGTACTATCAACATATGTAAGTTCCACATCATATGGTTTTCCATTTGCAGTGTAAGTTCCTGTTCCGTACAAGTCTAAAGTATCTTTTACAGCACCACTCATTAAAGTCAACTTCAGCCCTGCTGTTTGATTTACTGCATCAACAATATCATAGGTTTTACCTAAGAAAGTAATTGAACTCTCTTCAAAATCTAAAAGATTTGCTCCAGTAGTATCATCTTCTGCTGATTTCACAAAATCAAGAGTGTAGTTTAATACAAGATCATTTTTAGCAATTCTTACTCCCAATGATGGCTTGTTGCTATCATACTCAGTATCCTTAAAATAAGCATACTTTAAATCAGCAGAAGGTTCTATTTTCTCTTCATAATCAAAATCTTCATTTTCTGAGTTAGAATATGTCCCACCAGCTAAAATAGTAGGTAAGTGACCTACTCTAATTGGAGTAGTTCTTATTTCTGTTAAATTATCTCCAATGTTTAACATATCTACCCCTGTTTCAAATTTTAAAGATTCACCAATTGGAGTTCCTCCTCCTGTGAGAGAAGATGACAAACTCGTCTTGATAACTCCTGCTTGAGTAGAATCTGAAGCATCTGCGACAGCACCATAAACAATTGCTACATCTCCAACAGTATTAAAAGGTGTTGGATAAGCAGTAGCAACTCCCATGCTCATACCGACCATCAATGCACTAGCAGCTATAGCCGTAATTTTTTTAAATATTTGTTTCATATTTTTTTCTTTTTAACCTCCTTTCAACTCTATCTAACATGTTGTCGATGACAACTTCGCCCCAACCTGATGATATAGGGTAAATCACCATGATGAGATGAACATTAATCCCCCTATGAGAACATTCTTCCAAAGAATGTATCTTTCCCAAGCGTTTTTGTTTAAAAAGGTTGTTGTGAATTTTCTCTAGAAAATTTTAGAGAACTTATAGCTCTTTAATTTACTTATAAGTCTTATGGTGTCACTTTAATAGCATAACAGAGATATCCCATAAATTCGCAAGCGAAAGGCTTATTAACATAGGGTTACTTATTATAATACATTATATGAAAAAACATATAACTTAATAATATATATTGCATATATATGTTCAGTAATTAACCATATAATTTATCGTCGAGAATGGTAGTAAGAGAAATTACAATAAAAAGAGGGAAGGGAGCGTTCTCAATTTTCAAAAAAGGATACTCCAAAGAAAAGTATGATTTTTCAGGAATTTTAGCCCTCAGACAGCTTTTGAGCAACGAAAAAGCACGAATTTTGCATGTAATTAAGACACAAAACCCCATTTCTATCTATGATTTAGCAAAAAAATTAAACAGGGGTTTCAAGGCTGTAAATGATGATGTTAAACTTCTTGAAAGCTTTGGATTCATAAAATTAATCTCTGAAAAAACAAAGAAAAGAGTAAGATATAGACCAATAATTGTTGTAGATACAATCACAATAAATGTAAAGATTTAATTATACAGTTTAAACAAAACATCATAATCAACACCCCTTTTTGTAAAATCTCGTGAAGCTCCTCTATAATTCTTAGTTACATTGCCCTTCTTAAGAAAAATTCCCATAGCTTCAGGAAGAATCCTTAATTCATAACCTCTTGTAGGAGTATCTTCTCCAACCGCCCAACTTTCTTTAATAATTTCCTCTAATGTAGAATTCAAGACTTCACAAGCACTTTTCTCATTCAAACATCCTTCATCTTTGTAACAACTAAAAATCAAATCCTGAATAGATAAAAATCCCAAGGCATCTTTACAATCACTCGTATACTGTAAAACTGATTGCAAGAATCCCTGAACTTCATAACTTTTTATTTCTACCTCTTTCGAATTTCTGAGAGCAAACCCTAAAAAGATAAGCAAAATCACAGCTACAATTACAATAATCAATATAAATCCAACCATCTCTTCTTGTCCTTTCTTTCTCATTTCTTTTCTCATCTTTTATCCTCTGATTTAACCATTAATCTGGCAAGCTCACATTTAGCATAAATCCCTGAATCTGAATTCTCTTTCCAACAAAGAGAGACAAAATTCGACACAGCCGGAAGTTTATTCACATCTTCAGAATATAATTCAATAACCCCACAATTCGGATAATTTCCAAAATCACATTCTTCTCCATTAGTTGGATAAACCTTTCTTATTTTTATTTCAGCCACACCCCAGAATCCAGAATATTTATCTATCTGTTCCTTTAGCATCATGACTTTGTCTGCATCAACACAACTTAGCTTTGAACTCCCAAACGAACTCATGCACGCAAATTCAGGAGAATTCGCTAGTTTTGTCACAAGCAGCATTGCATTTTCCTCTTCAAGCAATGTTGCAGACTGCCTTAATCCAGAAAACATAAACACAAGAACAAAAATACCAACAAGAACAAAAAATAGCGTAACCGCAATCAGCATAAATGCAGTTTGCTGAATTTTCATTTGTCCTCTATTTCTTAACAACTGCGATTTCATCGGAGGCAATTGGAAAATCGGGTTCCGCAATTTGAGGAAGTTCAAAAGAAACCAGCGGGTTTCTTTTATTACCATAATCCACACACTCCACTTCTGTCATTACTATTTTCAAGTCCTTCAACAATTGAAATCATTCTAAGCAAATATTCTGAATAACTAAAATCTCCTGCGTGTGAATTCAGCAAATCCAAATCTCCTATTATTTCAGAATCACAACCCTTGCCCTCAACAAAACTTGCCTTGTTTGAATATATGAGTGAAAGTGCCTCGACCCTTTTCATTAATCTTTTCAACTGACATTCGTAAACAAGAGGGTCTGAAAAAATCGCAGCATACATCAAAGCATCAGAACTAAAATACAACTTATCATTTCCTTTCTTCACATAATTAGAATAAATTCTGATATCACAATTTGAAGAAGAGCAAACACTAATACCAGAACAGTCCTCTCCTATCAAAAGATTTGTCTGATTAAGGTTTTCGATCTCTTCTTTAATATCTCCTGGAGCATTAGCAAAACAATATGTTTCCCTTGAAGAAGTCATATAAATCAAATCAGAAACTTTGAAAGGAAACTCAAACGGCTTTGAAAAAACATAAAACTTTTTCCCTTCCACAACACCATTAGAAAAAATATACTTATTTGAAAAACCCGCCTTCAAATCTGTCTCTGTCCATTTATTAAAACTTTTCTGCGAAATCCCAATCAGTTGCTTGCCAAAATTTCCCTCATCATCACAACTATTATTAATCCTCGACTCTGAAGCAGTTGCAAAAGAGGTCGAAGTCGCAGACTCAAAGCCCATCTCTAGAGGATTGAGCAAAATTCCAATCTCCTCCTGTGCTTTTACATCGAGCGCCTCTTGTTCTGTCCCCTTAAATTTTGTAATCCCGTAAATCGCAAGAAAGATTATAAACGCTCCTACAATAATCGCAAAAAGCCAGCCAAAAGATATTTGTAACACCCCTTTTTTCATCCTGTTATCTTCACCAAGATTTCTCCATAATCTTTACTAAGAACCATGCTTACTTTTCCGTCAATAGTATTTATACAAAAATCCCTACTCAATTCAGAAGTATCAAGATGTTCAATTTCATAGCCGATAATGCCTGTATCTGATTCAAGATACCAATCTTCTCCATCAAAACAAAAAGCATCTATTTTTTTTGGCAGATAATAACTAACCTCTTGACTGTCTCCCCCTGGTCCCTGCCACATCTTAGTAATGTCTTCTTGCAAATCAATTTTGAACTTTTCAATCTGCACCATCTGTTGAATCCCAACGAATTTAATTATAGCATAAATTGCAACAGCAATAAAAATAACTATAAGGATAATAGAAAAAATCATTCCAAATGATAAACTTAACTGTCCCCTTTTTCCCATATTTAAAAAATGCAATTATAACTTATAAACTTTGTTAACAGAATCAAAAGAATTCAAATGGTCGCACAATTATACTACAATCTCTTGGTTGGTTTCCCTCCCCTATGAGATCCTTACACTTTACATATAAATTATTATCTGTATCCCATGCAGTAGAATGAATAATCCCTTCGGCATCACTAGTCATAGTAACACCATTGTCAAAATCATAATTGCATGATTTATCATAATACACACAAGAGGCAGCCTCACTTGTCACCAATTTCAAATCTCCTCCTTCATGATACACCCTCACCACAGAAGGAGCCTCAAAATCTGTTTCAACTTCAAATTCAATTGTTTCTATTTCCACATTGCCAGCCATATCAAAACACTGTATGTAATAAGTATAAGTTCCCTCTGGAAGATAAACCGAATCATCAGAATGTTCATGAGAACGTGTGTTCGTAAATTTCGTATAATCATTGTAATCCCCAGTATCACTATAATAACAATCTGCTTTTCCAGTTTCATATCCTGCAGATGTTCTTGCTTCAAGACTAATTTGAACCATCTCGCTTGAGCCTTTTATTGTTTCATCACTTGGTCCAACAGAATCTATCACCAAAGGACGAGAACCCACCAAAGTTAATTCTTTGGAAACTGTATTTACATTTCCCGAAGAATCATTACATCTAAAATAAAATTTATTCTCTTTGTCATTTTGAAGTCCTGTTAATGTTCCAGAACAGGTGTAGCTTATCTGTGCATTAAATGTAGTAACCTCTCCTGGAGCATCTGAACAAGAAGCCATTATTCCTTCCATGTCTTTATATTCCTTATTAGAATGGCTCCATTTGCATCCTCCATTTGTATTAGATAGAGGTTCCTTAACATAGATTGTTACTTGTGTTTCATGTTCTTCGTCTTCATCGAAATACTTTATAGGGGTTCTATCTAACAAATTAAATCCTTGTATCTTTGGCTCAAAAGTGTCAGCGTCTGGGTCAATACAGAATTTAAACAAAAATTCCCCAACATTAGAATTTCCATTAACACTCTGGCATCTTACATAATACTCATAATTTCCCCCCCCAGGAAGTTCAGCTCCTTCTTCTCCTTCCTGTGCCTGTCCTGGAAAATACATTAATTGTGTATGATTTCTTTCCCATCCCCCGCTTCCAAAAGGCAACATCATATTTGAAAAAGAATCTGTTGTACGATCTTCTATTTTACACAAACCTGTTTTATCTAATTCAATCCCATAAGTAAATGATTCAAAAGAAGGAAGACAACCACCCTTATATTTTATTTCAACCCCATTTGTTGCTGCTGCAGGAAGCGGATCATAACTATAGTCTGCAGATAATAAAGAATCATTTCTTGCTATTATAGTTGGAGCTCTGGTATCTCTTGAATTATTATATATGCATCTCGCATTATCTCCCTCATTTAATAATTCACATGATTGTCCCAAACTCTTACATTTATACTCTGTGCACGGAAATTCACCATCATTACATTCCTCACAATCCGCTCCTCCTGTCTGCGACTGCCATGGCTTACAATCAAAGAATACTGCTCTTTGGTCTACTCTTAATGTGCTACGCCAGAGAGTGTAGAATGCTGTTATTATTCCAATTCCAATTCCTAGAGGTCCTGCTGCACTCCATCCAGCTGCATTCATTAATCCTGTGGAAATACTCCAAGCTGTTAATCCCAGACCAGCAGAAGCTGCAGCTGCATTTGCCCAAAAAAGTGTTTCGTCACGATCTTGTCCACCAACAGTCCAAACCACCGCTACTGTAACTAACCAAACCACTGCTACAATACCTAAACTTGCAACAGTATTACCTATTTTCCCTCCAAGTCCCCCAAGAAAATCGCCTATCCATTTTCCCACTGATTCAGATGCTCCAGATAATCCTGCAAAAGGAACAAAAGGGGGGGTAGCAGTAACAATAGGGGGAGTAATAGGAGCTCTACCAGTTATCGGTGCTTCATAATTTTCTTCTGATTCTTGACTAACATTAGATTTAATTACTACTTTTCTTGCTACACTTGTTGATAATGGAGCACTTGATGTTTGGGCAGAAATCATCTGAGTAAAAGCCACAAGGCTTACCATTAAAATAGAAATCTGGATTACCACCATAAAATTTTTAATTTTTTTATTATTCTTTTTCATTTTATTGATAATTGTCTGCTCCAAAAATGTTTGTTTTAGTAACATTATCTCCTATGAAAAGTTCTTTCCAAGAGTAATAACTATCTGCCCCAATATAATTTGCTTTCACACCACAATCTCCAAGAGAAACACACAACCCTTCTCGGTTCTCTGTCCAATCTTGATTTAAATCAACCTCTCCTACACCCAGTTCCCCACTTGCACTCATATCTAAAAAAGATTCAGAAGCAGGACAGCCCCAAAAACAAGTCTCTTGACATTCAGGTTTTCCAACAACCCAATCACTGCATTTCTCTATGCATGCTTCAACACATCTGTAATCTTTAGCTTTCCACTCGCTTGCTAATCTTTTGTGATATCCTGCAGCAGAACCCCCACTACCTCTCATACACACTTCTGTAGGTATTATTTGAGGAGAATTTCCAAGTACATCAGGGTCCCAAAACCCAAATCCAGGAGGATAACGAGGAACACACATAGCTTTTATAGAATCAATTGATTCACTTATTACATTCCCTTCATCATCATAAGTAGAGGTATAATTCAAAAATAATATGTCTCCCCCACTGTCATTTTTTCTGCTTATTCCTCCCTGAACTTTACAATCCATTTGATCTGTGTTTAAACAATCTTTAGAATTATTCTGGAAGACGCAAAATTGAGCCCGGTTTGAAACACAGTTAGCTTCTCCAGGAACATCTTCTTTACATAATTTATTTCTTTGATTGTCACACAGCTCCCACTGGACTTCCCCCTGAAAACAATAAAGCCTATAAGATAAATCTCCTGGCTTTGCAGTTTCAAAATAAGATATTGGTTCAGAACACCATGCAGTGTCATGCTCCCTTGTTTCTCCATTATAAGTACAGCTTAAATCTATGCATATATTATCTCCGTAGTCAGGAGTTACTCCTGTTCCTCTTGCAGAACCACACGTACTTCCTGCAAGATAATTGCAGTTTCCACAACTCACATTCTCTGTATTTGAAAGTCCATATCCACAAATCTCACTTGAAGCAAAATCTTCCATATAAGTCCAATAATTAACATCAGTTACTAATTCAGAATCATAAACATTTGCTTCATTCTCACAATTATCCACAAAAACAATCTCGTGTCTGCCTTCAGCACATTTTGTTCTATCAGTCATTGTGCAAATTGTTCCTAATCTAGGAGCACTACATAAAAGTCCAGGATGAGGATCTCTTCCCAATTCACGACAGTATTCATTTGTCTCAATTTTGCACTCTCTTCCCCTTTCTGTTTCAAAAACACATGCTCCTTCTGCTGTCGGTCCCGCATTTAACAAACACTCTTCCAAGGTTGTTATACTATCTCTAAAATCTGGTGAAATTCCTATGTCTGCAGATCTTTTATTACAGGTTGTTCTCGGTATAAATGATGTGCCTTCTCCAATAAAACAACAACCAACTTGGCACGCTTCAATTTCTCCAGGGTTTTCAATATAATTTTCTTCCTCCCAATATCCTCCAAGATTAGGATCACATGCTGATGATGAAGAAATCGCACATGTTCCTTCTGCATTATTTACACAAGTTCCTGTTGAACAATATTGTGTTGATTCACATGCTGTGTCATCTATTCTATACGCATCATCACAATATTGCTCGTCTCCAACATCCAAACAAATTCCTCCATCTTCTGTCCTCTCACAACAAATAGCACTTATAATATTAATTGAAAATATGATAAGTATTCCTAGTAAAATTCCTGTCAAAAATATTTTCTTTAAATTTTTCATTTTAACAATATCCTGCTGGTGAAAGCACCAAGCTCCTTGAAGCAAACTGGAATTTATCTCCACTATCCCTGTCTGTTATAATATAAATTTTTGTGTCATCGCCCAAAAGTCTTTGCTCAACTCTAAGATGAGAATATAATTCCATATATATTGTCACATCTACACTACCAACACTAACTTCAAATCCTAAAATACTATCAGCAATCGCAGTAAGTTCATAAAGATTATTGTTCAAAACAACTGCAAACTCTTCATATTTTTCTGTACCCTCTTTTACCAAAGTTAACTCTTTGTTGAATGTAACAACAATTCTTTCAGGAAGAATATCAACTACGGTCTCACCTTCCTCCAAAGAAGCAGAATATCCTTTATTATCATAATTTTCTTTCAAAGAAGCAAAACATACATCACTTGTTTCTCTGATATAATCTTTAATCTCAGATTTAATATGAGCGTTTAATTGCGGCTCCTGCATAGAACAAAGAGGAGGTTCATAATCACAATATTGTGCAGTATAACATAAATTTCTTATTTCCACATTATCAAATGTACTAAAAAACTCAGGCTCAACACTCCCACCATGCAAAGAAATAATTTCAACAGCGTCCCCGATTTCCTCTTCAATACACTCTTGGATAAATGCCTGCGGATTTTTTATCTCTCTACCCAGCGCAGATTTAATCTGTGGAAAAAATAGATACACCAAAACTCCTCCAGCAACAATAACTATTGCAATGATAATAAAAATCGTCACTTGCCCCTTTTTTTCCATATTTGTTTTACGATATTCTTATTTATAAACTTTAAGAAATTTTCAATCAATTCTCTGCTCGGACCAGCACTCGTATTGATATATTTTCATTTGCTCTCGTGCTAATCATCATTCTCCACCCTCGGAGCAAGAAGAAAATTAAGTTCCATTCCTTCAGACTTAATGTTCATTTTCAGAGGATGATCTTCGGCAAAATTCAAAACACATTTTTCAACAAGCTTCGCACCCTTCAAAAATTTATTCAAATATTCCAGACTATATCTGCCATTACAATTCTCTGCCTCAATTTTTGCTTCATCCCCAGAAAACTCAGACCGCGCAGAATTTATCCCTTTAGCTTCAATAATAAATTTTCCTTCCTGTACAATAAATGAACAAGCATCAGCAACAATCATACAATCCTCAATAGAGTCAACCAAATCTTTTGAAACAATCTCAACCTTGGCAGTGTATTCCAATTCAGGCATCTCCTTTTCTTCTGTCTCAACTTCAATCAGATTCAAATTAAAATTCCTCTTTATTTTATCTTGAATTTGTATATTCAAAAAATTCTCCTGCTTCTCTAAAATCAACGAACTTCCAGTTCCACAACGTTTCAAAATCCTTTTCAAACTATCAAGATTAACTCCCAAAACTTCCTCGCCTGTCTCAAACTGGCTGAAAGAACTTTTCGGAAGTTTAAAACTAATCATTGCAACATTCGCCGGGTCAATCGCACTAATACTCAACCCAAATTCATTAAACCTAATTCTCACCTCTGTCACCAGCTCAGAAAGAATCTCAATCACCTTTGACAAAAGCACAGGGTTATTTAATTTAACTAACATCACAGTTAAAAGCAGATTTATTTTTTAAGTATTGTTGTTGTTCAATAGGATTATCTATCCATGTATTCTTCACTTCTAAACCAATTCTTAGGCACCCATCCAAGTCCAATATGGTGCATTCTTGTAACAATCTCCCTTATTCTCCATGCATCTTCACTCCTTACCCATCCCTGAATATCATCCTTGGGCCAAGACACTTCTTTAGGAAGAAATACTCCCCCCTCCAAGCCCATCTTTTTACCAATTCCCTGAACTCTGTGGATGTGAGCAGGATGACCAAAAAAAGCTAAATCCCATGCAGGCACAGAATCTCTATTCATTTGAGGCAACATATATCCAAAAACTTCTCGTGCATTTACTTTGGAAACCTGTGAAGACGCTTCTTCTCTCATTCCATACACTGTTCCATAAGAATGCAAGCCATCTCCAATTCCTAGCTCTTCTAAACAGTTTCCCACCTCTGCCTGAACATAAATAGGAATCTTATCATCGTTGAAATACCTCCTTGCATCAACAATTGTTTTAGCAGTCACTTTATTGTATTCATCTCCTCCAAAAGCAAATCCAACCAGTGCGCGTGGTTCTTTAGCCATCAGAGCAAGAGTAGTCCGGTAATCATTTCCCCCCACCTCAACAGAATCTAAAATGTCATTATAATCTGTTATATTCCTATGTATGTCCATTTGTGAACCCACTCTCGCAGCCAGGTTAATTATGTTATCTTTGATTCCCATAAAAATTCCATACACATCCTATTTTTAAAGATTACTGTATTCTATTTTCTTATTTCTTACATTGCTAACTAGCTTACAATAAACAATATAAATCTCACTACTTTTCTTCCTATATGCCAGAACAATCAATAAAAGAACAACGAATAAGAAACATAACCCAATTATATTATTCAAAGCCAGAAATCCAAAAAGCAATCTTTGAATTTTCAAAGAACAGAGAAATTTCCCCTCGTTATTTTGAAGGATTCGGCAAACGCCCCGACAATCTCCAATATCCAAGCGACAGTTTTGAACTAGTAAAAAAAGGGGCAACATCCCTTCACTGTTCAGAAGAACTCTGGTCAGACGCATTAGAACTTTCAACAGATATGAATGAAAAACAATTTAATGAATTAAGGATTGGATGGGATTTGCTACTGGATATTGATAGCAAATATCTTGACTACAGCAAAATCATGGCAGAGATAATTATTAAAATGCTAAAATTCCACGGCATCAAACATGTTGGAATCAAATTCTCTGGAAGTAAGGGGTTCCATATAATAATTCCCTGGAAAGCATTCCCAAAAGAAATCAATGGCGTGAAAACCTCAGACATGTTCCCTGAATGGCCGAGGATAATCACAAAATATATCATGTACACAATAGAGGACAAATTAATTGAGAGAGTTTCTGAACTTTCAAAACCAAACAAATACGTCAAAGATTTCGAAGCTCCAAAAGAAGTAATGCCAGATCTGATTCTTGTTTCACCCCGTCATTTATTCAGAATGCCTTACTCTTTGCATGAGAAAACAGCATTAGCCAGTGTCGTCTTATCACCAGAAAATATTTCTGAGTTCCATCCAAAAGACGCAGACCCTTTCAAAGCAGAAATTAAAAATTTCTCCCCAGATTCAGAAGAAGGCGAAGCAAGCGAACTTTTAATGCAGGCCCTAGATTGGTTCAAGCAAGACAATCCAGAAAAACAAGAAAAAGGCAAAAGAGAATTCTCTCCAATAAAACTTTCAAATTTGTCAGAGCAAAATTTCCCGCCTTGTGTCAAGAAAATATTAATCGGAATGGTGGATGGGAAAAAACGAGCCTTGTTTGTCTTGCTCGCATTGTTCCGTTCTGTTGGAATGGATAAAGATGAAATCGAAAAGCGTATAGAAAATTGGAACAAAAAAAACCAGCCCTCATTAAGGGAGGGATACATTAAAGCACAACTTTCATGGGCATACAAAAGAAAACCAATCCTTCCCCCAAACTGCAAAGAATTCTACAAAGGCATAGGAGTTTGCGCCCCAGATGATTTGTGCAAACTTGTAAAAAATCCGCTAAATTATGTAGTAAGAAAAAATTTCCAGGCAGAAAGACAAACCAAAAAGCCAAGGAAAAAATCAAATCAAGACAACAAATTTAAAAACAACAATTGATTTATACAAACATGAAAAAAGAAGTGCTATTATTGTCAATCCTATTATTAATTTTCTACATGTCTTTCCTCGCTGCAGCGGAAGAAAGCGTTTCTGACAAAGGTTATGCTTGCCTCGAATCAGAGGTTTCTGGAGAATGTGCTTCTCTTTCAACAGAAGAAAAAATATTTTCACTCTTAGCAGTAGATAGGTGTAAAACAGAGGTGGTTGAAGATTCATTAGATAACGAATGTTGGCCTAAATCAGATTGCGCGATAAAAACAACAGCACAAGCAATTCTCGCTCTTAACTTGGTTGGAACAAATACAAACAAACCAGAAGCGTGGCTCGTTTCCCAGACAATAAACCCTTCTGATATGGACTGGCTTCTTCAGATAAACCCAACAAATCCTGCTTCCTGCACAATTTCTTATGCAGAAAATTCATATACAATTTCAATTGATGAAGATAAAAAAATAAACAAAAATGCAGGATGCTTAAAAGTCTATGACGGAGACTACTGGCTTGAAGTTACTCCAAATTGCTACGATGAAGAATTTGAAATATCATGCGATGAAACATTTTCAACAACATTATTATTCAAGAAACAAGGTTCAGACACAGTTTATGTTTCAACAAGTTTAAAGTCTGCATCATCCCCTGGAACAACAACAGAAAAAATAGATTCTCTCTGTTTTAAACAAGGAGGTGTATGTGATTATGAAGGAACTTTATGGGCAGCCCGTATTCTAAAATTCCGTGGAAAAGACATATCTTCTTATCTTCCTTATTTAATTACAATGGCAGAGGATAATCCAAAATTCCTCCCAGAATCTTTCCTCTATTCTTTGACAAACAATTATAAGGATGAACTTTTATTAAAGCAAAAAGAGGACCAATATTGGTCAACATCAGGGGACAGGTTTTATGATACTGCTATTGCTCTTTTCTCATTGCAAAACGAGGAGCCAGAAGAAAAGACAGATGCAAAAGCCTGGCTTAAAAAAGTCCAGGGAACAGATGGTTGCTGGCAGGAAAACATAGGAAACACAGCGTTCATCTTATTTTCTACATGGCCTAAAAAATCTCTTGTTGTAGATGATCCCACTACTGATTGTGGGGATGCAAGTTATTATTGTATATCAGACGCAGCTTGTACAGAAGCAGGAGGAGAAGTACTTACAGACTACACTGGTTGTTTTCTTGATGTTTGTTGTGATAGGCCAAAACTTTTAGAAAGCTGTTTTATTCAAGAAGGAGAAGAATGCGAGAGTGATGAAAAATGTTCAGGGGGAATATTTGCAGAAGCCGCAGATACTACAAGATGTTGTGTAACAGGTGAGTGCGAAACCAAAGAAACAGATAGTGAAACCCCTGTATGCGAACAACAAGGGGGAACATGCAAATCTTTTTGTGGAGATGATGAAGAACCCATCAGCTTTAGTTGTCCTTCTCCTAAATCTTGTTGTAAAACAAAAACCAAAGGTATAAGCAAATGGATTTGGATTTTTGGAGCCTTGATTATTCTAACTCTTATAGGAATTTTATTCAGGAAAAATTTGAGGAAATTTTGGTTTAAGATTAAATCTAAAAAAGGAAAAGGTCCAAGCAGACCAAGAGGTCCAAGAGGATTCCCCCCAGGACCATCCTCAGCAATTACCCAAAGAACAACTCCAAGGAGAATTCTTCCTCCACGTCAAAGACCAGTAAGAAGACCTGTGGCGAGAAAACCTGCAGGAGAAATCGATAATGTTCTGAAAAAATTAAAAGAGATGGGAAAATAAAATGATGAAGAAATTAGCAGCCTTCATTTTAATTCTCTTCCTACTCCCAACAATTCTTGCAATTGAGTTTGACATTAAAGAAGAATTCAGCCAAGGCGAAACACTCCTAGCAAAAGTATCTGGAAACTTCCTTCAGCCCCTTCAAAAATCAAATGTGTTTTTCTACAGAGGTCATGTGAAAATCCCTCTCGAATACGACATAAAAAAAATCAATGATGAGTATTATATCTATGCTTTGCTCGCTGAAAAACCAGAGGGAAATTACTCCCTTACCCTAGAAGATATAAGATATATGAAAGGAGTGGAGATAAGCGAGGAAAATGCAATAAAAAACTTTTCAATAAATAACCAAACAACAGATTTCTCAATTAACCCAGGTTTTGCAACAGATAATGAATTTTTCATCGAAGTCCAGAATTTCCAAGATAAAGAAATAACAATTGAAATCAAAACAAAGGAGGATCAAAATGATTCTGGAGAATCTTACGCAGATCCAATAACATTAAAGTCAGGAAAAAAGCAAAAAATATCTTTTGATTTTAGAGTACAAGAGCCCATCTTTCAATTTATCGAGCTAAGCACAGAAAACTTAACTTATAATATACCTTCTTACATTCCTATCGTAGAAATTACAGGAGACGAGATATTCAAATTCTCTGAAGATTTAATCGTCTCTGCTCCAACAAACGAAGAAACAAAACGAACAATTTACATCTATAACACCGGAAGCGAGCCAATAGAAGACGTGGTTTTATCTTTGTCTAACTCTCTGGAAAATTACGCAAACTTATCAAAAGAAAGCA
Source organism: Candidatus Woesearchaeota archaeon (assembly GCA_964545065.1). Lineage (GTDB taxonomy): Archaea > Nanobdellota > Nanobdellia > Pacearchaeales > GW2011-AR1 > JAGLWP01. The sequence goes on along the minus strand of CAZJEO010000002.1, from coordinate 38,482 downwards.
TAAACAAAATAGACCCCGACTCAAATATCCCAATAGAATTAACTTTTTTCTCAGAAGATGAATTCGAGCTTGAAGGACATGTTAAGGCAAGTTATGATCTGGAAACAATTTATTCTCAGATATCTGTAAAATTCATAGAAAATTATACAGCCCCCCCAGCACCCTCGCAGGATTACATGACCAAAACATGTGGTGAATGGAATTATGGAATTTGTAATTCAACTGAAAAATGTAGTATTACTGAGATTGAGGCAAAAGATAATACCTGCTGTCCTGGGCAATGTAATGCATTAGAAAAACCAAGTCCTGTTGGGAAAATAATTGGAATCGTTCTTTTTGTAGTCATAGTTATTTTTCTGCTCTGGTTCTACAAAAAATATAAAGGAGCAAAAAAACCATTCAACTTACTGAAAATTGCAAAAGGAAAAACCAAAGAAAGTAAACCTCCAAAATCAAGCAAAAGTGTCTAAGTGCCTGCCGTGATTATCATATTCTATAATTTTTCTATCAGCCTTGTAAATTGCAGGAACAGCTTTAACTAATTCTTCAGTTTCTTTTTCTATTTTTGCTTCTTCTGCTTCTTGAGTCTTTTTTCCTGCTTTCAAACTTTTTATAATAAGAGTATGTACCAATCCCGCACCTCCAACATTTGTTGCAGCATTAATATTCATTTTATTCAGATTTCTTTCCATCAATCATTTCTTTAAGCTTTCTTTCTAAAATTCCCTTTTCTACTTGCAACACTCGAGCAATTTCATCATAACCATGAAGTCTCCTTACAATCTCATTAAAAATTTCATTCAATCCATTATTTGTCAAGGTAATATTTTCAGGAGAGATAATCTCAACATGAGCAGGCATATATTTGAACATCAACATAGCAAGATACAAAATATCTTCTATCTCTAATTCAATTTCTGCAAAGCTTGTAAAAAACTCTCCAGTCTTTATTTTTTCACCACCTTTTTCAAGAGAACCTACCTTATCCTTCATCGGCACAGGTTCTTTTATTTCCTTTTTCTTAACACTAACCCCTTTTTCTTCACCAATTTGTTTAATCAATCCTTCCAAGGTTTCAACCAAATGTTCTGGAGGTCTCCCAAGAACTTCTAATATCATCAAGACATTTATTTTTTTTGGTTCATCTGAATTCATTTTTATATTTCCTTTTTCTTAACACGAATAAAATCCCTAGCAAAAAACAAAAACCCACAAATCCATATAGCGCGTAATTGCTTTTGTTTTTCTTATTATCCGGGCTTTTTATAGTTTGTGTCGCTAGAATAATTGTTTCAAATTCTTTGCCCTCGCTTGTGCCTCTTTGGGTATTAGAGGATACCTCCTTGGGTGCCCCATTAATCTCAGCAACCTCCACTATTGGTTCAACCACCACTTCAACTTGCTCAATTTCTTCTCCTCCAACACAAGCCATTCCTTGCTCAATTATATTACCAAGTGTCACAGGCCCGATCCCATAAACATCAATCAACTCATTAACAGAATCAAATCTTTTAGAATCTCTAAAGTCAATTATTGCTTGACCTCTAGAAGGTCCAATCCCACTCAATGCATCAAGTTCTCCTAATGAACCACTGTTAATATCAATCTGACCCTCTTCACACGACGCAGAAATAAATGAAATAATAAATAAAATCATGATAAAAATCCCTAATTTCATATATTATCAAGTATAAGACTTAATTTAAGTTTTATTATATTTCTCACCATACTTTTCAGCAAAATCATCATAAATAATTTTGCCCCTTGTAGATATTTCTTCAGAAATATCTCGGGGCCTCGTAGAGGTTCTCGTCCCTCCTTGGGATACACCCTTGGGTGCGCCCCTCTCTTCTCCTTTCTTAGCAATCCAAATAGCTGAAAAAATCTTTTTCTGCAAATACCACGCACATTTTTCTTTTTCTATTTTTGAAAGAGTACCAGTCATTTTAACTTCAACCCCAATCACACTATAAACTCCCTCATGAATATGTTTGATTGAAATAAAATCAGGAAACCCTGTTCCAATTGTCAGGGCTTTGGAATAAGGATTATATTTTCTTTTAGCAATAACTAATTTACTTTTAGGCTCACCAGAAGGTTCACCAGAATCATCCTTTGAGGAGTCATCCCTTGGGGACAAGTCAACATTATTCGTCCACTTATCAACAACTCTTCCCTTCTTTTCTAAATCTTCACGAACCTTTAATTCAAACCTCGCTCCACGTGCTTTAGAAGTCCGCCCTTTCTTAACATTTGATTTTTTCTTAGAAGTAGAAAACACACCCGCCTCATTCCATGAAGTTTCATATTCCTCGCTCCCCGCCTTTTCAATCATCTCCATGATTTTTTCTCTATGTTCTTTATCAACATTATCCATATTAAAATTAATTCCAAGAAGTATTTAAGTTTTACAAATCCCGTGCCTGAATCGTCCGCCGACCATTTGCCTTTGCCCTTTCAATTGCTCTCTCCAACATTTCCTCAACTCTCTTCTCCATTGCAACACCAACTTCATCTGCAACACTTGAAACAGAATTTTCTTTATCAAGTTCCTTAACAACTTTTCTTATATTATTTTTTACAATCAATACCATTCATCCACCAATGAAATATGTTTTAATTACAATATAACCATCAACTATCAAACCTACCGAACTAATAAAAATTATCACCCATCCAAGCTTTTCCCTCTTCCTTATCTTCAGCCCGATTGTGAGCAACAGAATAAATGCAATAAGTCCAAACACATCAAAAGATTCTGCAAATTTCATGCCTTAAGAAAGTGAGAGGAGTTTTTATAATTTTTCGAACATATCCTACTGAACTTTATCATACGAAGTAATATTTTCTTCTGGCAAATGTTCATTCATTTTATCACTAAAATCCCAAGAAGTTTCTGTGGCTTTAGAATCTGATGGAATACTTGAACATTTGGGATTTGTTTGAATCAATTCTTCCAGAACTTGTGGATGAGCAGGAACTCCGCTAGACTCAAATTGTTCACAACCTTTATCTCCTAAGGGAATCCTCGCGTATTTTCCATCAGTTTGTTCCAGCTTTTTACAACCTTCTCTATAACCATCTCTGTGTGCTCCTCGAATTAAATCATTACAATAACTACAAACTCCATAGTTAATTCCTGTAAAGCCAAGTTTATCTTTTCCCATCCCAAATCAACAATTTAATCCCTTATAACAATTGCTATAATCAATCATATCTTCTCCAACAACTTAATAACTTTCTCCTTCCCAATCGCAAGAATCAAAGCAGCCAACCTTGGACCTCGAGCCTTATTGATGATAACTCCATAAGCTCCGTCAAAAAATTCCTTGTTTTCAATTCCAACAGCCTGACAAATATTATAAAACTCATTGAACAATTCATCTTCTGTGAAATCCTTAACAGCCAAAGATTCTTTCAACGCAATCAAAGCTTGCTTTTGTTTCTTATCTAACTTTACCATAATTTTATCTTGAACCTTAAACTTAAAATCTTCAGGCGCATATTTATTCAACCAATTCTTAACTTTCTCAGCACGCTTTTGCGATTCAGCATTCAACTCTGAAATTTTCCCAGTCTGAACAAAAGTCACAAGATGCCTAAAACCAAGTTTCTCTGAACGCGATTTCTTCTTTTTTCCTTCTAGCTGCGACAACTCATAAATTCTCTTCTCCTGGGCAGTTGCTGTTTTATCAAAATATTTTTCCTCTAACAAATCATACTCATCATAAATCTTAATCACATCAGCATCAAAACTAATCTGAAATCCCTTGTTCGGTCTTGTCCCAACAAACAAATAACGCAAAATCTCTGGCTCATAAATCTCTTCAACTTCATCCAAAGTAACAGTATTCCCCTTTGAGCTAGAAAACTCTGTTCCCCCTTTAATTCTTATCCATTCATACAAGTGAAAGATGGGAGGTTCATAATTAAATATTTTCACAATTTCTTTTCCAGTCATATAGCTTCCACCATAAACTCCATGGTCAATTCCTCCTGGCTCAAAATCAACTTTTTCATACTTCCAACGAGCAGGCCAATCAACCCTCCACTTCAACTTCACAATTCCTTTCTCCCGATAATCAAAAACATCTTTATGTCCGCATGTACATTCATATTCAATTTTATAACCCTTAACACTCAAAATTTTAGTAGAATCTTTTTTACATTTCTCACAATAAACTTCTATTGGCAACCAATCTTCTCCCAAGTCATCTTTCCTATATTTATTCAAAACCCTTTTGATTTTTCCAATATTTTCCATGGCTTTTTTTATAAAGGAAGCATATTTGCATTGTTTGTGCATTAAATTCTGCCGAATAAATTCTGGTTTAATTCCCACTTTTTCCAAAGATTTTTCAAATTCACTTTCAAAATACTGCGCATAATTTTTCCCACCAAATGGAGAAGGGACTTCACTCACAGGCATTCCAAGATATTCTTCAAATTCCTTAGGAACATTTGAAGGAACTTTCCTAAATCTGTCATAATCATCCCAAGAATAAATAAAACGAACCTTTTTCCCTTTATCTCGCAATGCTCTCACAACTAAATCAGTAGTTATAACTTCTCTAAAGTTGCCAATATGAATCACTCCGGAAGGAGTAATCCCTGAAGCACAAACATATTGTTTTTTCCCTTTCTTTTTCTTAATTATGTCGTCTGCAATTGCATCAGCCCAAAAAAACTTTTCCATGTTTGAAGAAATCAAACCCATTTTATATATTTATCTTTCAACAACTAACTAATCATTTTACAAACCCTTAGAATTATTCCAATTAATAGAATTCCTAGCGAAGTACCTTGAACTTGTTCTGGTGCGGAGCAATAGTTTATCAGAAAGATTTATTAACGATTTTCTTTTTGTATTAAAATGAAAAAGAGGAATACAAAAAAAGATTTGTCAATGACATGTAAGTGTGGAACAAAAGAATGCACAGGTGGATTTTATTTTTTGGGATTCATTGGAGCAGTAATTTATTACCTCCAAACTTCAACGTCATTTTGGAACGGCGTTCTAGGAATTTTGAAAGCTATTGTCTGGCCTGTGTTCGTAGTTCTTAAATTGTTGGGATTATAATTATCTCTTGACAGATTCCAAGTAAGAATTAATCTCCATTATTCTGTCTCTTAACATTAGAGAAATGTTTTCCTTCTCCTCAGGAGTTATTCTTTTTTCATTGATAATCACTCCTTTATCTCTCTGTAATTGACCAACGATTTCTGTTAAATATACTTCTAATTGATTCTTAGCATTACGATATTTCCTTCGTTTAATCAATGAATGAATCTCCATATACTTTTTTGCTGTTCCCGTATCCCTACTTACACGTTCAGAAATAGCCCCTCTAAGTTTTTCATATCCAAGAAGAGGCCCAACTATTCTATCAAATGTTTTTCCACTCCACTTTATAAAATCAAATACCATAAACAACAATAACATAATTCCTTTTTAATATTAATTATCCTAGGATAGCTATTTCCCATACCTCTTATATCCAGCAGCATCCAACTCATTGTTCAGTAACTCATCTACAATTTGCTGAAAATCATCGTCTCTTCCAACATGTTTGTAAATTATTTTTTCAAAACTTTCCTGTAATTTCTGAACCTTCAAAAATAATTCTAAAAGTTTAGGATTCTTGACACGATATTCCCCCAAAAGCTGTTTAACAACAAGTTCAGAATCAAGACAACAAGTTATCTCTCCTTTTGTGCATTCTGAAGCCATTTCCAAAGCTTTTATCAAAGCCTCGTATTCTGCAACATTATTTGTGATAAACTTTCCAATCAATGCACTATGTTTCATAAGAATCTCCCCATCTTTTCTAACAACAACCCCAATCGCACCAGGACCTGGATTTCCGCGAGCACCACCATCAGAATTTGTGAAGATCATTCTTGATTCCAATATTCATTTAGATGAGAAATTTTATCACCTTTCATTTTCAGAATCATGATTCCAACCATGTGGTTATGTTTGCCTTTGTAAATATTTTCGCATTCCCACTCAGCAAAACCGGTTTTACCATCATCAGATATGTAGCATTTTCCTAATGCGAATTTAATATCTTTTGTATTCTTTACTACAATATTCTCCCAAAATTTCTTAATCTCTTTGTGTCCTTCATAAGGTTTCGCAAGAGGACTTTCTTGATAAATCCCTTTTTCTGTAAAACATTCTAGAATCAAATCAGAATCTCGATTTTCCCAAGCTTTCTTATATTTTTTCATAACTTCTTTTATATTTTGTATTTCCATTTCAAATATGCAGCACCTTAAACACTTTAAAATCCTGAAACCTCTCAGGTTTAATATCAACCTTTCTTATCTGAGAATGTTTTGGTCCTTTCCCACATAATTCTATCATTTTATTCACACCATTAGCATCTCCTTCAAGGAAAATTTCAATCCTCCCATCTTCCAAATTCCGAACAAAACCCTTCACATTCTGTCTCTCAGCATTCTCCTTTACAAACGCCCTGAAAAACACACCTTGGACAGTTCCAGTAATATAAAGTCTGACTGATTTTTTCATAAATAAAGAAATATCAGTTTGTTATTAAATTTTTGTATAATTTAACAAAACTTTGTTAAATTCTAATGTTATGCGCAATTTCAAAACAGCAACAACATTTATATATTAATTTCAAAATTTTAATACTATGCTAATCAAAAAATCAGAATCAAAAAAATTTCAGAATTCACCTGATTGCACGGTTTGGGAATATGATTTTCCAAGTAAAGATTTTAGCTATGCCACAGCATTAATTAATGGTCGCTATCCAGAACAGAAAAGAGTAACAAATTTGGAATGTGAAGAAATATATTTTGTCATTTCTGGTTCTGGAACAGTACATTCTGAAAAAGGAGATTTTGAAATTAGTGAAGGTGATGTATACTTCTTTGAAAAAGGCGAAAGATATTGGGTTGAAGGTAATCAGTTATTGATTGCATTAGTCAATGCACCAAAATGGACACCTGAACAACACAAAATTGTTGATTAAATTACTGATTCAAGGGGACGCTACGCTTTGCTTCCGCTTCGTTCCAGAAAAACTTTTTTTATCCCTGATGTTAACCCTAATCTCCTGCATAACAAACTTCCCTTTCGCAAAATTAATTAAAGACAAAAAGTTCTCATACTCTCTCGAAGAGTTATATTAAAAGTTCGCCTCTAATCCCAATACGATAAGTAATATCTAACAATGTTCGTTGTATATCATGTTAAGTGAAATTATTTCAAACCTCGATATCTTTAAATAATTATCATTTATCATTTATCATTTATTTATGAACTACAACAAATGGATCAGAGATTTCATGGATGGATGGAAAAATAGAGACGTCAAGGCAGTAATGAAAACAATTTCAAAAGACTGCAAATATTACGAAACCGTATTCGATGAACCATGCTCAAGCTTTGACGAAATTAAAAAACTCTGGGAAGTCGTGCCAGAAAACCAGAAAGACATAGAGTATGATTACAAAATTATATTAGAAGATGAGAAATATTGCATAGTAAACTTCTTCGTGAAAAGAACACTAATACCTTCAGGAACAATCGTAAACATGGACGGAATATTCCAAATATCATTAGACGAAAACGGATTATGCAGTTTCTTCAAACAATGGCGTTCAGTAAAAGAAGAGTAAGCTCGAAGTGACGCAAAGGGATTCACCACACTTCGTTTTGTTCACCCTCACATAACAGCGACTAGAACTCCACTCACTTCGTTCCACTCAAGCCCTTAGGGTTGTTTAACAATAATGTTAATTGCAATATTAATCGGCTAACCTTAATTTTATATACTTTAAATTTTATTATTTTCTTATGGCAGGATTTGAAACAACTTTTTATTTCGCAATGCAATTGAAAAGAATAGAAGACATTAAACTTCATTTAATAACTAATTTTAATGGTGTTCAATTAGTAGCACTATATTTTGAAAATGAAAAAGAAGAACGAAAAATAAAGAAAGTTTTTTTTGTTAGAACTTCAAAAATAGTTAAAGAATTAAATTCTGAAATCAAAGTTTTCAATAAACATCTAAAAAATTATTTTAAACATCTTAACGCTCAGGAAATAGTATTAATAGATTTAAATGAAATTGAAAAAGTCATATACGAACATAAGGAAGTAACTTCATTAGGAAGAAAATATACAATTCTTAAACTAAATAATTGTTTTATAAAAACTGATAATTCAATTAGAAATTTCATTAGCTCATTTAATAATCTCCATTCTCCTTTCGGTGGAAAAGATTGTACTTTTAATGTTGATAAGCCTGCATTTAAAATAATAAAAGAAGCATTTGAGATATATAGTATAGGGCATTTTGAAACTGCAGTATTATTGATGGGAAAGTGTTTAGAATATACTTTAACAAAATACCTTAAAAAAAAGATTCGCGAAAAGAAAATCCATTATACTTTGAAAGCACTAAAAGATTGGACCTTTCATGACAAAATTAAGATTTTAGAAAAAGAAAAATTAATTTCAAAAGGTGACTTTTCTAAAATGATGTCTATAAAATGGGATAGGAATTATTCCGCTCACCCCTCTAGAGCAGAGGAAATAAAAAAGTTAAGAGATGATTCAGATGCAATAATAAAATTAAGTTTCAATAAAATTGTGGAATTTCATAAGAAAATGAAATGAGCTTACCCAATAATACTATGCTTGTGCTTGCACCAACAGCTTTCCTTATCATTTTTTTATCTCCTGCATAACAAACTCCCCCTTAGCAAAAACATCATCATCATTTACAACCTTATACATACCAATAAATCTCTCCCCAACAAATACACTAATGATTTCCCCTTTCTCAAATTTCTCTGTCCCAACCAAATCACCCTTATGAATCGGCTTGCCTGTAAAAATCTTCTCTAAATTATCTGCTTTAATCTGCACAACAGGATAAACTTCAGAAACAATCTCTGCAGGAATTATAACTTTTTTCAATTCGTCCTCTTTTAATTTTTCCAAATCTTCTAACTTAATACTATTTTTCTCTTCAAAAATCCCAGCACGCACTCTTCTTAATTTAGTCATGTGTGCACCTATCCCAAGTTCCTCACCCAAATCATGAATAAGTTTTCTAATATAAGTCCCGCCTTCAACCTCTGCACAAAACTTCACAACCTTCCCCTCCTTCCCAAGAATCTCAAACCGCATAACCTCCCTCTCCCTTTCCTGCCTCTTAACTCTAGATCTCACTGGCGGCAATTGAATAATCTTCCCAACAAATTTCTTTTCAATCATTTCTTTAATTTTCTCTAAATCAATATCTTCATGAATTCTCATCTCTCCAACATACTCTTTATCATGCTTAATAAAAAACCCAGTAAGCTTGCACGCACGATTCAAAGCAATCGGCAAAACTCCTGTTACCATTGGATCAAGTGTCCCAAAATGCGCCGCCTTCCGCAAACTAAAAGTTTTTCTTATCTTATCAACAACATCAAAACTAGTACAACCCGCCGGCTTATCAACATTGATGATACCGAATTCTAAAAGCTCTTGAATCGATTTAGATTGTTTAATTTTTTCAATATCCATGTTAAATCTCCCCCTTCAAATACTTCTTCCTCTTCTCTTCTTCAAATCTTTCAATAGAATATCTTAACATAGTCCTAGGCATATTCATATAATGTTTTTTCAAAAACTCTTCTTCAACTTCTTGATTCTTTTTTCCAACCTCTCTCAACACCCAACCAACTGCTTTGTGAATCAAATCATGAGAATCATTCAACAAAATTTCTGCAATTGCTAAAGCATCATCAAAATCATTATCTCGAATAAATGCAAATGTAGATATTATCGAAATTCGTTTCTCCCACAAATTATCAGACTTCGCAAGATCATATAAAACTTTTTTGTCTTTGCCAACTAACCACTCTCCAATAATCTTATGCGCACTTAAATCAACCAAATCCCAATTGTTAATTCTCTTTGTGTTTTTCAAATAAAATCTAAAAGCACTTTCTTTATTTTTATTCCGAATCAAAATTAACAAGCCAATTAATCTTTCTTCATGAATTTCAGAATTCAATAATTCCTGAAGCTCTTCAAAACTCAAATCATATTTTTTACTCAATGCCCGAATCTTTGGATTTGAAATACCAATAAAAATATCTCCTTCCCCATATTGACCTTTTCCTGTTTTAAAATATCTTTGAGCATGTTCAGCATTCTCGGGATTTCCAAGTTCTTGAAGTTCTTTTTTTAATTCTTCTAACATAATTTTTTTAACTTGATTGGTTTTAAAAATTGCTCGCTTTCGCTCGTGATTAATAAAATAAATTAATTAGAATTTTATCTCCATAAAAAATACCAAGAAAGAACAGCGGCTCCAATACCTAAAACATAACCAACAGGAATTATTTTTTTCTTGCCTATCTTTATCCATGGGTAATAATCTGAAAAACTTGTCCAAAACTCCTTGAGCTTAACTTTCTCATTCACTACATACCACCCAAAATCTTGCACAACCATACCAGAGAGATAAGCACTAACTAAAATTCCAAAAAGCCGCGTGTTCCACCCATTGATTACTAAAGGCAGAGTAATGAGAATTGGAAACATAACCCAAAAAACAAAAAAATGATATTTAGTTAGAAAAATATATTTTCCTAATTTAATTTTCCATCCCTCTTTTTTGCCTCCCCAAGCATCCCTACCTTCTGCACTGGATTCCCAAAAGGACATAGCAATCATTGCCCCATAAACCCAGATAAAAATCATCAAAACATTCATAGAAGAAATAAATTTTTTTGGTATATAAATTTTATCCTTCTATTTCGCCAGCGCCTTCCTTACCTGATGCTTTTGCTGAGTTTGTTTTCCAGCAGCTTTAGCTGATTTCTTTTCACTCTGCGCAGCTGCTTTTTCCATCTTTGCACCTGCTTCAACAACAGCGGCTTTCTTTTCTTTTTCTTCAACTTTCTTTTCCTCAGTTTGTTTTGCTTCAGCTCCTTTGCCCTCGCTTGTGCCTCTTTGAGTATCAGAGGGTACACCTTCCTGGGGTGCAGGTTTTTCACCTTGCACACCTTCTTTCATTTTCGCCATCTTTGACTTCTTACCTTCTAAAAGTTCCTTAGATTTTTGTAAGGCCTTTTCTTCACGAGCTTTCTTAAACTTCAACTTATCTGAAAATTCAACTAATTCAACTCGCACAATGTCGCCTTCTTTAATAGCTTTAACTTTAATTTTATGTGGAGGTTTCCGTATTCCTCTAGTCCAAAGCGCTTCATTCAAATATTTATCAAGTTTAATTTTATCCAAATCTCTATCATAAACTTTCATATGTCGAGCCAAAAATTCCTTAACAGTTTTTACAGCTTTGTTAGTTTTCTTATATCGCGGAACAACTCGAACCTTCTCTCTAAGGGGAATAGTATATTCTCTTTCAATCTTATTTGTTTTTGGTTCTGGTTTTTTACTTGCCATTTTTAATATCTATATAATACGGACAGGTTTTATGATCTTCAGGAGGACAACCTATTGGCAACATATCGTCTGTAGGATCTATGCATCGGGTATCGTATAAATACGGACAAATAGACGTTTCAATTTCACTTTCTGCAGGCACAACTATCTCTGCCTTATTTTCGTCTCTTCCAATCTCTGTAACCATATGTTCAATTTCCATTTTATCCGAAATGCGATTTCCTTTGTTTTCTTGGTGTGATGTGAAGTTTAGTTCGTCTCCAAGACCTCCGATGTCTTGTGATTGCAGACGGATGAACTCGTTTACCCATTCCGTGCTTTTTCAAAACAACCCAAACAGGAGCCCACTTAGTTCGTTTCCCAGCATTCGCGAGTTTTATTTTTTTATCAAAATTTTTTATTCCCATTTTATATATAAATTATAGATGCCATTTCTTTTAATTGAGGATAATGTTCAAACTTTCTAACATTTTCTCTTACTATTCCCATAACTTCTTCTGGAATGTTTTCGTCTGGATATATATCAAGTCTTTCTCCCTCTCTATAAATTTCATTACCTATATGACTATCGTTGAAGGACCTACTTATAATTCTCCATTCTGTCATTCCAAGTTTCAATCCACTCATTTTATTCCCTCCAAAAATTCCTTTCCTTTCTCAGTCAATCTTCTTCCTGGCTTCTGGCTCTTAACTCCCCTTGCAGGAATAAATATCTCTGAAAAACCAGCTCTGTCTGATTGTTGTAAAATAATTCTAATAATTTTCTTACCAGCTTTCATAAATTTTTCAGGAGCATATCCTCTATTTTTCTTACTTCCATATCTAGTTCTTAATCTATTAACACCAACAAATCCTCTAAGATAAATTTGTCTCAAAATACTTGCAGCTCGTTTATGCCAAAAATCCTCGTCATCTATTGGTCTTTCTTTACTAGGAGAAGATTTCACAAAAGCCGCCCATTCTGGTTGCTCAAATTCAGGAACATTTTTCAAAGCTTCAGCTAATTTAATATTATATTCTTGTGCATCTAAATCATATACTGAATTTTTTTCCATGTTATAGCATTCCTTTCGGAATTAGATCAGCCGAAGCCGTTTAACTAAAATTAGTTGATAATTAGGGTTTATAAAATTTGGGTTTTGGAGTTTACTGCTCGCTTCGCTTGCAGATTGATATAGTTGATAATCTAAATTTGTAAGGATAACCTAGCCTGCAATGATAAACCCCGCATTATAAATTAAATACCCCTTATCAGAATTCTCAGCGAAGCGCCTCGGTGAAGCCTGGCGCGGAGCAGATAATTTCTTATCTCCTAATTTTCCGCCACTTCTTAACAACAATCGTAAACCCAATAACTCGCGCAGTATAATGCTCCCCCAACTTCTTCAAAATTTCTTCACTATACTCTTTAACCTTGCCTTTTTCATGTCCCGCACTTTTCAAAACAGAAATCTTCACATTATTATGTCTTTCAAAATGACTTTTCAAAGTCTGAATAAAATTCTCAGTCAATCCCTGCTTTCCCAACTGAAGTTTACTTATTGACATTTTCAATCTTCCTCTTCTTAATTTTCACCTTCTTAGCTTTATTAACTTTCCAAGTTCCCACTTTCATTCCTTTTTTCTTAGAAATATCTTTTCCAGTAAAAACATTAACCATAACATCTCCTTGAGTATCTCTCCAAGCCTGACTATAAGATGCACAAATTGCTCCGCTTGCTACAACATCTGTTCTAGAAGGTTTCAAATCATCAATTACACAAAACGGGCTCCCTGGAGAAATAGTATGAATAATAACATTCTCTTTACCTTCAAACTTTTTCATAAGCTCATCATTGCTCTTAGCATCTTTACCTAAAAGTAGGGGAGTTCCAGATTTCAATTTTTTCTTTCTAAATGTCATTTCCATTTCTCCAAAGCTTCCCTCAATTCTTCATGGCTCTTAGCATAACTTACCAAACCCTTCCCCTTCATCACAGCATCAACAGCTTGTCTCATTGCAACTGCTCCTGCAATTGTTCCTTTTGGATGTCCATGAATTCCACCGCCAGCTTGAATAACTAAATCTTTTCCCAAGTGTTTCATTAAAAAAGGAACATGTCCTGGATGCAATCCCCCAGATGAAACAGGAAGCACAGGTTTAATCTTCCCCCATTTTTGTGCCAGTCTTTTCTGAGTTGCTTTAACATCTTTCATAGAAATTTCTTCTGCAATATCTTCTATATCTTTAATATCTCCTTCTAATTTTCCAATCCCAGTCCCAATATGAATCTGGTCAACTCCAATAATTCTCGCAAAATCAGCCAGCACCATCATGCTAATCCCATGTTCTGGATTTCTGTCAAAAGCAGCATGCATCGCGCGATGCGCATGAATCGCCATTTTAAAACCACCCTCTCTCAATGTTTGCAACGCCGCCCAACCAGCAGTAATAATATCAATCATAACATACTTTCCTCCAAGATCCTCAACAATCTGCGCCCGTTTCATCATCTCCTTCGTCTCCGCAGTAACATTAACAAGATAAGCTTTTTTCTCCCCTGTCTCTTCCTCTGCTTTATGCGCTTTCTCCAAAGTCCGTGCAATCCTCTCCTCAAAAACATTAAACTTTTGCGAAGCAAGATTCTCATCATCCTTCACAATATCACAACCCCCAATCCAAGATTCATAAGCAGATTGCGCATGATCCTTTGTCTTCAAACCCAACTTAGGTTTTATGATTGTTCCAACCAACGGCCGACTTTTAATCTTCAACATTTTCCTCACACCTTGAATTCCATATTTCGGCCCTTTATATGATTTCAAAATACTCTGGGGAAAAGAAACATCTTCTAACCGAATAGCCTTAACAGCCTTCATCCCCATAATATTTCCAGCAATCGAAGAAAGAATATTCGGAACATTATCAGACTCAAACAATTCCCACGGATATGCAATCTTCACATTTTTGTCACGAATTGAAAAAACCCTAGCCCGCAATCTTTTAACATACTCTTTTTCAGGAACCTTGGTCCAAGTCCCAACAGAAGATTCCAACGCAACAGTATTCGCAGCCTTTTTCATAGAAATTCTATTAGGAGTTATCCTAAACAAACACACCAAGTCATTTTTTGGTTTATATTTCAAATCTATAAAATCAAGTTTTGTCATTTTACCCTCGCCCACACCATATCATCATAGTATCTTCCATTTTTACATTTATTCTTTCTTAATATTCCTTCTAATTTATATCCTGCTTTTTCCAAAACCCTTGCTGAAGCTTTATTAAAAGTCCTGCACCAACCATCTATTCTCTTTAGTTTATATTTTTTGAAAGCATAATTTGTTATTAATTTAACAGCATTTGTTGTGATGCCTTTTCCTCTAAATTTCCTGTCCAAGCAATAACCGATATTTGCTTGATGCTCATGGAATTTTCCATTTACCTTATCAATTTCTACATATCCTGCAAAATCTCCATCTACAATAATAGCAAAAGTCTCTCCAGTTGGTTTTTTCTTTCTCATCGCAGAAATCTTCTCTTGAATCTCCTTTTTCGCCTCACCAAGATTTTTAGGAAATGTCATAAATCCTCTTTTAGATTCTTTATCTCGAAAGCATTCAAAATATCTTTTAGCATCAGACATTTTTATATGCCTTAAAATAAATCCATCTCCTTTTAATTTATCACCCATTTTTTGAATCATTTCAACCTCTCTCTATTTTGTTGTTTCCAAAGCATATAAAATTTTCCTTTCTTCTCTAACAATTCTTCATAAGTTCCTTGTTCAGCGATTCTTCCCTTCTCTAGAAAGATTATCTTGTCCATATTTGTTAAAGTGGAAAGTCTATGAGCAGAGATGATTAATGTTTTATTTTTTAATTTATTAATTGATTCTTGAATCTTTTTCTCTGTTTCATAATCTAAATTAGATGTGGCTTCATCAAATATAATTATCTCACTATCTTTGTAAATAGCTCTGGCAATACCTAGTCTTTGCCTTTCCCCTCCAGAAAGTCGCACACCTTTTTCACCAATTGGAGACAAATCCTTATTTTTTAATTTAGAAATGACCTTTGATAACTTACTTAGGATTAATGCTTTTTCATAAAGCGGATAATTCTTTTTTCCTTTGCCTGCAATTAGTATATTATTCCTCAAGCTAAAATTAAACACTTCTGTTTCTTGAGGTACGATTGAAATCTTTTCTAAAATCGAATCTCTTTTTAATTTTGTAATTGATTTATTATCAAAATGAATTGTTCCTTTTTGAGGAAGATACAACTTCAAAAGTAATTTAAAAAGAGTTGATTTTCCGCTTCCAGATCTTCCAACAATTCCAATTCTCTCTCCCTTTTTAATATCCAAACTAAAATCTTTTAAAATGTCTTCATCCCCATATTTAAATCCGACATTTTTTATTTTAATTTCATTCCAATCTCTTAAATTTTTTGCACCTTCTTCTTTAATTTCAGGAATTGTTTTATATATTTTCATAAACCTAAAGATACTATATTTTATATCAATTAATTTGCTTGTTTGGTGGGTAATCTTGTTCAAAACCTCTGAAAGTCTTCTTGAATATTCAATATAAATCACAATTGACCCAACAGTTAACACTCCCAGTAAAATATCCTTACCAACAAGGAAAATAAAAAGTCCATAGAAGATTGTTGATATTATCTGGACAGCTATCCATCTTTTAGTACTTGCTTCTCTTTTTGCTTTTTTTGCAAGCCTCACAATCTCCTCCTTGTTTTTTATTTGTTTTTTTGAAGACCTTTCCATACCCATTGATTTCACTGTTTGGATATTTGAAGAAAACTCATATGCTTTTCCAGTTGCTTTTTCCATTGCTATTTTTTGTTCAAGAGTTTTTCTAGCAACTTTTTTGTTTAATTTAAATTCAACAGTTAAGTAAGTTATCATAAAGAAGACTGCAAGAAGACCATATTTAATATTAAAAAAACTAAATACAGCAATTATACCCAAAACAGTTATAACAATTTCTATCCCTTGATTAGTATAAAAATCCATAAAGCTCCCGATTGCCTTTTCACCTGCACTTATTTTCTCCATTTTATTTCCTGTGTTTTCTTTGTCATGCCATACCAAATCGTTTTGTATAAGTTTTTGAAATGAGTCAACTTTTGCGTGTTTCTGAATTTTGTTAGTGAATAAAGCTAGGTAGTGTTTAGCACCAAGTCTAAAAATATGGCTAAAAATAAGAATCCCAATTAAGACACTTAAATAAATATAAAATATTCTAGTAGAATTTTCCCCTAATATGAAAAAATCAATAATTTTAGCTAAGATAATTGGGGGAGCTAATCCAAGGACTCCAACAAAAGCAAGTAACAATGAGTAAAAGATAAATTCTCTTTTATACACTTTAATAAAATGCCACAAGTCCTTCACAAATTCTGAATTTGAGTATTCTGGACGATTTTTTACCCTCATAACTTAGAAAAGACCTTTTTCTTTAAAAATCTTTTTTTCCGTCGAAAAACAAGGGGAAAATATATAAATGAAAGATGTTTTTATTTATTAGAGATGATTAGAATTCCATCTTTGTTAGCAATAACAATAATTATCAAGAAGATTTTTTATATTTTTTATATTATATTTCCTTTATATTTTTTACTTCAATAACTATTGCACCCTTGCAGGGTTCATCTTTATTTTCTTCAAGAGATTTTACAAAATTTAACCATTCACCAGAATTATAATATTCGGCAAATCCGTTAATTTTCCACCCAGTTTCCTCTTCCCAAAAAACCAAAGCAACTTTTTGATTATTTTCTATATTCTCTTTAGTTTTTTGCATATAATTATCTGTGATAACAATTTTTTTATCTTTAACTTTAGCATACATTACAACAATATTATGTGGAGTGCAATCTTTATCACAAGTGGCTACAGCAATTTTATTTTTTTCAATCTTATCTTGTATTTCTTCAACTTTCATCCCTTCCTCACCCTAGCCCCTTCTTTTGTATCATAAACAAAATAGCCTTCTTTATCAATCTTTTCTCTCAACCTATCTGCTTTTTTCCAATCTTTCTTTTTCCTTGCTTCTTCTCTTTCATCAACCAACTTCATAATATGATTAGGAACCTTAACTTCTTTTTCTTCCTCGTCCAACTTCAATCCAAACACCCTATCAAAATCTATTGCCAGCTCATACTTTTCAGCACCATTCAATTTATCATCCCTCAAAATATCCCACATAAAAGCAATCGCTTTCGGAGAATTAAAATCATCATTAATAATTTCTAAAAATTGTTTTTTCACTGTTTCAATATTTTTCCTGTTCTTCTTGTTCCTACTTTTTTTTAATTCAGAAATAAGTTCCTTTAATCTTTTGTAAGATTTCATCGAAGAATTTAAACCTTCAATTGTAAAATTCAAAGGCTTCCTATGACTTTTCAAAAGGCAAAAAAACCTAAATGACAGAGCATCGTAATTTTTCTCTTCTAAATCAGAAAGAGTATACAATCCTCCCTTACTCTTGCTAACCTTCTCCCCCCCAAACATCAACCAAGCAAAATGAATCCAGTATTTAACCCAGGGCTTTTTTCCAAACGCAGTTTCACTCTGTGCAATCTCATTTGTATGATGAACAGGAATATGTTCTTGCCCGCCCGTGTGAACATCAAATTGTTTTCCAAGATATTTTGAAGACATAGCACTACATTCAATATGCCAACCAGGAAATCCAATTCCCCAAGGAGACTTCCATTCTTGCTGTCTCACACCAGGTTTCTCAGAAAATTTCCACAAAGCAAAATCAGTTTTACTTTTCTTCTCCCCAATATTAACTCTTTTACCTGCTTCTAATTTCTCAACATCTAATTTAGCCAATTTCCCATAATCTCTCAACTTAGAAGTATCAAAATAAATTCCATCATCTGTCTTATACGTGTAACCTTTTTTCTCTAAAATTTTTATCAAATCAATTTGCTCTTGAATATGATGACTCGCCCTTGGCCAAACATCTGGTTCAAGAATATTTAATTTTTTAACATCATCATGGAAAGCCTTAAAATAATGCTCTGCAATTTCAGAAGCTTTTTTACTCTCTCTCTTCGCCGCCCTTTCCATTTTGTCTTCGCCAGTATCTGCATCAGAAGTCAAATGCCCCACATCAGTCACATTTATCACTTGTTTAACTTTATAATCATTATACAAAAAAACTCTTTTTATCAAATCATTAGAAATATAAGTTCTCATATTCCCGATATGTTGATACCAGTAAACTGTAGGTCCACAAGCATAAATTCCAACATGGCCTTTTTTCAAAGGAACAAAAACCTCTTTCTTCTTAGACATAGTATTGTAAATTTTAATAGACATAATTAAAATAAGAAAATAGAATTTTTAAAATGTTTTATTTGGTTCTCTTTATTATTCAACAAACAGCAGAAGTTAATCCACTAACATGAACAACATTAATATAAGAAGTATGTGTTTCAGTGTTATCACCACTTATTGTTGCATTAAGCGTAATCTTTAAACTTGTATCAGAAACTTTTTGAGGCAAATCCAAAACCAAAACAGAAACGGTCTTTTGTCCAGGTGAAACTGTTCCACTCCAATCCTGATCAAGAATCCAACTATCCACACTATCTTGTGATGCACCACTTAAGCTTTTCACCTCATCAATCTTTAATTCATAATATGTTTCCTTATTGACAGTTATTACACATGCAATTTGTCTGTGTCCGCCGTCACCTATCTTTATTTCTTGTCCAGCTTCTCCCATACATTTTACTCCATAATCATTCGTTCCAAACAGACTCTTTATTTCATTTTCAACATTTTCAGTTATCTTATCAGTTATAATTATTCCAGAACACATAATATTCCTCACAAAAATCATTCCAAAAATCAACATAGTTACTCCAAGTACAATTATTATTATGGTAGTCATACTAAATTCAATCGCACCTCTTTTTTTCATTGTCATCTTAAGCTGGGAAACCATCTCCAAGTAACGGGGCAATCACCATTGAATATAAAAATATAAACAAGATGCTCACAATAAATCCAATCACACTAAGTATTAATCCGAGCTTTGCGATTCTCAGTTTCTTTTGCTTTTGTTGAACAAGACAGAATGTTGCCCCAACTATTGCAACAACCAACCCAATCCATCCAGCGAATACAATACTTAAAACTCCAAGCGTGAAACCAGAAATTCCAAGTGCGTCACCCAAACTTTCTTTTTCCTTTTTTGCTTTCTTTTCCTCTTTTTTCTCGCCTTCTTTTTCTGCCATAATTAAATTAAACAAAGATTGTTTATAAAAGTTTTCAAAGTCAGTAACTTTAAAAAAGCAATATCTCTTTAACTTGATATGGGAATGTAGCTCAGCGGGAGAGCACATGACTGAAGATCATGGTGTCCGGGGTTCGACTCCCCGCATTCCCATTTATGCAATCTTTAGATTGCATTGGACGTTGGACAAAGAGGTTTTAATTCTAAGGAAGATTATGCGAAAGAAACCTTGGTGTCTTCGCGGTTCGATTTCTCGCATTCCCATTTCCAATATAATAAGGTGTAAGTTTTGGAATAGCGAGTTGATTCAACAGTCACAAATATTCTTATTCATGAGAGCTTTTGAATCAACGAGTCGCCACCTTCAATGAGAAGGTGTAAGTCAGGAATAGGCCACCTTCTGTCGTTCTTTGTGTAAACACAAACAGAACGTGTTAACATTTCACTATGCGGCGTATAGCCTTGCACCGGTTGAGATGCTCGTTTCATCAAATCTTTCGCTTCAAAGTTCAACGCAAGTTTCATAACTTCACGAAAGCTGTGTCGTTTCTTTACCAGAGCTTTGCCTCACGACAATCGTTTTTCAACGACAACCTATTAATGGTGGGCAGACCTTCCTCAGAACTAATTTCGATATCCGATATTTGCTTATTCAAAAGCTTGTCCCGAAGTTAACTACCTGACTTACAATATTCCAAGAAGATTTGGGTTTTTAAAGTTTGCGAGGAAAGTGTTCTGTTACCTCTAAGGGACTTTTAGATAGTTTTTTAAGTTTTATTTGTTTAAATAAATTATGAAAAAAATAATTATTATTGGGATTATCTTATTAATCATTTTAGCCCTTTGCACTGGTTATTATTTAATAACATCTCATAATAAACTAAAGATTTGTCCAGATGCTTGGTATGAAGATAGGATGCCTTGTGCATGTATTCCTGAAGTTAAATGTGATTGTAGTGATAGACAATATTTAGTTGTAGATGGTGAAAGGAGAGAATTATCTGAATTTAATCTTTTATGGATTAGACTTAATTGTGAAGTGAATAAACCTGCACCTGTTTATTAACAACTCATCTTAATCAACTCCAACCACTTATTCAGTAGGTTTTTTAATCTTCAAAATAAAATAATTAATATGGACTTAATTTTACTATCTGGATTAATATTAAATTTTTTTGGTGTAATTTTCTTAGCTATTGGTTTTCAAACACAAAAGGCGAATGGAGTTTTTATGAGTGGTAAACCAGCGATTTCTTTGAAATATGAAAATCCTTTTTTAAGAAATGTGGGTTGGACTTTTATTATATTTGGTTATGTTCTTCAAATAATCTCGGTTATTGTTATTTAATATCTACATCAAAATCTTATTAAATCCCCTCCCCCTCAATTCTACATGGTGATAAAGTACTTCCTCTCAGGTTTATTTGTAAAACTTCTCGCAGGATTCGACGATACAATGACACGAATCCCAATCATGTCAAACATGACCAAAAGCAAAAAAGGACGATACGCCTTTGCCATAGGAATTTTCATTGCAGTTTCTTTAGCAATTTTCATAGCATACACTTTTGCATCATTAATAAAATCAATTCCTTATGTAAACTACATCTCAGCAGGATTAATTTTTCTCTTAGCAATGTCAATTCAATTCAATTTATTCACAGAAAAACCAAAAAAAGAAATCAGGAAAAAACTCTCCCATATACAAAGAGTTTCAGCAAAAAGATTTTTCAAATTAATCTCATTGGGATTCATCACAGCATTTGTAACAGTTATTGACGACATAATTGCTTATTCTGGATTGTTCGTTTCACAAGCTTCAAACGCAACTCCAATCATTTTCGGATTTTTCGCAGGAACAATAATTCAATTAACAGCAATAATTTATTTCGCAAAGCAATTCTCAAAAATCAAATACAAAAAAGAAATCACTGTCGTTGGATTAATTCTACTTAGTTTATTAATTGCTCTAAAAATTTTATAAATACCTTAATCCTTAATATGCCATGCAAGAGGTGAATCATTTCCACGCAAAAGATATCAAAACTATCTTCGAAGAATTCCAAACTTCTGAAGAAGGTTTGACAACACAAGAATCTCAAAAAAGACTAGCCCAAAATGGACCAAACCAAATCTCAAAAGAAAAGAAAACACCTGCAATTTTAAAATTCTTAAAACAATTCAACAGTCCTTTAATTTACATATTAATTGTAGCAATGGTTATTTCATTTATCTTTCACCATAGGGTAGATGCCTATGTTATTCTTTCAGTTATTTTCATAAATGCAATTATAGGTTTTGTTCAAGAAAACAAAGCAGAAAAAGCAATTGATGCTTTGAAAAAACTCATCGTATCTTACGCAAAAGTTTATCGTGATGGAAAACTTGTGAAACTTCCTTCAGCAGCCCTTGTTCCAGGAGATGTAGTTCTTTTAGAAGAAGGAGATAAAATTCCAGCTGATGGACGTTTAATAGAATTAAAAAATTTCAAAACACAAGAATCTTCTCTAACAGGAGAATCATTTCCTGGAGAAAAAAGTCTGAAAATTTTAGACAAATCTGTTCCTTTGGGAGATAGAACTAATATGGTTTTTATGAGTACCTTAGTTGTTTCTGGCCAAGCAAAAGCAGTGATTGTTGCAACAGCAAATAAAACTCAAATTGGAAAAGTTGCCGTATCAATCCAAGAAATCACACACCCAAAAATGCACTTCAACAAGAAAGTAAAGCAACTTGCAATTCAAATGGCTATCTTCGCTTCTATTGGAGCAGCACTAACTTTCATTATAGGATTTTTTATAAATAAATTAGAGTTTTTTGACATTTTCCTTTTTACAATTGCGTCTTTAGTTTCAGGAATTCCAGAGGGATTACCTGCAATTTTAATTATTGTGCTGGCAGTCGGTGCACGAAGAATGGCAAAACGAAATGCAGTAATAAGACATCTTCCAGCTGTAGAAACTCTTGGAGTTGCCACAATTATTGCAACAGATAAAACAGGAACCTTAACTCAAAATTCAATAACAGTAGAAAAAATATCAACAGCCGATGGAGAATTTTCTGTAACAGGCAACGGATGGCAACCACTTGGAAAATTCTTTTCAGGAAAAACTCCAATTCATCCCTTGAAAACATCAATATTAAAAAAAATTTTAATAATTTCAACATTATGTAACAAGGGAAATCTAATAAAGAAAAATGGAGATTATGAAATTGTTGGAGACCCAACAGAAGTTTCACTGCTTGTTTTGGGAAAAAAAGCAGGATTAGACAAAGAAAAATTTCCCGAAAAAGTCGTGGATGATTTTCCATTCAGTTCAGAATTAAAATTCCGTGCAAGCCTTGTTCAAGCAAAAACAGGAAAATATCTTTGTTCTGTAGGAGCATTTGAAACAATAATCAACAAATCTTCTTATTATTCAAAATCAAACAAAAAATTAAAATTTGACGAGAAATCAAAAAAAGAATTTTTGGAAAAAGCAGAATTATTAGCAAAAAAAGGAATGCGAGTTCTGGCTTTAGCATACAAGCAAGTTCCATCTGAAATAAATTCTATCTCTAAAGAATCTGTTAAAGATTTGGTTTTCTTAGGATTGGTAGGGATGAAAGATCCTCCTAGAAAAGAAATTAAAGAAGCAATAGTCAAAGCAAGAAGCGCAGGAATCAGAGTTATCATGAAAACAGGAGACCATAAGGAAACAGCAATTGCAGTTGCAAAAGAAATAGGTCTTGTAACAACAAATACAAAAGCTCTTACTCAAACAGAACTTGAAAAAATGGATAGAGTACAATTCAGAAATGCAGTAAAAACAGTAGATGTTTTTTCAAGAGTAACTCCCAAAATGAAAGCAAGAATTGTAAAAGAATTACAAGAACAAGGAGAAATCGTTGCCATGACAGGAGATGGAGTTAATGATGCTCCAGCATTAAAAAGATCAGATATAGGAATTGCAATGGGAATAATTGGAACAGACGTTGCTCGTGAGTCAAGCGAAATTGTTTTAGCCGATGATAACTTCGCATCAATTGTAAATGCAATTGAAGAGGGTAGAATTGTTTTCCAAAATGTCAGGCAAACAAGTTTCTTTTTAATAACAACAAATGTTGCAGAAGATGTAACAATTATAGCATCTTTGGCAATGGGAATGACCTTACCTTTATTACCAATTCAACTTTTATATTTGAACTTAGTCACTGATACTTTCCCCGGAATAGCATTGTCAATGGAACCAGGACATCATGACGTTCTCAATCAGCCTCCAAGAAACAAAAAAGAAAGAATTCTCAACAAGGAATTAATCCCTTTTTTAATTCTCATGGCAGGACTCATGGTGGTGGGAACAATTCCCTTATTTAGACATTTTCTACCTCAAGGAGTTGACAAAGCAAGAACAATTGCGTTTGCAACAATGTCTATGTTTCAACTATTCAATGTTTTGAATATGCGTTCTTTAAAAAAATCTTTGTTTAAAATAGGCATCTTTTCAAATAAATGGATTTTGTATGGATTAGGAGCATCTTTCTTATTAATGCTCGGAGTAATATTTTTACCAGGAATCTCAAATGTGTTTAGTTTTGTCCCATTAACAATAAAAGAACTCGGATTAATCATTTTAATAACTTCAAGTGTTTTTGTTTTCGGAGAACTTTACAAATTGATTAGATATAGAAATGGGAAAGATTAAAAACTTTATTTTTTTCTTTATTTCATGGATAAACGAATGATAATACTATTGATGCTTGGCTTAGTTATATCGCCAACTTTTTCAGCAACAAATATTTTTTCTTTTATTACTGATAAGGTCTTTAATTCTCTAGGAGCTCGAAAGTATTAAAAATGTCTTTTTCTTTAATAATTAATGCATAAAGGGGGGATAGGTTTACTCATTGTAGGAATTTTCTTATTATCCTTGATGTCAGCTGCTTCTATTGATGATGAAATTCAAAAACTAACTCATTATGCAGAAGAATATGAAACAGGCAATATTAATTATGTTCAACTATTAGTTCATATCGCCTCAGCAAGGGAAGGAATGAACCAACAGCTTGGCGCAACTATGAAGCAAATGGGGGGAGTTGTTAAACAAGAACAAATCAGAGCCATTCTCGGAGAACCAACAGATGAAACAAAATGGGTCTGGGTTGAAGGAGAAGAGCAAGATACAAAACTTGATTATTATGTTCCTATATGGAAAAAAATAATTTTCGACGGAAGAAAAATAAGAATAAGTTTAGACGCATTTCCATCAATATTTAAGAAAAAAGTTTTTGATGATTTTGAGGATGATTTTGAAACTACAATTGAAGAAGGCTCACCAGAGTCATCCCTTGGGGAAGGTTCTTTAATTTACAGATTACATTTTAATATTGAATTCAAAAAACAAGAAGAGCTAG
>CAZJEO010000002.1:0-13278 GCA_964545065.1 Candidatus Woesearchaeota archaeon | reverse complement strand
TCTTTAATTTACAGATTACATTTTAATATTGAATTCAAAAAACAAGAAGAGCTAGATATACAAGGAAGAATAAATGAAATCAAAATTTTAGCAGAAGCATTCAATGCAGACCCTTCATCATCAAACGCAGAAATTCTTGCAGAAGAAAGTGTAACTGCTGAAAGACTTTTTGAAAACTATTTCAGGCAAAATCAAGGCAAGTGCGAAGATTTAATGATGTCTGTTTTCGGAAGCGAAAACCAAAGAGGAATGCAAAAAATGCTCCTCAATGAAATCAACTTTTACGAAGGAGAAAATTTCGAAGCAATAATAAGATTAGAAATGTGCGACGATTGTGAATGGAATTGGATTAATCTTGATATGAGGCTTGAAGGTAGAGGAAGATTCAAACATCCTGAAGGAGGTTCAGGTGGTTCAAGAAGTGGGTACGAAGGCATGACTTCAGAAGCCTTCAAAACAGAAGCAAGACAATTAATTTCTCAAATAACAATATCACTAGAACAAGGAAATTATGATTCTGCAGTTACTTCTGCAAACCAACTAAGAACATTAAATGACGCATGGAATGAAGTAGCAAACAATGTCTGGGAAGAGATAGAAATAAACAATGAACCAACAGCAGGAGAAGATTCAAACGACCCTTACTACTGGATAAAACAAGATCAAGCGCAAAGACAAAAAGCTAAAAGTCTAAGACAAGCAAACTACGAAGATAGAAAAGCATTCTACTTAGGTTTATTTTTAGAATATGATAAGAGAGAATATTATTTTGAACAAAAAGAATGGGAAAAAAGATTAATTCAGGAATTCAAAGAAGATGGAGAAGAAATTTGTAACAACAATATTGACGATAATGCAAACGAACAAACAGATTGTGAAGAAGCACAGTGTGGAGGCCAAGTTTGCGGAAGAGGAACAGCAACAGTAGGAAATGTCACGGCAGAAGTTAATTTCTACTGCATCTCTGGAACATGCCAAGCAAAATCAGAAGAAGAACCAGAAGAAATTGTCTGTGGAAATCATGTTTGCGAAGAAGGAGAAAACTTAGAAAACTGCGCAGAAGATTGCGTTACTTGCCCAACACATGAAGCAATTGAATGCGATGGAAAAGTTATATTTGGAGGAGAAGATGAAAATAAATGTCCTTTACCTCCTGTTTGTATATCGGAAATAACTCTTTGCCAAACTAATGAAGATTGCCCTCAACCAAGATGCGGAGTAGTAGAGTGCCTGAGATTTGAACCAGAAGATCAAGAAGGAAAATGTGAATTTACTAAATTAGAAGAATGTCAAGAAGCAGAATGTATTGAAGGAGAAAACAAGGTCAAGACCTGCGGAACAGGAGGAGAAATTATTGCTGAGACATGCATTGAAGATATGTGGCAAGATACAGGAGTAGTATGCACAATCATAGAAGAAGATGAAGAAGCAACAATAGAAGAAGAGGAAATTGTAGGAGAAGAATGTATTGTTGCAGGTGATTGTGGAGGAGCAAATGATGTTTGTAGTAATGGAAAATGTGTAACAATCCCAGAAGTTATTCCTACAGAACCAGAACCTGAGCCAATAGAGATACCAGAACAAGAGGAAGAGCAGGAAGAACCCGAACCAGAACCAGAGCTTGAACCAGAAGACCAAGAAGAAGCTCCAACAGGAACAGGCGAGATTATCTTTGGTTTTTTCAGAGCATTAATTGGAAGAATAACAGGAAATAGTATTACTAGTTTAGCTACAGATACACCTGAAGAAGAATCAGCAGATTCAGGGGATTCAACAGAAGATGAAACAAGTCCTGCTTCAGAATCAGAGCCAGAAACAAGTCCAGAACCAGAAGAGCCTGGGTCAGAAGAACCAGATGAAGGAGAATGGACTGATGATGGAGGCGAATGGCAAGATGACAGTGGTGAATGGGAAGACAAAGATAGAAGAGAAAGAGAAGGTCACGAGGAAGAACAAGGACAAAGATGCAATCAAGAATGTATGAGGCCTTGTGTTGACAGATGTATAAGAGAGTCATGTGGAGAATCAATGGAATGTGATATAGACCAAGAAAGCCAAGCCTGTGAGAGTGAATGTTCGCCTTCAGCAGATTGTGTTGAAGCTTGTATGAGCGGTGATCCAGATTGGTGGAAAGAATTCCAAGAAGAGCAAGAACAATGGCAAGAAGAAAAAGGAGTATTCGCAGCAGGTGGCTCATGTAGAAAACAAAAAGGAGAAACAGAAGGATTTATCTGGCTTAATGGATGGGGAGATCCATTTGAAGAAATCCAGCCATTAAAAAACAAATATTATTCAGGCGGACATGCAGATTGGTGTAAATATGATTTAGAAAATTTTGTAAAACAAAGGCAGGAGTTTGAAAAGGGATTTAATCAAGACTTTGCAATTTGGTTCTTTGAAAAATATTTGCCAAGTTCTGCAGAAGATTGGGAACAAGCAGTATCAGGAATATACGAACTTTACTGGAACAACGTAGAAAATCAAATGCAGTTGGCCCACAGAATGCAATGTTTAGAGATAAATGACATTGGAGAATTAATGAATTATAATTTAATTGAAATTAATTATGATACAGAATTCGGAAGCATTGAATATTGGGAAGAAGCTAATGAAGTAAAAATCCCTGGCTTAGATGAAAAAGTTACAATTATTTCTCCTTACATGAAAGTATGGGTTTTCCCTTCTCAAGAATTCATGAAATATGAAATGAGAGAATCAATGAAGAATCATGAGTTTCCTGGACCTCCAGAAGAGAAAATGGAAAGAGGAAATAAAGAAGGATTAACAGACGAAGAAAGAGAAAAGATAAGAGAGAATAGAGCTTTTATGAGGAAGATAGTGAAAATATCAGAAAAATATAATGGTAATGTCGATGCTGCAGTTCAATTTAAAGATGAAGCAGGAGAAATTGTATTTAACTTATATGTACAAATTAATGAACAAGACATTATAGAGATGGAACCAATGCTTCCTTCGGAAAATCCAGAATTAGATATCACAATAGAAATTCCTTTCTCTGAACTTTATGAAATGATTTACTTTTCAGAAAAAGAAATGATGGGAGCAGAAATAGAATCTCCCCCATGGGACAGACGTTCTAGATTCAGTGTGAAAAGAATAATCAATGGAGTAAGAATGAGTGCAAAGATGCGGAGACTGGTTAACTCAGCACAAATTTCTCCAAGCTCTGCAGAATCAGATGCAAAAAGTCTTTTCAAGACTTTCATAAAGATGATGGGCAAAGGAGATAGAGGTCCAGGTAGAGAAGAAGGTGAAGACAGTGAAAGAGGAAAGGATGAGGAGCGTGAACAAGAGCCAGAGGACTGGGAATCTAAGGAAGAAATCACAGGTGAAATTATTTCTGATTTTGGCTGGTAATTTTATAATTAAATTTATATATTTCTTATTTGACAACAAAATATGGAACAATTAAAATTAGGGAAATATCAACATTATAAGGGCAAATATTATGAGGTGATAGAAGTAGCAAGAGATAGTGAGACTTTAGAAGAAATAATTATTTATCGAGCTTTATATTATTCAGAAGAATTTGGTAATAATGCTTTGTGGGTTAGAACCTTATCAAGTTTTAGAGAAACTATAATAGTTGACGGTAAATCAATACCTCGTTTTAAATTAGTAGATTAATTTTAAATTGATAATATTATCAATCTCTCTTAATTTCAATGTGCGTTAGGGGGGTATTTCTTCTTCCATTTTCATCTCTTTTGTTTAGTGAATATGAGAACAAGACGTTTATCGACAGGATTTTTGACAAGTCAGCCATCATGTTGCCGCATCACGCCCTTGTTCCGAGGGGTTTTTGAGGTTAAAAAGTTACATATAAAACATTACTTTTTACAATCTTATTACAGAAAACTTACTTATAAAGCGTCAGAAGTAAGAATACATATTCATCCTATATTCTAAGTACATAAAACTTTAAATAACCAAAAACGATTCAAAATTTATGCTTGAATGGATTATCGAAAACAAGGAAATATTAAAGTTTTTTTACACTTTTATAATCGCTACAGTTTGCGCAGTCATCGTTATAAAAACAGACCGACTCTTCGGACTAAGCTCCCACCAAGGAATAAGATATTTACGAAACGCTTTCCTCTTTTATGGTGTGGGATTCATAATTAGAAGTTTATTAGAAATTCAATCTTTCCCCTACCGTCTTTTGAGCATCCTCTTTGAATTTTTCCTAATCATGGCAGGATTCTTCTTGCTATACAGCCTTTTATGGAAACGTATTGAAACAGCTCCGAAAAATTATACAAGCTCTCTGTTTAACCCTCGGGTATTTTTATTCTATTCTCTTGCACTAGTAATCTCATTAATTGACAATCTTTGGAGAACTTATGTATTTATGTTCTTCTCACAAATAATGCTTTTCACTTTTGCATCTGTGATAAGTTTCAAAAACTACATGAACAATGGGAAGAAACACACATTCCTTAAATTTTATTTTGCAGCAATGTTCTTAAGTCTCTCTGCATGGACATTAAACGCTCTTGCTGCTCTGTTCTTCCAATGGAACCAAACCTTTGTAATGGGCGTTTATGCAATTAATTTAGTAATCTTTTTATTATTCTTATATGGGGTTATAAAAGTCACCAAAAAATAAAATGGCAAGAAAACGA
Organism: Candidatus Woesearchaeota archaeon; assembly: GCA_964545065.1. Taxonomy (GTDB): domain Archaea; phylum Nanobdellota; class Nanobdellia; order Pacearchaeales; family GW2011-AR1; genus JAGLWP01. The sequence continues at coordinate 8,629 of CAZJEO010000002.1, read as the reverse complement.
GAACGACTAGAAGTAATTAAAGATATCTTAGAATCAATTAGGTCAAGCAGAAATATCAAACCAACCAGGTTATTATACTCTTCAAACCTCTCGCCCCAAATGTTCAAAGAATATATTAATGAGTTGCTTAGCAAGAACTTCATAAGTTTAGAAATAGATGATAAAGAAAAGAAAACTTTCTCTCTGACAAAAAAAGGCCAGGATTTCTTGCAAGAATATCGAGTTATAGAGAATTTAATCGAGAATTTTGGGTTGTAAAATAGAATACAAAACCTTTAAAAGCCTGGTTCATTAAGCATATTTATGTTAGTTAAATGTAGTTTAGAAGGAGATTTCTAATCATTAGTGTAAGGAGGATAAAATGAAGATATATGTAGGTAATTTGCCTTTTAGTGTTGATGAAGAAGCTTTCAAAGCGCTTTTCACAGCCTTTAATCCATCAGAAGTTACTCTTATCAAAGATAAGTTTTCTGGAAGATCTAAAGGATTCGGCTTTGTAACAATTGACGATGATGCAGAAGCAAAGAAAGCAATTGAAGAATTCAACGGAAAGGATGTAGACGGTAGAGAACTTAAAGTTTCTGAAGCAAAGCCAATGGAAGAAAGGCCGCCGCGAAGAGATTTTAATCAAAGACGATTTTAATTAATCAAATTAATTTATTTTTATTTTTTATTTAAATTTTTAGGGGTGATTTTTATTTTTTAAGGATAGTGTTAGCTCGCAATCTCGTTCAGATTAATAGAAACTCAGAAATCAATTTCATAAGATTTCTTCGTTAATAATTTAATTAAACGAAAAACATGACGAAGTCTGTTTTGAATTATCAATAGTGAGCAAAGCGAACGAATTATTTCCAATGAAAAATTTAAATATACCTCCTTCTTTATTCCATCATGAAAAAGAGGAAAAAATTAAATGAGTTTCGAAGATTAGAAATTATTTCAATAATTTTTGTTTTACTAATCATAGCGTTTTTCATCTTAACTATTTTCTCTGAAAAATCAGGAGCTTGTACAGAAGAAGCCAAGGTTTGCAATGATGGGACCATCGTCGTACGCGAAGGAAAGAACTGCGAGTTCGCACCTTGCCCAGATGTTGGAGAAAACAGAGTTTATTGTACAGAAGAACAAAGACAAGTAGATGCTTGCATTGAAATCTACCAACCTGTTTGCGGACATTTCAATTCTGAAAAAATAAGATGCATCCAAGCACCGTGCGCAGCACAATATCCAAACTCGTGCTTTGCTTGCATGGATGAAAATGTCTTATATTTTGTTGACGGAGCTTGCGAATAGGGAAAGAATTAAATATGAATAAATTATGCTTGTTTCATGAATAAGAAAACTCTGATATTTATTCTTGGAGGAATTATATTAATTACTACAATATGGTCATTTTTTCTTGCTGAAAAAATGGATAATACTCCGACTGGTTCTATAACTCTTTTAGAATCAGAAAAACCTCAAGAAATTATAGGAGAAATATATTTTACAGTAACAAAAGTAATTGATGGAGATACAATTGATGTTGATACAGGAGAGAGAGTTAGATTAATTTGTATTGATTCTCCTGAATATTATGAAGATTATTATCAAGAAGCTAAAGAGTTTCTTGAAGATTTGATATTAAACAAAGAAGTTAGATTAGAAAAAGATATTTCAGAGGTTGGTAAGTATGGAAGATTAGTAAGAAATATCTATTTGCCCGACGGCACTTTTGTTAATGAGTTGATTGTTAAACAAGGTTATGCAGAAGCGTATTGGTATAAACCAGATACAACTTTATGTCCAATAATTCAAAAAGCAGAAGATTATGCAAAAGACCATGAGTTAGGAATCTGGGAAAAAGAATTTGATGCCGAGATTGATATAGAGATTGATGTAGAAGAAAACACTCAAGAAGATTCTCCAAAAGATAATCAAGAGGAAACTGAATTAGAAGTATGCGATTGTAGTTCTAATCTTTATAATTGCGATGATTTCTCAACACATACTGAAGCACAAGAGTGTTATGAATATTGTATATCTATTATCGGAAGTGATATTCATCGATTAGATGGGGACTATGATGGCGAAGCTTGTGAAACTTTACCATAGAAAAAACTTAAAAACTCATTTTCTATATAAATTCATGAAAAAAGCAGGACTAATAATGATAATAGCTGTCATTGTTCTTGCAAGTTTTTTAGGTGTTAAAATGACAGGAAATACAACAGAGACAGAAACAAAAGTGAAATTAGAAACAAATTACGGAGACATCGTGATTGAGCTTTATTCACAAGATATGCCGATAACTGCAGGCAATTTCGAGAAATTAGTCAGCCAGGGAACTTATGACGGAGTTATTTTTCACAGAATTATTGACGGGTTCATGATTCAAGGTGGAGATCCAACAGGTACAGGAATGGGCGATCCTTCAATCACAAATATCAAAGATGAATTTACACAAACATCTTTAGATGAAAATAACAGAGGAACAATTTCAATGGCAAATGCAGGACCTAATACTGGTTCAAGTCAATTCTTCATAAATTTAGTTGATAACAATGGTCTTGATGGTAGACATCCTGTATTCGGCAAAGTAGTAGAGGGAATGGATGTCGTAGACAAAATAGCAAAAGTAGAAAAAAACGCTCAAGACAAACCTTTAGAAGACATCAAAATAATCAAAGCTACAATTCTTTAATTAGAAAACAATAATTTTTAAAAACCAAGTTTCCTTTTTATAAATATGAAATTTTTTGATTGGATCTTAACAGGAGTTTTAGTTATAGCAGGAATCCTCTTGGCTCGAAGGATAATTAAAGGAAAGAAGAAAAAAGGAAAAAAATAAAATGACCTTGAAAATAAAATCTCCACGTGTAGTAATCTATTCAATCATAGCATTAGGCTTTATAGCTTTAACATTTTTTGTAGATTGGTATTTCATAATCCCTGCTGTAATATTAATGTATTTGAATCACAGAGAATTAACAAAATCCAAAAAATGATTATTTTCAAAGTCGAGTCACAATAAAAAATACTATCAGCCCTATTAATATTAATCCTGCAAGAGTCCAGATTAAAATCTTTCTCATCTTTGGATGGTCTTCAAGATATTTTTGAGAACCAGAAATAAGCAAAATTCCCCCAGCCATAAATATAACTATTCTAAGAATCTGTTTATTAAAAATTTCTGTAAAAGCATCAACAAGAAAAAACACAATTAATGCTCCACCAATAAAAATAGAATCATGTCTTAATCTTCTAAATAACATCTCACTTCTTTTGTTCATAACTCAATAAAGAAAAAATGTTTTATAAATCTTTCAGATAGTCATAGAGAAAAATCAATTATTACTGTTGATTTTTTTTCTTTTCTCCAATATAATTTATAACCAGAATCTTCATAACCTCTAACAAATCTTTTATCACCCTCATCTTTGAGATTATCTATTTCTAACTTCCCATCAGGTTTCTTTAAATCAAATTCTAAACTTAATCTCATTTTCTAAATTAATTTTCATGAAAAATCTATCTTTTTCTACTTTTTAAAAATTGCGGTTTAACAACTAAAGAATAAAATAAAAAAGAATTAGAAAAATAAAAAAAAGTTAAATTACATTGAATAAAACCAAAGCTCCCCAGACCAACAATGCAATCCAGATAAGTGTGTAGAACCAATGTTTCTTCCACATCTTGCCTGCTTTGATTTGAGCCTCATACTTTTTGATAAAAGGTCCAATGTCTTCTGAAAGTCCAATCATAAACATCATAGCCATGAACAAAGATACTGCCAAAATCTGAACAATAGTCATGCCTGAATTAATCAAGTAATAAAGAATAACTCCTGCCAAGATTGCTCCAATAAATTTAGTCACATTTGGTTTCTTGTAAATAACTTTTGTAAATTTCATCCACGACATAGGCTTAATAATCAAGACCAACATCTTAACCGCCACAACAGCAATCAAAATCAAGGCAATGATTTCTACTGATGTAAATACCATTAATTTCTTAACCTCCTTTTATAATTTATCGAGGAGAAAATGATATTTAAATGTTTTGAAAAATAAAAGTGGAGTATAATAATTATTAAAAATTCGAAAGATTTGATTATTTGATGAGTAAAGAAGAATTAAAAAAAAGAATATTGGATGAGGCTAGAAAGAGGGGCTTTTTATTTGAGATAGACGTACAAAACCTTTTTGATAAAAGAGGATGGTTTACAAGACCGAATGCAAGATTCATAACCGAGGATGGAGAAGTAGAGATTGATCTTCTGACTCATAAAACAATTTCAAACAAAGATGGTTTCAATGCGCTGGATGTTGTTTGTTCTTGTAAAAAAAGTGAAACAAAGCCCTGGGTATTTTATTTAACCAAAAGAAATGTTTTAGATAATCCCCATAGCACAATAAAATTCACCGCCACGTCTGAGACTGTAGGTAAAAGCAGCTATGTAACTGGAGCAAAAAGATATTGGTTAAATCAAGATATTAAAATAGACGACCTAAATGTAAATAATTTTAAATTGAGGGGGAAAACTTACTATTTAGCATTCTCCGATCCAAAGAATAAAAAAAGTAGACAAATATATGAAGCTATAAATGAAATAATAAAATTTCTTAAATATGAATTAGCTAGAAGAAGAGAAAGTAATAAGCAAATAACTTCTCAAAGAATAACTACTCTATATTGTCCATTAATTGTGTTAGATGGAGATTTAATTGGGATAACTAATGAAGAAAGAAAAGTTACTGTAGAAGAAAAAAATTATATACCTTTAATAATAGAATCTGGAGATACTCTTTTAGGTAGTCTTCTTATCCATGTAGTTAAAAAAGATTTCCTAGAAAAATTTATTACAAACTTAGAAGAAGATCTTGAATCCTTTAATAAAAAAATAATCCAGTACCTAGAAAAAAAAGAAAAACAGAAAGCAAAACAGGAAAAAGAAGAACTAATGAGATCTTTAAATAAATTGGGGGAAGTATAATAGCTTTTAAGAATAATTAAACTTTTATTTTACAATGGATAAGTATCAAAAGTTTACTAATAGAATTGAAAGTTTAATTAAAGAATTTAACGAAGAAATATTCCCAAAGAGGGAACCAGGATACTATTCTGGAGATTTTATTTATCCAACAGAAATATATGATAAATTAGCTAATTGGCTAATGAAATCTGAGAATGTTTTGTGCCTTATCTTTGGTGAAGAAAGTATTCAAATTAAAAGATTTAGAAATTTAAGAGATGATCTTAAACAAGAGATGTATGTTAAGATTAATCAGATTAAAGGTTTACTTGAAGCATGTTTAGACGATGTTAAAAATGGATTTCTACAAGGACAAGAGTTCATAATAGCAAATGAAATTTTTGATTCTGTTTTGGAAGAGGCAAAATTCTTTTTGGAACAGAAAAATAAAGATATAGCAGCAATTTTGTTAAGGATTGTTTTAGAAGACAATCTTAGAAGAATTTCTAAAAATGAAGGATTACAAATTTTGGATTCTGCTGGAAAAAATAAAAAATTATCTATATTAAACGAAGAATTAAAAGGAAAAGATTTTTACAACCAAACCACTTGGAGGCAAATCCAGGTTTGGACAGATATTGGAAATGACGCGGCTCATGGAGATTTTGAGAAATATAACCTTGAACAAGTTTCAGGATTCTATGAGGGGCTTGTAAATTTTATAACTAATTATTTTAAATAATATCCCAGAAAACAACAATCACAAGCATTAGGAGAATTTCCACGCCTTTTAGATTCTATAAGTAAAGCTATTAGTAGCTCTATGCTGAAATAGTCGCCGAAGCTTCTATCTTACACAAGAGCTCTATCAACGTCATCTTCTATGACGGCTTTAATTGTCTCGTTTTGCGGATGGTTTCGAGCTTAGATGCATTCAGCTCTTATCCAATCAATGCGTAGCTATGCAGCCTGCTATTAACAACTGCTCACCAGAGGCATCCGGACCCAGTTCCTCTCGTACTATGAGTTCGTTCCACTCAGACAATAACACACCTAGTAGATATCATACAAACTGTCTCGCGACGTTCTTAACCCAGCTAACGATCCCTTTTAATGCGTGAACTCCGACACCCTTGCACGCTTCTGCACGCGCAGGATAGGAAGAGCCGACAGCGATGTACCAAACCGCCCCGTCAATACGGACTATCGGGGGCGACAAGCCTGTTATCCTTGGGGTAACTTTTCTATCAGACACGGCTTCTATTAAAAAAGCACGTGGGTTCACTAGGCCCGACTTTCGTCTCTGCATTTCTTACTTTTCAAAATACAGTTAGACAAGCTTTTGCCCTCGCACTCAACTCCAGATTTCCAAGCTGGATGAGCTTGTCTTTGGGTCCTATCGATATCTTTTCGACAGGGCACCGCCCCAGTCAAACTGCCCGCCTGCTGCTGTCTTCATAAAGAGTAAGCAAGCTTAAACAAAGTGAGTAGTATTACAAGTTCGCTCCGCAGCCACCGAAATGACTGCATCGACGCTCCTACTTATTCTATGCATTTCGTTTAAGTTTACAACAACAAGTTGCAGTAAAGTTCCACAAGGTCTTCGCTTCCCACTAGGCGTCCGTGGCCTTTTCACCACGTAGTATTTTCAGAAGGCTCCAATTAGGGACAGCGACAACCTCGTTAAACCATTCATGCAAGTCACCATTCAGATGACAAGGTATTACGTTACCTTAAGAGGGTCATAGTTACCCCCGCCGTTTAGTGGGCCTTAGCTCCCTTGAAAAGGAGTTTGAGACACCACCACTGGGCAGGTCTCACTAAGTATACACGTCCTTTCGGATTAGCACTTAGCTACGTTTTTGTTAAACAGTCGGGCCATCCTCGTTACTGCGATCTATCGATGCATAAATATTACTAAAAACACAAAAATAGACATCCCTTCAACCTAAGTTACAGGACTAATTTGCCGAATTCCCTTAATTGGTTTTCCCTTTCATGTCTTGGCCTTCTAAGCCAGAGCACCAGTGCCGGTTGTGGGTACAGTTAATTGAACCAAGAGTATAACCTTTTCACTGACCCTTGGAGTCAGCGATTTTGTCTAACAAATTCGTAAATATCTGTGCATTACGCTCCTCAAACTTCTTTGTTAGAACACCCTTTCGGATGCTCGCTTATCCTAAAGTAAATCATACTATATAAGACTCAATCAGTACAGGAATATTAACCTGTTTTCCATCGTCGTGCTCCGTTAGGACACGACTTAGGGACTGACTAACCCTTGGCTAACATATATTGCCAAGGAAACCTTGCTCTTTCGACACTCTACATTCTCAGTAGAGTCACTTCCTACTATTACCAGGATTCTCATTGGTTTTCGTTCCATCCTTTCTCTCGAAAAAACTTCTGCACAAAAACCACGCCTGTTTACCCGAACATCCATCTGGATGCCGCCAAAGTATCGGTACTATGCTTAGCCCCGTCCATTTTCCTCGCCTAAAATCTCAATGGGTGAGCTGTTACGCTTTCTTTAAATGATAGCTGCTTCTGGGCTTACATCCCCAGTGTCTTAGATTTTAGACAGAGTTTGATACACTTAACATAGATTTTGGGACCTTAACTCTGGTCTGTGTTATTCCACTTTCGGAACAGTATCTTACATACTGCCCCTGTTTCCTGTCCTTAGTAGTTAATAGTTTCTGAGTTGGAAAGGATTCCGTAAGCATTAGCTCCTGCGAATTCTATCCGTACTTTACCCCATTAACAAACTAGACAAGACTATACGAAGGCATATTTCAACAGGAACCAGCCATCGCCAAATTAGATAGGCTTTTCACCCCTATTCACAGGTCATCCGAGTGCATGTCCACAACAACGGTTCAGGCCTCCATCCCCCTTTCGAGAGACTTCGCCTTGCCCATAAATAGATCATCTGGCTTCAGGTCTTGTCCATATGACTAACGCATTTTCATACTTGCTTTCGCTTTGGTTACCCTTCAAAAGGTTAGCCTCGCCATATAAAAAAATTCCCTGGCCCGTTCTTCCAAACGTACGTTACAACCCTCGCACAAATCGAAATTCATGGAGAGCAGTAACCATCTGTAACTGTTAGATTTCAAGTCTTTTAACTCTCGATTAAGAGTACTTTTCAGCTTTCCCTCGCGGTACTAGTTCGCTATCGGACTTTGGTTGTATTTAGGGTTAGCAGTTAATCCTGCCATATTCAGACCTCCAATCCAGGAAGCCCTACTCGTTTTGAGGCCCGCCATAATGATTTCGTTTACAGGACTATCACCTTCTAAGGTGCGCCGTTCCAGGCGACTTAAACTCATCATTTTAGGTTAAGCACTCACCACATCTCTTGCTTCGTTTCCAAAGTAGATTCAGCTTGCCCTCTTCCCTTTTCGCTCGCTGCTAATAGGGGAATAATTATTTATTTTCTCTTCCTGCCGGTACTAAGATGTTTCAATTCCCGGCGTCTCCCTCCCTCTCGGGACATTCAAGAATCCTCGGATCAAAGTTTGCATGCAACTCCCCGAGGCTTATCGCAGCTTGCCACGCTTTTCATCAGAACCAAAACCAAGCTATCCGTCTAACAGCATAATAATAATAGTTTCTAAAAATACACTAAACATTAAATTAATGTCTAATGGGAAATTCTCCTAATGCTTG
>CAZJEO010000001.1:21674-207866 GCA_964545065.1 Candidatus Woesearchaeota archaeon | reverse complement strand
CACAGGTAAAAGAAAAAGAGATAAAACTAATATACCAGAGATAATTTTATTATAATTTTTTCCCATTGAATATATTGATAATATATCTTTAAAAATATTAGCTTTTAATGTTTATGCGATTTTCAGCGGAGGCAATTGGAAAATCGCCGTTCAGTGCTTAGAGGAGATTCAAAAAGAACCAGCGGGTTCTTTTTAATGTAGACCCCAAAGGTTTGCTTAGAAAAACCCATCAAGCTACCTTTATTCTTCCTCAATCTTGCGACCTGCCAAGCATCTGAATAGCTGTTTAGGGCTGCTCCGATCAAGGCCTGACCCATTTCGCAACTACAAGATCAAAGCAGACAAAACGTCAACGTTGGAACAAAGACCCAATAGACACTTCATCACTTACCTTCTTGCAGTCTGCTTAAAGCCCACTAGCAAACAGCGGAGGGCTAACCCGCCAACCTGGTCTACAAAATTAAAGAGAATTAAGAGTTTTTAAGATTATCTAATTGAAATTATTTTTCTTTATTAAGACCAAGAGAATAATATAAATTTTCAGCTTCTTCGAGAGCAACTTCATAAAAGTTTTTCTTAAAAATAACTCCTGAAGATGCAAGTTTCATCACTCCCCTATCTTCTAATCCTCTCATAGCATTACGTATATCTTCATCTTCCAATGTACTTCCTAAGTCATTGCTTGGATGTGCATAATTTACTCTTTCGATTGAACCTCTTACAACTGCCTTAATAATTCGCTTTTGATGATAACTTAAACTATTTTCATCTACCATAACATCCTAATATTTTTTGGATTATTTAATAATTTCTATGCTCTAATAGTTATATTGTAATTATTTCCTAGCCAAAACCCCAATTAAAATTCCTAACAAAACAATTGTTAAAAGCCCTCCAACAAGAATAATAACTTTCCCACCATCTCTCTCATCAACAAAAACCTTTTCACTTATCTCACATCCTGCAACTTCGTTAGGTTTATTGTAAGAATAAGAACAATGATTCAAGTCATAACAACTTCGCTGCATGATTCCATTGCTGCACAAACCCCACCCCTCACATTTCCAACTCGACTCACATGGTTGGTCTATGTCTGATGTATGTCCTGTGGATCTTTGCTCAGATTCTATAGAACATCCTCCACAATCAAATGGACAGGTTAAGCAAGTCTCATTATTCCTACAAATATAATCCCCACAAAAAGGAGGGATAACTGATGTTCCACAATCTACAGGACAATTTGTTTCATTTTCATCGCCAATACAAAGATTATCACCACAATATCCAAAATCAGAAAAATCACAAGCATCCCCATAACCATCTAAATCATTATCTATTTGAAATGGGTTATAAACATAATAACAATTATCCTCCCAATTTAAAACACCATCTCCATCATAGTCTTCATAAGGGTTGGGCATTCCGACAGCAGATACAAAACTAATGAATAATATTCCAAATAAAATTACAAGACAAATCTTAATTTTCATTTTCTTTTCTGAATAACCAACACCACTCCTGCCAATACAACGATAATTAAGCCAAATATTACTCCCATTCCCTTGCCTGACTTAACAAATCCAATTACTGCTCCTAAAATCCCAGAGCCGGTTGATTGTTGGTTTTCGTTTATACTAATAGTTTCTTCTTCCTCTTCTTCAGATTCATTTAATATTATAACTTCTTCTTCATTTTGAGTGTTACTAGGAGGGTTATAATTTCCACCTCCTCCGCCTCCACCATTGTCATTCCCACCATCATCACATCGACCACAATCTTGGGAACATGTTGAACATGTTTCGCCATTATTACATGAACTATCTCCACAATAAGGGTCTTGTTTTTCTGTGCATATACTTGGTTGTCCTGTGCAGATATAATTATATTCAACCTCGCAGATAGAAGAACATCCATCACTATTACCAATATTGTCATCATCACATTCTTCTCCAGCATCAATATGTCCATTACCGCAAACATTTTCTTCAGAAGGAAGTTCATTAACAGTCAACTCTAACTCTATCTCTTTCCCAAAGTTTTCAGTATCATAATTTGCATTCTCATTTGCTTCAACACCATTAATAACAAAACTTATTGTTCCAGAAGTAATACCATAACAAGGGGATACATCAAGATAATAGCTACCATCAACCACCTCGCTTAAACCAGAAATATCATGATTTAACATGGCTTTGATAACATAATCCCCTTCTAATAATTCCCCCTCAAAAGAAACTGTTCCATCATAACTTATAGGAATATTTGGAGGGCAAGAACCTGCTGAAACAAAACTGATTAACAGAACCATCGCAAAGATAAAACCCGCTTCTTTTTTCATATTACTCGGATACATGTTCTATTTAAAAGTATTATTGTCGTCGTAAATATAGTTTTAGTTATCACTAAAAGGCGATAAAAAAAGAAAAAATAAAAGAAAAAATAAAAATTACTGATTAAAGGAAGTAGTAACCAAGTGGTTCATAGGATAAAGTATCTCTATCTTGAATATATTTTGTTCTTAACCAATATCCTTCAAGAGGCTGCATAACTGTTACAGCATCCCAACTATTAATTCCATTCCATTTTAATAAACCATTTGTGTACCAATTTCCATCTAAAGTTTCGAGAGCCACATCATCATTAACTGGACTAATTGCATAAGTTCCAATCAAATTCCAAGCATCTTTTGCTAATTCAATTGAAGGAACAGGTCCTTGTCCTGGATTAAAGTTTTCTTCAACACCATAAATAGTGTCTTCATTTTCCATCTTTATCCAGTAAGCATATCCTGGAACAATGTTCTCTAATTTATAATTTGATGAAGACCAAGTAAAACTAGTATGCGTTGAAGTTGGTCTTGCTTTATACCATCTACCTTCATTCTTGTTATATGTAGCATCATATTGAAATACTGTTGCAGTACTTGTATCCTCATAAACAACATTATCAATTATGTCTGCAAAGACATCATCAATATCTGAACTTGTCGGAACATAAGGTATTGAAATTAAATTCCATCCAGGAACTAACTCAATCCCCCAACTATAAACCGTAACATCAAAAGAGTAATATTTGAATTCATCACCAGCGGCATCAACTGCCTTTATGATTACCAAATGATTTCCTCTTTGATTATTTGAAGGAATCCAATCAATCTCACATCTATCACTTCCAGGCTCAGTAACTGTCATTCCATTAATTGAAGTAACTAATTCACAATCAGTAGGTCCTGAAATTGAGGTTTGAAATTGTCCAGGTTCACCACTTACTGCCCAAGTTTCATCAAGGTCAAACTCAAAGGTATTATCTGCAACTACCTGTTGCATTGGAGACATCTGTTCTGTTTCTTCTATTTCTAACTCAAATTGAATTGCATCAACAGAACCTCCATCTTTATCCTTAATAGTTAAATCAACAGTATGTTCACTTGCAGAATCCCAAGTATGGGAAACTTTACAAATACCATTACTATCTGCAGTAGTTACTTCTAAATTTGAACCATCAAATTTCCATCTACAAGTTAAACCTGCTTCTAAATCCTCATCAACATCATCTGCACTCGCAGTAAATTTAACTGCTTCACCAACAGCTGCTTCAACTAATCCATCATCGTCAGCATCACTATTATCTGGAGCATCAATTTGTTGTTCATCTTGAATGATATCTATTAATTCAGGAGCAATATTTGAAACAGAAACTTCAACAGAATCTGTAGCAATATTTCCAGCAGTATCTTTTACAGTAATGATTACATCATAATCTCCATCGTCATTAAACTGATAAGATTTTTCAGAACCAGTAAGACAATCTTCTGTTTCCATACCTCCAAAATCAATTTCACAAAAAACTACATCTTCATTATCACTATGCACAAATGCGACTGTTACTAGGCTATCTTTTTCATCAGGAAGAAAACTTACATCAGACATAACAACAATTGGATCAGTTCTATCTATTGTAAACGGTTCAGATTTATCATTCTTATCGTCTACATTTGTAGTTAAAAAAAGACAATATTCCCCTTCATCTAATCCTGAAATATCCCAGTCATAACTTGTTTCTCCTGTTCCAAATGAATGAAATATAGAATTCCAAGGACCATCACAACCTTCTGTTGAATATTGGAGATTTCCACTACTAACTGAACCAAAAGTTTCTTCTACCCATTCCCATTCAATTTCTATTGTGTCCTCGTTGAAAGAATCTTCTTCTGTGGGATTAATGATGTTTACATCGTTCACTTGTAAGGCACTAACAACACTAACTATCAAAACACTTACCATTAATACACTTAATATTAAATTTTTTTTCATTTCTATTTTTTTAAACCTCCTTTCAACTCTATATTTCCTCTGCTAAGCAGATTCGTCATACTATTCGTATATTTGTTACACGTATAACTATAAACTGGCAAAGAATCAAACACCTTTTTCATCACCATAACCAAACTAAAATTGATTTGTTTAAAAGTATTATTGTCGTCGGAAATACATGTTTTTGTTATTACTCAAAGCCAATGAAGATTTTTATTTAGCTTTGATTTTTCTAATCTTTACAAAAGCAAATGCTCCAATTAATCCCAATACCAAAACAGAAACACTTATTGTCCCGCCTGTTCCTAATGTTTCTGTAACTGTACCAGTAATTCCTGCTAGAAAACTTTTATCTTTATCAGAAGAAAGTATCAATGTTTCTTCACTATTATCTTCTTCAATACCACAATTTTTAGATGTTAGTGGTTTGTTTTTTGTAGTTCCACATTTTTTAATATCTGTGCAGGTTCTTGTTTGTATTTCATTTGCACAAGTTGACCATCCTGAACATTCCCATTCTTCATAACAAACATATGAACTACTTCCACTACCTCCACTAACTTTTGTACTCCTACTACTAGCAGAACCATCTGTTTCATCAGTTGGTTCAGATAAAACAACATCATTTTTTATTGCATCTCCAGAATTCTGGGCGACTTGGTCAATAGCATTAACACTATAAGAGTAAGTTCCATAAGCCACATCTTCATCCGCAAAAGTCAAAGTATCAGAAGAAGTTGTTCCAATTAAATTTCCATCTAGATAAATATTATAAGATTCAACTCCACTACAATCAGGAACATCTGTTGCAGCATCCCATGTTAATGTTATATCTGTTCCAGAACTTGTTACTTCAAGGTTTGTAGGTTCAGAGGGCTCATCAAAATCAATACATATTTCTTTTTCAGCATTAACAAAACCAATCAATAATAAACCAAGAAAAATAAACAAATAAATTTTTTTCATTTACATCTCCCTGCAATTTCCTAAAACATCACAAGCATATGCAGTTATCCAATATGTTCCGCTTGTATCCAAATCATAATCTGTGATATTGAAATTGTCTTCATATAATCCAGAAACCTCATTAAATGTGGCAGTTATCCACCCACTATTAAAATAATCAGATGACAATTCTGGGTCGGTTATTTTATATTCAACAGTTTGAATTTCATACATATCAGTAACACTTAATTTTATGGGGATAATTTCATCTCCTGCAAAAGTATCTCCCTCTATCATAAACTCTATTTCAGGAGGAGAAGTGTCTGGTTCCATTTCCATTAATTCTACTTCAACTTCATAGTCTCCAGGATATAATGCAGGGTTTGAAGAAATATCTAAAGTAACTTTATCTCTTCTGCCTAATTCTAACATATCAATATAATTATCTGGGTCATAACAATAAAATGTTCCAGGAGAGATATCTGTTTCTGTATAAAGAAGTCCTTGCTGAACTCTGAACTCTGCAGTTTCTTCAATACATTTTAGGGCAGTTTCTTTGCTTAAAAATTCAAGATTAAATAAGGGATATTGTTTAACCATAGCACTTAATTGAAAGTCGCCCACCCCAACAGGATAATCTTCATCAGGTGAATTAATATTAACTTTCAATACCAAAGATGCATCAGGATTATTCATTCCATCATTTTCATAATCAAAACTAAATTCAGTTGAAGTTGTGCCCCCCGCAATAAAACCAGGAATAGTTATTTGTTCTGAGACCTGTGTGAAGGTTGCCGCACTCACAATTCCGATTAGTAAAATACTTGCAATGATTAATGTTAATGTTTTTTGTTTCATGTTGTTACCTCTATTCTAGTTTTATCTTCTCCAATCCTAAATCTTAAATCATATTCTCCATAATCACACTTTACCCAGTATTCAACATATAATCTATCTTCTAAATCCATTACTGTATTTGGTAAATCTAGTGTTGAAATCATATCTCCGAATGAAGATGTTTCAGGGATAACATCTGTAAGACTTGTCTCACTAAGTTCTATATAATTTCCTATGCCTCCATCTTCATACATTTTAAACAGCTTTGCATATGCTCTACAATCCCCGCTTACATTTGTTTTATCTAGAATTCTTAGGTTTGTATGAAATTCCCAAGTAGAATTATAAAAATAACTAAGTCCTAATTCTTCTGTTGTGAAAAATTGCATAAACCTTGCATCACAACCTCCTGGTGGAAAAGTACAATCTAAATTTTCATAATCAAAATTTTTAAGAAGATTACCCTCCTCTATAGATAGCAAATAAACATCAATAGGGATTCCTACTGGGTCTAAAATAGTTTGTTTTTGGCTTTCATAAGAGTTCGCATAAAAAACAGGACCCTCAACAATAACTTCTCCAGTAATCCTTCCAAAATAATTAATCAAACCAGCAGACACAATTCCAATTAACAAAACTCCCACCAAAATTCCCGCAATTCTTTTATCCATGTTTTTTCTTTCTCCGTGTTTTGCCCGAAGGCGTGATTATGAAAACCCCCGAGAGGGTTTCATGTTTTCGTTTCCCTTAAAAATAAATTAGGAAAAATAAAAATAAATTATTTGTTTATACAGCATTTACAGTTGTAATTAATGTATATACGTCTGGTAACATCATTTTTGGAAAGTAAGTTTCTATTGTGAAATCAAGATCATCGTTAGCTTTAACTGTTATTTTTTCAACAACATCATTATTAATCTTAATATTTCTCAAGTCTGAATTGCCTGCTGCAATCCAATTATCAACTTCAATTTCGAAACCAAGAACTTTTGTAGTTCCACTTATACTTACCACTACGTCACCACCTGGATTTGCAAGTGCTGTTCCAGCTTTTAGGCTTCCTAATGTTCCATAAGGAGCATCGCTAGTTCCTGCACCAAGTCTTGTTACCCAAAATATTGTGCTGTCGCCAATTGAATCATGTCCATCTGCAGAATCTAATTCAAAAGTTTTTACCCAAGCATTTGGCAAATCAGCTGCAATAGCAAGAATTCCCATGTTTTGATCAACAGCCATTTCCGCAGTTATACTATCTATATTCACAGTATTTCCATCAATATCATCTGCCAAAATTATATCAACATGTGCTGGATATCCTTCTACGGTATAGATTTCCCAACTCATTGAAAGTAAATCATCTAAATCTACTATTCCAACATCACTTGCTCTAATATAAATTGTATCTTCATTACCATCTGGAACTGACCCTGGAGCATCTAAAAGATATTCTGTAGTTGTTACCAAAGTAGGTTCCGAACAACCATCACTTCCTGTGTCAGTACACGCAGTATCCAATGTAACTGTAGCATCTACTGTAGCACTATTTGCTAAAGTATGTTCTCCTGAAGAAACTGTTTTTTCTTCTAATGAAGTCATTGTTACTCCAGCTACTATTGTTGCATAATCCCAGTTTTGTCCATCTAATTTCAAACCTTGGTCAACAGTAACCAATCCAGTTATAGTTCCCCAAGAAGTTATCAACGCAGCACTAACCAATCCTACTCCAAGCAAAACAATCACAAACAATGGAACTGTCTTACCAAAAATATTAACTTTCTTATTCATAATTTTTCTCATTCTTATTTATTTAAACCTCCTTTCAATTCTATGGTAATTATCCCTTAAAGGATAATGAATATTAGAATAATCAGAACTAAAATAACAACCATCGTTACCTATCATAACTAAATTATAGCAAATTCATTTAAAAGTATTTATATCCTCAAGAAACAGGTTATTGTTATTACTAGGAGTTGATGAAAAATAGTTAAGGATTAGGGCAAGATACCCTCTAAGCTTAAGCAAGGTTCTATCGCTTTCGCTCGAACCAGATCTTAAGTATCCTTGATTATAAAAAGTTGTTAATAGTTTATATACTTTCCTGTAACATTATTTTATTAGAGAATTTTACTTATAATTTCCAATAATTCTTCTACCTCAGAACTATTTAAAATTTTGTTTGGTTTAATCTTTTTTTGATAAACTTTTCTAACATACTTTCCAGCCAAAGATTTTGGAAGTTTGTTTTCAGTTTCAAATTCTGTTCTTTTTCTGAATTTTATTTTTTTATTTAGAATATCTTTATTTTCAAAAAAATTAGATACTCTCTGAAAATAATGTATAACCCATCTTTCTGGTCTCACATCTCTGCATAAAAGAAGGGGATTTGCTTCATTAAACTCGCATAAGGCTTTGTATAATAAATAAGAATAAGTTATCGTAACAATTTTTTTATTATGTCTTTTTTCAGATTTTGATATGCCAGTTGTAATAAATCTTTTTTTTATTTTTAACTTATCTGTGGCTTTTATTTTTATAGAATATTTTCTGGGTTCCTTAACTATCCCTAAAATAGTATCTGTTTTCCACTTATTTTCAATCTGCGTTGAAATATCTACATGATAAAAATTTTCATATTCTTGCAAATTCATTACAAAGTTAGATTCTTCTTATTTTTAAATATTATTGAAAAAAGAAATTTAAACAATTTCTTTAAAAGTATTATTGTCCTCGAGAAATAGGTTATTTGTTGTAAATCTAAGTAATGAATTAATTCCGATGAACTTTAAGAAAGTAAGATTTAAATACCACCCCTACTTATAATAAATATTAAGTCCCCGGTATGGTCTTCGGACAATGCCGGGTTTATATTCTCTAAAATGGATAAGAAAGCCATAATATTTATTGATGGTAATAACCTCTATCATAATTTAAAACAAATGCCCCGTAAAGCGCAATAACTGCTGCTCCAACATATGTCGCTATCTTACCATATTTTTCCAGGATTAACTCAAAAATTATCTCTTTAAAAGTATTGTTGTTCTGCATTAATTCTCCCACAAAACTAAATAAATTAAGCAGGAATAGATGCTTCTTGCAAATTACTTTTGGTCAAACTCCAATCAAGCTTAATCAAATTTTTAATAAAATCATTTTCAAGATTCAATTTATAATAATCTGATTTTCCAACCTTCCTTGTTTGAACAAGAATACTTTTTTTAATCCAGTCATCAAAAAATAAAATAATAGAATTATAACTAACATTACTTTCTCTAGCTATTTCTGTCATAGGATAATCAAAGAAATGGTTCTCTATCAAGAAATCCAACACTCTTAACTGGGGAGTATCTCCAAAGCATTCCAAAAATAATGATTTGTTTTCTTTTTGTTTCATATTAATGATTATTTAAACAACTTATTCACAACTTGCAATTAAAGGACTTGCATATTCTGTTTTTCTTAATAGAGGCATTTGGACTCTTATTTTTTCTCCATCTTTTTCAAATACAAGAGCAATAAACCAATTATTTCTATAATTCTTACATTCTATTAAAACATCATCAATAGATTCTAAGAATTGTTTTGTAATAACATTATTCAAGGTGGAGAAGAATTCACTGGCATAAAATACTTCTAATCCAACAACACTTCTATCTTTGTTAATATCTATATTTAAGAATTCAGAGAATTCAATTGTTTCACTAGGTTTATGTTCATTATTATAAATAGTGAAGATGTCATCTTCTTCGTTATAATGTATTTTCATTGCCATAGCTATTTTAACATCCTAGACTTTTTTAAACCTTCTCTTATAGTTTTTTAATGTTTGCTTCCCAATCGGATAGACAGTGATTATTCTTATTTTCTCAGTAAATTTCAAGACATAAACCCTACCATTTTTTGAACTGTAGACAAAATATAATTTATATCTTGTTTCTCCTTGCTCTTTTTGTTTTCCAACAAATTCAGTATTATAGCAATTAAGTATTTCTTTCTCCATTTCTTCTTTAGAACAGCCATTTCTAAATTCAAGATAATCAATCGGTTTCCCCCATTCAAAACCTTTTCCTCTATATTTTTTCAATCAATGCCTTTAATTCTTCTAAATAATTTTTAGTCATAAAAATAATATGATTAACAGATTTTATAAAATTGATGAATCAATGCCCCTTCCAAACCACCAACTTCCCTCCCCCATCCCTCAAAAATAAACTTCCTCCAGAATTACTCAAATCAATTTCAAAATCTACTTTCTCCCCAGAACCAATCACTTCTTCAGAAAAAACAAACTTCTTCCTCCCTTCACTATGCATTTGCCATCCACCAACATCACAATCAAAATTACAATTATTTACAATTGTTTTTCCTTCGACATAAATACATTTTGCACAAACATTCTCTGACGCTTCACATAAGTTCTTTCCCTTTCCCATACAAACTTCCCAAGCATCTATTAAATCCTCAGAATATTTTTCTCCATCAGAGTAAAAATAATAATTTGCAAAACCTTTTTTCACTAATTCAATATTCACATTTTTATTCCCTAAATGAACATAAGCAAGAGTTCGATAATATTTGTCTTCACCATTAATTTCTAATTCAACTTTCTCATCTAAAATTAAATCTTCCAAAAATTCTTTCGCCTCTTCAAAACCAATCTCCCCTCGTTCAGGAGAATTAATTCCCAACAACCTCACAGATTCTCTGCCTCGCGAGAGGTCTTGTCCCTCCTTGGGATTCTCGTGCCCTCCTTGGGTATCGACAACAATCGTATCCCCATCAATAACTCGTTCAACAACTCCAGTTTCTCTCTCTTCAAAAAACCTAACAACCGCTCCATCAAGAAAACGATAATTTATTATAAAAAGTACAAACAGCAAAAGGATTAATAAAAATATCTGTTTTCTTCTATCCATGTTTATATTACCGTAAACAATTTAAATAAAGATTTTGTTTTTTATGCATGGCTCTAAATTTTGAAGAGTTAACAAAAGAGGATTTGAATGAATTGACTAGACGATTAAGGATAAACAATGCTGTTTTATTGGCAGATCCAGAATCAATGGCTTGGAGATTCGCAAAGAAAATACAAGATTATATTTATAAGAAGCATAGGGTAAGTCTCCCCTTGACAGAATTTAGAATAAAAAAGTTTGGAGCAGGAGAATTTGAACCTAAAATTGAAGGAAATGTCAGAAAAAAAGATGTTTACTTTATACATGATTCTACAAAAGACCCTTCTTTTTGGACCATTGAAATTTGTTTAGCAGAAAATGCAGCAAAACTTGCTTCTGCAGAAAGCGTGACTCTTGTTCTACCAGATATGAATTGGAGTAGGCAAGATAGAAAAGAACAACCCCATGTTCCGATATCTGCAAAAAAAATCGCAGATATTATTTCTCCAGGAGCAGATAGGATTATAACCATGGATCCTCATTCAGAAAAAATACAAGGATTTTATCCAGAGAGTGTTCCTTTAGATTTGTTAAAAAGTTTCCCAACAGTTGCAAAGCATATTAAATTACAAGGTTCAATTCCTAGAGAAAATCTTGTTATAGCGGCAACAGATGGAGGAGATGTTGAAAGAGCAAGTGAGTATTCTCAAGCACTTGGTTTAGATGGTCCAATAGCAATTATCTATAAGGAAAGAGATATCATCACAAAGAAGATTAAAGCTATGCATTTTATTGGGGATGTTCAAGGCAAAGATGTACTTTTAATTGATGACCTGACTGATTCAGGGGGAACAAATATTTCTGCTGGAAAATTAGCAAAAGAGCATGGAGCTAGAAGAATATACTCTTACACAACCCATGGGTTATTTACAAAAGGAACAGAAGAACTCACAAATTTTTTTGATAAAATTTTGACGAGCAATACTCATTGTTATGATTCCCTTGGTGAAGTTGAAATCATTGATGTTTCTCCAGTATTTGCAGAAGCAATCTATCGAGCACAAGTTGGAGAATCTATCTCTAGTTTATTTAATTTAGAAAATAATAATCATTAATTATGCGGGAGACAGGATTTGCGGCTCTTCCTGAGTCATCCCTCCTGGGGAAACCGTAGGTGCCTCGAAGAGGTTCTAGTGCCCCTCCTTGGGTAAGAATCCGATTATGCGGGAGACAGGATTTGAACCTGCGTAGGCACTAAGCCACAGCCTCTTAAGGGCTGCCCGTTTGACCACTCCGGAACCCCCGCCTAAAACTTGGAGTATAATTCAACTTAAAAATTTAACTAATCAACTGGTTTTTTGATCAATCCTCTGGCTTCATCAAAGTATAGAAGAGAAAAATATTTCTCATATCTTTCTAATGTTGTAATAAGAAGAGATTTATCTGCATCATACAAAATTTTTCCCTCAGTAATTTTAGAATCACCAAATTCCTTTCGATAAGGTGTTGAATGATCTAATATTATTTGTTTTATCTTCCTAATCTTTTCTTCAGAGAAATTATGTCTTTTAAGAAATTTTTCAGCAACCTTAACACTATTCTCAACATGTTTTTTGTAATTTTCTTCATGTGTTGGTTCAGAATGATAATCTATATCGTGCAAAATAACCGCGAGCTTTAAGAGTTCATAATCAATGTTTTTTAATTTACTTGCAATTTCCATAGCTCTATTCATAACTGCTTCAACATGAGGCCATTGGTGCATTGAATCATTTTTCAAATATTCTTCTTTTGCAAAGCCTTCTGCTTTTTTAATCATATCCATCTTGATAGTAGATTTAGATTCATTAAAAATTTAACTAAACTACTTCTTCTTCTCAATCTTAACGCCCAATTCCTCAAGCCTTTTCAAATGCGCTTGCATAATTGCTTCGATATTCTGAATCATCTTAAACAATTCATTTCTCTCATTCACCAAAGTATTCAAAGCTCCTTGATGAAACCCAATTTCTGTCTCTTTCGGCATGGACTGAACAGGTTCTTTCTTGTCATTTTTTCTAGCCAACGCTTTCTCAAGATTTTCTTTATCTATTTCCATAATTCAGCAAGAAAAAGTTGGTTTATAATGGTTTTGGGTTAGCTTTCAAATATTTGAGCCAACTTTTTTTCAGAGTCCTCAAAGATATTTTCTATTATTTCTATGTTTCTTGCCCTAGCAAGTTGACGCATTTTCTCTTCTGGCTTTTTTGCAGTAGTTACGAAAAAACCCTTAATACATCCTAAATCTATCATCTTTCCAGAGAATGTAAAAATATCCCCAATACTAATTTGATCCTTGCATTTACATTCTATTAGGATTCTCAAATTTTTTTCAGAAAGATCTACGAGATTGTCAATTTCGTGTTCTACACCAGAGTAACCAAGAATATAATTTCCACAAAGAGTCAAGCATTTTTTTTGTTTCTTAAAAAAAGAATTAACTCCGAACTCTAACCACATATTATCATCTATAAATTTAAACAATTCTGGAGGGAGAATATTTATTGAATGTTTTACCACATTTGTTATTGAAGCAATCTTTGCTCCACAAGTACAATCTGAGTTCTTAAACTTATTTAATGAGAGACAATTGTTACATGAAGGGCACACATAAATTATCTTTGCTTCCATGATGTCTAAGGGAAGTATTTTGTTTACTTTTTCATATTCTGCTAATAAATCTTCTGCTTTATTAGCTAAATCCATAATATTCTTAATTTTTTTGGAATTATTTTCTTTTAATATTTCTCTTAATATCCGCTGTATTTTCTTATTGGGGTATTGAAAAATGAATTGTAACATCTCGTCTCCTCCACCATGAATAGATTTTGTTAGTTCATCCCATTTTTTATCAGAATCTCCTGATTCTTCAAATTCAGAAACTATTGAGCCATAAATTTTGTCAAAGTAGTCTACAAGATATACCTTTTGATTGGAAATATATAGTGCTAATATCTGATGTATTTTTTGATTTATTTTTTTTATTTCAATTAGAAGATCAATCAATTCTCCATTTAGCAACTTATTTGAAGTTATAAGATTCTTCACATAAAGATTCTCCTCTATTTTTTGTCTTTCAGAAGTCTTTTTTATTTTTAATGCTGGAAGACTATTCATTTTGTCATAAGTGATATATTCTAAGACCATAAAAAACCCAACGCCCTAGAATTAATAAAGATTATTGTGGCAAGGTTCTTCTATCAACAAACAACTTACACAAACAATGTCCTTGTAATTCAATCTCTCCCCTATGAAACACACACTGACAAATAATCTCTTCATCTTTCTCCTTGTCTCCTGTAACAACCCGACACGGACAATAATTCTCTCCGAACTTTTCCTTTTTCTTCAAAAGCCCGGTAATAACTTCCTCTTGGATTAACTTTTATCATCACAAATTCCCTCTTGCTTTCTCAGCATCCAATATCCTTTTTATAGCAATAATATATGATGCAGTTCTCATGTTTAGATTTTCTTGCTTATGCATATCATAAACTCTCTGAAATGCTTGGCTCATCTTTTTCTTAAGAATTTTTTCCATATCCTCCTCTGATAATATCTGTCCTGTTTTGTTCTGAACCCACTCACAATAACTCATTATTACCCCACCAGAATTAGCAAGTATATCAGGAATTACAACAATCCCTTTTTTATTTAAAACATCATCGGCATCTGAAGTTACAGGCCCATTGGCTAATTCAAGAATGATTTTGGTTTTTATATTATCAGCATTCTCACTAGTTATTTGATTTTCAAGAGCAGCAAGAATTAAAACATCTGTTTTAAGTTCCAACAATTCTTTATTAGAAATCTTTTCAGCATTTGAATACTGAGTAACACTTCCTTCTTTTTTTATCTTAATAATCTCTTCTATATTCAAACCTTCTTTATTTAATATTCCTCCATTACTATCACTAACAGCAATTATTCTATAGCCCTCATTACATAACATTTCAGCAATATTCATCCCAGCATTACCAAAACCCTGAATAACAATTGCTGTTTCTTCAGGCTGTTTTTCTATCTTTTCAAGGAAAAGATTAAGGATTATATGGCCTCCTTTCGAAGTCGCATCTTTTCTTAAAACACAACCACCTAACTCAACAGGCTTCCCTGTAATCATACCGGGTTCATGTCTTTTTTTAATCTTTTCAAATTCATCGAGCATCCATCCCATCACTTGTGCATTGGTATAAACATCTGGAGCAGGAATATCTTTGTTCTCCCCAAGCCATTCATGGAAAGCTTGTATGTAAGCTCTGCTCACTTTTTCAATATCTTGGTTGCCTAATTCTTTTGGATTGATTTTCACACCCCCCTTAGCACCGCCAAAAGGCAAATCCACCAAAGAATTTTTTAAACTCATCCAAAAAGCCAATGATTTAACTTCATCTTCTGAAACATCAGGATGAAATCTTATGCCTCCTTTTCCTGGCCCGAGAGAATTATTATGAATAATTCTAAATGCTTCATATGCTTTTCCATTAACACTTAGTTCTGCTTTGTTAATAGCTTTATAATTTAATAATATTTTTTTTTCTGCATCTGTCAGATTTGGTACTTTTTTTAAATTTTTTTCAATATTATCAAATACAGACATTTATTTTCTCTCCTTAATCTGTTCATAAGCACTCTTCGCAGCAATCGCACCCTGGCTTGCAGCAACAACAATTTGGTTTAGTTTGAAATTTGTCACATCTCCTGCTGCAAAAATTCCTTCAACAGATGTTGCCATTTTCTCGTCGACAACAATATATTTTTCTTTGTCAAGTTTTAAACCCAAATTATTGAAAATTTTTGTTAACGCCACAGAACCTATCTCAATAAATATCCCATCAACTGAGATTTCCTTCCCATCTTCTAAAATAAAACTCTCAACTTTTGTGCCACCTTTAATTTCTCGTGGGATTGAGTTATAAATTATTTCCACATTTTTTTTCTTTTCTAATCTTTTTGAATTAATATCTTCACATCGCAGTTTTTCCCCTCTGTAAATAACATACACTTTTTTAGCCAAGTCTGTCAGAGCTAAAGCAGATGTCGCAGCACAGTCACTCCCCCCAATAACCGCGACTATTTTATCCTTAAAAAAGAAAGCATCACACGTCACGCAATAACTCACACCCTTTCCTTTAAACTTCTCCTCGCCCGGAATTTTCAATTTTCTTCTTTCTGTTCCTGTTGCTAAAATCATAACCTTACTTTCTATTTCTTGCTTTCCAACATTCACAGAAAATTCTTCACCCTTTTTTTCAATTTTATTGACATCCCCCATAATAAAATCAACATCATATTTTTTCAACTGTTCATAAAACTGTTTCATCAGATCTACACCCTTGCCACTAAAACCAGGCCAATTATCCAGCATCAAGATAGAATTCGCAGTCCCTCCAATATCTTTTGACACAACACATGTTTTCAAACCACTCCTTACAGCATAAAGTCCTGCAGTCAATCCCGCCGGACCTGCTCCAATAATAACAACATCATATTTCATGATGTACTTAGATAAATCGGTTATATAAATTTTATGTCCTATTTTTTGTGTTATTTGCTACGAATTACATAACATATAAAAATGAAGATGAACTATAGGTTTTATGAAAGAGCTAGTCATAAAAGTTCTCAAAAAAGCATTAAAAAAAGAGAAAATTGAATTAAAAGATGAAGAAATTAACAACCTATTAGAAGTCCCGCCAAACCAAGAAATGGGAGATT
Organism: Candidatus Woesearchaeota archaeon; assembly: GCA_964545065.1. Classification (GTDB taxonomy): domain Archaea; phylum Nanobdellota; class Nanobdellia; order Pacearchaeales; family GW2011-AR1; genus JAGLWP01. The sequence continues at coordinate 191,119 of CAZJEO010000001.1, read as the reverse complement.
ATGCTTTTCCTTGTTTTTTCCTGGCAGATAAACTCAAACAAACACCAAACCAAATCGCTTTACAAATAAGATCTCATATCGGGAATCATCCTATAATGGATTTTAACGACATCCAAACTTCTGGACCCTATGTTAATTTTTTCTTAAACAGAAAAAACCTTGCAAGAAAAACAGTCTGGGAAATTTTGACGCAGAAGGAAAAATACGGAAAGAGTAAAGAGGGTGCAAAAAAACACACAATGGTTGAGTTTGCACAACCAAATACAAATAAGCCCCTCCACTTAGGACACTTGAGAAATATTTCAATTGGAGAATCAGTTTCAAGAATCTCTGAATTTAACGGGGAAAAAATTGTCAGAGCAAATATAAATAATGATCGGGGCATCCATATTTGCAAATCAATGCTCGCATATCAAAAATGGGGAAGAGAAAAAACACCGACAGATAAAAAAATCAAATCAGATCATTTTGTCGGAGAATTCTACACAATGTTCAATAAAAAGAAAACTAAAAAATTAGAAAAAGAAGCACAGGAATTATTAAAGAAGTGGGAAGATAAAGACCAAAACACTCTTTTGTTATGGAGATTAATGAATAATTGGGCATTGAATGGTTTTAAAGAAACTTACAAAAAATTAGGAATAAAATTTGATATAGAATATTATGAAAGTAAAATTTACAAAAGAGGAAAGAAAACAATCTTAAATGCTGTGAAAGAAGGGATCTTCCAAAAGACAAAAGAAGGAAAAGTAATTATTAATTTAGAGGACGAAGGATTAGGAGAAAAAGTTCTGTTGAGAAATGATGGAACTTCTGTTTATGTAACTCAAGACATAGCACTCGCAGAATTAAAATTTAAAAATTACAGGCTAGATAAATCAATCTATGTCGTAGGAAATGAACAAGAATATTATTTCAGAATATTATTTTCAATTTTAGAAAAGTTAGGCCACTCCAAAGATAAACTCATACATCTTTCTCACGGGATGGTAAATCTTCCTGAAGGAAAAATGAAATCACGTGAGGGGAATGTCGTTGACGCAGATGATATTATTGAAGAGACTCAAGAGTTAGTAAAAAAAGAATTAAACTCAAGAAGTAAATTGCCCAAAACAGAGTTAGAAAAAAGAAGTTTGAAAATAGCATTAGCGGCTATAAAATACATGCTTCTTAAAATAGATGTAAAAAAAGACATGGTCTTTAATCCAAAAGAATCAATCAATTTCGAAGGAGACACCGGACCATACATCCAATACAGTTATGCAAGAGCAAGTTCCATTCTCAAAAAAACAAAAAACCAAGACAAATTCAAAGTCTATAATTTAGAACCAAAAGAATTAGAATTAGTAAAAAAACTTGCAGAGTTCCCCGACATTGTTATGAATTCTTACAAAAATTTAGCTCCATCTGTTCTTGCAAATTATTCTTACCAACTAGCTCAGATATTCAATGAATTCTATCACGCTTGTCCTGTAATCGGTTCAAAACAAGAAGCATTCAGATTAGCATTGGTTCAAGCATTCAGGCAGATCTTGAAAAACTCTCTGCAACTTCTTGGTATTGATGCAATCGAAAAGATGTAATCAAAATTTATTTAAACCCTTTTTTCTTTCAAATTAAAAGGAGGTTAAAAAGAAATTTAAATGGCTCAATCAAAAAAGATGAATGAATCTTTTTTCGCACAACTTTTAAAAGATTTTAATGTTGCAGGAGAAACAATTCGAGCACGACAAGATGAAAAGCAAGGGCTTCTAGATGATTTTACTGGTGAATGTAAAAGATTTTTCTTTGGTAAGATTTCAGAGAGAGCTTTAATGTCCTCTACGAGAAAAGCTAATGCCGAACTTCACAGATTAGATACAGAGATAAGAAGGAATATTGCACGGGCAAGAGTATTAGCAGAGAAAGCAGCAAGACTTACATCAGCACAAGCACCAATTGGTTTTAGAGCAACCCTTTCCGGAATAACAGGTCCTGGAAACAAGAAAAAATCAGTGAAGAGGAAACCTGTTGCAAAGAAAAAACCTGCTGTAAAAAAGAAAGTTGTAAGGAAAAAACCTACATCAAAGAAATCAACTAAGAAGAAAAAATAATTATTTTTTATTTTTAATAAAACTTATAAACTATTTTTATTTAGTATAATGATAATTAAATAAAAAGGAGGTAGAAATGGTAGGAAAAAACGTAAAAGGTGTACTGAACTTTGTTGCTTGGTTAACAGGAGTTATCGTAGCATTAGCAGTAGGTTTTGCTATGATTGGAGGAACATTAACATTACCTATTTGGCTTGGTGGTGACATAGTTGCAAAGATTGCTGGTTGGATAGTTGTAGTAACAACAGCACTAAGCGCAGTTTTGGCAATTCTTAAGCAATAAATTTGCTTAATTTTTTTATTTTATATTTTAGAATTATTTTCTCAATAAATTCTTAACAGGTATAATTGCAAATAAATTCCCTTTTATTTACTGTCTTTATCAACGAAGCTCATAAGAACCCCCATTAAAAACAGTGAAAAAGAGGGAAGAGAAAAACACATGGAGTGTTGAATACAATTCTAATCTAGAGAGAACAAGATAATGAAATAATAAAGTAACTGCTAATGAGATTATATACCATAAAATATAATTTGGCTCCTTTTTTTAACTTTTTTTATTACCATCTATACTCTTTTATTTAACAGCTTTCATGTCTTTCCATACAAGTTCAAACATCTGCTCTAATGCTTGAGCAAAGAATTCTGTATTAACCCAAACACCAATATCATAATTAGGATGAAACTTCTCATCATCAAGAAGCATAAACATAACCTGGTTAGAATCAATAATAATAAACCTTGCTTTCATATTTTCTAGTTTCTTTACTTCTGCAACTTTCTTCAATTCCCGAGCAACTTTTATATTGTTCGAATCAATCGGAGCAGCAATTCTCACCTTTATTCCTCGCTTCTTGCACTTTTCCAAACTCGGCATCAACGCTTCCAACTTCCTATTAAGCCCCTCATTTGTTGTAACAATCGTAATTGTTTTCTCTGCATCCCTAACCATCATATCCAAATGATTATACAAATTCTGTCTTCCTTTCAAACTTCCAGATAAATCAGACGGCTCCACAAATTTAATACCTTTTGTAAACAAACTATTCAATTCTTCAAGCACCTCATCATCCTTCAATTTCTCAAGCCTATCAACTTTCTCATTCGCATACCTTACCAAATTTTTCTTAACCCTCTCAACAACTTCTCCAGGTTTCAGAGCAACAAATTTTATTGGCTTACCAAGTTTCATAATAATAAATCCTTTCTTTTCTAAACTTTCTAAAATATCATAAGTTCGACTTCTAGGAACATCAGAAATATTACTTAACTCTCCTGCAGTCGAAGTCCCTCGAGAAAGCAACGCAGCCCAAACTTTCACTTCATATAGATTCAAATCAAAAATCTTTCTCAACCGACTCAAAAATTCATCTTTGACTATCATTAATCAACCCCCCGAAATATTTTATCATGTTATTTCTTATTGCCCCTTTTTCTTTTTAAAGATTGTTATAATTCAAAAGTTCTTACAAAACATAAGGCTTCTGAATCACCCACCAGTGATTATTTTACAATAGCTATACAACCTTTCTTCTCTTTAATTCTAAAGTCGGTTTTGTTTTTAAATCTTTCCTTGCCAGTTGTAACAAATCCAAGTTTTTTAGAATTAGTTCTTTCTTTAATAAACTTTTTTTGCTTTTCAAGAATATTTTTGAATTCGTCGTCGACAATTACAAAAGTTTCAACTCTATCTTTTTTTTGCAAACCAAGATTTTTTCTAAACGACTGAATCTGCCTCGACAACTCTCGAGCATAACCTTCAGCCTCAAGTTCGGGTGTCATTGCTGTGTCGAGCTCAACAGAAATTTCTTTTCCTTTTTTTATTTTAACATTTTTAATATTAACTTCTTCCTTAATTAATTCTAAATACTCTTTGGATAAATCTGCCCCAGAAATTTTTAATTCTGCAAGGGGTTGCTTTAACGAGATTTTAGAAATTTCTCTTTCCTTTAATGCAAGAGATACAATTTCCCTAGTCAAAGCCATATCTTTTTCTAATTTTTTATTTATTCTTTTTTTATTTTCTTTTGGCCAATTTTGTAAATGAACAGATTCTTTTGAATTTATTGCCAGATAAATTTTTTCAGAAATAAATGGAAGTATTGGAGCAATAATTTTAGAAAATTCATTCAAAACAAACTTCAAAGTTTTTTCTGCATCTTTTCCCCCATTAAATCTATTTCTGCTCCTTCGTAAATACCAAGTAGATAAATCTTCAATAAAACTTCTTATCTCTGAACAAGTTTTTACAGTATTATAATTCCTCATATTTTGAGTAACTTCTTCAATTGTATGATTTAATCTTGAAATAATCCATTTATCTAAAATATTTTTTGAATTAGCACTAGCAGCAACATTAGATTTGTATATCAAATAAAAATTATTAACATTATTCAAAAGAAGAATAACTTTTTTGTAAATTTCTTCAACACCTTTTTCTAAAAAATTAAGATTATCAGCATTCATTACTGGAGAAGCCAATAAGTAAAATCTCAATGCATCAACACCGTATTTTTCAAAAATTAACCAAGGATCTGGGAAATTCTTTTTACTTTTTGACATTTTCATCCCGTTTTCTGTAAGAATAGTTCCAGTAGTTAGAACATTTTCAAAAGGAATTTTCTCAAATAAAATTGCAGACATGACATTCATGTAATAAAACCAAGCACGAGTTTGTCCAATATATTCGGCAACAAATTGCGAAGGGAAATTTCTTTCGAATTCTTTCTTGTTCTCAAAAGGATAATGATACTGAGCAAAAGGCATAGAACCAGATTCAAACCAGCAATCCATTACTTCTGAAACACGATTCATTTTTTTACCACACTTACATTTCAGTTGAACATTATCCAAGTAATCTTTATGCAAATCAATTTTTCCCTTAAGAGATTTAACAGAGGCTTTTTTTAAATCTTTAATACTCCCAATAACTTTGATTTCTCCACATTCACATTTCCACATAGGAATAGCACTAGCCCAATACCTGTTCCTAGAAATATTCCAATCAGGAGCAGATTCAAGATTATGCTTTACCCGCCCTTCTTTTAAAAATTCAGGATACCAATTAATATTTTTATTTAATTTCAAAAGCAAAGATTTTACTTTTTGAATATTTACAAATAAAGAAGGAATAGCCCGATACATTAAAGGCGTTTCACATCTATAGCAAAAAGGATATTCATGTTCAGTACTTTCTACTTTGACAATTTTCCCATCTTTTTTAAGAAAATCTATTATTTTATTATTTACATCAAAAACATAATCTCCAGCAAAATCAACGATATCTTCTGTAAATTTTCCCTGATCATCAACCGGTTGAACCAAACCAATTCCATGCTCTTTAGAAATATTATAATCTTCTTCCCCAAAAGCAGGAGCAGTATGAACTATTCCAGTTCCATCTTCAGCCGTCACAAAATCTCCAGGAACAATTTTAAACGCGGTTTTAATATCTTCAAAATAAGGAAACAATGGTTCATATTTTTTCCCAACTAAGTCTTTGCCAGAAACTTCTTTTACAAGAGTATATTCGCTCTTTTCCTTGAAATATTTTCCAACTAAATCCTTGGCAAGAATATAAATTGTTCCATCAGATTTATCTTTCACATATTGATATTTTAATTTGGGATTAACAGTCAAAGCCAAATTACTTGGAAGTGTCCACGGAGTCGTAGTCCATGCCAAAGCATATACTTCTTCTCCAACTAGTTTAAATTTAACTGTAATTGAATTATCTTTCACATTTTTATATGAATTATCCATGGCAATTTCTGATTTAGAAAGCGGCGTTTCACATCTTGGACAGTACATTAATATTTTTTCACCTTCATAGACCAAGTCTTTATCATATAATTGTTTAAATGCCCACCACACGCTTTCAATATAATCGTTATCCATTGTTTTATAAGAATTATCAAATTCAGTCCATCTCGCAATTCTTTCCACTGTTTTTTTCCATTCAGAAGCATAAGTCAAAACCTTGCTCCTACAAAAATCATTGAATTTTTTAACACCCATTTTTTCAATTTCATCTTTTGAAACAATTCCTAATTCAGCTTCAGCAATATTTTCAATAGGCAATCCATGACAGTCCCATCCCCAAATCCTTTTTACATATCTTCCATTCATTGTCCAAAATCTGGGAATTGCGTCTTTTAAAACAGAAGCAAGAATATGGCCATAATGCGGAAGCCCAGTAGCAAAAGGAGGACCATCATAAAAAACATACGGCTTTTTACTCTTAGTTTTCTTGAGCGATTTCTCAAAAGTCTTATTTTTTTTCCAAAATTCTAAAATTTCCAATTCTTGTTCATCAATTGTAGACATAATTATTATATGGTATTTAATATTTTTAAAATGATTGATGCAAACCAAAAGCCAGTTTGCTTATTTAATTATAATGCTAGCTATGATAGAAATTTCAATATCACTTATTGATTTCATAGCCATGTTTTATATAAAAACAATAACTTTTTAAATCTTATGACATCCTAGAAAATATGGGTTACTTAGATGAAAAAATACATGCAAGGATGTCAAAATCTATTTCAGATAAATTTTGTAGTGAATGCTCAGGAACTTGTTGTGATACTCAAAGATACAAAATTTTGATAGATGAAAATTCTTTAAGTCTTTTTCAGAAAAAAGGAAGTCCTATTATTAAAAGAAAACAATTAGATAAATCGTCTTTAAGGGATTATAAAAAAAGAACTAGTCCTAAATTACTTTTAAAAAATGGCTCTGAGGTCCAAAAACCCTCTCTTGTTCAGCTAAAATTGTTTCAGCAAGGAATGTATTTGTGTGCTGATAGTTGTCCTTTTTATGAACAGAATAAAGGTTGTGAAATACATGAAGATCCAAGAAGACCTCAGGTTTGTAAACAATATCCATTATCTTTTCTTGGAAACAATGACCCTAAAGGAAGAATCTTGGATTTTAAAATTATGGAATCTTGTGAATATACAGATGAAATTAGACCTTTTCTGCAGAAGAATTTTCCTATTAGAATTGTGAATTAAAACCTTCCAAAACTTCTTTCTCAACAAAATGCAATTTACCAGGAATCACAAAACAAAATGGAGCTCTAATTTCTTCATCCTGCAAATCTTTGATTTTATTATAAAGTATTCTTTTTCCATTTGCTCCAAGTTTTGAACAAACAACTAATTTATCTATCTCAATATTTTTTTCATTAGCAACTTTCTCCAATCTTTCAATTGCTTTTTTAAATTCCAATCCAATGTCAATTAAAATTAAACTATGCGCTCCAATAGATTGGTTTTCTTTCACAATATCCATAAAACTGTCTGCTTCAAAATCCGGCATACTTGCAATTTTCCCAAACTTGTAAAGTTGTAAACCAGTTTCAGCAACCGCATCCAAGATAGAAGCATTATGAATCACTTGGTATTTAATTCCTAATCTTTTTGCTTCTTGAATTAAAGAAATATGAGTCGTAGCAGTAAGCGGAGAACCATAAACAAGTAAAGCAACATCCATTTTTTTCGCCTCATCCACAATTTCCAAACCTTCAACAAATTCCCTATCAGCTTCAATTATTTTTTTATCAAGTGCTTCTTCCAACTGACCTTTTGAATAATTAAATTCAACAGTATAATTTTCGAGATAAACTTTCTTACACTTCTTCACAACAGAAAGTCCAAACTGCGAAATTCCACCAAGATTTAATCCTAAGCCAATTATGTATAACATTTTATTTTAGTACCCAGAATATTCTGCTTCCTCTGCTTCTTTAACTAATTTAGAATTTTCCATTTTTTTAACAGCCTCTAATAGAATCCTTCTTCTCCCCATCAATCTTAGATTTTCAAGTTCCTGCAAAACCCTTATAGAGTCAATATAAGGCGCCAATTCCTTTTGAAGTTCTTTGAAATACTTTTTCCCAATTTCAGAAACCAAATCTCCTTTTTTATTTCCTCTTATCTGAATATATTTTTGAACATTTTTGAACATTTCTAATGTTCTTGCTCCACATGAGTTTAGAATTCTTTTTGTCGTGTCATTATCTTCCTCGAGATTAATGTAATTCTCATTCACTCTCCCATCTTCAAGATATTTTGGTTGTGCAAATTTTCTTATTGCTTGCCAAGATAAAATTCTCCTCTCCTGATTGTACATCGGTCTTTCTAGCCATCTTCCAACAATCTTCCGAACTAATGATTTATCAGGATAAAGTTCTTCTTCTGCTTCCAAAAATGCTTTTTCTGGGTTTCCTAATGCAAAATTAACATCACTAGTGTATAATTCCTCCCCACTTGTTTGTTCCCTCAACGCTAAATTTCCTTCTGTTGTATAACCTAAAGGATAAACAGAGCTACCCCTCACAAAATTCAAAATTCTTTTTCTTTCTGCTTGTTCCACATTTACCATATTATTAACGATATTTTCTCTTTTATAAGACTTTTCATCTATGTTTCAAGCTTCTACTAGTAACAATCGCTATAAATAAAAAACTAAAGAGCAAAACATCCTTCCCAAGAATCAAACTCACAATTCCTCCAAGTAAACTAAATATTATTAGAATCTTAAACCATTTTTGCCCAGATTTCAACTCTTCTTTAGTCATTCGAGCAAGCAAATTACCTATTGGAAATCCAAGAATTACAAGAACAACACCAATAACTATTTTTATCGCCTCTTGCATAACCTGAATTATAACACATACTTTTTATATCTATCTCGAGGACATAATCTATCCACTAAAATATTCCAAAAACAAGGTTCTTGGGGTCTTCTCCCACTAAAATATTTCTTTCTTAGTGTTAGATACTCTTCTTTGGCTTTTGATGTAATATCACAACCTGCTACAACAAATGTAATTCCTGCCAAAATTCCAGCACGAATTCCAGCGTCAGATAAAATATTTTCTATCTCTGCCATGAACCAAATCACTCAAACTCCTTAATAAACCTTATGGTAATCTTTTCAACACAAATTTTTTTAACTCCTCTTTTCTTCACTCTAATATGGAAAACCACACCAAATCCATCCTTACAGGAAAAATATTCATCTACCCAACAGATACTCTTTATGGCATAGGATGTAATGCAGAAGATAAACAAGCAGTTGAGAAAATAAAACAAATAAAAGCAAGAGATAGAGACAAACCTCTTTCAATAATTGCTCCAAGCAAAGAATGGATAAAAAAGAATTGTATGGTTGATGTAGAATTAGATAAATATCTTCCAGGACCATACACTTTAATTCTCAAAAAGAAAAATCCAAATTTTCTCAATCATATTTCTCCCACAGAATTCATCGGAATAAGAATTCCTGATTGCGATTTTTCAAAACAAGTAGAACAATCTGGAGTTCCGTTTATAACAACTTCTGTTAATCTTGCAGGAGAGGCTTTTGCAACAACTATAAAAGAAATTCCAAAGCAAATTTTAGAGAAAGCAGATATCATCATAGATAGAGGAGAACTAAATGGGAAACCGTCAACATTAATAAAAGATGGTAAAGAAATAAAGAGATAAGAATTTCGTAATTAATCTTTTCTACCAACATATATAAAATGCTCAGTGGGAAGTACATCTCCTCGAACTGTTCTTTTAATCTTGCCTTCTGAAGCTACCTTTTCAGTTCCGAGAGAATTAAAGATTTTTATGCAATCTTCTAGACCAAATTTTGTGTGCATCGCAAAAGCTTCATCATTTCCTATTTTTTCTCTTTCTGTTTTTTCATCAATCTGTCTTCCCCATCTCTGAAAAAAATCTACCCTAGATTTAGAATATTCTTTCATATCATAATCCAAAACTCCAATGAATCCTCCAGGCAGAGTAAAATCTTTAACCTCTTCACATAATCTCTCTGGATTTTCGTGTAATACATTTATTGCAAGCACAGTTTCAAACTGTCGTTTAGGAATTTCAAAACTAAAGCTTAAATTAGGAAATTCATTTCTTTCATAATCAAGATGTTGCCCAATTTTAACTCTATCCTTATCATAACCAAGAATACTTGAATCAATATGAAAATCTCTAGTATAAGCTGCTAAAAATCTAGGTAAGGGATCATATCCACAACCAAATATTAATATATCTCTAAGTTTTTCAGAGAGTCTCAACTGTTTAAATAGCTTTCCGGGTATTGTTCTTTCATAACATTCTTTTAGCATACTCTTGCAAAAATAAGCCATTTATAAAGTTTATCTTTCCTTCCCAAAACTTTAAATTCCCCATATTTATTCTTTAATTATGTATAAAAAATATCTCATAGTAGCCAGTAAAAAAGATTTGGCAGGAACAAATATTACAACACAGCTTTCACAATTCCAACAAAACCCAGTCATATCTGCAATGAAAGATTCTCCCTCATTTGATTTTTACTTAATTGATACAGAAATTATAGATGACAAAGGAATCGACCAAGAAAAAATAAATCAATATGATTTTATCATCTTTGCTTCAAAACACCAATCAGAAAAAAAAGAAAAATCACTTTCAATCCATGCTCCTGGAAATTGGTTATCAACAAAACCAGAGATGGGAGGAAAACCCGAAAAAGCTTGTAAGACTTCTGCTTTATTCCAAAAACAAATGTTTGAAAAACTAAATGAAAATACAGAAAAATACGAGTTGCAAGATTACAAAATAACTTTAGAAGCAACCCATCACGGTCCGCTCATAAACAAACCTTGCGTATTCATAGAAATAGGTTCAACAGAAACAGAATGGCAAGACAGACGAGCAGGATTTGTAATTGCAAAAACAATTTCAGATACAATAACAGAATTCAAGGAAAACCCTTACAATGAAGTTGCCGTAGGAATAGGTGGCCCACACTACTGCCCCAACTTCAACAAACTCCAGCTAAACTCAAACATAGCTTTTTCTCACATCATTCCAAAATATGTTTTACCATTTAAAGAAGAAATGATTCAAGAAGCCATAAACAAAACAGAAGAAGAAGTTGATTTCGTAGTTCTAGATTGGAAAGGAATCGGCAACGAAGAGCAAAGAAAACCGTTATTAGAAATTTTAGATAAAAATTATATTAGGTATAAGAGAACAACTGAGATTGAAAAATAATAAAAAATAAAAATAAAAAATTATCGTTTCTTTTTCCTCCTAATTATTCTCGGACTTTCAGTAGTATCAATTATAGCTCTTATAGCAATAACCAATGCAGCAGCACCAACAAATGTTAGGAAACTACCAAACATAGATGCTAAACGAGTGTAAATTCCTAACCAGGAAATATTCGCTAGAGCACTAATTCCTCCAACACCTAATATCAACAATACTAAAACTCCCATCAAGAAAGTCATAGAATTTTTCTTAGTTACGTTTAATATTCCTACCAACATACCCACTATGAAAAGGAATAAGGTCATTGTGGCAGGTGCTATTTGATTAGCAGTAAATGCTGAAGCTATGGAAAGAACGATTCCAACTAAAAAAGCCCACTTCCCAAACTCTTGTAATTTCATTTCATCACCCCCCTTTCAACTCTTTTTTATATAATATGATAAGTAATTATTATTTATAAATTTAATTAAATGAGAATTATTAAAAAAACGTCCAGAGCAGGATTCGAGGCTGAGCAAAGCGAGGTCATCCCTCCTTGGGAAACCGTGGGCACCCCGAAGGGTCTAGATTAGCAATATTATATATAATTTTATATTAAAGTTTGATTTATTGGGTTGCTTCTTTGATTAATTCGGGAAACTCTTCTGTTCCCATGTCCCCCAGTGTGTAATGTCCTCTTCCTTGAAGTTCAATAATTTTCCCTCCAAAAGCTTCGTGAAACATTTTCAAACCTTTCTTCCCATCTTCATCTTCATCATTAGCAGTAAACATTGTGATTTCTTTAACTCTATCTTTGATAGTTGTATCAATCGAGAATTCATAAAATGCTTTTTTAGATTCACTAGCCCCTTCTTCAATTTTCCACGGTGCCACAAGAATCAATTTATTTATTTTTTGTTTTGTTTCTCCAAGCCATCTAACTAAAAAAGAACATCCACAACTATGACCAATTAATACACTATCTTCTCCAACACTATATTTTTCAAATTCCTCTTTAAATTTATTATAATCTGGTTTCCAAGGTTCAGGCATAAGGGGTGTTTCTACTTCAATTCCTTTTGAAGACAATTCTCTTTTAGTCCAAGGAATCCAATGTTTATCATAAGTCCTTGTTTCAGGGCTCATAGCTTTCTCTGCATTTGAAGGACATCCGTGAATAATAATGAATTTCATTTTAATATACGCCCAGAGCAGGATTCGAACCTACGCACCCCGAAGGGTCTAGATTAGCAATCTAGTGCGTTAACCACTCCGCCATCTGGGCATACTTTTAGAATATAATCTTAAACTTATAAGCTTTATTATTTGATTAAGAAAACTTTAAAAGTCATCTGACACACCAATTATTAGCGGGGTGGAGCAGTCTGGAGTGCTCGTCGGGCCCATAACCCGGAGGTCGCGTGGTTCAAATCCCGCCCCCGCTATTTTTAAAATGAAATCAATAAGGGATTTGAACTCAAATTCCGAGGCCCTTCTTGGGTCATCCCTTGGGAAGAGTTTACACGAAGAGAGAAAATTACAATTAATAACTCTGAGTGTGGGCTCGAGCAGCCCCCGCTATTTTCAAAATGCCACAAAAATCATTCTCAGAAAAATGTTACGCCTTGTTAAGGCAAGTTCCAAAAGGAAAAATCACAACCTACAAAGCTCTTGCTCAAGCACTAAACACAAAAGCATATCAAGCCGTAGGAACAGCAATGAACAAAAACCCCTACGCCCCACAAGTGCCATGTCATAGGGTCATAAATTCAAATGGAGAAGTCGGAGGTTTTGCTTCTGGAACAAAAAATAAAATAGCGTTCTTAAAAAAAGAAGGAATTCCTATAAAATTCGGAAAAGTTCAAAATGTGAAAAAATATTTGTACAAATTCTAGCAAACCTTAAAAACCTCTCTGATTTTTTATCTTAATGTTTGAAATTAAATTCGTCAGCTTCCTGCTGGGTAGCTGGAGTTGCGAAGAACCCGCTGGAGGTTCCCGATGTTAACACTAGGAATTGATGATGCAGGACGCGGTCCAGTTATTGGACCAATGATTCTCGCAGGTTGTTTAATAGATGAAAAAACAGAAAAAGAATTCAAAAAATTAGGAATTAAAGACAGCAAGCAATTAACTCAAAAAAGACGAGAATTTCTTTCTGAAAAAATAAAAGAAAAGGCAGAAACTTTCGAAGTGGCCTTGGCATTTCCAAAAGAAATCGACCAAACAAATCATGATGGAATTAATCTAAATGAGTTAGAGGCAATAAAAACTGCAGAAATAATCAACAAAATAAACCGCGGTTTTAAAAAAATAAAAGTAGTCATCGATTGTCCTTCAGTCAGTATAGAAAAATGGCAAGACTTATTAAAAACCAAAATAAAAAATCTATCTAATTTAGAAATTTCCTGCGAACACAAAGCAGATAAAAATCATGTAGTTGTTTCAGCTGCGTCAATCTTAGCAAAGTGTTTAAGAGAAAAAGAAATGACAAAATTAAAAAAAGTTTACGGCGAAAGCATTGGCTCTGGTTATTGCTCTGACCCCTTAACTTGTAAATTTCTTGAAAAACACGCCCATAAATATGAAGACAAAGGCATATTCAGAAAAACATGGTCAACATGGAAACGAGCAATTTCAGCAAACAAGCAGAGAAAATTATTTTCTTAATCAAATCCGATAAAACTTTAAAAATCTCCTTTCTTTCTTTTACTAATGACCCACATAAAAAGATTAGTGATGCACGGATTCAAGAGCTTTGTAAAAAAAACAGAAGTGCCTTTCACACCAGGAATAAATGTCATCCTCGGTCCAAACGGAAACGGAAAAAGCAATATCTCAGATGCCCTGTGTTTTGTGTTGGGGAGACTGAGCATAAAGTCAATGCGGGCAGCCAAAGCAAAAAACCTAATCTTCCTAGGAACAAAAGCCGCCTCTCCAGCAAAAGAAGCAGCAGTTGAAATGACATTTGACAATTCTGATAAAACCTTTTCAATAGACCAAAACGAAATCTCAATAAAAAGAATCGTAAGAAGAAATGGCCAGAGCATTTACAAGATCAATGGAGAAACAAAAACACGGCAAGAAGTTTTGGCATTATTAGCTCAAGCAGGTATAGACCCTAATGGGTTTAACATAATCCTTCAGGGAGAAATCCAAAATTTAGTAAGAATGCAGTCAGAAGAACGAAGAAAAATAATCGAAGAAGTTTCAGGAATTGCAATCTATGAAACCCGTAAAACAAGATCACTAAAAGAACTAGATAAAACAGAAGAAAAAATAAAAGAAGCCCTTGCGATTTTACGAGAACGGACAAGCTATTTGAATAATTTAGAAAAAGAACGACAGCAAGCCTTGAGATTCAAAAAACTTGAAAAAGATATCAAGAGATATAAGGCAAGCATAATCTACCACGATTTAGTCAAAAAGAAAAAAGAGTCGCTTTCCATAGAAGAAGAAATAGCAAAAAAGAACAAGAATATAGAAAAAATAAAAAAAACAAATCTTGGAATACAAACTACCATTGATACAACAGAATCAAAAATAAATTCAATAAATTCTACAATCCAAAAATCAACTGGCTTAGAACAAGAAAAACTCAACCAGGAAATAGCAAACATAAGAGCAGAACTCGCAGGAATAAATGTAAGAATTGAAAATTATGAATCAAAACTTACAGAAATCTCTAGGCAAAAACAAGAGTTCTCACAAACCTTAAATGAGAATGAATTAGCAATAAAAGAATTAAATAGTTCCCCCAGCACTTCAAAAACCCAGAAGCAAATCGAAGACAAGAAAAAACAGCTAGAGGAATTAGAAGATCAAAGAAAAAAGTTCTATACAATAAAATCAGAATTCAAATCAATCAAAGAACGAATCAGCGACAAAACTATTCTCTTACAAAATTATACAAATGAATCAGAATTTCTTCTAAAGCAAATAAGGTCTTTTTCAAAAGATTTATTTGATAGAAACACTAATGAAGAAAAACTCCACTCTCTAAAGGTTTCGCTGGCAGAAAGAAAAGACCTTTTGGATTCACTGGCTAAAAAAGAAATTCAGATGGAAAAAATTTCTGCGGCAAACGAATATGAAATCGACAAACAAAACAAATTAATTGAAAAAATAGCTAAGATGGATGTTTGCCCTATTTGTAAAAGTAAAATAACTTCTGGACATATTGAATCAATCCATAAAGAAACACTGCCAAAAATTGAAAATCTAAAACAAGAGATAGAGGATTCAGATAAAAAATTGAGCGAGTTGTATTCTCAAAGAGATATCATAAAAGAACAAGTAGAACAAATCACTTCAGAAGTTTCAAAAAGAGAGTTAGATTTGATCAATCTTTTAAACATAGACGAAAAGAAAAATCAGATTAAAGCTCTTCAGGAAAAAATAGATATATTGAAAGGAGAACTTACAGAATTATCAAAAAGAAAAAAGAACCTTGAGATAAACTTTGATGAGACTTCAAACATAGAACAGAAATATGAAACAGCGCGTATAGAGATTCAAGAGATTTCCTTGAGAACAAAAGAAAACATTAATTCAGAAATTTCATTTAAGCAAAGAGAATTTGACCGTTCAAAGATTTCCTTGAAGCAATTAAATAGAGAAGAAGAAGATTTAATTCAAGAACTTAAAGCGCTAAATAGCGAAATGAACGAAAAAGAAGAATCACTTGAAAAAAAGAAAGCACAAGAGCAAGAGCTTATTAAGAAGTTCCAGAAATTAATTTCAGAAAGAGACGCCCTACAAAAAAACATCCGTGAAAGTGAATCAACTCTTTCTACAAATAAAAATTCAATTTATAATATTGAACAACAAATGAACAATTTAAAGATAGATAGAGCAAGAGTTAATGCAGAAGTGGAAAATCTTGAAACAGAAATGCTCGGCTTCCCGAACATTGAAATAATAAAAGCAGGAAAAGATGCACTTTTAATAAAACTAACTAAAGCTCAAGAAATAATGTCGCGAATCGGTTCTGTAAATATGCGTTCTCTGGAGGTTTATGACCATGTAAAAAAAGAATATGATTTAATAAAAGAGAAAACAGAAATCATAGCAAAAGAAAAAGAGAGCATCTTGAAAATAATTCATGAAATTGATATAAAAAAGAAAAAGACATTTGTCAAAACACTAACAGCACTCAATGAAAACTTCTCTCGCATCTTTTCTCAATTAAGTGAAAAAGGACAAGTATATCTTGAAATAGAAGATAGAAAAGATCCTTTTGTCGCAGGAATCAACATAACAGTCAAAACAGGACACGGAAAATACTTTGATGTCAAATCACTTTCAGGAGGAGAACAAACCCTTGTCGCTTTATCACTTATTTTTGCAATACAAGAATTAAATCCATATTATTTTTATGTACTTGATGAAATTGACGCAGCTCTGGACAAGCGAAACTCAGAACGCCTTGCAAATCTCCTAAATAAATACATGCAAAAAGGACAATATATCATAATATCTCACAACGACCAAATTATCTCAAACGCTACAAATCTTTATGGTGTTAGCATGCATGATGGCATCTCAAAAATAGTTAGTTTAAAGGTATAAATTCCCATCATGCTCGCGATTTCACCGGATTGCATTAGAAATCGGGTTCAATGCTTTGAGGTTCACCAGAATCATCCCTTGGGGGGAGGAAAGTCCGAGAGTTTACACGAGTCTAATCCACAGAAACGAGTGTGGGCTTGAGTAAAGAAAACCAGCGGGTTGTCTGCAAATGCATGATGGAATTAGTAAGATAGTTAGTTTGAAGGTTTGATAATAAAAAATTCTTGCTCATTAACATTCGCAAATTAATAAACTGATAATCTAATAATCAGCGTAATAAATTTCTTTCACATTAATTATATTCTTAGCGAAACATCGTGTCTGAAAGCCGATGTTGAGCCATTAATCTTAGAAGCAGCTAATATCCAATAAATTTATCTATCTCCTTTTCCTATCAATTACATGAACAAAACCCAACTCATCCAATCCCTAAAACAAAGGGGTTTTTCAGCCCAAATCCTGGCAGCTTTTGAAAAAGTTAAAAGAGAAGATTTTTTACCTAATGAATTAAAAAAACATGCTTATGAAGATATTGCATTACCAATAGCACAAACTCAAACAATTTCTCAACCATACACAATCGCAATGATGCTCTCGCTCCTTGATTTAAAAAAAGGACAGAAAGTTTTAGAGATAGGTTCTGGAAGCGGTTATGTTTTAGCCCTAATTTCAGAAATAATAGGAAATAAGGGAAAAGTTTATGGAATTGAAAGAATAAAACAACTGGCAGAGCACTCAAGAAAGTCCTTAGCCAACTACAACAATGTCAAAGTTTACAATAAAAATGGAATGCAAGGTTTACCAGAGCAAGCCCCTTTTGATAGAATAATTATTAGTGCAGGATATCAAGAAATTCCTCCCAAACTTATTTCACAGCTAAAAAACAATGGAATCATTGTCGCACCCTTGGGGATTGGCCAAGATAAATCATTAACATCATTCAAGAAAATAAACAACAAGTTAACCTTAAAAAAAGAATTTCCTGGTTTTGTATTTGTGCCTCTTTTGGATGATTGAGAATTCGCTTCGCTCCAAAGTCGCTCGGCTTATTGATAAAATTCAGAACCAGACTTCATCAAGGTTCTTCATAATAATTCTGATATTGGATTAATAGAATTTTTTTAGCGAACGATTAGATAGAGTTAATTGTGAGCCAGATAATTTGCGAAGCAGTAATTATTTCCTAAGTAACCCCTCTTTTCCTCTTTCCATTCTATATTCGATAGCTTCCTTACCCTTCTCAATCAAAGGAGCAAGAATCATGGTACCAACATAAATCGCCATAACATCTGTAATCAAATTAACTGGTGAATCTTTAGCCCCATATAAATCTCGCTTGTTTTCAAGAACTTCCCAAAGAATATTACCTGCTGTGCTCACAAGAAATCCATATACTCCTCCCCCAAATAATGTTCCAATTCCCGCTCCTGCCATAAGATGTTCATCAGTATTATACCTGTTTAATTCTCCCCCAAAAAAAGCACAAGTAACACTAGAAACCTTAAACCCAGACCACACAAGGCCAACATTAACCAAGGTTTCTTTTAGATTTTGATAATTAAATCTTTCCTTCACAGATTTCTTCCCCCCATTCAAAACTTTCTTAACCAAGTCTTTCATATTTCTATCCCAATCTTTTCATATTTAAACACAGTACCAACTAGAGTATAATAAAAAAAATCACCTCTCTTTTTTATTAATATAATAAAAAAATAAAAAAAATAAAAATTTATTTAGTAGTAGCTTTCGCCGAACTCTTCAGTTTTTTGGGGTTTCTTTGTTATTAAAACAATCAACACAACTAACAATACTAGGAAGATTATTCCTAAGATAACTGTCAATAAGACAATTGGGCTTGCTAATTCTGCATCTTCAACTCCACTGAAATTAACTGTTCCGACAAGTTTATCTCCAGAAAAGATCAAAACATCGAAATTGTATTCTCCGCTTTGAGTTTCTATTGGAACTATCTTGCTTGATTGTGGTTGAACAACAACGATTACTTCTTCTGCCGGATAAACTACTCTGTAATATCTCAATTGGTTACTAGGGTTCAGAACCAATAAATTATCTCCAGATTTTATACCAACTTCAGGAAAACCGTTTTGCACAGCAACTGATCTTTCGTCAGTTCCGAGTAAACCATCGTCGTTTTCAACTTCTACTTCAAGAGTGTAAACTCCAGCTGTAACATCATAAGGAATTGTTAAGTAAATTGTGTCACTTATAGTATCCTCATAATCTTCATCTCCAATTGCTACTAAGTCTCCAAAGTAAACTGTGTTAGAAATATCATCTAATTCAGAAATTCTAACAGTAACCTTAAGGCCTTCTAAGTCATTATAACCAACATTTTTCAAAACAATACCTATTGGTGAAATTCTTCCAGCTTCAAGTGTGTTGCCTGCAAGTATTTCAATATCTGTATTGTATGAAGGTCTTTGAGTTGTTAAAACAATATCTGCTAAATCAGTTTCGTCATCTCCATTCAAAATCTTAAGGTCAAGAGTTACATCATCACTAACTTCATCATTAAGCTCATAAGGAACAACAAGAGTCAATGTTTTAACATATCTTTTTCCGACTTTAACATCAAAAGAAGTAGTTACAGCATCAACACTTTCCTTGTCAGCTTCAAGATCTGCTTCAATTCTTACATTAGATGCATCCACATCAGATGTAAAAGAAACTTTCACAGAAATTGTTTCCCCAGCAATAACACTGAGGTTATGAGTTGCAACATCAACACCATTGATTTCAACAGCTGCGTTTGTAGTTATTTCTGCAGCACTAACCATAGCTACTGCGAATAAAAGAGTTGCGATTGCTAAAAAAGAAATTAAAACTTTTTTAGTTTGCATTTTTTTTCTCATTTTGTATTTAATTGCAGAAAAGCTTAGTTTTCTGTAATCTGCATACATAAAATTGTTTTATAAACTTTATGGTGACAACAAAATATGGTTATTCTATAGTACTAAATGTGAGGAACATGGAGTGAATTTATTTCGGGATGTTCACTTGGATGTTTGCTCGCTCATAAACTCGCTTGAAATAAAACTGATAATCTAAATCCGCATTCAATAGTTAACCCAGCGTTTCCACATTATCTCTTCCTCCATATCTGCGAAGCCTTCGGCGAGCAGCTAAAATAAAAAAATAAAAAAAGCCCCCGAAGGGGCTATTAGAAAATTAAAAACTTAATAATTGAATATTTGTATCAGTTGTCGCGAAGTTTTTAGCCGCAATAACTTTACACTTAGCTTCTTCAGCTGCACTAATTGTTGAACTAGTAACAGTTCCATCAATCACAAGAATCAAAGCATCTTCTTTTGTTCTTCTCAAAGTGCCATTCAAACTCTTCACAGAAACTTTCTTAATCTCGTTTAAAGATCCATCCAAAAGAATTGCTTTTTCAGTTCCTTCGTTTGCCTCTGAGATTTCTTTAAGCTTAGCTTTATCTTCTTCACTTAATTCAAAACTTTCAGAAGATTCAACTTTAGCTTCGCTTTTTGAAAATCCTTTAACAAGAGTTTTCTTTCTCAAAGCCATTAAAATTTCCTTTCCAGTAAGCTCTTCAACTTCTTTTCCATCAGGAGCTGTTGCAATATAAGCAACTCGCGTATTGTCAAGGACATTTTGAGTAATCAACTTTCCTCCCCTATCTCCATCAACAAATAAAGTGAGTTCTTTCTTCTCACCAAGTTCTCTGATTTCATCAGGAAGTTTTGTCCCGTTCATTGCAATTACATTCTTAACGCCATTTCTGATTAAATTCAAGACATCTGCTCTTCCTTCAACAACTATAACTTCGTTTCCATATAAATCTCCACAAGGAAGTTTTGACTTTCCATACTCTGTTAAATCGTTCATTCTTGAAGAACCTTTAATCTCTTCAGAAATCTCTCTTGAATTTGTAGAACCTGAAATTTCTTGCATCAATTTTTTAGCTCTTTCAAGGATATAATCTCTCTTGCTTCCTCTAACATCTTCAATTCTTTCAACTTCGATTTGAGAATCGCAAGGACCTATTCTTTCAATAGTTTCTATAGCCGCGCCAATTAGAGTTGTTTCTGATTGATCCAATGCAGTAGGAATCTTGATAACGCCAGTTGTTCTCTTACCTTCTCTTTGCAAATCAACTTCGATTCTTCCAATCTTTCCTTCTTTCTGCAAATCTCGCATTTCAAGGTCAGAACCTAACAAACCTTCTGTTTGCCCGAATAGAGCTCCGATTACGTCAGGTTTTTCTAAGGCACCTTCAGCCATAAAAAGAGCATGTATCATATACTTGATCGATGCTGGACTTATTTTTGCCATGTTTTTTTCTCCGTATTTAATTTTACAAAATCTTATGATTTCATATAGAAAAATATCTCATACTTCTTTCTCTCACTACTTCATGAAAATAAACTGAATGTGAATGTGATAATAATATCAACGTGATACTTTCCTAGTATAATTTAATGTAGAAGTTGGTTTTTAAAAGTTTTGATTAATAAAAGGTTATATTAATTTGTTTAGGATACATGGCTTCAATAGGTTCTCTTAATTCTCTCATAGTTTCCATATCAATATTCTCGTCCAAGGCAACAAAACCACCATTAGATTTTTTTAAGGGTCTACAAATTCCCCAAACATTAACTGCCCGCATGAACCCTTCTTCATCAAAATGCTCTATAAGTCTAATATCTTTTCCTTGTATCAATCGATGACCATAGAATGTCATCTCACCATTGTTAGTTTTTTCATAACTTTCTGGTATAAAAATAGGATTCATCTGTCTCATATTAATAATCTAAATTAATTATTTAAAAATATAATTGCAGTAAAAAATATACTTACTTACTCCTCAGTCTTACCCTTTTTTTGGATATTCTTCAAAAGAACCATACTGCCAAAAACCATACCTTTTTTCTGAAACCGATTCAAAATGACCTGTCTGTAAAACCACTCCATCCAACTCTTCTCCAGAAAGTCCTTCTAATCTCCCACTATCTAATCCCATATATGTATCTAATTGATTGTTTGAATTTATTTGTTCCATTTTATCTCCAAGAATCATTCCTTAGTCTTAACAATTTCCATACACATTCCAGCAGCCACAGTTTGACCTGCGTCTCTTATAGCGAATCTTGACATAAATGGATTGTCTTTTTGTGTTTCTAAGCATAAGTTTCCTGCAGGTTTAAGTCTAACCTTAGCAACATCTCCATTCTTCAAAAAGTCTGGATTTTCTTTTATAACTTCTCCTGTCTTTGGATCAATTTGAGAAATAAGTTCAACAAATTGACAAGGAACTTGAGCTGTGTGAACATGAAATACAGGTGTATAACCTTTAGCTAAAACAGTTGGATGATTTATTACTGCAATTTGAGCAATGAATTCTTCAACAACAGGAATCGGATGAGCAGCGTCACAGATAACATCTCCTCTCGCTATGTCTTTCTTTCCTACCCCTCTAACATTTATTCCAACATTATCTCCTGCATCTGCTTGTGAAAGTGTTTCATGGTGCATTTCTATTGTCTTAACTTCACCGTCAATTCCTTTTCCAGTTCTTCCAGGAAGTACTTTAACTTTTTGTCCAACTTTCATAATACCTGTTTCAATTTTTCCGACAGGAACAGTACCAATACCAGTAATTTCATAAACATCCTGTACAGGCATTCTCATTGACAAGTTAGTAGGTAATTCTGGTCGTGGAAATTTATCAAATTGTTCAAGAATTGTTGGTCCTTTATACCAAGCCATCTTGTCTGATTTCTTAGCAACATTATCTCCTTGTAAACCACTAACAGCTAAGAACTCTGTGTTCTCAGATTTTATACCAACCTGATTCAATAATTTAGAAACATCTTCTTTAACTTTGTTGAATGTTTCTTCTTTATATTCAACTTCATCCATTTTGTTAATAGCAACTACAACATTTTGAACACCCATTGTTCTCAATAACCATAAGTGTTCTGTTGTTTGCGGTTGAACACCAGATTTAGCAGCAATAACTAAGAATGCAGCGTCAGCTTGTGAAGCACCAGTAATCATATTCTTAACAAAGTCTCTGTGACCTGGAGCGTCAATAATTGTGATTTGGAATTTATCAGTTAAAATCTTCCTATAAGCTAAGTCAATTGTAACCCCTCTTTCTCTTTCTTCTTTAATTTTATCCATAACATAAGCGAATTCAAAACCTACTTTACCATGCTTTTCAGCCTCTTCCTTTAACTTTTTCATTTCCTGTTCAGAAACAGCACCACTATCGAACAAAAGTCTACCTACACAAGTTGACTTTCCAGCGTCAACGTGCCCTACGAACACAACGTTCATGTTTGGTTTTTCTTTTGCCATGTTAATATATAAATTTTCAAACAGAAAATTTGATATAATTTAATGATAATTTAGATTTAAAAATGTTTTGGTTATGATTATTGCACTATACTAATTCTTTTTCTTCTATTACCTCAACAGCTCTCTAGCCAAACTATTTGGTCCTCGACCCTCTTTATCAAAAATCGCTCCCAAATCATTATCATACCTATAAAACATTTTTGTACCTTGTGGATCATCACCATATTTCCCAGAAAATTCTTCTTCAACTTCTATTCCCTCGTCGTCCACAAATTTAATATCATAACTTCCTTTTCCCCTACAACCATGGTGTGCTGTTATCCTTCCTCTCTGCCCATATCTTTTATGAGATTTATCTGTTACTAAAACCTCAAATTCGCAGAGGCTTAAAGCATATCCTTCCCAGCTTATCATATTAATTTAATTAGAAAGATTCTTTAAAAGAATTATTGCACTAATGTTTTGGTTGCCCAAATTCATAGCTACTATAAAATGTTCCACCAACTTGAGCAAGTTTTACTTTGCCCCGAGGGTAAATTGGTTCTCTAAATTTCTTTGATTTAGAACCATCATCAAGCAATTTGCCATGCATACTTATTACTCGTTTTAGGCCTCTTCTCAACAAGACATATGTTGTATTATCTCGAGTATCTTCTAAATCAATTTGTTCACTTGGCAAGAACCTAGCATTTTCTGGAGGATTAAATTTTTCTCCATCGTCTGCATAATAGAATGAAACAAATTCAATATAATCTTTAATTAACTTAACAATCCCTCTTGAATTTCCAGGGACATGAACTTTTACTCCTAGCGGAACTTGGTCTTTAGATAATGAAAAACTTTTTTTCGCCATAAAAATAATTAGAAAGATTCTTTAAAAGAATTATTGCACTCTACCAATCTCCCATAATAGATAAAATTTATAAAGAAAATACCTTCTCTGTTTTAATGAAAGAAAAAACCACCCGAGAAGGTTTGCCTGTTGTTGATGAAAATACCTTGAATGGATATATTCAAGATTTAAAAGAACTCGACCTTAATGAATGGTATAATGAGATAGAAAAGGAAAATCGTTTTGTAGCTTATTCTATTCTAATAAGTTCTAAATCTTATCCTCCAGAATATGAGACACGTGTTAAAACTCACTTAATGGCGTTGTATAAAATGCTTAAATCTCAAGCAGCAAATAATAAGATAGAAAAAATATTTGGATAATTACTGATTCTCCTTTAAATCAAACTATTAATCAAATCAACCTTAGTGATTAACCCAATTAATTTTCCTTTTTCCTCAATCAATAAAAGAGGGTAAAATTTCAGTAATTGTTTGATTACTAATATCTTTGCATTTTTATTAATTATTGGTGGAGCAATATCCATGACTTCTTCTGCATTTAAGGAGTTTAATTCATTAACATCTTTTAATAAAATAGTGGATTCAGAAACCATTCCAACTACTTTTGACTTATCTATAATTGGAATCTGTGAGATCGCTTTTTTATTCATGATTTTTATTATTCCCGAAACTTTTTCATCTGGACTAACAGAGATAATCTTTTTATTCATAATCTCTTCAGCATTTTTCTCATAATCTTTTGTTAAATTTTCTAATGCCTTTTCAATTTGTTTGACTTTAGAATAAGTTGGATCAAGTCTTCCAGCTTCTATTTTAGCAAGCATACTTTGGCTGATTCCAGCTTCTCTAGCAAATTGATGCTGAGTTAGTCCTAATTGTTTTCTAATATTTTTTAATTGACTTATATCAAAGACCATAACAGATGGAATAATCATCTCCTTATAAATATTCCTATAAGAATATTATTATCAGAATTTTATTTAAAGAGAAAGAAATTAGATTTCTTATGAAAATATATATGTTTGAAGAAGAAAATAAATATAGTTTTTATACAGAGAAAGATGAATTAAAAGAATCTCCCCTTTGTGAATTTGAATTAGGACAACATTCTGTTGATGAGTCATTTCCAGTAATTCACGGTTGGACTCCTAGGTTTCGCCTTGAAGAAGCAGGATTTAAAAAAGAATATGAGATTGATTTAATTCAAATAAGACAAAAAATAGTAAAAGGTAATGGAGGGATAGCTTATTTTCAAGCGAGAGGTGTTTCAGCAGGAACAAGAGAGCTTTTTGAGAAGCATAGGAAAGAGCTTGAGAATGCTTTTACTCAACTAAATCAAAAAAGAATAGATTATTTTGTTTTTAGATCATATAGGAAATTCCCTCCCTGGGATAATATACTGTGTTACTCTGTGGGAGATTTTGTGAAATGACAGATAAAATTACTGATTCTCCGCCAAACCCTTCCTCTCTCTAATCTTCCTAATAATATCTTCTTGTAAACTTGTAGGAACTTTTTCAAAAAGCTGATCAGCTAATGAGCTTACACCTCGACCTTCTGTCGCTGAACGCAAATCATTACTCCATCCAATCATTTCTGCAACAGGAAGCTTTGCCCTAACTTCTGAACTTCCAGATTCTTGTTTAACTTCAAGTAACTGTCCTCGCTTTCCACCAACAAGTTTTGTAACAGCACTCATAAACTTCTCAGGAGATTCAATAACATGAATTTGCAAGGGTTCTAAAAGTGAAGCATTTGCTTTATGCATAGCACCTGTAATCGCTTCTCTAACAGCAGGATAAACCTGAGCAGGACCACGATGAATCGCATCTTCGTGAAGTTTAATATCTTCTATCGAAATTTTCATTTTTGTACACGGTTCTCTAGCTAAAGGACCTGCTTTCATCACCATTTCAAAAGCATCCAATATCATTTCAATTACTTCAACCATATGAACTTCCCCCCGAGTCTCATCCATGAAAACATTTCCCTGGTAAATATCTCGAATATTTCTAATATCATCACCACTCCATCCTAACTCAGCAAATCTCTTAGCAACTTCTTCATTTTTCTTTTTAATTCTAATTTCAGGTATGTTACCTTCTTTAATCGCATTGTAAACATCATCTTCCAAAGGTTCAACCCTAATGAAAAAACTATTATGTTTATTTGGACTTCTTCCTTCAAAAACATCAGATTCTTTATTCACAGTTTCTCGATAAACAATAATCGGAGCAGAAGTATTAACATCCAATTCCTTTTCGGTCTTAATTCTATTTTCTATAATTTCTAAATGCAACTCTCCCATTCCAGAAATCAAACTCTCCCCTGTCTGCTCATTAATTTCAACTTTGATAGAAGGATCTTCCTTACCAATTTGTTTCAGGACTTCTACAAGCTTTGGCAAGTCTGCAGCTTTTTTAGTCTCAATTGATTTTGTAACAACAGGATCAAAAAGATGCTTGATTGCTTCAAAAGGTTCTATTGGAGTTCTACTCACAGTTTCTCCTGTGAACACATCTTTCAAACCTACAACTCCAATAATATTTCCTGCAGAAACCTCATCGACAATTACTCTCTGCGCACCCTTGTAAACAGAAACTTGCTGAACTCTCACAGTCTTTTTTGAAAGATTCATATAAACTTCATCGCCTTGTTTCAAAGTTCCAGAAAATAATCTTCCACCCGCAACTTCTCCAGCGTGTTTGTCAACGACAATTTTAATCGGAACAAAAGCAGGTTGTCCTTTTGGATTACAAGATGTCAAATCTTTTCCCAATTCAGAATCAATTTCTCCATGCCAGATTTTTGGAATCCTGTACTTCTGAGCATCAACAGGATTCGGATGATGTTCAACACTCATAGCCAAAATAACTTCGTGCAATGGAGCTTTTTTTGCAAGTTCTTTGTAAGTATCATTTTGATAAGCATCAATAACATCTTTGAAAGTCAAACCTTTTTCCTTCATCCAAGGAAAACTCAAAGCCCAATTATGAAAAGCACTTCCAAATGCAACTGTCCCCTCGCCTACACCAACCTTCCATTTTTCTTTGTAACCTTCTGGCGCAATGTTCTCAATAAGTTCATTAACATGATTTATAATTTTCACAAATTTCTTTTCCATTTCTTCTGGAGTCAACTTAACTTCCTTAATCAATCTGTCAACTTTGTTTATGAAAAGAACGGGCTTCACTAATTCTTTCAACGCTTGTCTAACAACAGTTTCTGTTTGAGGCATAACCCCTTCAACAGCACAAGTCAAGATAACACAGCCATCAACAGCCCTCATGGCCCTTGTAACGTCTCCCCCAAAGTCCACGTGTCCAGGAGTATCAATTAAATTAATCAAGTAATCTTCTCCACCAATATTGTGAATCATTGAAACAGAAGCAGAATCAATTGTAATTCCTCGAGTAGCTTCATCTTCGTGAAAATCCAAAGCCCTTTGTTTTCCTGCAATCTCTTCAGAAAGCATTCCAGCACCAGCAAGCAAGTTATCTGAGAAAGTTGTTTTACCGTGGTCAATGTGCGCAGCAATCGCTATATTTCTAATATGATCTTGCTGTTTCATTAATTTAGCTATATCTTTTTCTGCCATCTTTAACAATAGAATAATTAATCATAATGAAATTAGTTTTTAAAACTTCTGGAGACTATTATCTTAGAATTAATGCAAATAATGGTAAGGTTGGCGCGGTCCATTTCTTATATCATATTTTCCCTTTTCTTTTTCTCTTTTTATTTGGTCCCTCTTCCTTTGTTCTTGTAGTTCTTCATCAGGATATAAAAACATAGCATCATGAAATCTTTGCTCCTGATTAACAATTCTTTGCCTTAATTTTTCTTTAGCAAGTTCACTTGCAAACCTTTTCTGAAGTTTTGACATATGTTTTTATCTTAAGAACCTTATTTAAATTTAATTACAATTTAATATATAGAACTATCGAGCACTATCAGCCTGCTTCTCTGATTCGTTCTTTTTCTTATACGCAAAACTTTCACCATTGCTTTCTGCTGCCAACATTATTTCCTCGGCAAGTGCTTCAACAATGTTTTTCTTTTTATTAAAAGATTTATCAGATGCACCTTGAGTAATCCATCTCAAAGCCAAATTAACCCTTCTCAAGGGGGATACATCAACAGCCTGAGGATATCTTGCTCCACCATATTCAATAACAGTAATCTCATCTCTCGGTGCAGTACTTTCAATTGCTTGAACAAAAACCTCAACAGGATTCTTTTCTGTTTTCTTTTCAATAATCTTAAATGCATCTAAAACAATTTTCATGTTCTTTGAATATTTTCCTGTCGCTCTTCCTTTTGCAATCTTATGTTTCTTTCCTCGATGCCCAGAAATTCCAATCCTATTCATCAATCTCTCAACAATATTAACTTTCACAGAACCAAACTTTTGAGCATATCGTCCATGACTTTTCAAAATCAATTTAGGCTGAAGATTTATAATAGTCTTCAAAGCAGGGTCTTTCACAACAATCTCTGAAATATCATACAAGTCAAATATCTTGAAGTTGTTTATTTTATTTTCTTCTACCATTATCTTCTTCCCTTCTCAATCTTTCCTTTAACAAGTCTAGCTAAAGGTTGATCATTTACTTTAAGGACTTTGAATCTCACACCAGGAATATCTCCCATACTCTTTCCTTGTTTACCACCAATTCTTTCAATCATGACTTCATCGTGCTCATCAATAAATTTCTGCGCAAGATTTCCAGGAATAAACGCAGTAACCTGCTTCCCATTTTTTGTCAACTGAACCCTGCAACATTTTCTCATAGCAGAGTTTGGCTGCTTTGCTTCTTTTTGAACTTTTTGTAAAACAATTCCTTTCGCTTGATTAGCACCTTCCAACGGATCAGATTTAGCATAAAGACCCAAAGCTCTCACTTTATACTTCTTACTTTTCCATCTAAACTTTTTCCTTTTGTTCGCTAAACTTTTAGCAGATTTTAATCCCATGTTTGATATAAACTAATTGAAAAATTGATTTTTAAATGTTTCCTGCTATCTAAATAATCCGAAACTCTTTCCCAAAAAAATCATGAACAATTTTTTGCATCTCTAAAAGCCTTCTCTTATTCCTGCCAATCAAAGCCGCCTTACTCTGCATTCCTGCAGTAAGTACAATTTCACTTGCCTCGTTAGAGGTTCTCGTGCCCTCCTTGGGTATGCCCGTTTGGGTATTATCCTTAACTTCCAAACCCTTAAATGTAACTGGTTTTACAATACTTTCAATAAAAGATTTAGCATCTTCAATTCCTCGCGGACTTGCAATAATTTTTATTTTCTTTCCGAGAATTTCATTTAATTTTCTAATATTGCTTGCACCTTTTCCAACAGCTTTGAAAATCATTGGCTTTGGAACACAAAAAACAAGTCCCTCATTGTACTTAAAACAAAACCGCGTATTAACTTGAGTAACCCTACCAAATAAATTAAGGTATCTCATGTCCTGCATGTTTATCGTGTTCACCATTATGCAAAATCTCCTGATTTTGTATCCATGCAAAATTTCCTATTTTTCATTTCCATCTTTTATATTTCTTGAAGAATTAATCATTTTATAAACTTATTGGGGATTTATTTATTAGCTTTCTCAACAACTTTCTTCTCAGCTGTTTTCTTTTCAGAATCTTTCTTAGTCAAATCACCAACAACTTTAACCAACAAACCAGGAAGTCCAGTTCCAACAGGTATAGGTTGATTCAAAATTATATTTTCAATAACACTAGCCAATTTATCCCGGCTTCCTTTTATTGTAGCATTAACAAATTGTTTTTCAGGAGTTTCAAAAGTCGCCCTGGCTAAAATCGAAGACTTCTGAGAGATAATTCCCATCCTTGTCACACCCTTAATATCCCCCGTGTTAGTCATGGCATCAGAAACCAACTTCAAGTGCCTTATGTCAATGTCCAATCCTTGAGTATTAATAACAGTATAAATCTCATCGATTATCAACTGCCGTGCAACCTCAATTCCAAAAACCTTCGCAACTTCATACAAGTCATTTGAAATAGTTTTGTCTGGATCAACTTCCTTAAACAAAATAAGCTCTTTCAAATTTGTACCAAGAGTAATAATCACGAAATTCTTATCTCTCTTAACAATCAAAACTTGTTGGACACCCTTAACCCCCGAAATAATTGTTTTCTTCAACTTTTCCTTAAGCTGATAAATCTCCTTAAAATTAAATTCAGCAGCATTCAAAGTGATAGCATCTACTTTTTCTTTAGCTGAAAAACCAAGATCATTTAATCTTTCAACAACTTTCTTTACTGAAGTGTGAGTTTGTTTAAGGCCTTTTTTGTCAATCTTAATTTCAATTGACTTGCTGCTAAAGTCAAGGTTAATCTCCGACGCTATTTCCTTCAATGTAACTTCCTTAATTTTCTCAGCAAGAATCCTGGCTTCTTTTTCATTATCATAATTCTTATTCAAATAAATTTCCATCTTCGGAGAAGAAGGCTTTTTCCTTGCATCAAAAACCTCAATTAATCTCGGAAGACCCATAGTAACCTGCATTTCTTGAACACCAGCAAAGTGGAAAACATTCAATGCCATCTGTGTTGAAGGTTCACCAAAAGACTGCGCAGTAATAATCCCAATAGATTCACCTGCATCAAGTTTCTTTTTAGTATGTAACCTAGAAACATCTAATCCGTCGTCCCCATAAATAAACTGAATTATATTATTATTACTATCTCTTATTGTTCCATCATATTCAACTCTCAAATCCTGTAATGCATTTGCAAGTCTTCTATACAAATATCCTGACTTCGGAGTTCTCAACGCAGTATCCATAAGACTATCTCTTCCTGTTATTGCACCAAAGAAAAATTCATCAGGTCTCAAGCCACGGATAAAAGAACTTTTAATAAATCCTCTTGCTTTTGGAGATAAATCTTTTTTCTTGAAGAAGGATAAAGTTCTATCATTATAACCAATTTCAATTCTCTTACCTCCCATCGCCTGCTGTCCAACACAACAAGCCATTTGTGTAATATTCAAAATATTTCCTCCACCCCCAGATTTTATCATATAACTTACAGGATTATTTTTAGGGAACTTCTCCTTAACAATCTCCCCAATCTTTGTCCTGACTTCATTTAAAATCTGAAGAATTCCAATTTCCCGAGATTCTTCTTCACTTTTTCCAGGAATCCTTTCAAGCTCCCCTTTCTCATATAATTCAATTATTTCTTCTGTTTTCTTCTCGGCTTTTTTAACAATCTCATATCCCTCGTCAACAACACTCTGATCAAGATCCAAATCTTCAAGAGAAATTGTAATACCCCTATCAGAAAGATAGTTAGTTCCAAGATTAAAGGCCTTCTTTATTGTATCAAAAGTTTCATCCCTTCCAACAACCTTGTCCAATTCCTTAATTAATTCACCATCTTCAGCAGCAAAAACACTTTTATCAACCTTACCCTTAATAATTTTCCCATCTTTAATTGAAATAGAACCATTTGAAAAATTAATCTTTGGCAAAATCTCTGAAAGAATTTCCAATCCAGTAATTGTCTTTTTTGTAGTGTGCGCTTTTATTCCTGATTTGAAAAATAGTTGATTCGCATAATCTCCAATAATTTCATCTTCTCCTAAAAGATAATTTCCAGTAATTGCATCAGCAATACATCCAATAAGATTAGAATTATTCTTGGGTGAAATAATATTTTCTTTCACATCCAAAAGAATCTTCGCCTCTGCCCGTGCTTCCTCATTCTGCGGAGAGTGAATATTCATCTCATCCCCGTCAAAGTCAGCATTATAGGGGATGCAAACAGAAGGATGTAATCTAAAAGTCCTTCCAGGAAGAACTCTAACAAAGTGCGCCATCAAACTTCCCCTGTGAAGACTTGGATGCCGATTGAAAAGCACAATGTCCCCATCTTGCAAATGTCGTTCAATCTTATAACCAGGAATAAGTTCATTAATTATCTCTTCTTTAAGTTCAGGAGTAATTTTCTTTCTCTTCCCATCAGACCGAATAATATAATTCGCACCAGGATATTCTTCTCCTTTCTCAACTAGTTTCTTCAATCTTTTAAGATTCAGATCAGTAACACTTTCAGAGACAGTAACAACTTTCGCAATCTCATACGGGATTCCAACTTCATTAAGTTGTATTGAGGGGTCAGGCGAAATAACAGTTCTACCAGAATAATTAACTCTTTTACCTGCCAAGTTCTTCCTAATCCTACCTTCCTTACCCTTAATTCTTTCTGTAATTGTTTTAAGCGGCTGTCCTGAACGATGCCTAGCTGGAGGAATTCTTGTAACAGTGTTATCAAAGAAAGTTGTAATGTGAAATTGCAATAAATCCCACAAGTCTTCAATAATGACTTCTGGTGCACCTGCATTTAAATTTTCCCAAAGTCTCTGGTTAGCTCTAATTATATCAGAAAGCTTATGTGTTAAGTCATCCTCGCTCCTCTCCCCTGTTTCAAGGATAATACTGGGTCTGACAGTTACAGGAGGAACTAAAAGCACAGTAAGAATCGCCCATTCTGGTCTGCATGTCTGAGGATCAACACCGATTTTTTTAAATTCTTCATCAGGAATCTTTGCAAGAATTTCTCTAATTTCCGTCGGAAAAAGCCTTTTCTTTCCAACAAAAAAACTTGTCGGCTTGTCTAATTTTACTTTCTCATTAGCAATACCACAATGCGGACATTTTCGTGCATCCTTAGCTTTTTTTGCTCTTTCACTAGGCAAATATTTTTCTAAAAATTTATCAGTTAGCATAAGCTTTCCACATTCTTTACAGAAGCACCTAAGCCCAAGTTCAATAAGAGGAACATATTTTAGATGGATTATTGAACGAGCCAAGTCAATGCTTCCAGGATGCCCCAAACACTCTTTCAGTCTTCCACCACAAGTCCTACATCTAACCCCTGGGTCAATTGCACCTAATCGTAAATCCATCAATCCACCATCAACAGGGTAGCCATCAATATTATACAACTCAGGTGTCACAATCTTTGCAACAGAAATTTTCTTAACAATCTCCGGACTAAGCAATGAAAATCCTATTTCCCCGATTTTTTTTCTAATTGGTTTATGTTCCATTATTTATGACCTCTGGTTATTCATATTTATTCTTCAATTTTAAATCAGTATGAATATGCAATCCTTGCAATTCTTCTAAGAGTAACTTGAAAGCATATGAAACTTCAACTGGTTCAATGTCTTCGCTGTTGCAGACAGGACAAATTACTTTATCTCGAATATTATCGTCAATACCAATGCTTCCACATTCAGTACAAATCGGAAGAACAACCTTGTCCGAATCATATCTTTCTTTCAAAAGCAACGAAGCACCGTGGGCAACTAATGCTTGCTGTTCCATTTCTCCTAATCGCAATGCTCCACCTCTTGATCGACCTTCAATTGGCTGCCTTGTCAAAAGCGCAACCTTTCCAGATGCCCTTCCGTGCATTTTGTTTCCAACCATATACTTCAATTTCAGATAATAAAGATTTCCCACAAATATTTTCGCTTGCATTCTTTTGCCAGTAATCCCATTATACATTGTTTCCTTTCCATCATAACTGAATCCAAGTTGCTTAAGCTGGTCTTCAAGTTCTCTTTTTCCTTTCCCAGAAAACGAAGTTCCATCAACTATTTCTCCTTTCAAACATCCAACCTTCCCAGCTAAAAGCTCAAGCAAATACCCCACAGTCATCCTGCTTGGAAGTCCATGCGGATTAAAGAGAATATCTGGCTTGACTCCTCTTGAGGTAAATGGAACATCACTCTCTGGAACTATCAGTCCAATAACACCCTTCTGTCCGTGTGAAGTAGCAAATTTATCTCCTAATTCAGGGATCCTTAAATCTCTCGTTTTAACCTGCACAATTTTGTTTCCCTCGCTATCTTCTGTAACAAAAACAGCATCGACAATTCCCTTTTCCTCTTGTCTCATAGTAACGCTTGATTCCTTTTTTGTCTTAACAGAAATTTCCCTCACTTCTGAAAGAAACTTCGGTGGCGACATTTTTCCAATAAGCACATCTCCCTCATCAATATTTGCCTCTGGATAAATGATCCCATCATTTTCCAAAAGCCTATAACTAGATTCCATCTTGTAACCAGAAGCATCTTTCTCTGGAATAGCTATCTCGTCTTTCAATCCTCCAGCATAATTCATTTCAACTGCGCTATAAGGACGAAAATAAAAACTTCTTCCAACACCCCGATCCAAAGAACCTTTGTTAAAAACTAAAGCGTCTTCCATGTTATACCCTTCATAAGTCATAATAGCTACTGTAAGATTCTGCCCAGCAGGATAAATATCAAGAGTATCATAAACAAAACTTTGAACAATTGGTTTCTGCGGGTACTGTAGAATTGAAACATCTGTGTCCAGCCTACAATGATAATTAGCAGCATACAAACCAAGTGCCTGCTTTTGCGTCTTACTTCCCCTGTTCAGTCTTGAGCTCTGGTCATGATTTCCATAAGGAACCAAACTTGTTATAACCCCAAATAAATCAATATTATCTATCTCTAGATGAGTATGTTCTGGAGTCAACTCTTCCTCGTAAAGCGCAACAAGCGCATTCTCTTCTTCTGCAGCATCGAGATATTCAATTATCCCCTGTTTCAATAAGTCATTCCATTTCAATTCCCCTTGCTCAAGTTGAATCAAATGCTCATTCTTTAGTTTTGGTGTCCCCTGCTCAACAATAATCAAAGGTCTTAAAACTCTTCCTGATTCTATTGAAATAGAAATAATTTCAAAATTGCGATTGTCTCTGATATTCAACTGAATTGGAAGTTTGCCGTCCCTTCTTTTCTCTCTTATTTTTACTATAAATTCTTCTGGATTTTTCATATTCCCAATAAATATTCCATTGAAAAAAATATCAGTTCCTCCAACACCTTCTCGGTCCAATCCCATTGATTCTAGTTCCTTGAGAAATGTTTCTTCATCAAGTTCAACCCTTGTAGAAACTTTACTTAAGATAGCAAGATTTTTTCTTAATCCAATCTCTGTTCCTTCTGGAGTTTCAATAGGACAGAATCTTCCATAGTTAGTTGGATGTAATGCACGAGCAAGGAAATTTTCTTGATCGCTTGGCAGCATACTTGAAACTCTCTGAAGCTGGGACATTATAGCAAGATAGTTTGTCTTGTCCATATTCTGCGTGATTCCGCTTCTCTCCCCTGTCCAGCTACCAGTAGCAATTGCTGATTCAACTCTGTGCGAGAAAAAAGTTGACTTTGCAATTATTCGAATAGAAAAAAACTTCTTCCTCTTTGAAGATTTCTGAAGTGAGTATTGGATATCACGAATAAGAATCCCAAGATTAACTCTGAATAGGGTTGCTAATAAATCTCCAGATAATCTTACTCGTTTGTTAGCATAATGGTCTTTATCTGTTTGCAAATCTGGATTTTCTTTCACAATCAAAAATTGTTTTATTAGTTTACAAAGCGTAATTGCTTTCCTCATTCTGTCCTCTTTATTCTGCCCAATGTGGGGAAAAAGATATGAATCAATTCTCTGTTTAACTCTATCAAGAATTTCTTTTTTTGTTCCCTGCAAATTCGTCTTCTCTGCAATATACATCATCGCATCTTCTTTAGTAGCCAGATTAGCAAATTCATATAAGTTCACAATCACGCTGTCTGTCTCCTTACCAATATACTTCGCAATATCAGATTCTTTAGTCAAACCAAGAGCCTTCAGAATAACAATCGCTGGCAAATCTCTGAACCTACTGAAAGAAACATCCAATAACCCTTCTTTATTTTCAGAAACTGTCACAGGAATCCTGTATGTACCTTTCAATGAAAAAAGCCGCAAATTTAAATTCCCTTTAGAATCTGTTTCAATAAACGGCTGGTTTTCAGAAAGGTCTTCAGCCATAATCATAACTCTCTCGTTCCCGTTAATAATAAAATATCCTCCAGGGTCTAAGGGATCAGAATAATTTTTGACAAGGTCTTCCTTTGACATACCGTGAGTATTACATGCTTTACTTTTAACCATAATTGGAATCTTTCCAATTTCAACAACCTCAGAATCAATCTGGTCTCCTTTTTTTACAGTTATTTCAAGTGTTATCGGAGCAGAATAAGTAAGATTTCTAATCCTCGCATCATAAGGCAGAATAGGAGAAGAACTCCCGTCAGCCTCGATAATCTTTGGCTTCCCAACCTTTATCTTCCCAAGCGTTATCTCAAAATCATCACTCTCAATACCATCTGAAATCTCACTAACAATCTCTTGCATCCGATTCTCAATAAAATCATCAAAAGAAATCAAATTTGATTCAACTAAAGAGTGTTCATCAAGATACTTTTTCACAACTAAATGGTTATCATTCTTTGCCATCATACAACAACCCGGAAATACTCTCCATCCCGCCTCTCAATTTTAATTATATCACCAATTTCACAACCCTCTGGCAACGCAGAATCAGTAGAGAAAATCTTTGGTATTTGTGATTTAGAAATATTCAATTTGTTTAAGAGCTCTTCAGTATCTTTGTCACTAAGCTTGAGGTGTTTTGGTTGTAGAATATGCATTTTTGGGAGTTTGTTGGGATTTTTGTTTGATAAAATTGCCAGGGAATTTAACAACTTAACAATAATAAAAAATAACGATTTTTGGTTTAAAAATGTTATGGTTTTGGGATTTGTTTCAAAGTCCTTCGCTCAAAAGCATATTTCGCCACAATCATTTTATTTGAAAGAATTTTCTTCCATAAATAGGGATGTAATACTTGTATTAATTCTGTCTTCCTTATTTATTTTTAAAATATCCATTATCTCATGTAGTTTCTTCTTCTTTTCTTCAAAATTATCTTCTCCTAAGATTTCAATTTCAATACAAGATTTAAATCCTTCAATATCTTCCAAGTTAATTTTCATATTTTTAAAAGAATATGTTTCTCGCTTTTTCTTTAACACACAAAATATCTTAAAGCCAAGAATCTTAAATATATTTTTCATTTGTTCAAGATCATCAAAACTTGTTTCATATTCGCTAAAAATCTGGTGATCCTTTTCGTTGATGATAGTTTTAATACAAATTTCATTTGCCCTACCTTTTTGAATCCTAAATCTAAGACCATAAGAACCAACCTTATTCATCTTTGCATCTTCATAATTTGTTATATTTTTGTCACAAATCCAAATATCTTCAATTTCTGTTTCGTCAGTTTTATGTGCACCAATTTCTTTCAAACAATTTTTAACAGGATCAAAATCTTTAACAAAAGCCCTTAATTCAATTTCCATTTTACCTCCTTTTTGCAATTTCATTGGTTGAAGATTTTTACTGCCATCCCGATAAATAGTAATGCCTTTTAATCCCATTTCATATGCTTGTAGATAAATCTTTCTTATGTCATTAGGAGTAGACGTAGAATTAATGTTTATGGTTTTAGAAATTGCTCCGTCGGTGAATTTCTGAAGAGCAGAGCATATTTTTATCTGAGAAATTGGGTCAATTTCTAAACAAGTTTTATATATCTCCTTTAAATCAGAAGGGAGGTCTTTTTTATTGATGGTAGTTGGTAAATTTTCAAAAGGCAGCCCTCTTTTCTTTAACTTATTCATCAAATCTCTTCGCATTTCATCATTTAATTCTAAAGAAAAGATTGGCTCAATCGCAGGAGAAGCATAAATTATCATGGAGCTTCTTCCTGTTGGTGGTAGAATAGTAGTAATCATATTTCTGATACCTTTTGCTTTAATTTCCTCACTTAAATTTTTCCAGTCTTGTTTACCCACAGTATTTGTTGCATATTTACCATATTTTTTTTCAATAAAATCTTGTTTTAATTTAGATTTTTCAAAAGCAGGCGCAATACCTCTTTCTTTACCTAGTTTAATAGACGCTTTTTTTGAATTATAAGTAATAAAACTCATTAAATCAGCACTTAGGTCTAAGGCTTCTTCGGAATCATAAGGAATCCCGCATTTAATAAACACATCAGCAAGACCACAAATACCTAATCCAATTTTTCTTTTTTGGTTCATTATATTTTCACTTTTTCTATTACCATATCTGCTAATACTTATATCCAAGGTATCATCTAAAAATCTTACTCCATCATAGATTACATCTTTTAGAGAGTCGTAATCTATTTTTTTATTTTTAACAAACTTGGATATATTAATATAAGAAAATTGACACGTTTCACCTTCAGCAAGTGCAACTTCTCCGCACGGAGCAAGTGACTTATATTCCCCTAATTTTGGAGCAGGGTTATCTTGATTAAATCTCTTCATGAAAAATATTCCAGGATCTCCACAGGAACAAGCAGATTTTGAAATTTCATTAAACAAATCATTTGGATTTATTATCGTACCATCTTTAAGCCGATAATCTTCTCCATTTTGCAATGCAGCCATAAAATCTTCTTTTAAGTTAACAGAAATATTAAAAATCCATTCCCGATTTTTATTCTTCCCATCCTTGTATTTGATTAGGTTATATATCTTGGGATGATCACTAGAAATAATTCCCATATTTCCCACAGGTCTGTCTTGCAAGCCATTGTTTTGGCCTTCTATTGCGATATCGTTTAAAAATTCTAGCATTTCAACAGGATCTTCTGTTTCATCAAAGTTAAAACCAGTTCCCATTCCCTTTTCATGATAAATGTCAACGATTTGTTTTATTTTTGAATAATCCTCCTTTAAATTTATTGGAGGCACAGAACATGCTGCTAAAGGTTTATCTTCGTATCTTCCAGCATTAGTAAGGATAATTGAACTAGGCACAAATTCTTGACTTT
This sequence comes from Candidatus Woesearchaeota archaeon, assembly GCA_964545065.1. Classification (GTDB taxonomy): domain Archaea; phylum Nanobdellota; class Nanobdellia; order Pacearchaeales; family GW2011-AR1; genus JAGLWP01. The sequence continues at coordinate 152,447 of CAZJEO010000001.1, read as the reverse complement.
CCAATCGATTCATCATTTTTTGTTTGTATTCTTGTATTTGTTGTTTACTAGACCCGTACTTAATTTCTTCGCTAGTAACGATACTAAAAACACGGTCTTTCATATTTTCATAGGTTTCTGAATTACCAATTATTCTTAATTTCTTAAGCATATTAGTCAATTTTACATGTTTGCTATTTTGGTTTGGTGTTTTCATATCCATAATATATGCGAGTTTTAACCAATTTTAAATCTTTCTAAAGCGAACACATTACCAATTTTTCACATTCTGTTTTTAAAAAGAAAAAAGGGAAAGATTCTTTCTAATTATACATAAATTAAATTTGGATGGCCCCAGAGGGATTTGAACCCCCGACACCTGGATTAAAAGTCCAGTGCTCTGCCAGGCTGAGCTATGGAGCCGTATGGTGACTGCGAAGCAACCGAAAAAGGCTGAGGCCTCGAAGAGGTCATCCCTTGGGAAGCTATGGAGCCATAGCTCACTAAATAAATTTAGATTTAAAAAAGCTTTGTTACAAAGAATTCCCCAACTTCCCTTCCAATTCTTCAGAACTCACAGAACCAACAAAATGTTCTGTTGGTTTTCCATCCTTGAACAAAATCAGGTGAGGAATAGAACTAATTTCAAACTTCTTCGCAATCTCTTGATTGTCCTCAACATTAACTTTTCCAAAATTAATTTTTCCCTTAAACTTTTCAGCAAGTTCATCAATCACAGGTGCCATCATCAAACACGGCATACACCACTCTGCAAAAAAATCAACAACAACAGTTCCCTCTTTCACAAAATCCTCAAACTCACCATTTGTCAATTCAGGTACTTTATCATTGTCTGCCATGATTTTAATGAATGTCTGAGATTTATAAAATTTTGGTTATTCCCTCAAATTAATTCTAATATTTGCATCATAATAGATTTTAGACAACTCTATCTTGAAAGTAATTGCTCTATATATTTGGAATCTCCAATATATTTATTTAGCATGATTCTCCTTGTCTCAGCTTTACTTTTTGGAGATTTGTAAACTCTCTCGCTCCTCAACGCATCATATGGATCTGATGCTGCTAAAATTTTAGTCAGACTTTCAACTAAAGAGTCTCTTTTCCTTCTATCTTTTTCTTCTCTTCCAACAAGCCTTCTTTCCCCTTTTCGTGGATATGAGCATCTTTGATATTCGTGATGTCCTATTATAATTTCTCTTAGGTCATTTCCAAATCCATGTACATCTTGTGATCCTAACCGAGAATGATTATTTATTAGTTCTCTTTCAAAAGAAGTTAAAATAGAAGCTTTGTTTAATACTCCTAATGGGATTTGAACTTTTCCAATATCATGAAGTAATCCAGAATATCCTAATAGCCGCATCTCTTTTTCTTCAAATTCATTTTCCAAACCAAGATCAACACATAATAGTGCTACTCGAAAACTATGTGTAAGAGTATGGGAACTATGACCTTGTAATTCTTTTAAGTATTTTTTTATTCTATCCTCTTTAGAAAATGTTCTAATTAATTCTTCTGATTGTTGAAATTTTAGTCGATAATTGTGTTGAGGAATTTCCATATAAAAGTTTTCTTATTTGTCATAGAACATAATCTTTTTATTAAATATCTTATCAAAATTAATATCCAGTTTTCTTAACTTTATTCCAGATTCAGCAAAAATTTCTCTTGTTAATGAATCAGGTTCATTATACATTTTAAGATATATTACTTCATCAATTCCAGAACCTGCAATAGCTTTGGCGCATGCAGAACAAGGGAGATAAATAGTATACATTTGAGATCCTTTAAGATCTTGGCGTGCAATTTGACTCAAGGCATTTATTTCTGCGTGAATTCCCCTGCAAACTGCTTTACCTTTCTCATCAAAGCCAATACCTTCTCTTTCTTTTCTACAACCCCTATCAAGACAATTAGTTATTCCTGGAGGAGCTCCATTATAACCAGTTGATAAAATTCTTTTATCTTTAACAATTACTGCACCAGTATGCAAATACCTACAACTTGACCTTGATGCAGCAAGAAGTGCAGAGCCCATAAAAAACTCCTCCCAATTGGGCCTCTCACCTAATTTATCTTCAGGAATTTTATTTTGTGTCAAAGTATCATTTGGTTTTCCTATTGTTTCATCTTGTTCATAATCTGTTCCCATCTTAATCGCCACCTCTGCCATGGCAAGTTCAGTCCCAATATAAATTGCGTGACCTGTCTCCAAACCATGCATTGATATTTTATCTTTTATTTCATACGCAGATTTCCCTTTAATTTCTTCTAATATTTTTCCTGTCTCAGGATGTAATAGTGTCAGGATAATTTCATCATCATGAATTTTGATTTGATAATTTCCTCGTGAATCATTACAATTTAAAACATTATCATATTTGCTAAGCATTTCTTCAACCTGCTGATAATAATTATTGTAAATTTGTGCACTACCAGAAATTATAGTTAATATTCCAGAGTCAACTCCAACTGCTTTTGCAATTTCTTCTTGTATAGCTGCACAACCATAGGCATTTTCAGGCCATCCCTGAGTCATATCATGGCTTCTAAAAAAAACAGTTAAATTTAATTTTTCATCTTGAATAAGCGCCTGCAAAAAAACAAGACATGGACTGCTTTTGTGTTTTCTCATTAATTCTTTAGAAGAATGCCATGTTATTGCAACACATGCTTTTGAATATGGGTCTCTTTTTAATACATCAATAAGATCTTCAATCTGATTAATTTCACAAAAATCTTCTTTGTAAGAAACATTTTTATCTAACCAATCTCCCTGACCAAATTCAAAATCCTTATAATCCTGTGAATTAACTAATTCTTTAATTTCTTTTGCAGAAGGATAATGATATGCTCTAAGTTCATTTCCATAAGTGTATGCTTTTCCTTCTGGCAATATAGGGGATAAAATCTCTTTTTCATATGCTTCAATTTTTCCTATTGTTAAAGGCACTAAAAAAGGATTAACAGAAAGATCTCTATCTTGAGGGTTATGAATTACAACCACCATGTCATTAATTTCCTTAACCCACCTATCTGTATTAGCATTCATTAAATTTTGCCTGCCATATCTATTTATGTTGTATATCATTTTTATCCATGCATCAGGAATATTACTGCCATGAACAATTATCGGACCCCCTTCATAAGGGAAAGATTCTTCTACAGATTCATAATCAAAGATCAATGGCTGTTCTAAAAAAGGTTCTTTTCTCTCTAATGTTTTAATTAATCTATTAGCTTCTTGAATTTTTTCATCCAAGTTAGCACCAGGCATTGTTTTATTTAAGTCAATCAATTCCACATTTTTTCTAATCTCCTTTAGAAGTTCCAAAGGAATATTTTTATCAAAATAAACAGCACTTTCAAAACCCTCTATTTTTCTATCCTCATTTACGCCTTTTGCAAAAAAAGCCCGTATAGCATTCCCACTTGTTAACTCAGATATTTTATCTCCTTCAGTTTTTGAGGAATACTCTTCTCCCATCATTATAATATATCTAATGAATGGATTTCCCAAAATGTTTCTTATCATTCCTTGCAATCCTGCCGGAGTATAGAAATTAGTAGCTATTGCCAAGTTTTCCTTTTCAAGATTTGGCAGTACTGCATCTCGCATTGTCCATAAAAAAGTTACAGCAACATTAGCATCTGTCACTTTTAATTCAGTAGATTTAGGAAAAGCAATTCTATCTCTAACAGCAACAGGCCAACCTCCTTTTCCATTAGAACCAATCTGTCCCTTTATCAATGAGATCATCCCCTCATTTTTTTGAATCATTTTGTGACTAGTTTTTTAGCTTTTATATTGTTTATTACACTCGAACATCCACATTTTCAAAATAAGGCTCAGCAATTTTTTTCAATTCAATCAAATAATCTTTTTCAACATCTTTTTCTGTCATGAATGAATCATCAATGAACTTTTCGTTATTCTTGAAACCTTGTAAGCAAAACTTTTTTGGTTTACCTATTAAAGAATTCAGCCACTCTGCAATAGATTTAATTTTTTCAGCATCATGATATCTTTTGACAACAGTTGTCCGAAATTCATAGTCCTCTAACTTAGAAATCAATCTTATGCTCTCTTCAATCTTATTCATATCAACATCTGAATTTGCAAGTTCCTTATATTTTTCCTTGCTGGATTTGATATCCATTGCAATATAATCCACCAACCCGCTTTCAATAACCTCCTTTAACTTTTCAGGAAAACTCCCGTTTGTGTCAATTTTAATATCATATCCCAAATCTTTTATCTGCCTTAAAAATTCTAAGTCCAAGGTCAATAAAGGTTCCCCCCCTGTAATACACACGCCATCAAGGTAAGCCTGTCTTTCTTTCAAAAAGTTTAATACCCCTTCTTTAGAATACCCTTCTTCGTTGTTTTCTAAAACAAGTTCTGGATTATAGCAAAACCCGCATCTAAAATTACAGCCATGAAGAAACAAGGTGCATGCTATTTTGTTAGGATAATCTATCAAAGTTAGTTTTTGTAATCCTATGATTTTCATAGCAAGGTTATCTTAATATAAAGGTTTTTCTATCTTTCCATTCTGCCTGTTTCCCCTCATTCCACTGCACTATTGGTCTTAAATAACCCACAACTCTTGAAAAAACTTCGCATTTTTGTCTCTTTTTTTCTTCCATTTTTCCTCCTATTTAAATTTAGTTTCAATCTGTTTTTCAACATATCCATTTTCTTGATCACACTTAGGACAATATTCATGCTCCCCATGAAGATAGCCATGTTTAGGACAGATTGAAAAAGTTGGAGTTAGTGTAAAATAAGGAAGTTTGAAACTTTCTGCAATTTTTTTAATCAATAATTTTACTCCTTCTTTATCTAGTTTTTCACCAACAAAACTATGAAGAACTGTTCCCCCGGTATATTGTGTTTGCAAGTCATCCTGTAATTCTAATGCTTCAAATAAATCATCAGTATAATTCACAGGAAGTTGCGTCGAATTCGTATAATAAGGTTTCGCTTCATTGCTCCTTACCATTTTCTCATTAGCCACAATAATTCTCCCAAATCTTTTTTTATCATTTCTCGCAAATCTATACGCTGTTCCTTCCCCAGGAGTCGCTTCAAGATTATATATATTTCCTGTCTCTTTCTGATATTCTTCTAATTTTTCTCTCATAAATTCCAGAACTTTCATTGTAAACCCTTTTCCTTTTTCTGTGGCTATATTTTCCCCAGGCATAAAATTAACAATTGCCTCGTTCATTCCTAATAACCCAATTGTAGAAAAATGATTTTTCCAATATTCTCCAAATGCTTTTTTTAAATTCCTTAAATAAAACTGAGAATAAGGATATAATCCAATCTCTGTAAATTTTTCCAGTGCTTTTCTCTTTATCTCTAAACTTTCTTTCGCAAGTTCCATTAAATTTGAAAGTTTTTCTAAGAAAATCTTTTCATCTATGGAAGTAAATCCTATTCTAGCCATATTTATTGTAACAACTCCTATTGAACCTGTCAAAGGATTACTTCCAAAAAGCCCCCCTCCCCTTTTTCTTAATTCAGTATTGTCGATTCTTAATCTACAACACATACTTCTCGCATCTTCTGGTTTCATATCTGAATTAATAAAATTAGAAAAATAAGGTATACCATATTTTGCAGTCATCTCCCAGAGTGGTTCATAAATTGGATTATCCCAGTCAAAATCTTTTGTAATATTATAAGTCGGAATAGGAAAAGTAAAGACCCTTCCCTCAGAATCTCCTTCCAACATAGCTTCTGCAAAACCTCTGTTAATCATGTCCATTTCTGTTTCAAATTCTTTGTATGTTTCTTTTTGGATTTTTCCATCAACAATAACTGGTTCATCTTTCATGTATCCTGGAACTTTCAAATCCATTGTAAGATTTGTAAAAGGTGTCTGGAATCCAACCCTTGTGGGAACAGCCATATTAAATAAAAAAGATTTGATAAGTTTTTTAACTTGCTGATAATCTAAATTATCATACCTTACAAAAGGAGCTAAAAGAGTATCAAAATTTGAAAATGCTTGGGCTCCTGCACTTTCTCCTTGCAATGTGTAAAAGAAATTAACGATTTGGCCCAAGGCAGCACTGAAATGTTTTGGAGGCTTGCACGCTAGCTTTCCAGGCACACCCTTAAACCCAGTAATTAATAAATCTTTTAAGTCCCACCCAACACAATAAGCCCCGAGAGTTCCTAAATCATGTATATGAAAATCAGTGTTTTCATGTGCCTCTCTTATGGCTTCCGGATAAATTCTTCTAATCCAGTAATTACTTATAATCTTAGTAGCAACATAATTGTTTAAACCCTGCAAGGAAAAAGCCATGTTTGAATTCTCTTTCACCATCCAATCATTTAATCCTATATAATCGTCAACAGCTTCAATTGTATCAAACAATCCTTTAACCTGCCTGAGTTCTTCATGACTCTTACGATAAAGAATATACGCTTTAGCTACCTTTGCATGCCCCTCTTCAATTAAAGTTTTTTCAACCATATCCTGGACTTCTTCTACTTCAGGAATCTCTAAATCCCCATGCTTTTTTCCAAGATTACTTGTTACTAAATTAGACAAGTATTCTGCCTTTTCTCTGTCATGCCCCCCAACAGCCTTTACAGCTTTCCAGATCGCTTCTGTAATTTTCTCATGCTGAAAAAGAACAACACTCCCATCCCTCTTCCTCACTTTTCCTACCATTATAACTCCTTCAACTCCTTTCTAAAATCTTTAACATCTTGAAAATCTCTATAAACAGAAGCAAATCTAATGAACGCAACATTGTCAAGCTTCTTAATCTTTCGCATAATCAACTCTCCGATAACAGAACTCTTAACTTCCTTCCCCTTTTTCCTCAATTGTTCTTCAATCTCATGTATCATTTTGTCAATTTCCTCTTTTGCAACCGGACGTTTCTCAAACGCCTTTTCTATTCCAGCAGCAAGTTTTTCCACACTAAACTTTTCTCTGCTCTTATCTTTTTTGACAACATACAAATCTTCTCTGGCGATTGTTTCATAAGTCGTGAATCTCTTTCCACATTTTAGACATTCTCTTCTTCGTCTTATGGAATCGAGCGACTTACGTTTGTTCGTCACTTTGGATTTGCTGTCCTCACAATATGGACAATCCATCTTTTTAAGATACTATCAAACATACAAGATGTTGTATATCTGTAACATTTAGTTACAATAAGTTGTATCGTAACAAAAATATAGAATAACTACTATTTAAACTTTTATCTCTACTTCATGAGGATGACAATCTAAAATATTTATAAAAACTTTTTTAAACTCATTTTCCCTTTCTTAATTATTAAAAGAGATGGCATCAGAATATTTTAACTTAATTGCAGAAGAAATTGGAATGTCAATTTGGTTGCTTGTAGTAATCCTAGCTTGGACTCTGACTTGGAAACTTCTCGCATTATGGAAATCAGCAAGAAAAGGTTCCATAGTTTGGTTTATTATCTTAGCGTTATTTAACACAGTTGGTGTGCTTCCAATACTTTACATCTTTGTGTTCTCACACATGAAGCCTGCGCCAGTTGTGAAAAACAAAAACAAACCAGCTAAGAAAAAATCTAAGAAGAAAAAATAACATAGATGGTAGAAAGCAAAAATGTTTATATATGAGTTTTATGTTTTAATTAAATGAGTCAAGGAATTCAAACAAAAGTAGTTACATTTCAAGGTATTGATGAGGTTTCTTATATCGTAAAGAGTAATGATCGTAATGTAAGGATAAATGAAGAGTTAAGGATAATGCTCCCAGTTATATCTCGAGTGAATAATTCTGATCCAGAAGTTGGTAATGGTCTTTCAATTGGGGACAGAATTAGAGAGGCATACAGTTATGAACGAATTGAAGAAATTGGATATGCAATTACATTATCTAGGAATACTAGAGCTGAAAATCTTTGGAAATTGGCTCTTAATGGTAAGAAATAATTATTTCAACTGCATCAACTCACACATTTTACAAATTTCTTTCCGAGCAGGTTCTCCACAAGTCTTGCAATAACTAACCTCTTTTTCCTCTTTCTTTATTCTACCCAAAACTCTTTCAGCATTTTTCAAAATATTCAACTTGTCTTTGTCTGGCATGGTGTTCATAAATTTCCTAACTTGTATCCTATAAGAATCTAAAGCACAAGGACACTTATCATAAACAACAGGTAACTTTTCTTTTTTTGAATATTTTCGAACTCCTTCTTCAGGAATATAAAACAAAGGTTTTATTCTTGGAATAAACTTTTTGTCTTCATTATTTTTACTAATTGCTCCAGAATTTAAACTCAATTCAGGAGAACCTTTCAGAATATTAATCAAAAATGTTTGCGCTTCATCATCAAGATTATGCCCTGTAGCAATTTTACTAGCTTTTAATCTTCGCGCCTCCCGATTCATAATCCATTTTTTTATCACACCACAAATCGCGCAATTCTTCAACCCCTTCCCATGCCCGGATTGAATCGCACTTCGAAGATAACACATCCCACTTCCCATCTCTTTTTTAATATCATAAACATGAAGTTTTATTCCCAACTGCTTACACAAATCCTGTACAGCTTTCAAACATTTCTCACTATACTCCCCCATACTAAGATTAATATGAAATCCTTCAATATTATATCCAGCCTTCTTCAAAACATAACAAGTCACAGCAGAATCCTTTCCTCCAGACAAAGCTACAACTATCTTTTCTTTTTTGGACAATTTTATTTTAGAGAGGGTTTGGGTTACTTTGTTTTCTATTTGCATGAAAAGAGAAGAAATAATTAATTATTAAATGTTATCCAAATCATATTCCTTCACCATTACCTCTCATACAATGAATTCCACATTCCTCTTCCTGTTTTTTCCCCTTACAAATATCAAAATAATTTTCATTAATCACAAGATTATTTTTTGACACATATTTTTTTACTTCTTCTTTAGTCCAATAAAATATTGGGCGAATTTCATACAAGCTTTTATCCTTCATAACTATGTTAAAATTATTTCTATATTCACTATCAACTTTTTTTACTCCTGACAGCCATGCTTTTACATCTAAATCAACTAATGCTCTCTCTAATGGTTCAACTTTTACCTCATATTTGAATTCCATAAATTCTTTACTTTTTTCATCCTTCCACCGCAACCCTTCAACACACTCTTGCATAGCAGTTGTTCTCTTTGAGCTATAAACATAAAGATTCAAATCCATATCCTTCCTGAGTTTTTCAGCAAAAAAATAAGTCTCTTGAGTTAAATATCCTGTATCTATAAAAATAACAGGAATGTCTGGAACAATTTGTTTAACCAAGTGCAACATTACAGCAGAGTATTTCCCAAAACTTGATGTCATAATCAACGAATCTTTAAATGTATCATAAGACCATTTTATAATATCCAATGTATCTTTTTGTTTTAGTCTGGAATTAATTTTTTCTAGTTTCATATCTAATAAAGAAAAATGTAATTTAAATTAATTTATATTCTTTTCCGCCTCAATAATTATTTCTTCTTCAAAAGCCGATTATAAATCATTGCAACAACCCATACTAAAACAAAAGCATATGCAAATCCAATTATTAATCCAATAAAAGCACCGCCCCATGTTACACTATAGCCATAATTCGCCCACATTGTGTTAGCCATAGAATCAGCCGCTTGAGAAAATCCATAGACGCCCAAAAGAGTAGAACAAAAGACCACGATGGCTCCAACTATCCCGCCAGCTAAACCAAGTTTTAATGCATTAAGCTTCGCCTCTGCCATGTTTATGTTATGGGGAAGGGGATATTTAAGAGTTTTGGGAGAGGAGAGGGTAGGAAAGATTAAGGAGAAAGATTTAATTAATCTAGAAGTAATATTAAAATATGGTATCTGACTTGACTAAAATATGGGAGAAGAATATTGACAAGAAAGCAGCTAAAGTAAGAGCTGATAGAGTTCTTAACGCTATTAGGAAATATCATCCAAAATCCAAAACAGTTTTAGAGCTCGGTGTTGGATTAGGTGTTGTACTTTTTCATTTCAAAAAATTTAAGAAAGTTGGATTAGATCTTAACAAAGAATACATTAAAACTGCAAAAAAGATAACCCCTAATGCTAATCTTGTTGTTCAAAACATGGATAGTTTCAAAATCAACGAGAAATTTGATGTAATTTTTTCAGTGCACGAATGTATTAATGAGGTTAAACCATTCAAAAATTGGGAGTCAACATTCAAACATTCTTATGACCATCTTAACGATAATGGATTATTCATCTTTGATATGCGCACCCAGAAGCATTTGGAAGACATGAAAAAACAGACAGTAAAACTTGAAGAAACTCCAACAGGATATGTTTATGACAATATGATTGTTAATGGAAATAAATTAACATGGGATACAACATATTTTAAGAAAGTAAAAAGCGGTCTTTATCAAATTGAAAAAGATAGATATGATGAGTTCATTTATCCTGTTGAAAAGATAAAAAAGAGTTTATCTAAGGATTTCAAGGTTCTTGAAACCGTCTTTTTTGATAAAAAAAGAAGAGCGATGTTTATTTGTAGAAAGAAGTAATACTCCAACTATTCCTCCAGCTAAACCAAGTTTTAATGCATTGAGCTTCGCCTCTGCCATGATTGTTTTAGGGGAAGGGGATATTTAAGGGTTTTGGGAAGGGAAGGGTTTCCTCAAAAGATTTATAAATCTACTACGATAATCCGAAATTATGGTAGTGGCAGAATATTTAAGAAAATTGCCTGAGGATAAAATTCAAAGAATGCATAAAGATGCAACTTTTCGTGAAGCAGTATTCAGAAATGTCCTTCTTAGCATTAGTGATAGTGATGATGAATCAGCCTATCTTAGAGTTGCTACTATAGATGATCTTTTTGATAAATATGTAAGAATAGAGGGAGATGTAACCAGGATTAGTAATTATAAATTGGGACCTTCTGATCATAAAATTATACCTCTTACTGCTGATGAATTAATAATATACATACAAACATCAGGGCCAAGCTGGGAAAAGAAATATCAAATTCTTGAAAATGATCAAGTGAGATTTATGAAAAACGTAAGTGTAAGCATGCACTAATTAGACTTTCGTTAAAATAGTAGGGAGTTAAAAAATTATTTCTATTCCTTGGGGATTTTTCTTTGAAATCGAAAAGCGTATAAAGGTTTTTGGGCTTACGAAATTTATGCACAAAAGAATTTGGGCATTTATTATGATACAATTGATATTGATACTGGAGAAAGAGTGAGAGTTTAAGTAAAATCTTCTAAGCCACCGTCTTGGCAAGATCTGCGCCAGCTTTGAATTTAACCACCTTTTGAAGTTTATCACCTATAAGTGGTATGTCTTTCCCATGGTCAACATGTCCTATTGGTGGCGTCCGAATTGTTTTTCCATTTTTTGTTTCATGAATTTTAGCATTGCTCAATGTAACACTAAATGTTCCAAAATCCTCACCCACATTTACTGCTATTCCTGTTTGGAGTGTGCTCAGGGTCACATTTACGAAACTGTCCATGAACTGCCTCGCTTGTTCTTCGGTGAGACCTTGTTGTTCGCCGATATCTCCACTAAGACTCATACTGACCATTTCTGTTGCAATATCTTCTGTTGTAGTATATTCCACATTAGGCAGAAAAGGTCTGTCGCCAGCTTTGAATTCTACAACTCCTCTTACAAGTTCTATTCCTGGGTTAACGGCTCCATTTACAACTGCTTGAGGATTTCTTCCGGTCCTTGCTTTACGCTTAGAAATTGAGAAAGAACCGAATCCGACTAAAGCTACTCTATTACCGCCCCTTAGCGATTTAGTAGTGGCGCCGACAAAGGCGTCTAAAGCTCTTTCGGTATCAGCTTCTGGAAGATTCGCAGATGAAGCAATTGCTTCAATTAGTTCTGCCTTGTTCATTTGTGGGATGTCTTCCCCGTTATCAGGAGAAAAAACTGAGCCTCGTTTAAGTACAATATTTGAATATTTGGATCTTCTTGCATCGGCTTTTGTTAACCCTGCATCCGAGGCTATGCCTTCAACCAGTTCTGCCTTGTTCATTTCTGTCTTTTCTTTACACTTAACACAATATCCTGTAAGCTCCATTGCCGATACTATTGGCACTATTGACATGAGAAATATCACAATAATTCCCATTAGCAGTATTTTTCTTAGCATATTTTATACTTCCTAGATAATAGATTTATCTTCCACTTATTTAAAACTTTTGGTTGAATCGAAAAGCGTATAAATGGAAGAGATTATTAGAAATTAATGAGGACATTACTAAAGAAATATTTTGGCCATGATGACTTTAAACCAATGCAAGAAGATATTATAAAAAATGTTCTCAAAAAGAAAGATACGTTTGTCCTTATGTCAACTGGGGGAGGAAAATCTCTTTGTTATCAACTTCCCGCATTAAAATTTGAAGGACTTACACTTGTTATATCTCCTCTTATTTCTCTTATGAAAGATCAAGTAGACGCTCTCAAGATAAAAGGAATTAATGCTGAATATATTAACTCCTCACTATCACCTGAAGAAATGCAGAATATCCAAGAAAAAATAGAAAAGAAAGAAACAAAGATTCTTTATATTGCTCCTGAAAGATTAGCTTTAGAAGAATTCAAATTATTTTTATTAAGGTTGGAAATAAATTTAATTGCTATTGATGAAGCTCATTGTATTTCTGAATGGGGGCATGATTTTAGACAAGAATATAGAAATTTAAAATTTCTGAAAATAATTTTTCCAAAAATTCCTATAATTGCTTTAACTGCAACAGCCACAGAAAAAGTAAGAAAAGATATATTAAAACAATTATCTCTAAAAAATCCAGCAATATTTGTTTCAAGTTTTAACAGAAAAAATCTTAATTTAATTGTCACGGAGAAAAAGGATACATTCTATAAAATTTTAAATTTAATTAATAAACAAAAAGATGGATCAATAATTATTTATTGTTTTTCTCGTAAAGATTCTGAAAATATTGCCCAAAAGTTAAATGAACATGGATTTAATGCTCTTCCATACCATGCAGGACTTAATAATGAAACAAGAAAACAGAATCAAGAATCATTTATTAAAAATAAAGTAAATATTATTGTGGCTACAATTGCATTTGGAATGGGAATTGATAAGCCAGATGTTAGGTTGATTATTCATCATACTTTTTCAAGAACACTTGAAAGTTATTATCAAGAGATTGGTAGGGCTGGGCGTGATGGTCTTACAAGTGATTGCGTTTTATTCTATTCAAGGGGAGATAAAAGGAAACATGAATTTTTCATTAAACAAATCATGGATGAATTTGCTCAAAAGAAGAGCAGAGATCAATTGAGAAAAATGATGGATTATTGCGAACATAATTTTTGTAGAAGAAAGTATATCTTAGAATATTTTGGTGAAAACTTTTTAGAGAATAATTGTGAAGGCTGTGATATCTGTTTAGAACTCCCAGAAATAGAGAGAGACAATTTTCTGAAAACTAAAGAAAAAGAAAAGATCATGACTTGGGATTATGATCAAAATTTATTTAATAAATTAAGCAATTTAAGAAAAGATCTTGCCAATGGAAATCCAGTTTATACAATATTTCAAAATAAGTCTTTACAAGAAATGGCATCTTGTTTCCCAAAAAATAAAGATACTTTATTAGAAATTTGGGGAGTTGGAGAAGAGAAGTTAGAAAAATTTGGAGATTTATTTTTAGAAGTTATTAAAAAACATGCACAAGAGAATAATCTTGATTCTATAATAACTCCTGCTAAGAAAAGAATAGTGGATAAGAAATTTAACATAAAAACAGATTATCATAAAAGATTAAATCAAATTAAAGAAGAATTTCCAAATGCTTACGAACCTTGGAATGAAGAAGAAGATGAAAAATTGAAAAAATTGTTTTCTAAAAACGTTCCAATTCAAACATTAGCAAGAATATTTAAGAGGCAACCAAATGCGATTAGGTCTAGATTGAAAAAGTTTATAGATTTTTTATAAAAGGCAGATCAAAAGATGTGTTGAGATTTAATCTCTTAATTCTTCAATCTTTTCAATCAATTCAAAAACATATGTTGAAGGATTACTTTCTCGGCTAATTAATTTGATCCCATTTTTTTCATGAGTATCTTTAATTTTTTTAGCATTACTTATCGCAATTGCTATTTTATCTTGCGTCTTTTTGTAAATATCCGAATCATTCTTTCTATATATTCCTAAATTTTTCTTTAATTTTCTAATCATATCATCTGGATTACAGGTTGTGATGAAATATTCAAAATGGCAAAGAATCCAATATTCAAAACAAGGGTTAGAAAATATAATTAGGATACCATTCTCGTTTGCTAATTTTAATGCCTTTTCTAGATGTTGATTTGTGTTAGCATCTCTATCAAGCACGCAATAGATCAAATCACCAGGTTCAAAATCTCTTTTTTTATTTTGAAGAAAACTAATGGCATATTTTACAACTCCAATAGCATCAGTAATTTTATCTGCACTCTTGACTTTTATATTAATTCTAGAAATTCTTTCATGCGTTTTTAATTTACTAAAATAATTAATTTCTGTTTTTTCACCTTCACAAAATATCCAAAGATTGTTTGTGGGTTTTCTCCCTCTTTTCCTCACCATTTTTAATTGAATAAAGTTTCATCTATAAAAGGAAGTCCTCCCACTCTTCCATTTAAATAAGCTCTTTCAAAGTCAGAATCTTCTCTAAGATTGTAATCGATATAAGAATTTAATTTACTTGAGTTATTTTTATCTTTTGAACAAATATATATTTGATCTCTTCTAAATATTTCATTATCTAACAAAGTTGTGTCGTGAGTTGTAAAAATTAATTGAGCATTTTTTTTATTTAATTTACTATTAAAAAGTTTTATTAAAAACTTTGTAATGTTGGAATGCAAATTTAATTCAAATTCATCAATGAATGCGACTTTTCCTAGTTCTAATATTTCAAATATTGGCCCAAGCATGGAGAGTGTCCTTCTCGTACCATTAGATTCTTCATTGAATGCAAAATCAATTAATTTTCCACTTTTAGTCTTATGAACAAATTTGAAATCATAGAATTCTTGTTCTTCTGGTTTTAATGGATTGGATAGTATCTTTTCTTTTTCAAATTTAAACTCAATTCCTCCAACTTTTCTTTTATCTTTGATAACTTTAATGTCTGTTATGCCACCAAAATCTGCTTTTTGAAGTATTTCAATAATCTTATTTTTTAATTTATTATCTTCATATATTTTTTTAATTGTAATCTCTTCCCACATGGGACTATAATTTATAACAAGATTATTTATTATAAAATCATAAGCTTCTTTGGTTCCTTGATATCCTAATTGAGTTGCTCTCGAAAGATATAGCACATTTTCATTTGTTTGCGATTTAATTAATTGTTGTTGTTTTCTATCAATTGTGAAATCAAATTCTTTTGAGTTTTTTCTACTAAAAATTTTAGACTCTCTTCCTTGAGGCCAGTAATATAAATATTCTTCAATGAATTTATCATTATCACATGAAAAACCATATTTGTATTTTATTTTATTATGAATAAATATTATCTCAAATTTACTTGGTTTTTTTAGATAGCTTTCTTCTAATTTAAAGGGAACTCGGGGAATTTTTACATCAACATTAAATAAGTGAGAGTTTTTAACCATGTTCCAAATAAAAAAGACCGATTTTATTATGTTAGATTTTCCTGATGCATTTGCTCCGTAAATTACTGCAGACTTGAGCAATCTTTCGTTTTTAGGCATTTCTACTAAATTATTTGAAAGTTTTTTGCTAGAACCAGAGTCAAGGCTAAGTGTAACTTTTTCTTTAATCGATAAATAATTTTCCACAGATGTTTCAATTATCATAAATTATTCATGATAAGGGCATTTATAAATTTATCGTTATCTTTTGTAGATAAACCGCATAAAATCAATTTAAAACTGCTATTTTAAGGATTTATTAAAGATTTTGGTATCCATAAATTCCCCTCTCCCTCTCTTCCTATATCCTCTCCCTTCCCAACAAATTAAAATTCCCTTCTCTTCCTAAATCTTCTTCCTTCTCAAAAGATTAGCATTCCCCACAACAGTCAATGAAGAAGTCGCCATTGCTATCTCAGCAATCACAGGATGCAAAACTCCAATTATCGCAAGAGGGATAGCTACAATATTATAACCAAAAGCCCAGAACAAGTTTTGTTTTATTTTCTTGAATGTTTCCTTGCTTAACTTAATTGCAGAAACAACTCCCTGCAAATCACCCTTAGCAAGAATTATATCTCCCGATTCAATTGCAATATCTGTTCCAGTTCCAATCGCAATTCCAACATTTGCCTGCTTCAAAGCAGGAGCATCATTAATACCATCGCCAACAAAAGCCACCATTCCTGTCTTCTGAAGCTCCATAACTTTCTTCATTTTTTCATCAGGTAACACATCTGCTAAAACAGAATCAATACCAACTTGCTTTGCAATGGCCTTAGCAGTTCTTTCATTATCTCCTGTAATTATAACAGTCTTAAGACCCATTTCTTTTAATTCAGAAATAGTTTTTTTAGCATCTTGTTTCAAAGTATCTGCAACAGCTATGAGCCCTAAAACTTTGCCATTATCAGATAAAATCATAACAGTCTTACCATCATTTTCAAGTTCTATAATTCTATCTTCATAACCTTCAAAACTAATTTTATTCTCAGTCATTAATTTTCTATTTCCAATAAGAATTTTATTTCTTCCTAAACTAGCTTCAATTCCTCTACCTCTCTTAGCTTTAAAGTTCTTAACTTCTAACAATTTAATTCTCTTTTCCTTAGCTCTTTTTACAATTGCCTTAGAAAGAGGGTGCTCTGAAACACTCTCAACAGAACCTGCTATCTTTAAGATCTGCTTTTCATCTCCAATAATATCTGTAACTTCTGGTTTCCCTTTCGTTATTGTTCCAGTTTTATCAAACATAATAGTCTTAATTTCCTTCATTGTTTGAATAGCTTCCCCCCTTCTAATGAAGATACCTTTCCCAGCTCCTAAACCAGAACCAACCATTAATGCAGTTGGTGTAGCAAGACCCAAGGCACAAGGACAAGCAATAACTAAAACAGCTATTGCAGCAAATAATGCAAGAGCAACATGCCCAACATTAAAATTAATCCAAGGGAGAAAGTCAAAAAAACCAGCTATACTTTGCATTACTTCTGGAAAAACAAGCCAGATGAAAATCGTTAAAACAGCTACCACAATAACAACAGGAACAAAGTACCGAGTAATCTTATCTGCAAATTCCTGTATTGGAATCTTACTTCCTTGAGCCTCTTCAACTAACTTAACAACCTGAGACAAAAAAGTATCCTTACCAATCTTCTCCGCCTTAACATATAAAACACCATCTTGATTAACTGTAGCTCCAATAACTTTTGAATTCTTCATTTTTTCAACAGGCATACTCTCTCCACTCACCATTGATTCATCAACCGCAGATTCACCCTTAATAACAATACCATCTGTAGGAATCTTTTCTCCTGGTTTAACAATCATCACATCTCCAATCTTAACTTCAGAAATAGGAATTTCAATTTCCTTAGGCTCACCAGACGGCTCACCAGAGTCATCCTTTGAGGAGTCATCCCTTGGGGAATTATTTCTAATAACCACCGCAGTTTTTACACCCAACTCAAGTAATTTTTTTATAGCTTCAGATGCTTTCCCTCTTGCCTTAGCTTCAACATATCTCCCTGTCAAATGAAAAGCCATAATCATTGCGGCTATTGCAGCATAATTTTCTATAGGAAGAAAAAACCCGATTATCCCAGTAATAAATGCTGCAAATGTTCCAAGCATAATTAAGAAGTCCATATTAAATGCAAGATACCTTGCAGACTTCAACCCAGAAACATAAGTCTTCCAACCAAAAATAAACAAAACAGGGATAGCAGCTAAAACAAAAATATAATCAATATAAGGAACTTCCAATTTAGTGAACATTTCCAAAATCATTAATATACCAACAGGCAAAGCAAATATCCAAGCATACCACATTCTTTTTTTAGCCTTGTTCATCTCTTTAATTTCCGAATCTTTTTCATCTTCACTTTCTTTCAAAACTTCATAACCTGCATCATTTATTGCTTTGATTATTTCCTCTTTAGGAATTGAATGAGTAATTTTAGCCTTGTGAGTATTAATATTAATATCAACCTTACCAATACCTTTCAATTTTTTAACAGCTTTTTCAACAGTCATACTACAATGAGGATTATCTAAACCTTTAACAGTAAAAGTCGTTGTTTGTTCTTTTCCAGAATCTTTTCCTTCTTTTTTAACCTCACTATCTTTTTCATCTTCTGATATTGCTTTATAATTACCAATTTTAGAAACAGATTCTTTTATCTCATTATCATTAAAATCTCCTTCAATATATGCTTTTTTGTTAGCAAAATTCACACTTGCATTTGTTACACCTTTAATTTTCTTCACGGCCCTTTCTATATGCCCAGCACAACTAGCACAAGTAATTCCTTCTATTTTATATATTTTTTTCATCTTTTATTTCTTCATATGCACAGAATATATTAGGAAAAATACACCAAACATTCCTGTAGCAATTGCATCATAAAACCAAAATTCGTTTGGAACTCCCCAAAAAACCGATTTTGTAAATAAAGCAATCCAACCTACTAAATAAGCAAGTAATCCGCAAGCTATTGAAATCCATGCAAGAACTTTAAACAATTTTTTCATTTAGTTTCACCTCCTTTTCAAAGTTTTATCTTGATTTAAATCACAGCAATTAAGTCTGCTACCTTGAGTCATGTTCGCTGAATAATTTTCTCTTGCTGTTTTATCTGCGTCATAAATAGATGCTCGTTTCATTTTACCAAAAAATCCAGATGAAAAATGATAACCTAAATCTTCAATGTGAGGTTCTATCTCTTTTAATGCAGTTTCCACAATGTCGTACTCCAAAATAAGTTTTCCTGTTTCATGATTCGCATTTACACTTTTAACCCCCTTTAATTCTTGCAATGCTTCTTCAATTTTTTGTTCACATCCAGAACAGGTCATACCTTCAATTTTTAATTTCCTTTTTCTTAATTTCATGTCTAACATTTTAGTTTTACTATTTTTTATTTATAGCATGTTTAGTTATATCAAGATTACAACTCTTAGTCTTTTTACACCACTCTTCACATTTTTCAGCCCAACTTTTATCTTTGTAAATAAATTTACATTCTCCACACTGATAAAATTTCTCGCCGTGTTTTTCTATTTCTTTTACCATCTAACCACAACATCCTCCACCACTTTTCTTTGCATTAAGTACCTCTTTTTCATAATCATCCGCATGCTCTGAACAACAAAAGGCTTTTTCTTTTGTTCCTACAAATGCAGGGTCTTTCACATTCCTTAGAGTCTCTTTTCCTTTTTCTATCTTTCTTTTACAATATTCACATTTCTTATTAAATAAACTCATTTTGTTTCATTTCTTTTGTATCTGTTTAATTAACCAAACAATCAATAGTATAATTGCAACAAAAACAGCTACCATAAACAACCAACCAAATATCCACCAGCCAGTTCCATAACTTCCCATCATCCCATCCATCATACTATGATGTCCTAATTCTTCTCCAGTATGTGCAGAGACAAATCCAAGCAAGGCAATTAACATCAAAGATATTAAAATTTCTTTTTTCATTTCCCACCCCCTTCTAGTTCATAATAATCCAAACAATATAAAGTGTTCTCATGATGACCTAAATGTTCTTTCCAAGAATCCAAATCATTTTCATAATCTGGAAGTCTGCAATCTGCTGGGATGTCTTCAGAGCGGTATTTAGCCAGCTCTTCACTGCTTATGATAAATTGTTCGCCGCCTCCATGATGGCCGTCCATATTCCCAACAACTTGTCCTCCACCATGATGTCCAGCCATATCATCCGTGTTACTAACACTTTTTCCACTCATACCTCTACCCCCCATTGCAAATGTCCCAATCAAGAATAATAGTACAACTCCTAACCCCACATACGCTAAAACTTTATGTCCCATGTTTTATCTTTTTAGTAAATTTTTTAGTTTGATAATACATTATCCCAATTCCAATAACATTTGAAATTACTCCGCCCATCAAAAAATAAACAGTATATCTTGATAACGCTGCTAATCCAGAGATTCCAACGACTGCTCCCAAGAATGGCAATATGTTCAACAAATAATGACTACAACATAATATCATACTTATTGCAGAAATTCCTCCCGAAGCAACAGTGGTTGTGCAACTTATAGCATTCAAAGCCTTAAAATAAGTAAACAATCCAATCTGAAGCCCAAAACCCCCAATAAGTAATACAATTAATATCCAATATTTTCCAATTATCTCCCTAGCCATAAGTGGAAAATCCAATAAACTTAACACAATTAAATTAATAGCAACAACAATTAAAATAGCTAATATTCCACGCATCCAAGCTTTTGTTTTAATTTTCATCCTTACCCCTCCCTTTTTCTTTTCTTAAAATATGAATACAATTTCCCTTCATATGCTTATCAATAATTCCCATTAATGGTTGAATTGTTTTCTCATTTAATTTATAATATCTAAATTTTCCCTTTGCTTCTACTAAAACAAATCCACAATCTTTCAACCTAGCTAAATCATGAGAAACAGCACTCTGATTCATCTTTAATTCTTTAATAATCTGAGAAACATTTTTCTTTCCTTTTCTAAGCAAATTAATTATCTTTAACCTAGATTCAGAAACCAAGGTTCCAAAAAAGATTTTGTATGCTTTATGCAATTCTTTTTCAGATATGTACTCATTAATCATATGATAATCGAATACATATATGATATTTAAATGTTGCCCCTTGTAAAGATTTTTTTTCAAAATCTTTCGGGGTACCTGCTTGCAGGTTCTCGTGCCCTCTTTGGGTACGCCCTTTTTTTAGACCTATTTGGTGGGTGTGTTTCATTTTTTGCAAGCTCCACACTTATATAAACTCCTAGTTAAAATATAAATAGAAATCCCTAAAATAATTATTGACAACAATCTTAATTCCAATCCTCTAAATGGAAAATACATCAAAGCCAAAGGTGCTCCGACAAGAGCAAAGATTACAGAACCACATGTTGGACACCCAGCACCAAAAACTCCTGCAATCAAACCAAGATATCCAATAAAACCAATAGAAGTTCCTTTCTTCTTTCGCATAAGTTTAATCAATTTAAACCGATAAATAAAAACACTCAAATAAATTCCAAATAAAACAGAAATTACAACAAAACTAAGCAAAGTAAAATAAGTATAATTATATCCAGACATCATAATAAAAATCTTCAAACTATTGTCTGCAATTGTCGCAAGAGTTAATTTATACAATACAATAAATAAAACAATAGCAGAAATAAAAGTCAAGTAAAAATATTTTTTATTCTTATAAATTTCTTTCAATATACTAAATACTTTTCTAATTTCCATCTAATTAACAATCCGCCTACCCTTCATCCACTTTATTAAAAGAATAATTCCAATAATAATTAAAACAATAAGGATTATGCTATATTGTTCAATGGAACCGAGTCCTGCAGAAACACTTTCCCAACCAGGATTGTTCAGAGTAACAGCATGCCCATCCATAAATAATATCTCTTTTAACATTTTATTCTTCAATTTCTATTTCATTCAATTCATCAAGTTGTTCTTGAATGTTCTCATTTGAACTACCATAACTAATTAAATATTTATCACCATCTACTATTTCATAATCTCCATATACCAAGTTCTTATTTCCATTAACATAAAAATTTAATTTTTTATCTCCTTCACTACAAAACTTTTCTTTTTTATCTGTAACAAAACATTCTTCATTAAATTTAAATCCCAATGTTTTAAAGAAATATCCAAGAGTAACTCCTATTGCATGTTTATGTATTGTAACTCCATTCATATTTTCAATATGAACCTCTTGAACTTTAACCATATATTGTGGCAAAGCAAAATTTATTTGCTCCCCGTTAATAAAAACCATAAAATTAGCATGACTATGATCAGAACCAACAGCACCTATATTCGAATCATTAAGTACAGAATATCCTAACCAAACCACAAGAACGACGACAATTCCCAAAATAATCAAACTTTTATTTTTCATCTTGTTGAATCTCTTTATTTTTCTTTTTTCTCAAAAATTTAAATAATAAAAATCCAAATATAGCTAATATAACAAAACCAAGATAATTTATAAATTTTAGGTCAATTAATTTTTCTTGTAAAGAATAAATAAATACAGTTACATTGCCAAAACCAAGGAAATTGAAAAAATTAGTCCCACCAAATACAATAAATGCAATTCCTAGAGCTAATAACAATATTCCAGCAATTAACTCACTTATAGGAAATCCTATTTTCTTATTCATATTATTAATTTTTTTCGTAAAATTAAATTTATCAAAAGTCATTGAAATTAAAAATAAAGGCACAAATAATCCAAGAGAATAAAAAATCATTAAAATTCCTGCGTAAACATAATTTTGTAAAGTGCCTGCAATTAATAATATTCCAACTAAAATAGGTCCCATACAAGCTGTAAATCCAATTGCAAAAAAGATTCCAAATAAGAAGATTCCAAAAGGTGTTTTCTTTGTTTTTCTCTTAAATTTAATTCCTGAAAACCCTTTGCCAAACAAAATCATTAATCCGAAAACTATTAGAAAGATTCCTGCAACTATTACAAGAGTTTTATTAGCTTGTTGAAACATTGCTAAAGTTTTTCCTAAAAGAGTTGCCAATAATCCAAAAAGAATAAAAACAGGAGCAAATCCAAGAAAGAATATAGAAGTCATTTTAGTTATTTGTTTCTTTCCTTCAAAACTATAAGCAAAAAAAGCAGGAAGTATTGCAAGACTACAAGGAGTCAAAATACCTAAAATTCCTGCTAAAAAAGCAATGATAAAAGATAAATTTCTAAGATAAAAATCAGCTTGTTCATGTTTATATTCTATTGATTTCTGAATATTTTCCGGCAAATTGGGATCTATAGCTTCGCCACTATGAGCTAAAATCATCGGCGCAACTAAGATTAGAATAAATGCTATAATAAGTAAATATAATTTTCTCATTTTATTTTTTCTATTGATTTTGGTTTACAAATCATTGCTCCACCTTTTACAGGACATATTTTATGACAATGACAATCTCCATAACAATTTTGAGGATTAACAACAACACTCACTACTTTTCTATTTACTTTTTTCAATTGATAACAATCCCCTAAACAAATCTTAACACACATACCGCAACCAATACATTTTTGCTCATCAACTTTTTGAACAAAAGCAGGTACCCACTCATCGCCATTTGCTTTTTTAGATTTAAACCAATTTTTATTTAGATTTAATTCATTTCCTAGTATATCGCAACATTCTTTCTTTACCATTTTCTAATTTATTTTTAAGATCAACTATCTTATTTAACAACAAAAATCCCATTCATTCCTGAATGTCCACTTCCACAAGGAACACTACAATAAAAACTAAAAGTCCCTTTTTTATCTGCAATAAATTCAAAATGCACATCTTTTCCAGGAATCAAGGTTTCACTAACCTTAAATTGAGATAAAACAAACCCATGTGTCCCTTCAGTACTTTCCAAATGTAATTCAACCTTATCCCCAAAATTAACTTCAACTAATTCTGGTTCAAATTTCCAATTAGAAGCTTTAATTTCTACTTCAACAACATCACCATTCCAAACATCTGCGCTTTTATCAGTCCCCTTATTTGAATTTAAATTAACAGCAACAAAAATACTAATTGCTAATACTAATACAACCAAAATAATTATTGTTGATTTTTTCATTTTAATTAATCTCTTTTATATCTCCAACCAATTCAGGGTTTCTCATAATAAACCATCCATCTGATTCTTCTGTTCCAACATTATCCCATGCATTAACAAACGAACTATATTCCTCTGCATCAGGAGATAAAATAATCATAGGAACTTTTTGAATATTATATTTTGAAATTAACGCTTGTGCCTCAGAAGAACTTACATCATAAATTTCTTCACTTTGCAAAACCATTCCAAATCCTGCTAAGATTCGTTTATTCATATTAACATCATAACAGTCAGAACATGATTTGTCATTAATCATTATCAAATCCACTAAACCAACCACTTTGTTCTGAACCAAATCTCTATGAGGAGGAACTAGTGAAGAGATAACATGATATCCATTTTTCTCTGTGCTAATTTGATCCAATGTTTCCTCAAGACCTTCATAGTAATTAATATCATCTGAAATTAACACAGTTGGAGCTTTTTCTAGACCAAATTGACTAATTAAATTTTTTGCTTCTGGGGAATTATATTCAATCTTGTTCCAACTCTCAATTAAAATTCCAGATCCCACAATACCATCAATAAAAGAGGCAAGAGAAGAACAATCTTCACAAGAGGAATCAATAATCTCTTTAATTATAACCTTCCCATTAAGAGTATTTGTTGATAAGTCCAAAAAAGGAGCATTAATTTTATCAAGAACCAAGACATCATCATTCAATATAAAGTCCCTGAAATCAACTTTCTCATTATCTATTTCTCCAGAAATTAAAATACTTGGAAGTTTTTGAATATTATATTTTGAAATTAAATCTTGAGCATCACTAATATCTAAAACTTCTTCACTAATCACATCAACATTTTGTTTTTTAATTGAATCGACAACAGATTCAATATCATAACAATCAAAACAATCAATAATAGATAGTTCTATCTTAATAGGTTTATTAGCTTCCTTAATTAATTCAACCTTTTCATCTAATATTACATTAGCAACAGAAGTAGAAGAAATATTTAAAACAAATATAATTAACAATACAACCAATAACACACTAAATATCTTGGAAGTATTCTTTTCAATATATTTCAAAATAGGATCTAAGCTTACAACACCCTTTTTCGAAACAGGCAATACTTCTTCGTTTTCACCTTCTATTTTTTCTTCATGTTCTTCCATTTTTAATAATTAAAATCAACAACCTCCAACCATTCCTGGAAGATTTTGCAAGTTCGTTGGAACAGAAGATCCTGAAACAGAACTTGAACTTGTCTTAACAGTCTTAGTTGTTGCAGTAGTTCCAAGATCATTTACATTCTCTCTTATACTATTAAGTTGAACTGCTTGAACAGCACTTATCGCAACCAAAGCAACTAAAATAACAACAACCAATATATTTTTATTCACTTTCATTCAATTTTACCTCCTTTTATTTTTATTAACATCCTCCAACCATCCCTGGAAGTTCAGATTCTACTTCCCCGCCAGCAGCTTTTAATGCAAGACCAACCATATCTCTAGGGAACCATAAAGTTTTCCATCTCATTGCTTCTCTCAATACTTCTGCATCAGTATAATCAGTATCTTTCATTAGTAACATTGTTAACGATTGAATAGCAGGATTATGAGCACAGCCACAAGTAATATCTCCTTTATTGTTAATTCCTTTTGGACCAACACCACAACAGAACTCGCAACTAATTCCAACAGGTTTTGTTGCAAGATTCAAATATCTTTCCCACACTTCAGGATTATTTTGTTGTATGTCTGCTTTAACAGTTTTATAATTATCTGCTAATAAATTCATCGAACCAACAGGATCATCAAAAGTAATTCCCATTGCATCGCCATAATCTGGAGTTCCTTGAGAAATCATCATATCAATTGCATCTTGTTCAGTTTGTATCTCATGAACTGGAAATAATAAATTAATAGCCTGAGAAGTTGTCTTTAAACTATAAACATCCCCATCTCCCACATTTAACGAATAACCTTTTCTTATATTTATACCAGAAATCAAAACCTGATTCACAATCAAAAAAACAGCAACAATAGCAATCAAAACAATAACATGCTTGCTAAATAAATCTTTTTTACCTGTTCCCCCAAGACTCAAGATATTTTTAATTCCACGATCTATATTCTCTTCTACCTTGTCTACACCTTTCTTGATATCTTCTGCAAAATCCATGCGATATTATAAAATTGTAAGTATTTAGTTCTTAGGGTATGAACAAACAAATTAAGTCCTTGTAAAAAATTTCAAAAAGCTTAAATTTTACCATATTAACGTTCATAGAGCTAAATTCTCAAATAAATTTCCAAAGTTTTTCCTTTCTTAGCCCTTTTTATTAAATTTCTTTTTTCCAACTCCTGTAAAACATAACTTAGCTTTGCCTTTGATATATTTGTTCGTAATCTCAATGTACTCTGAGTTATACCATCCTGCTCTTTAACAGCTTTCAAAACTTGCCTTTCATAATCCCCAAGAGCCCTTAAAATTATCTCAAATTTCTCTTCACTAATTTTATTGTTCTTGTCATCTTCTAATCTTTTCATAATCTTCTCATCAGTTTTATTAAAAAATAAAAGATAAAAACCAAGAGCCAACATAAATCCAAAAAAACCAAAACTAATATTTGTAAAGGAAAAAAGTTTCCCAACTTCGGCACATTCTTCAGAAGAATTACAACCAAGTTTATCAGACCTTGTTGCTAAATTATTAGAAAAATAAATTAAAAATGCAAAGAAAACCAAACTGATAATCATCATTAGAATTCCAAGTTTTTTATTTTCCATACACCTTATAATAAAAGTTTATATAAAAAACTTCCCATTAAAATTTATTCATATAATCCACATCCTGTCAATGTAGAAAGTTTTTCTAAAGATTGAATCCCCGAATAACTCTCTCCATCTATTTCCCAAGTAGGAGTAATTTCTACGCCTTTTTCATCGCACAAATTTTCATTATCCACGCATTTCACATAATTCAAATATTTTTTTGATTTTCCAAAAAAGTTCAATTGTTGATTAGTATATGAACAGTAATCGTTCCCATATACCACAACTTCTTTTTCTGTCAAGCATGTAACAAATTCATCATATTCTCCAGATTTTCCAATAGAAGAGTAAATACCAAATGAAGAAAATAAAACTATCAAAATAATAATTCCCATAATAACATACTTTCTCATATTGGCTTTTCCTTTTTTTTCTTCTCCAGAATGTTTAACCAAATTATGCTGGTTTAAACTTTCCTCTGAACCAAAGTTCTTATTGCAACTATCACATTTAAATTCCATTTGTTAATATGTTACCTTCCACATCCTGCACCATATGATTGACTGGCATATAAACCAGAAGATCTTGCTACACTTTCTCCAGTTCCATTAGATCCACCCAGTGTAATAAGGACTATTCCAAATATAATTAATAATATAATCACTAATATCACAATTGTTCTATCCATTATTTGTTTAAACCTCCTTTCAATTTCATTTTAATATCAACATTTTCATTTAAGAAATTTATATTTTTTTACTAATTTTGTATTCGCCCATCTTTTTCCAAAACCAAACCAATCATCAGTATTGATAATGGTGAATCCAAGCATTATAAGGAGATAGATAATATGATCATCAATTATCGGATTATTTGCTAAGGGAAGTACTGCTAACCACATAAGGAACATCATAAAAGCTCCAACATATCCTGCTAGTTTTACACCTATACCTAATATTAATGCTATTCCTACAAATAATAATCCCAACATAAAAAGCCAATCAACAATTGCTAATCCTGCAAGACTTTGAAAAAAACTACCAAAAAGAGTTCCTGTCCCAAAACTCAAAAATCCAGCAGTTGGAGAACCCCCAGCAATCCAAGCATTCTCCGCAGCTGTCGCAAATCCTAAACCAAGTAATTTATCAAAGAATGCCCATAAAAATATCCAACCCATTGCAATTCGCAACGCACCCCAAATATATTTACCCTTAGCCATAAAACATATAAGAAAATATTCTTTATAATAGCTTTGATGAAACTAGTTTCTTTATTCTACAATCAAAATGCCCTTCATTCCTGCTTCCCGATGTCCTGGAATTGCACAATAATATTCATACTCTCCTTTCTCAAGAATATTCACTCTTATAATTTTATTCTCCCCTCTACCAAGATTAACATGAATTCCCAATTCGTCCAAATCAAACGAATGCACAATATCCACATTAGAGAGGTCTATATCAAAATATTCTCCATCCTTAATCTTAATTATCGCTGGATCAAATCCCATGCTAAATGCAGTCATCTCAATAACCCCTCCATTTTCAACAATATAAACTTCTGAATTATCTGGAGAAATATTCAAAGGCCCTGGAATTAAAATCAAAACCCAAAACAACCCAATCAAAATTATTGACAATTTATATATCATAGATTTTTTATAAAACAATTTTCCTGCAATTTTCAAACTCCAAATAATTCCAATAAGCAAAATTAAATATTTACTAATTGCAATCCATAGAGCATTTATGTTTGTTAAAGGTGTTATAAATCCAAACACTATCAAAAAGAACAGCAAGGAAAATGCTAATGGAAGATAAACATAGCCACCCTTGATAAGGTTATGTTTGAATTTACCTTTTTCCCAACCTTGGATTTTAGTATAAATGTAGGTTATCAAAAAATAAGCTCCAAGGAAAAAACCAATCCAAGTAATAAAATCAACAGCTCTTAATAAAAATCCATTCATCTCAAAAAACCTTACCATCTGAGTACCCCTTGAAGTTAATAATACTGCAAACCCAACCAAAGCCACAACAAACAAAGATTCAGCAAGACTAAATTCAACCTGTTTTTCTATTTCTTTTCCAGGTTTAACAAAACATAATTTAGCAGAATCATGCGGACAGTTTTTGATACAATTAATACACAAAAGACAATCTTTGTTGCTTTGCAAATTTGGAACATAATTAAACATTGGACATGGAGGTGATTCTCCTCCTCTAATACATTCTTTTGTTTCACATTTGTCGCAAAGATCTTTATTCGTTCTAACACCAATAATGGACAATCTGCTAAATGGAGTAAACAATGCTCCTATTGGACAGAAATGTTTACAAAATCCCCATCGCGGAAGTAAAACTCCAATCACAAATCCAGAAATAATAAATGTAAACAAAAACACCATTGTTATCCCAACCGATGAAAACAATCCAGATACTTGCTCCCAAAACACAATAATAAAGAACAATACAAAAGGAATAAAAATGTATTTCAATAAAGGATCTCTTCTTCGCTGTTTCATCCAATTTCCAACTTCATTAGCTAATCCAACAGGACAAAGGAAACCACACCAAAATCTTCCTAAAAAAAACAAAGTAATATACAAAAATGGCCACCAAAGCGTCCAAATAATAAGCATAATTAATTTGCTTTCGATATCAAATATTAATTTTATAGAACCAAAATAAAGAACTAATAGCATGAATAAAAATCCAATAGTCCCAATAATCCTGAATAACAAGGGGTTCCAGGACTTTTTCAAAAATTTGTCAAGCATTTTAAATTTCTAAAAATTCAGAAGTAACTCCATCTTTAAGAGAATAAATTTTGAAAGGTTCTTTTTTTGTTCCAGACATTCCTGGAGCACCAGCAGGCATTCCTGGAAGGATAATTCCTTCCACATCAGGCATAGTTTCTAATAACTCATTTATCGCTTCCATTGGCACATGTCCTTCAATAAAATAATCTCCAATAATAGTTGTATGGCAACTTTGCATATCCAATGGAATATTATATTTATCTTTTATACTAGATATATCATCCATAATTTTAATCTCTACATCAAAATCATTCTTTAATTCAGAAATAAATCCTTCACAGCAACCACAAGTTAATGATTTATACACAACTGCACCAGTCTTGGGATTTGCATTGCTATTAACAAGAGCAAATACTGCAAAAACAATTACTAAAAAGACCAATACTTTCGCCGTAAATTTTAAATTTAATTCCATTTTATGTTTTTTCCTTTTGTGTTTGATTATAATAAAAAAATAAAAAAATAAAAATTGTTTGTTAGCAACCGCCAACCATTCCACTAGAACTTCTTGCAGCTTGACCTGATGATGCTATTGCTTGTGCTGTACTTGTATCTTTGAAAAATACAACATAGATAACACCTATAGCAAGTAGAGCAATAATTATCCAAAGGATAACTCTCTTGTCCATCTTAAATTTGCCTTGTTTATCTGCAAGTTCTTCGTGGAGTTTTTCTTCGTATGTGTTTTCGTGTTCTTCCATTTTAACATCCACCTACCATTCCACCGCCTGATTGCTGTCCTTCCTCAATTCCACGATACATGTTGCTCCCAAGATTTGTAAAAGTTAACTCAATTCCTTCACTTTCTAATACAGCAGCTTTTGTTTCATGTATTCCTGGAAAGAATAAAACTTTCCATTTCGCAACTTCTTCTAAAATTTCTTCATCACTAAATTCATCACCATGGAATTTAATCAAGTATTTAGCTAAACCTCTCATAGCATAACTATGAGCACAACCACATGCAGCGCTTCCATCTTCTCTAATTACAGAACGTGCACCACAGCAGAATTCACAAGAAATTCCACCTTCAATATTGTATAATACATCAATGTATCTTTGCAAATCAGCGCCGGTTAAAGTTTCGCTTCTATCAATATCAGCAAGGACTTTTATTGTGGAATCTGCTAATCGCGGATCATTAGGAGAAACATCGTCATATGCGATTTTCAGTTCATTACCATAAACAGAAGGAAGTCCTGTAGGAAGTATATCTGAAGTAGACACAGAACCAATTACTTCACCAACAACTCCACTAGATGTTTTTCCAAAACTGTACATCAAAAGTCCAGCTAATACAACTATGGCAGCTATTTGAACATAAAACTCCATGTCACTTTTATTACGATTTTGTTTACTCATTTGATACTCCAATTTAATTAATATTTCTAAATAAATATGCTTTATAATAGCTTTGATGAAACTAGTTTCAATCTTTTAATAGCAATTCTTTTAAACAAGAACATGTTTTATTGTATATGAAACTCATAAAAACCATTTCTATTTTAGCATCAATTTCTTTAGTATTAAACTTAGTTTGGGAATTTTCCCATTTTGTTTTATACAACGACACTAGCGGAATTCCAAAAACACTTCATTTAATTATGGCAAGTTTCACAGATGTTCTATGGATTTTTTTAATATTTGCAATTATTTCTCTAATCTATAAAAATATGAATTGGATAAACAAACCTCAACTTAAACATTACGCCTTAATAATTCTTCTTGGATTTATTTTATCAACACTAATAGAATTAATCAATCTTAATTTAGGAAGATGGTCTTATCTTGAGACAATGCCCACAATCTTTGGAATTGGCTTAACGCCATTAATACAATTAGTAACAACAGGGATCTTATCCTTATTAATTTATAAGAAGATAGTTAATCTTTCACAACAACTATATTATTCATCCCTCTCCTCTTCCTTTCGATAAATTGCTTTGCTTCAAGTTTATCCAACAACCTTGTCATTCCAACTTTTCCAATTTCAAGTTTCTCCATTAAGTCTGCCTGAAACATAGCTTTACCTTCTTCAATAAGTAAATCCATAGCTTTTTTCTCATCTTTATCTAACCCTTCAAGATTAATCTTTTTTCTCTCTTCTTAAACTTTTTTAATAATTATTTTTTCCTTAATTTCTATTTTAGGTTTAGTAAGCATAATGATTAAACCAATTATTAAAACAATTGCTACAATTGCAAGACTAAGTCCTGTTTGTGTTTGTATTGTTCCATACATCGGGCATCCCGAACCATGAGAACATGATGTCCCAACAATTTTTTTTAATGCATTATTAAAAATCCAAACTATAATTCCCATTACAACACCAATTCCTACAATTAACATCCCAACTTGTTTATTTTCCATCTTAACATAATGAGAGTATAAAACTCGTGTTCTCCTCGGCTTTTAATGAATGAACAGCATTTTCTTTCATGTATATAAAAACCCCAGGCAGCATTTTAATATCTTTTCCCTCTAAATTAAAAATTCCATTTCCCTCAACAACATAAACAAATCCAGTTCTTGTTGAAGTATGTTCATCTATTTCAGTATCTTTAGCCATACAAAATAAAGTTATATTTTGTTTTTCATCTTTAATAATCTCTTTGCTCAATATTCCTTCCTGAGGATATTCTATTAATTCTTTTATATTTTTTTCCATTATATATCTCCTCGAACACTAATAATTTTCTGTGTTAGTTTTATTTCCTTCCCAGATTCTCTAATTGCATTTTCAACAGCAGAATACATTCCATAGCAGCAAGGAACTTCCATAATAGCCACAGTTACACTTTTAATGTTATTATTCTTAAAAATTTCAGTCAACTTCTCTTCATACGCTCCAATATCATCTAACTTAGGACAACCAATAACAATACTTTTATCTTTTAATAATTCCTGATGAAAATTCGCATGAGCAAAAGGAACGCAATCTGCACAGACAAGTAAGTCTGAGTTTTCAAAAAAAGGCGCTTGAGGAGGAAGCAAGTTTAATTGAACAGGCCATTGTTGCAACTCAGAACTAAGTTCGACTTTTTCAGAGGAAGTATTTTTAGTCTTACTCAAATCCTGCATTTGAGAACCAGGGCAACCACAAGGAAGAACAGATTCTTGCTTCTCTTTTTTCTTGATTTTTATTCCCCTGTCATTTAAAAAATCCACAGCTTGTTTTAAAAATTCTTTTTCTCCATGTTCTTCTAAATGTTCTAAATGAGCCCGAATAGTATTCTCTCCCTGTGGTATAATATTTTCCATTACTTTAATCTCGTCATAAGGATCTGCCTCTCTCTTTTCTACTTTTATTGCGCCTTCAGGACAATGACCAATACATGCCCCCAGACCATCACAAAACAAATCACTAATCAACCTAGCTTTTCCATCTATGATTTGAATAGCACCTTCTGGACAGTTCGGAATACACAAACCACATCCATTACATTTTTCTTCATTAATTTTTATTATTTCTCGTTCCATTTTTCTTATAATCATCAATTGCCTTTTTCAATGCTTCTATCCCCAAGACAGAACAATGAACCTTGATCTGAGGCATACCTTTTAATTTTTCAACAATATCATCTTTTGTAATTTTCTCAGCTTCTTCAACTGTCTTCCCCAAAGCCAGCTCACAAACAACATCAGAACTTGCAATCGCAGCAGCACAACCAAATGTCTTGAATCCAATATCCACTATTTTTGCCCCTTGTAAACCTTTTTTTGAAAAGGTTTCGGGGTACCCCCTTGGGGGCTCAACTTTAATTTCTAAATGCATTATATCTCCACAAGCCACATTCCCAACTTCCCCAACTCCATCAGCATCTTCGACATCTTTTACAAACTTGGGATTCTTAAAATGCTCCATGAGTTCTTTTGAATATGTTTGTGTCATTTTATTTATTTAAATTCCTGTTCACACGTTCGCAGATTAATGCAAACTCCAAAATCGACTTCATCAGATTTTTTCGTATTTAATTTAATTATCATCTTAATTTATTTTATTAATCAACGAGCGTAGCGAGTTCTATTTTTCCCCTCCCCCATTCAACCTCTCAACCAACTCATCAATATCCTTATCACTCATTCCATGAGCCTTGCAACCATCTTCAAGATTTTCCTGCGCAGTCATAGGACATCCTACACAATGCAATCCAGCCTCAAACAAAATCTCAGCGGCATCTTTGTTCTCTTCTAGTATCTCGCTAAATTTAGTTTTTCTTGATATCATTTTATTTCCTTAATGAAATAATTACATTTTTCATTTACTTTTTGTTTATTTTCTTTTTTATTTAAAACATTCCAAGAGTCTGTGACAAATTCTTTGCCCCAGTTTTTATACCCTCTTTTAGAATACAATTTTTCTAAAAAGATGTTGTCTTTTTCAACCGCTAAACCAACTTTCTTATAACCTTTTTTCTTTACCAAATTTTCTGCATAATCCATTAATTTTGTACCAACACCTTTTTTCCTATAATTTTCTTTAACCCCTAAGGACTCAATATGCGGACAATTTTTTAAATTTGATTTAACCTTTTTAATTTTTGAACCATCAAATCTAACTTGAATATGCCCAATTGGATGATTATTCTCCCATGCAATCAACCATATACTTTTACCTTTTTCTTGTTCTTTTAACTTTTCTTCATGAAACCAAGGAATCGCTTTGATAGAAAGTTCTTTATCCAAGATAGTCAAATCCTTTTTTGTGGCTTTTTTAATTTCTTTATCTTCCATCATCAATTAACCAAAGGGCTTATCCTCCTTAATTTCTCTACAATCTTCGGAAGAACCTCAAGAAAATAATCTATCTCTTCCTCTGTTGTATATTTACTAATACTTATCCTCAAAGAACTATTTATCTGGACAGCAGTTAGTCCAATTGCTTGAAGCACATGACTTGGTTCTAAAGAGTGTGACGAACAAGCAGAACCAGTAGAAGTATAAATCCCTTCATTCTCAAGATAACCTCCAATTGCTTCGCCTTCAATATTATTAAATGAAATATTAATATTATTACAAAGCCTATTTTCTCTTGACCCATTAAGCCTTGTATCTTGAATTTTCAAAACTCCATCAATCATCTTGTCTCTTAACTCCTTCATCCTCTGCACATCTTTCTTACTAGAAACACCAACAGATTTTGCAAATCCCATAATTCCTGGAATATTTTCTGTCCCGCTTCTCAATCCTTTTTCATGACCGCCTCCATGAGAGATTGGAGTTATTTTTATTCCATCTTTTATGTAAAGAGCACCAACCCCTTTCGGCCCATGAATCTTATGCGCATTCAACGTCAACAAACTAATGTTCTGCTTCTTAACATCAATATCCACTTTTGTAAAACTCTGACAAGCATCTGTATGAAACAAAACATCTTTTTCTCTACAAATTTTCCCAATAGCTTCTAAATCCTGGATAGTCCCAATCTCATTATTGCCATGAATTATAGAAACCAAAATCGTCTTGTCTGTAATAGCGTTTTCCAATTCATGCAAATCAATAAATCCCTCTTCATTAACATCAAGATAAGTAACCTGCGCCCCTTGAGTCTCAAGCCACTTGCACGCATTCAAGACACAATCATGTTCAATCTTTGAAATAATAATATGATTCTTCTCAGGATAGTTTGCAAAAAACAAACCTTTCACAGCAAGATTGTTTGACTCTGTCCCCCCCGCAGTAAAAATAATTTCATGACCCCGCGCACCAATAGCCTTTGCAATAATCTTTCTCGCTTTTTCCATTGCCTGCTTTGCTTCCTGTCCCTTCATGTGCTGAGAAGACGCATTCCCATACTTCTCACTAAAATAAGGAATCATTTCTTTCAAGACTTCATCATCAACTCGCGTTGTTGCAGCGTTGTCTAGGTATAGGGTTTTCATATATCAACCTCTTCAATAAAATTCCTCAAAAAAGAAAAGTTCTTTTTCATTAAAGATTCATCCCATTTACTTTTTTTAATCTCCAATAAAATTTTAACAACTTTCTTTCTCTCTTTTGGAGATTTCTTTAATAATTCATTATATCTAAAATTATGTTTTCCAAAATCTCTTTGATTTAGATGGTAACAAATTTTGATAAGACGTTTCACAAAATATTGGGTATGTTCAAAATTATCTTTTTTGAATAAAGGTAAGAATCTTTTTTTTGCTATAAACAAATTTAATTTTATTGCTTCATCTAAATTTATCTCCTTTAATTTAAAATCTTTTCTCGAATATTTTTTTCCAGATACATGTTTCCAGTTTTTAAAATCTAGCAATAATAATCGAGGATCCATAACTCTTGCGAGTCTACTTTTTATTCTCTTTCCATCCAATTCATCTAAATAAAGATAGTTCAATTTAAAATCCTTATATTCTGGGCAGTAATCTTTTAGAAACTTATTAATTTCATTATTATCTTTTTTATTTGCCTTACTACTAACTATTGCTATACTATCAATATCGCTTGAATCTGGATTAAAATCATTAGTTAATACAGTCCCCCATAAATAAATTGATAATAATCCTTTATTTTTATATTTAAAATAAATTTTAAGTAAAGCAGATTCAATAATTTTCATTTCTTTATTATTTGGTTTCATTTCAACTCCTCCTTGAACCAATTAATAATCTTAATTTGCGCTTCTTTTTCCTCTCCTACATCATGTCCAGCATTTTCAATAATTTCTAATTTTATATTTTTATTTTTGTCTCTTGCACCCTCAGAGTGTTCTAACGGAACTATCCCATCATTATCTCCATGCAAAATAAGAACAGGAATAGATAATTCCTTAACAAGTTCTTCTTGGTTGACATTTAACCTATCATCAAAATATTTTTTTGGGAGAATAAAAGTTTTTCCATCTTTTTCTTTTTCAACAAATCCCTTTTCGTCAAGCATTACTTTTTTTTCAGGATGTCTCTTAATATAAGTTGGAACTTTTGAATGAATGCCAGGAGCTAAAAGAACAGCAGTTTTAACTTCTTGAAGATTTGCTTTAAGACAGGCCAACCCTCCCAGACTTTCACCAATAAGCCCAATTTCATTATATCCTCTGTCTTTAACAAATTTTATTGCAGAATTTAAATCATCAACTTGTTTATCAAGATCAATCTCAGTATCATAACTTTCACCACTTCCTCCAAAATCAAATCTTAGCAACGCAATATCGTTCTCATGTAATTTATCAGCTATTTCAATATAGTGTTCTCTTCTTTTATGCATAGTAAATCCATGAGCAATTATTACTATCTTTTTAGTTTCCTGTTCTGGAATATGCAATATTCCAGCTAATCTTTTCCCTTCACTATTTTCAAAGCTAACTTTTTCTTGTTTCATTTTTCAACTTTTAGTGTAATTGTCATCGGATTTAATATAACCTTGAATTTTTTCCCATTAATCTCTTTTTCATAAACTTCTTTCTTCATCTTGATACTGATTCCTTCATTATTCCAACCAGACAAGTCTTCTCCATAAACTGTTATCATATCCTCCCTTTCATGTGGGCCACCATTATCATAACATTCAATTTCCTTATCCCAGAATTTTACATTTGGAAACTTCTTAATTTCACCCTTTGTTTCATCACATTTTTCTTCTAATTCTTTTGAACCCCATCCCTCCCCGTTTTCAAGTTCATCTCCAACACTTCTATCTGTTCCCCACACTTTAGCCAATTGAAGAATAGACATTTTAATATCTACATCTTTTCCAAAAGAAAATGAACTCATAGATTTCCCTTTTATTTCAACAGATATTCCATCCTTAGATAATTTCATTTCTTTAAATTCTATTTTCATTTTAGATTCTCCTTAACTATTTTTTTAAACAACCTATCTATTTTTTCATCATCAAAAGAACCTTCTGTTTTATCAAACTTTTTATTAAAAAAACCAAGAACATATTTTTCTACTTCTTTATTTCTCTTCCCAGTTAAATCTTCTGATTTTTCTTTATCTTTTACAATTTTATTAAAAAATTTTTGAACATCTTCTGGTAATAATATTGCAACTTTCTTGTAATCTTTAGGAGGGGGCGATTTATATTTCTCTATCCAAAGAATACAAGCAATGCTTCTCAAAATATAGACATATTTTTTTAAATTAGCTTTATCTCCTGAATTCCTAATATACTTTTCAAAATTTTGTCTCGCCATTGAAGCATAATGCTGTTTAAGAGCTTGTTCATTAAAACCTTTTTTAAAAATATTAATTAAGTTTTTCCTTAAACTATTTTCAAGATAAACAATGTCACTACTTAGCCATTCCCAAACAGAAGGATTTGATTTTTTTAATAATCTTAAAAATTTTCTAAAATCCCATAAAACAATATCTAATTCTTCATCAACAACACTAATCTGTTTATCAATTTCCTCTACTTTTAGATAATCTTGAATGTAAACACCTCTAATATCATAGTCACTATCTTGACTTTCCCACTTCCATGCTCTACTTCCAGACTCAATTAAAAATAATACTTTTATTTTTCTATCTGTCTCAATTTGCTTAATCTTTTTTAATATCTGTTTCATCCCCTAACTCCACACCTCCCCTTACAATGATCATTCGCATGTTTGTCAATAAGATTCAACATCGGAAGAATCGTATCTTTATTCAGAGAATAAATTCTTTCCTTGCCCTTGCTTTCAACATCAACAATATTACACGCCCTTAGATTTTTCAACGCATGCGAAACCTTGCTCTGCTCAACATCAAGTTCTTCAGTAAGCTCTGACACATTCTTGTCGCCTTTTCGCAATTCAAGAATTATCCCAATCTTTAATTCATTAGCAAGATTAGTAAAAAATACATGATAAGAATTATGATTCAAATACGCATTACATGAGCATGATTTATTATTCATATGAATATTATTTCATATGTCTTTATAAAAGTTTCGTAGGATAATTATTGACTTACACCAATAAAATGACTAAGCGGTCTATGCATAAAATTCAATTCATATGGTAATCCAGTATCTGGATTTATTGGAATAGTTAGCTCTTCAGACTTTCCTGTATAAATTCTTCCATTTTCTGTTACCCCAAAGGAATCTCTAAGAGTTCCATCTTCAAGGAAAGATAGATTCTCCCCCGTGACAAACTGACCGGGTCTAAAAAATATAGGATTCCCAAAAGAAGTAGAGCTAATCATATATGCTCTTTTATCCTTAGCCACAAAATCACCACCATACCCTTTTGGGTCTCTAGACAAAACACCATTTAACATACCAAGAATAGATTGTTCAGGATCTTCAAGATAAGAATTAACCAAGTCCTCTATAATCCTTGAATCTTTAATCACACTAGAACCACTTCTTGACTGAGTACTAATCTCTAATGAATTTGGCATATTCAATGAAGAAATATAAGAAGATCCATTTCTCCCCCCACTTATAAAAATCGAACTCTCAGGATATCCAACTTGTTGCATTATTTTGTTAACTTCTACAGATCCCAAGTTTCCCCCAGGAACCACAAATTCATGATTCTCTGAACCAAAAAACCCAATAACTGCTCTTTCTCCAGCTAAATTTTCCAAATCTTCAACAACCCCTAAGTAATTTGAACCTCCATCAACAACTAATTTTTCTAATGCTAAATCCATAATTCTCAATATATTTTCATTTCCTGCGTTTCTCTTAATAAAATCTTCATAGGCCTTGGTTTCTGTTATTGGAATGCTTCTTGGATTATGCCCCATAAATTTAATCTCATCATTTGTTAATCCGCTTTCGAGCATCCAACCCGCAGTAAGCCATTGTGCCAATCTATAATGTCCTTCAGGATCAGTATCTTTAGGAGGATCATCATTTGCACCCTCAGCACCTCCAACTAACAATGCCCTCGCAGGTCTTCTTTGTTCATTTGCAAGAGCAATTGCTTCGGTAAACTCACCATATTTTTGATTCACAATAGACTCTATATTAACTGGTGCTGGCGAGAAAGACAATAACCTAGGAAGAGTCCTATATCCTGCCAAAGCACTAATAAGTGCTATTGGAAGAATAATTTTGGCTGCTCTCCTTTCTTTATAGGAAATAAGTCTTCTCACACGACCAGGATATCCATCATGAAATTCGCCAACCATATTCCTCAATTTTTTCTTATCTTTTCTATCATTATCAATCCAAACATGTCTTTGAAGTTCTATAATTTCTCCAAATTTATTTTGTTCTCTTTTATCCAATCCAAAATGCATTGGCCTTAAAATTTTAATGATTGATTTTCTCTGTTTTTCAGTAAATTCATAATTTTCAAATCCAAAATCAGGGCATTCTACAATTTCCTTTATCTCAATTGGTTTGGCTTCATAACTTACTTCTTGTTTTACCTCAGGAACAAGTTCTACTACAGCCCTTTCATTCCTAAGAATAGGCAAATTATTGCCATCACCATTAGTAATTTCTGCTTCAAGTAATCTTTTCCCATTTTTAACTTCCACGTGCAAGCCCTTCAAGATAATTTCTGTTCCTTTTTCAGGAACAAGATGGTAAATTCCAGCATCTGTATTTTGATTTTCAGGATTTGTTATTTCTTCTCCACTCATATCCAAAAGCAACACACTTGATTTATAAAACTTCCCCTTCCAGCTCGCACTTTGTGCAAACCCATTTCATCTCAATGCAACAATACCGGGTTTCCACTAAATGCTTACTACAAATTACATGCAAACCATCAAATGACATTTTATTTACCTTATTTATTACAGAAATGGGCACCAGGGAATCGCGGCCTACGAAGTAGGTCATCCCTGTGGGAAACCCCTTGGGGTGAGAGCCCGATGGGCACGGAGGGAATCGAACCCCCTTCATCTGCTCTGGAGGCAGGTATACTACCAGTGTACGACGCACCCGAGCGACGTTCACGAAGCCTTCTCAATCGCCCTTGATTGCGAGTGGGCTCGCGAGTACTATTTTACAAGAAATATCTTATTTTTAACCCTTCCGATTCATCCGAACAATCTCTTTAATCTCGTCACTTGAAATTGCACACCCTTTTGATTTCACAGCATAAAGCAAAGCCTCAAGAATACCATTTTCCAAATCAAAAAGTTTTTTCTTGTAAGCAATATAAATCAATTCTGATGAACGGATAAATTTAAACCCTTCAAAAATTCCAAAATTCTCCTTCTTCAAAACAACTTTAGTATGCAACTTTCTTTCTAATAATTCCTCTACATTCTCTGGCTTTTCCCCAAGCATTCTCATCGTCCTTTCATCAACTGCAACAACATTTTTTATCCCTTTCTCTTCTAAAATTTTACTCAAAGCCAAACAAGAAGCTTCACCAGAATCAATCAAATGGAGAAACTTCCCCCGTGCTTCAAAAAGATTATTTGCAACTTCTTTAATTTCATCTGTTTTCTTTGATATCAAATTTTCATCTATCTTCAAGGAAATAGGCATCTCCAAAACCTTTTCCCTGATAAGTTTTTCAACACTCAATGCTTCAAGTTTGAACCGATTTATTTTCATCGGCTTGTCAACAACTTCCCACTTAACATCTTGGGTTATCAAAAACTTCCCACCAAAAATCTCCTTTAGTTTTCTCAACTCTGGCAAAAACCCATTCATTGAAAATGTAATTATAGTACTAGCGTCAAAGATTATTGCTTTCATTTTTTATATTTTTTTGACAATTTATCTAACTTAATTATCAAGGGTTTTCTCCAATCTTTTTCAAGCTGGGTTTTTATTAACTTAACTAATAATTTATCCTCTTTACTTAATTTCTTTTCCTCTAACTTTTTTATTTTTTTAAGAATAATCCAATCTCTCTCTTCAGGCATCAAGTATTTTTTTCTCTCTAACGCTGTTAATTTAAATTTCATTTTTTATTCTTAATTAAACCTCCCAAATAATTTCTAAAACAAACTTTTTTCCCACTATGATAAATATACTCTTCTCCAACAAAACCCCAAATGTTTCCTTTCCATTTGTTTTGATATTTCCACTGGCCTTTTGTAAATTTTTTTGGTCCTCTCGCAGGAAAATTTTTAGGAGTTTTTCCAATACATTCTTTTAGAAAATCAAATGCCTTTCCAGATAAACTTTCATTTAAACTTCCTCCCCTATAAGCCATAATCCAAACAACTTTTTCCTTATATGAAATTATTTCTTGTCCACTATCTATCAATCCTCCAAAATATGTATCTACATAAGTAAAATCTCCTTTTTTAATCATACATCTCTTTCCTCCCCCCTTAATTTTTTTCCAAACAGAATTTGAATCAGCATAACCTTTCTTCTTTGCATAAGCAATAAATTCCAAAAGTTCTTCTTTCATTTTTTCATTCCCTCTCGAATTAAATGATTGTAATCATTAATATGAAAATTCTCAACCTCGCCTTTTTCATCAATATTTAATGTACTAACACTAGCATTGCTTAAAGAATAATATTGGGATTCATTTAAATCCAAACCCAAAATATTCAAAATCAAATGCATATTAAAAAGCCCATGTCCAACAACAAGAACCTTATCTTTCCCATGCTTTTTTAAAAGATTTATATAAAATTCCCCTGCCCTTTGGTACGTCTCCAATAAGCTATCTCCATACTTCGGTTTAAACAAGTGAAAAGGAACTCCCGCATTTTTCGCATCTTCAGCATATTTCTTCCAATCACCCCTGTCTCTTATTCCAATTTCATAAATTCCTATCTTATGCTCAACTATCTTTGAGGTGTAACTCACAGAAACATCTTTTACAAAAGGTTTTATCTCTCTAAAAGTTGTCCTTGCCCTTTTCAAAGTACTACAATAAATTTTATCTAATTTAACCTCATGAAAATAACCACCAAGCCTTCTTGCCTGCTCCTCTCCAATTTCGCTCAGTTCTGCATCTTCACTAGATTTCTGCCTCGCATTTCTTTTAGATTGCGCATGACGCACTAAATATAATTTCATCCAAAAATATCCTCCACAACTTTCAATCTTTCTTTCACGCCCTGAGTTTTCGCTAGTGGGACATCTGAAATACCAGTCCGTCCAGCATATTCTGCAAGTTCAAACATTGTCACCCCCAACAAACTTGCAGTCCTCTCCATAGAAATACCATGTTCATAAATTCTCGAAGCTTTGTTAATCTCGGCTTTCCTAAAAACATCCTGAATATATATTTTTAGTTTCCCAGACAACTTGTCAATTGATTTTCTCATCAGAGTTAAATAATTCCTCACCTTGGTATCATCACTTTTAACTAATGCGTTAATTGTTTTGTCAATTAAATCTATGTTTGTTCTATAAAAGTTCTTCCATTGAGGATATTTCTGGTAATCTTTTCTCTCAATAATTTTACTTAAAGAATAAGTTATAACTGCAACAGCAACATGAATTGGATCTTGGTCAAGTGAAGAAGTATGAATCGTTTGATTACTCAATTCTTTTAATCTATCAGCATCCCCTTTTCCTAAGGCTTTTTTAGTCTCTTTTAATATCTTCAAAACATGCCCTCTTTCTTTCATAAATTAAAAACTCAAAGGCAATATTTAAAAGTTTCTTAGACATTGTAAATTTATGAAACAAGTTTTACTTGATACAAGTTTTATCTTAACAGGCATTAGAAATAAAATAGATTTTATAGAGGAACTTACATTTCAAGGATTAAACATCATAATTCCAAAACAGGTTATACAAGAAATAGAAAGAATTACAAAATCAAAAAAGAAACTTCGGTTCAGAGACGAAGCAACATTAGCCTTGAAACTTTTGGAACAATCAAAATTCAAAAAAATAGATTTGAAAACCAAAAACACAGATAATGGAATTGTCGCATATTCAAAAGAAAACGACGTAATCGTAGCAACACTTGACAAAGAATTAAAACAAAAAGTCAAAGGCCAAAGATTAGTTATTCGTGGTAAAAAGAAGTTAGAGATTGTTTAAGTCCAGTCATAACCTTTAAAAACCAATTCTTACTCTAAATTTTATAAAATGTTTTACTTAACTGAAGTTGAAGACCATATAAGAGTAGAACCAAAGCTATTTGGATTACCTACTTCTGACTCTGTAGGTAAACAACTTATAGAAACTTATATGGGTCATTACAATAAAGAACTCGGAAAAGTCGTTTCTATAATCGAAGTTTTAGAAGTAGGAGAAGGTGTAATTATACCTGGCGACGGAGCAGCGTACTACAAATCACGATTCAAATTGCTCGCATGGAAACCAGAAATGCACGAACTTGTTTTTGGAATAATCTCAGAAATTACAAATTTCGGGGCATTCATCAATATGGGAGTTATGAATGGAATGATTCACATCTCGCAAACAATGGACGATTACGTAAGCTTCAGCAAAGCAAACTCATTATTAGGAAAAGCCTCAAAGAGAAGCTTAAAATCAGGAGAACTTTGCTTGGCAAGAATTGT
Source organism: Candidatus Woesearchaeota archaeon (assembly GCA_964545065.1). Lineage (GTDB taxonomy): Archaea > Nanobdellota > Nanobdellia > Pacearchaeales > GW2011-AR1 > JAGLWP01. The sequence continues at coordinate 108,655 of CAZJEO010000001.1, read as the reverse complement.
AGCAATAAGTTACAAGGGCGGAGAACTCAAAATAGGATTGACAATGCGACAACCAGGATTAGGAAAACTTGACTGGATTAAAGAAGACGCTGCAAAGAAAAAGAAAGACGATGAAAAAGCAATAAAAGCAGAAGCAGCTAAAGAAGCTGGAAAAAAACCAAAAGCTAAGAAGGGGAAGAAATAATGCCAAAAGAAAAAGCATGTAAAATTTGTAATGCAATCTATGAAGGAGATAAATGTCCCAGATGCGAATCTAAGGAATCAACAGAAAGCTTCAAGGGAAGGATAGTTGTTCTCGACCCAGAAAAATCAGAAATTGCTTCAAAAATAAATATCAAAAGTAAAGGAAATTTTGCAATTAAAACAAGGTAATTCTAATGGAAATTAAAATAATTCAAGAAAATCAAAACCCGTTATTCAACAGAAAAGAAATAAAATTCAATGTAGAAGCAGAAGTTACTCCGAGTGAAAAAGAAATCATAGAATTAATCGCACAAAAGTTTTCATCCCAGCCAGAAAACATTAGTATAAAAGGAATCCACGGAAGATTTGGTTCTAAAACTTTTACAATTAATGCAAACATTTATGATTCACCAGAAGAAAAACAAGCTGTTGAACAAAAAAAGAAAAAATCAGCAGAACCCAAAGAAGGTGAAGCTCCAACAGAAGCTCCAGCAGAAATTCCTGCTCAAGAAGCACCTGCTACAGAACCAGTACCAAAACCTGTTGCAGAAACACCAGCGCCAGTTGAAAAACCCTCAGAAGAACCTACTGAACAAAAGCCTGCTGACGCAGAAGATAATAATACTAATGATGAAAAAAATGATTTAGATAATAAAAATAATGACGAGCCGTCAGGCGAGACAAATTAACATGGCTAAAAAAGAAAAAAAAGGAAAGAAAGCACACAAGAATAAACCAACTAGCAAAAAATATACTAAATACAAAATCGAAGGTAACAAAGTCGTTAGAGAAAAAACTTGTCCAAGATGTGGACCAGGAATATTTTTAATGAATTCTCAAGGAAGACTTTACTGCGGTAAATGTCATTATTCTGAATTTGAAAGTAAGAAAAATGCTAAAGTTGAAGTAGCAGCGTAAAATATCAAAACAGAAGTTATTTAAAATTCTCTATTCTTTCCTAATTATGAAAGAGGTGAAAAGACCGTGGGGAAATTTTAAGAGATTTATCCTTAATAAAAAATGTACTGTCAAACTTCTAACAATTAATCCAAATCAGATTTTAAGTCTGCAAAAACACAAAAAAAGAAAAGAGACATTGTATTTTTTAACTCCGGGCTATGCCCAGGTTGGCAAGAAAAAAATCAGAGTAAAAAAAGGCGACACAATAATAGTTAATAAAAATACTGCTCATAGATTATTTGCTAAGAATAAAAAAGTAGAAGTTTTAGAAATTTCAACAGGAAAATTTGAAGAGCATGATGAAATCAGGCTAGAGGATAAATATGGCAGGAAATAAAATTATTGCAGTAGATTTGGGAGGAACATTTTTGAGAGTTGGAATTGTAAAAAATAATAAAATTACAAAATACATAAAAAAAGAAACTCCAAAAACCAAAAAGGCATTAGTACAAGAATTATTTTCTTCAATTGAATCATTAATGACAAAAGATGTAAAAGCAATTGGTGTTGCAAGTGCAGGTCCCTTAAAAAATGGGATAATCAAAAATCCTCCAAATCTCCCATTTAAAACACTCAATCTAAAAAGAATTCTCAAAAAGAAATTTAAGAAAAGAGTTGAAGTAGAAAATGATGCGGGTTGTGTTGCACTAGCAGAAGCAAAATTTGGTTGCAAGAAAAATAATTTCATTGTATTAACATTGGGCACAGGTATTGGAGGGGGAATAATACTTGATGGAAAACTTGAAACAGGTGAAGGATATGGAGGAGAATTAGGTCATATTCATCTTGATAAAGAAAGAGATTTTGAAGATGTTTGGCAAGATATAAAAAAAAGATATAAAAAAGCGTTTGGTGAGAAAACCCTAATTAAAGATTTGTTGAAAATGAAAAATCCTAGGGCTAAAAAATTCTTAAAAGAACTTAGTATTGGTCTTGGACAAGGAATTGCAAGTTTAATTTCAGTATTTGATCCAGAAATTATTGTAATATCTGGAGGAGTAAAAGAAACAGGCAGTGTTTTTCTGAACATGATAAAAAAGCAAGCAATAAAATATACGATAATTCCAGAGAAACCCGAAATTAAATGGACAACCTTAGAACATCCTGGAATTCTTGGAGCAGCTCTCTTAATTAAATAGGTAGAAAACTTTATTAAATCACACTCGTTATAAAGAATATAAAAGAGGATAAAATGAAAGTAGCTATTAATGGATTAGGCAGAATTGGAAGATTGGTTTTAAAAATTGGCCTTGAAAAAGGAATAAATTTTGTGGCTATAAACGATTTAACAGATCCAAAGACTCTTGCATATTTGATAAAGTATGATTCTGTTTATGGAAATTATGATAAAAAAGTTGAAGCTGGAAAAGATTTTATCAAAATAGCAGGAAAAAAAATAAAAATACTTTCAGAAGAAAACCCAGAAAAACTTCCATGGAAAAAATTAGGGGTGGATGTAGTAATAGAATCAACAGGATTTTTCTGTGACAGAGAAAAAGCAGCATTACATTTAAATGCCGGAGCAAAAAAAGTAATTATTTCAGCCAACAGCGATAATGCAGATAACATGATAATTTTAGGAGTAAATGAAAGCAAATTAAAAAAAACAGATAAAATTATCTCAATGTCTTCATGCACAACCAATTGCTTAGCCCCGCTCGCTAAAATTTTAAACGATTCTTTTGGAATCAAAAAAGGATTCATGACAACTGTTCACGCCTATACAAATGACCAAAAAATCTTAGACGTCCCTCATGAAAAATTAAGAAGATCAAGAGCTGCTGCAAGAAACATAATTCCAACAACATCCGGAGCCACAACAGCAACATCAAAAGTTCTTCCATCCTTAAAAGGAAAAATAGATGGTTTAGCTATGAGAGTTCCAGTAGCTTGTGGTTCTATAGTAGATTTTGTTGTTGAACTTAATAAAAAAACAACTGCAAAACAAATTAATAATACTCTCAAAAAAGCTGCCAGTGGAAAACTAAAAGGAATTTTAGCTTATACAGAAGATGAAATTGTTTCTTCAGATATTATTGGGAATTCTAATAGTTCAATTGTTGACGGCTCTTCAACACAAGTCATAGGAAACATGGTCAAGGTTCTAAGTTGGTATGATAATGAATATGGATACAGCTCTAGAATGGTTGAACTACTAAAAATATTACAATAAAATGTTATATGATTTGATTATTATTGGAGCAGGTCCAGCAGGAATGACAGCTGCAATTTATGCTGCAAGAAGAAAAATAAAATTCTTAGTATTAAGTTTAGACATCGGAGGCCAGATAAGTTGGAGTTCTGATGTTGATAATTATCCTGGCTTACCAGATTTACCTGGAATAGAAGTTGTTAAGAAATTTCAAAAGCATATTGGTGATTATAATATTAAACCAAGAATAGGAGAAGTGGTGGATATAAGAAGAAAACACAAAATCCTTACAGTCCAAACAAAAAAAAATATATATGAAACAAAAACAATCATAATTGCTTCTGGAAAAAAATCCAAAAAACTCAATATCCCAGGAGAAAAAGAATTCTTAAACAAAGGAGTTCATTATTGCGCAACATGTGATGCCCCCTTGACCAAAGATAAAATAGTGGCAGTTATTGGAAGTGGAAATTCTGGATTAGACTCTTCTTTAGTTTTGAGCAAATATGCAAAAAAGATTTACCTTTTTGATTTAACTCCAAAAATTGCAGGAGAACCTTATTTAAGAGACAAGGTTATACAAAATAAAAAAATTACATTCATTGGAAATGCTAAAACAAAAGAGATTCTTGGAAATAAGGTTGTTAATGCTATAAAATATGAAGTTGACAAACAAGAAAAAACACTCAAGCTTGATTCTGTTTTTATTGAGATTGGGCTTGTTTCAAGATCAGATTTCGCAAAGATTATCAAAAAAAATAAATGGGGGGAAATAATGATTTTTAGAAACACAATTACTCAGAAAGAAAACATGACAAATGTTTCAGGAGTATTTGCGGCTGGAGATGTTACAGATATTCCAGCTAAACAAATAGCTGTAGCAGTAGGAGAAGGCTGTAAGGCAGCTTTGGCAGCTTTTAATTACATTGATAAATTCAAGGAAAAATGAAAACTCTTTCGAATTTTGATTTCAAGAATAAAATAGTTCTTTTGAGAGCAGATTTAGATTCAGATGTTAAAAACAAAAAAGTCATTCTCTCTGAAAGAATTAAAGAATCTGTACAAACAATTTCAGAACTCAAAAGAAAAAAAGCAAAAGTTATTATAATCGGCCACCAAGGAAGGCCTGGCAAAAGTGATTTTATTTCTCTTAAACAACATACAAAAATATTAAATAAGTATACAAAAATAAAATTCATCCCAGACACTATTGGAAAAAAAGCAACAAACGCTATTCAAAATCTAAAACCAGGAAATGCAATCCTCTTGGAAAATTTAAGATTCTTAAAAGAAGAGTTTCATCCAGGAAAAAACAAACTTGTCAAATTCTTTCTCAATTTCAAAGACATAATCTATGTTAATGATGCATTCTCTGTTTCTCACAGAGAGCAAACCTCTATTGTTAGCTTTCCAAAATACATGCCAGGTTGTGCAGGCAGACTTTTAGAAAAAGAAATCACAGCATTAAAAAAAATTCAATTAAGAAAATGCCTTTATATTTTGGGAGGAGCAAAACCAGAGGACAATTTAATATTGCTAAAGGGGAATAAAGTTCTTGCTTGTGGTTTATTCGGGCAGGTTTGCACTATTGCAAAAGGAAAAAATCTAGGAGAGCAAAATAAATATCTAAAAAAAGAAATCAAAACCTATTCAAGTGTTTTAAAGAAATTAAAAAAGAAATTAAAAAATGTGCAAACTCCTTTGGATTTTGCTGTTAAAATTCAAGGCAAAAGAAAAGAAATTTTGCTAGAACAATTCCCAAGCCAATATGAAATATTTGACATTGGAGAAAAAACTCAAGAGCTTTTCAAAAAAGAAATCAAAAATGCAAAAGCAATCTACATGAAAGGTCCAGCAGGTGCTACTTCAGAAAAACAATTTGCAAAAGGCACGTTTGAAATTTTAAAAGCAATAGCACAAAACAAAGGATTCTCAATCATTGGTGGTGGGCACCTCAGCGACGCAATTGAAAAATCAAAAATCCCAAAAACCAAATTCAACCACATCAGCCTTTCAGGAGGAGCCCTTCTTAATTATATTGCAGGAAAAAAACTTCCTGGTTTAGAAGCACTAAAATAAAAATGGATGTTATCAAAGTTAAAGATTATAAAGAGTTATCAGAAAAAGCTAGTAGAATCCTAATAGATGAAATTTTAGAAAAGCCAAACCTTACAATCGGTTTTGCAACAGGAGCTACTCCTTTAGGTTTATATAAAGAATTAATAAAAGCATACAAGAAAAAGAAAATTAATTTTTCAAAAGTTAAAGCCTTTAACCTTGACGAATACTATCTGATAAAGAAAACAGATAAAAAAAGCTACAACTATTATTTGTTCAATAATTTATTCAACAATATCAATATCAAAAAGAGTAATATCAATCTCCTAAATGGTGAAGCAAAAAATCCTGAAAAAGAAAGCAAGGATTATGAAACTAAAATTAAGAAAAATAAAATTGATGTTCAAATATTGGGTGTTGGAGTTAACGGACACATAGCTTTTAATGAGCCAGGTTCTAGTCTAAACTCTAAGACAAGAATAGTAACAGTAAATCAAAAAAAAGCATTGACCATGGGAATTTCAACAATAATGTCTGCAAAGAAATTAATCCTCTTAGCATCTGGAAAAGCAAAATCAAAAGCCATAAAATGTTTGCTAGACGACGACGCTAACAAGAATTGCCCAGTCAGTTTTTTAAAAAGACATAAAAACTTGACAGTAATAATAGATAATAAAGCAGGTTGTTTATTAAAAAAATCATATAAGGTGGGGGGAGATATTTTAGAACAAGCATATGAAAAAGCAAAAGAAGTAATCAAAGAGTGCTCAACAAAATATGGATTGTATGCTTCTGGCGGCAAGCAAGGATATCGCGGTGTTTGGTCAAGAGATAGTATGATTTCACTTATCGGAGCAAGTTTAGAGAAAGACCCTTCTATTAAAGAACAATTTAAAAAAAGTTTAACGACTCTTGCTAAATATCAAAGTGAAAAAGGCCAGATACCTAACGCGGTTTATAACTTAGACAAAAAACCAAAAGTAGACTATCTCTCAATTGATTCAAGTCTGTGGTTTATCATCGGACACCATATTTACAAAAAAAGATATGGTGGGGATTTATTCGCAAAATATAAAAAATCAATCACAAAAGCAATTACCTGGTTAAGTTATCAAGATATGGGAGAAGATATCATGTTAGAGCAACTTCCAACTACAGATTGGCAAGATGCTTTCCCACATAAATATGGAAGGACAATAAACACACAAGCCCTCTATTATTTAGTTCTAAATTTAATCAAAGATAAGAAAAAAGCAGAAAAATTAAAAAGCGCGGTAAATAAAAAAAATGATTATGAATTATGGAATGGAAATTTTTATTATGCTTACAGATGGAAAAACCATAACAAGTACAAAGAAATCGGAGAATGGTTTGATTCTTTAGGAAATTTACTTTCTATTGTTTTCGAATTAGCTGATAATAAAAAATCCAAAAAGATTCTCTCCCACATTAGGAAAAATAACATTAACAAACCTTACCCTGTTAAATCAATTTACCCCCCAATAAGAAAAGGAGAAAAATATTGGCAAGATTATTATTTAGATTGTGATGCTGGAAAACCTTATCATTATGCGAATGCAGGAATTTGGCCATACATTGGGGGATTTTACGTTCTCGCTTTAATAAAAATTAAAAAATTTAAGGAAGCTGAAAAAGAATTACGAAAATTAGCAGAATCTAATCTAAAAGGAAATTCCTTTCCTGAATGGATAAACCCTTTAACAAAAGAGAGCCACGGCATGTTACAAGCATGGGACGCTGGCATGTATATGATGGCATACCAAAGTTTGAAAAAGAAAAAAGTTTTAATCTAATCAAGCCCAAGTTTTTCTTTTGTAACATCAACCATCTTTTTTGAAGTTATTTTATAATCAAAGTTTTTAACCGCATGCTCTCGCCCTTGTTTACCAATTGTTTCACATAATTCAGAATTAGTCAACAAGTCCAATGTAAATTTAGTTAAGTCATTTACATCTGCCCTGTATGCAAAAGTCTTCGGAGAATTAAACTCCACAATTTTTTTCTCATCAAATCCCATGCTAGGATAAACCCATTCCCTTTCAAGCTTAACCTCTTCTGAAGCTTTTGCTAAAAAACCTGTTTTATTATGGATTATTGTTTCTGCTGGACCCATTTTATTTATTGATATGACGGGCTTAGCACAAGCCATTGCTTCAACTTGTATCATCCCAAAACCCTCAATTCTCGAAGGAGCAGCATAAATATCACACGCATTTAAAAGATGAACCATGAATTCATGTGAGAAAGTATCCTCCACAAAAATAACCTTGTCCTGTATTCCCAAATCATTTATCAACTCTTCTTCAAATTTTCTCCATTCATTCGAACATCTGCTCGGCCAGATTTTGCATACATACTTCCAGTCCTTGAACTCCTTGTCAACATTAGCAAGAGCCTTAAACATTTCCTGAGCACCTTTTGACGTAACATCTCCCCCCACAGTCAGAATCATTTTTTCTTCTTTTTTAATCCCAAGCATCTCTTTAATATCTTTATCAAAATTATGATTATTCAAAGGCTTAAATAAATCTGTATCAATTCCAACAGGCATAGGAATTATTTTACTTACATCCACCCCATCTCTTTTGTAAATTGATCTCACCCATTCGCTTGTGGTGAACATCAAAGGAAGTTTTTCAAATTCTTCTTGATAATTAGCTACCCAACCATCAGCATTAAACCATGGTACAACAGTTAACCCATATTCTTGAGGTTCTTGCACAACTTCTGGAACATTCCCCCAAAATCCAATACCATAAACAACATCTGGTTTTGAATTTTTCATATAAAATGTTTTTTGCATACTGCCTCTAAAATGGCACGGTGTTGCTTGATGACCTTGTTCTAAAATTCCTTTGTAAAGAGCCTCTCCTTGCAAACTCTGTCCATCTGGCTCTGTTGGATACGGAAATAAAACCAAGAACTTCATTTTAATCTATCAAAAGATTCAACATTTATTTTTTCTGTTGATTTGAATTCAAAACTTTCTTCGCCAAAGCCATACACATCTTTAATTAATTCTCTTTTCATGTTTAAGATATTTTCATCAAACTTTATAATTTTATCTGCACTCGGGTTGGGTTTGCATAACACGCCTTCTCTAAGATACGAAAAGAAAAAAATATCTTTTGCTGCTAATTGTTTTTCTTTTACCATTTGAACCACAGCCTTACTTACATCAAAATGTCTCTTATGTCCATATTCACCACTCTCCCCATGTGTGAAGACATAATCATAATATTTTCCGTCGGTAAATTTCCTAATTCTTTTTATAATCTCTCCAACAGATATATCTCTTAATTTCTCATCTTCCAAATCAGACATGTAATTTTTCGCCCCAAGAATTTCACACACTTTTTTAAATTTAGGAGATCTATCTTCGTCGTCTCTCCTGCATAGACTTATAATTTCGGTTTTCCACTTTTTGTTCTTAATTAAAGTTCCTCCCATCCAAATAGTTTCATCATCAGGATGAGCAACAATCACCAAGACCTTTTTTATTTTCACCATTTGCTAAATCAGCTCTTCATTTCTGTTAACTGCTTCTAGAAAAAGTCTAGCCGTAAGATAAGAGATAGTTGACTCTGCACCCTGGTTTAAGTTTACAGATTCTCTTGCAACACCATCATAACATCCTCCAGTCCTCTCATCATATACCATCTGATTCAAATGATTCTTTCCCAAAAACCAATTAAATGCAAGAATAGCATTATCATAATATTTTGGATCTTTAGTTATGTGATAAGCAATCAAATATGTCTGAACCATTTCAGAAGCATCTACTGGTTGCTGATCATAAAAGGCCCTCTTTCCATTTTTGTTATACCACCCATTCTGTCCTATGGGAGAAAGTTTACCGTCGATAAACAAGATATCAGATAAAAAATCCAAGGTCTTTTTAGCGACTTCAAGATACTTCTCGTCTTTAGTAAGTTCATACGCTAAAAATAATGCTTCTGAAAGTTTTGAATTCGAATAAGTAACTTGATTCTCAAACCAATGCCAAGTATCAGAAGATTCTTCTTCATATAATTCCACCAGAAAATTTGTCAGGTTTTTTATCTTTTCCAAATTTTCATCATTTGGATATTTCTTGTGGTAATAATACAATCCCATTAAACAAAAAGCCTTGGACCTTGGAGAATTAACTTTATCAAGATGTTCCATAGATTCTTCAAAAATTCTTTTGCTTTTCTCAAGATGTTTTTCATCCCCACATTTATCAATCAAAAAACCCAATGCCCATAGTGCTCTTCCAAAAGCATCTTCGCTGTCATCAATCATTTTCCCGTCTTTTATGACATTATTAAACCAACCACTTTCGTCTCTAGCATATTCTAGAAAATCTAAATAAATTCTGGATAAATCTAATGACTGTTTTGATTTGAAAAGCTTGTTATGAAGGATAGTTGTTATCAGTGCTCTGGAATTATCATCAATCGTATATCCTGAGGTTTTATCTGGTTCAATTATTTTTGCGAATTGCAAAACCCCAAAATCATCTGTTAGATTCTTCAAGTGATTTAATTTTATTGGAGGGAATTTTTTGACAGTTTCTTCTCTCAATGAAACAATCTGATTGAAGATTGACAAATAATGTGCAGCCACATTTGACCAAACCATTGCTCTACTAAATGTATACGCATTCCCCTCGAGTGATTCTTTATATTCTTTATCTGAAAGAATCTCATCAATAGCATCTGCATAAGATTTTGGATTTTTAGATTTGACTACGACCCCCCTGTTCTCTGCTAGGATTTCTTTTGCGTATATAATCGGGGTTGAAACAACAGCCTTACCACACCCCATAGCATAAGAAAGTGTTCCAGAAACTATCTGGTTAGGATCTAGATTTGTACAAACATAAATATCTGTTGCCAAAAGATAATTTATTATCTCTTGTTGGGGCAAATATTTGTTGTAAAATTTCACATTGTTTTCCAATTTAAGTTTCTTAACTTTTTTCATAAGCTCATTTCTGTAAGACTCCCCCTCTTCTCTTCTTATGTTTGGATGAGTTTCCCCGATAATCAAATAAAGAATATTAGGATATTTTTCGACTAATTTTGGGAGCGCTTCAATCATATATTCTTGTCCCTTGCCTCTACTCAACAAACCAAAAGTTGAAAGAACTATTTTTCCACTAAGGTTAAGATTTTTTTTGCTTATTTCAGAATTTTGAAACGGGGCATTCGGGATTCCGTGATAAACAACATGGATTTTATCCCCATCTACTCCATAATCTTCTTTCAGTATTTCAACTGCTTTTTTTGCCATTACAATGATAGCATCGCACTTAGAACATATGTGATGCACAATTCTTTTTCTTATAGGATCTGGATCTGGAAGCACACTATGAAATGTTATTGCAACTGGTTTTTCAATTGTTTCTAAAAAAGGAATGATATAATTTCCATACTCTCCCCCAAATATGCCGAACTCATGCTGGATACACACAATCTTAATATTTTTTAACCGATTAATTTTCTTCGCATAATCTATGTACTCTTCAATATTATCTTTATTAAATTGCATAATTACTTTGTTATTATAATTATAAAAAGAACCTTCTTCATTCAATGCAACAATTCGCGACTTTAATTTGGGATTGAATTTCCTGTTCATTGCATAGGTGAGATCTCTTGTGAATGTAGCTATTCCACATTCTCTCGGCGGAAAGTTGCCCAAAAAGCAACATACTTTTGAATCTTCATCACGATTCATATGACCCTCTTTTCATTTTCTACTCACTTCAGGATTTTTAACTTTATAAATTCTCCTTCAACTCACCACTCATTAGGTTTTTAAGTTTGTGTTTGTTAATTAAATTAAGAAAATGAGGTTTGATATAGTTAGTTTCGGTTCAGCAGTCATAGATATTTTTGTAGACACAGACCTCCCCGAAAAAAAGAATTTTATCCGCTATCCTATTGGAGCTAAAATTTTAGTAAAAGATTTGAAATTTGATATCGGAGGCGGAGGAACAAACACAGCTGTAGCATTTTCAAGATTTGGTTTGAGAACAGGTTGTATTTGTAAAGTCGGAAGTGGTGAGCATGAAAATAATATTTTAAAATTATTAAAAAAAGAAAGAATAAGCTTTCTTGGAAAACAAAAAAAAGCAAAATCAGGATATTCAATTGTTCTTGACAGCAAGGAAAAAAGCAGAACAATACTAACATACAAGGGAATTAACGACGATATAAGTTTAAATGATATTAAAAAGTTCAAAACAAAATGGCTTTATTGTTCTTCATTACTTGGTCAAAGTTTTCAGACTCAGATAAAACTTGTTCGCTCCTTAAAAAAACAAGGAACAAAATTTGCATTTAATCCAAGTAGTTATTTAATCAAATCAAAAAACATTTCCCCTTTACTCAAGTTATCTGACATCCTAATCTTAAACAAACAAGAAGCAGAAATGCTTACGAAGAAAAAACAAAATCTTCTTGAGAGATTACATGAACTTACTAAAGGAATCGTGGTTATCACAGATAAGAATAAAAAAATCCAAGCTTATGACGGAAAGAAAAAATATTCTCTTCTACCGCACAAAATAAAAGTAGTAGAACGAACAGGAGCAGGTGATGCCTTTGCTTCAGGGTTTGTTGCAGGCCAGATAGCTAACAAAACAATTGAAGAGAGTTTGGCTCTCGCTCTCAAAGAATCCGAATCAGTCATAAGACACTTTGGAGCTAAAAATAATTTATTGAGGATGAAATTAAAATGAATTTAAACAAAATCTTACGAAAAGGAAAAGGGCTTTTCCTTGCTTATGATCAGGGTTTAGAACACGGTCCAACAGATTTTAATGATAAGAATGTTGACCCCAAATACATAATTGACATAGCAAAAAAAGGAAAGTATACTGGAATCATTCTCCAAAAAGGAATTGCAAAAAAATACAAAAAAGAAATAGTAAACAGCAAAGTTCCTCTTATAGTAAAATTAAATGGCAAAACAAATCTCGTAAAAGGAGAGCCAGTCTCAAGACAATTATGCACAGTCCAAGAAGCGGTTAAACTTGGAGCTTCTGCAGTTGGTTACACAATTTATATCGGAAGCCAGCATGAAACAATCATGATGCAAGAATTTGAAAAAATACAAAGACAAGCTCATAAACAAAATCTTCCTACAATTGCCTGGATTTATCCAAGAGGGAAAGCAGTAAAAAGAAAATCAAACAAAGAATTAATGGCTTATGCCGCGAGAGTAGGGCTTGAAATTGGCGCAGATATGATAAAAATAAAATATTCTGGAAACCCAAAAGATTTGAGCTGGGCAGTTAAATCTGCTGGCAAAACAAAAATTGTTATCTCTGGAGGAATGAAAAAAACAGAAAAAGTTTTATTAAAACAAGTAAGAGAAATTATAAAAGCGGGAACAATCGGATTAGCAATCGGAAGAAATGTCTGGCAAAGCAAAGAGCCATTGAAAATCACAAATAAAATCAAAAAGATTCTTTGGAAATAATGAAACCTCTAATCGTAATAAATTTTAAAACATATCAGCAAGGTAAGAAAGCTATCGCATTAGCTAAGAAAATAGAGAAGGTTGATAAGAATATTATCGTCGGTGTGCAGGCATCTGATATTTATGAAATTGCAAAAGCAACCAAACTACGAGTTTATAGCCAGCATCTTGATTTTTTTAAGCCAGGAAAACACACAGGTTCTATTTTACCTGAAGCTATAAAAAAAGACAGAGCTAAAGGAACATTCCTAAATCATTCAGAACATCCTCTGAAATTTTCAGTTCTAAAAAAGACAATTAAAAGATGCAAAAATCTAAATCTAAAGACAGCAGTCTTTGCAAAGAATTTAACAGAGGCTAAAAAGATAAAAAAATTAAAACCAGATTACCTTATAATCGAACCGCCTGAATTAGTTGGAGGAAAAGTTTCAGTTTCCAAGGCCAAGCCAGATTTAATTGAAAAAATTGCTAAAGAGTTAAAAACAAAATTCATTGTTGGAGCAGGAATTCATAATAAGGAAGACGTTAAGATAGCAATGAAGCTAGGAGCTTCTGGAATAGCCATATCTTCTGCAATAACAAAAGCTAAAAATCCTGAGAAAAAATTAAGAGAACTCTGTTCCTAAATTTACAAAGCAGAAGTCCAGCCACCATCTATAACTAATTCTTGTCCTGTTATATACGACGAAGCATCTGATGCTAAAAAGACTGCTCCTCCAGCAATATCTATTGGTTTGCCTGTTCTCCTTAATGGAACTTTCATTATCATTCCTTGTTTTGTTTTTTTATCTGCAAGAATGTCTTTTGTCATCGCTGTTTCTATTATTCCCGGACAAATACTATTCACCCTAATTCCCAATGGAGACCATTCTGCTGCCAATGACTTTGTTAATAAATTTATTCCACCCTTGCTTGCACAATAAGCTACTGCTTGAGCATATCCCATTATCCCAGCAACAGAAGCAATATTAATTATACATCCTTTCTTTTTCTTTAACATATATTTCCCAACAGCTTGAACAAACAAAAAATAACCCTTTAAATTAACATCAATTGTTTTTTCCCAATCTTCTTCACTTAAATTTTCGCTCGGACTTGGCTTGAAAATTCCTGCATTATTCACAAGAATATCAATCTTTCTGAATTTCTTAATAGTCTCCATAACAACATTCTCAATTTCCTCTTTCTTAGAAACATCCACCTTAACAAAAAAAGATTTTCTTTTTAATGCTCTAATTTTATTGACAGTTGCATCCCCAGAAATAATATCAGTAACAACCACATTAGCCCCCTGTCTTGCCAATTCCACTGCAATAGATTGTCCAATTCCCCTCGCAGAACCAGTAACAATAGCTATTTTTCCTGTTAGATTAAACATTTTCTCCTCTTTATATTATTAAACGAATCTATTATTTAAAAGTTTCTATAATTTTACCAGATAAACAAAGAATATTTAAAATAAACTTAGCAATTATATCTATGAAAGAGGCGATAAAGAAGGTGATAGCGCCAGTAAGAATTGATTTTGGAGGAGGAACCACAGACATTTATCCATTCACCCACAAGCACGGCGGAGCAGTCCTAAACGCCTGCATTAATAGATATGTTACTGGAAGCATAATCAAAACAAATGAAAAAGTCCATTTAGAATATACCGGCAATACCCCCACTTCTTCTGGCCTCGGCACATCAGGAGTTATGAATCTTGTCTGGCTCGCTTTAATCTCCCAAATAAAATTAAAGAAAAAAGGAGGCATTACTTTCAAAACTAAAAAAGAATTAGCAGACAGAGTTTATTCATTAGAACAGGGAATCGGATTGGTCGGAGGAAAACAAGATCAATATGCAGCAGCTTTTGGAGGAATAAATTTTTTAGAATTTAAAGGAGAAAATGTTAAGGTAACAAGATTAAATCTTAATAAAAGTTTTATAAGAAAGTTCGAAAATAATCTTGTACTGGTCTATACAGGAAAACCTCATTTTTCAGGAAATTCAAATAAATTCATGATGGATAATTTGAAAAAAGGAAGAAATACCCAAAATCTACTCAGAATAAAAAAGATTGCAAAAGAGATGAAAAATGCTTTAATAAAAAAAGATTTGGAAAAATTCGCAGAGTTAATGAATGAAGAAACAAAAGAAAGAAAATTATTGCATAAATCAATTATCCCACCAAAAATAGAAAAAATTATTGATACAGGGATGAAAAGCGGAGCTATCGGAGCCAAAATTTGCGGTTCTGGGGGCGGGGGAAGTATTTTATTTTTAGGAGATAAAAAAAAGCTTGTTAAAAAATTTAAAAACCAAGTTATTAATTTTAAATTTGATTTTAAGGGATTGAGATGGCTATAAGGGTTAAAAAAGAATTATTCTTAAAACCAACAAAGAATAAATGGGAGTCACACGCAGTTCTAAATCCCACAGTCATAAAAGAAAAAGGTATAGAGCATTTAATTTATCGGGGCGTTGCACCCAACAAGATTTCATCCTTAGGTTATGTTAAAATAAAAGACGGTAAGATTATTGAAAGAAATTCTAAACCCTTAATTCGCCCCACAGAAAAATATGAAAAAAAAGGCGTTGAAGATCCAAGGATAGTAAAGATAGGAAATATATATCATTTATTATATACTGGATTTGACGGGAAAAATGCAGGAATTGTTTATGCTGTTTCAAAAAATTTAAGAGACTGGAAGAAAAAAGGAATAATCAGTCCGCGCGTTTCAATTAGAGAAGCAAGAAAATTAGTGAAAATAAAAAAATACAGAGACAAATGGAAAACACAAGAAATTTCCAAATCTAAAAGTTATTTGTGGGATAAAGATGCTGTTTTGTTCCCTGAAAAAATTAATGGAAAATTTGTTATGCTTCATAGGTTTTTACCAGATATACAAATTGTAAAATTTAAAAATTTTTCAGATCTCCAGGACGATTCTTTTTGGAAAGAGTATATTGAAAATTTAGGAGAATATGAAGATAAAATTTCATTATATAGAAGATATAATTGGGAAGCGGAGCACATTGGTGCAGGCGCTGTTCCCATAAAAACAAAACGCGGATGGCTTTTAATTTATCATGGTGTTGAATTAATTAAGGAAAAATTTTCAGCCCATCAGAAAACAATGTACAAGGTTAATGGGCATGTCCATAAATTTAGAAACAAAAGACTGCCATTGGTTTACTCTGCAGGAGCCGCACTTCTCAATTTGAAAAATCCTGAAACAGAAATTAATCGATTAAGCAAACCTTTGTTTAAACCAGAGCTTAAATGGGAGAAAGAAGGCGATGTAAGAGATGTTGTATTTCCAGAGGGAGCCGTTGTTGATAAAGATAAATTAAAAATCTATTATGGTGCTGCAGATACTATGATTGGTCTTGCAAAAGTAAATTTCAAAGAATTAATGAAACAGCTTTAATATTAAAAAAAGGACTATAAAACCTAGGAGCAGTATCAATTAAGTTCTCTCCTCCATTTTTGGTTTATCTAGATTATAATATAACCCTGGGAGATTCTTCAAGCCTTCAAAAAGATGACCTGAAGCTTCTCCTGGGGAAAAAGAGGTGATAGAATATTGAATGTCCAGTTCTATTTAAACCTTTCTGTTTTGTTACCCTTAAAAAATGACAAGAGGTAATCCTACTAAAGTAGTAAATTTATTTTTCAGTTAGGCACTACACTTCCTTTACATGTAGGCACTACAAACAATTATAAAATAAAATTCCCATTATATTTCATGAAAGAAGGTGATTCATCAACTTCTACTGGGATGCCGAGCGATTTTGCAAGAGCACATAGCAATCAATACGAGCAAGGTCGGAAGCAAGAAGCTGGAAAGAACCCGCAGGAGGTTCTTCATTCAGTAAAACAAGACCAAATCCACGATTTACTCTTTAGTAGAGAGCTAGGATGGCAAGAAATCATCTATGATTTGATTAATACAGAACAATTGGACGCATGGGATATTGATATTATAATCTTGTCAGAGAAATATCTCGAAAAAGTAAGAAAAATGGAAGAAGCAGATTTTTTTATTTCAAGTAAAGTTTTGCTCGCAGCATCATTATTTTTGAAGATTAAATCAGAAATTCTTCTAAATACCTACATAAAAAGCATAGATGAAATTCTATTTGGAAAAAAAGAAGAGAAAAAATACGCTTTAGAAAGAATAGAACTTGATGAAGAAATTCCAGAGCTCGTTCTAAGAAGTCCGATTCCAAGATTCAAAAAAGTAACATTACAAGAATTAATTGAATCATTAAACAAGGCAATTACAACAGAAAATAGAAGAATCCAAAAAATAACAATCAACAATAACGCTGTAAGAAAAAGTTCTTTCTCACTTCCAAAAAAGAAATTCAGTACCAAGGACAAAATGAAAGAACTTTATAATAAACTCTTCAAGCATTTACAAGACGAAGAAATAAAGAAAAAAATCTCAATTAATGAATTGATTGGGGAAGATAGAGAAGAAAAAATAATCTCGCTCTTGCCTCTTTTGCATTTAGAAAATCAGAAAAAGATTTGGCTCCATCAAGAAAATCATTTTGACGAAATTTACATCTGGCTCAAAGATGTTTTCCTTAAACACAATGAAGATCCTTTTGCAGAACTAAAAGCAGAACTTGAAGAAGAACTTAAAGAGCTAGATCAAGAAAGAGTTAAAAAAGTTGATGAAGAATTTAGTGATCCGATTGGGGGGATTTAATTTTAATAAGAAGAATCCTTATTATGTTTAACATCGCGATTTAGAGAAGTTTCGAACATAGTGAGAAATTTGGATGGAGTCTGCAAGGCGAAGTCTCTTAATCGCTGTTATGTGTTTTTTCTGCAAGAAAAAATGCCGAAGCAAAGCGTAGGCACAGTATGACGCAAGCGGGCATTAGTATCTAAATTTTTTAATCCATTCATCAAATATTTTCACTTTATTATTACCAAATTTTAATAAACTTGTTCTAATCTTATCAAGACTTTTTTCTTTAAACAAAAATTCCTTATTTTTAGAAAAGAATTTATCAGCAAAGCAGATTATTTGTTCTTCTATTGAAATTGGAAGCATATCTCTTTTTGGAATCGGTAATTTTTGTTCTTTAATATCCTTAATTGAAATTCCTACACCCACATGTCTTTCGCAAACTAATGCATGTTTTGAAAAACCCTCTTGTTCTAGAATTTCTCTTCCTAGATAACCATGACAAATGTAAGGTTTTTTCCCAAAACAATTAATGTCAGGAGCATTGGTTAAAAAAATTCCAATATCATGTAGCATTGAAGCTTCTTCAATGAATTTCAAATCAGGATTAAGATGTGGAACTTTTTTTGCTATTTCAATAGCTTTTTTAGTTACTGCTTTGCTGTGCTCTACTAAAAATTGATAAGATTTAGAATCTATTTGGTAATACTTTTGGATTATCTTTAACGGTTCCATATGTAGAAAATATTTGATGAATTATATAAATTTAATGCCTGCCGAGTAATATTGTACATAACTACCCATTATACGAAATCTTTATCATAAAATTTATATATTTAGGGTGTTATACGAAATCAACGCGAATTTAGATTATCAATTCTTATATCTCGAGCGAAGCGAGCAATTTATATATCAATTTCAATACCAAAAATCATGAAAGCAGCCATCCTATTCTCCGGCGGAAAAGATTCGTGTTATTCAGCTTATTTAGCAAAGCAAGCAGGATATGAATTAGCTTGTCTTATTTCAATAAGGTCGGAAAATCCCCATAGTTACATGTTCCACACTCCTTCTATGACAGCTACAGAAAAACAAGCAGAAGTTATAGACATTCCATTATTGATTCACAAAACAAAAGGAGAAAAAGAAATCGAGCTCCAAGATTTAGAAGATGCAATTGAAAAAGCAAAACAAGAATTTCAAATCGATACAATCGTAACAGGAGCATTAAGAAGTGTTTACCAAGCCACAAGAATCCAAAAGATTTGTGATAAACTTGATTTAAAATGTTTCAATCCATTATGGCAAAAAAATGAAATAGAATACTTGAATGAACTCGTAAAAAACAATTTCAAAATAATTATCATTGGGGTGGCAGCATACCCTTTAGATGAATCTTGGCTCGGAAGAGAAATCAACCAAGAATTTATTGAAGATGTAAAAATTCTTAACGAGAAATACAAAATCCACGAAGCAGGAGAAGGCGGAGAATTCGAAACCTTTGTTTTAGATTGTCCATTATTCAAAAAATCATTGAAGATAAAGAGCAAGGAAATATTTGGGGAGAAAAATAGTTGGAGAATGGAAATTAAAGTTTTTTAGTTTAATCTATTCTTTCTTAGAATAAACCTCTATAGCATTAAAATAAAATCGAGTTCCTCCAATCCTGTCTGGAATTTTATCATTTATCTCGTCCCAACCTTGAGCCAAAGAGATAGAATCGGATGTAACTTCAACTGTATAACCCACATAACGCCTTCCAGGAGTATTAGTTCCGCCACTTCTATCTAGAACAAAAATTTCTTGCGCTTCTAAAATTTTCCGAGCATTTACCTTAAGAACAAGCTCGACTAAATCTCCTCTCTCAACACAATCTATTTTATCTACCATCTTTTTATAATAAATCCATAGTTTATAAAAAAATGTATAAAAGGAAATACATTTTGAAAAGAGTCCAAAATCATCTGGGGAGAAGGGGATAGTTGGAAGATGGAAATTAAAGTTAAATGATTATGGTTTATTTGGTTAACAATTTTAATGCTTCTAAATCAGATGAATACACATTGATAAGAGAATCATCTTCACTGAGATTATTAATCTCCTTGACAAAATCTTCATCTACTAATTTCATTTTTTCTGAATCTTGTGAAAATTCTATCAAAATTTTTGAATGAATTGGTAAATAAAGATGCAATTCTTTTTTAATTCCATAATTCCAATAGATCATCATTGTCCCAGTATCAGATAGAGTAAAAGGAATTTCTGTATTGTTTATTAAAAATTTTATATTTCTATCTTTCAAATTAACATCAACACGTTTTGAAAAGATATTTCTTAAATTAAAATCTAAAATCTCAGAAGAATGTTTGTCTGGATGTGTTCGTATTCTTTCAAGCTCTTCTTCGGACTTTTTTACTTCTTCGTTTAGAATCTCTTCTATTTTTTTAGAGTTTCTTATATTTTTGATAAAATTTGGATCTTGCTTAAGGCGTTTTTTAAGGAGCTTCCGAAATTCATTAACTTTTGCTCTTCTTTGTTTTGAGTTTAAATGAGAAAAATTCTTATTTACATAATTTTTTGGATCAATTTCTCGCTGATATTCTTGTTCCATAATAATCTCTTTTATGTTTGAAGGTAATTTTAAAGTTTTATCATGAACTTTTATAGAAATTCCTTTTTGCATAGGAGTCCTTAAGTGCTGGATTATAAAGTATTCTTTTATCAAATTAAAATTTTCATCTGAAACTTTTGGAAAATTTCCTTTAAGAATTTCCTCGATAATGTTTGAGAATATTTTTCCAATTGGTCTTTCAAGATATAATTCAATATTTTTATCTAAGTTTAAGTTTTTATCTTGGAAAATTGGATTTATTTTAATATGGGGGAATATTTCCTCTAATTCACTTATTGTTTTTTTGCTATAAAAATCATTTTTTTGTAACTGGTTATAGTGGTCACAAGGACCATAAATCTTTTTATCTTTTTTACTAAAGAGATAAATTCTTCCAGAAGAATCAGTAAAATTTCTAATTATTAATCTTGGTAAATAATGGTCTTTTACCATCTTCAAACCCTCAAAACTCTCTCCCCACCACTCTTCATATCCTTAATCTTAAACTTTCCACTTGCAACTTCTTTCTTTCCAACAAAAATAACTTCACCAATTCCTTTGCTGTTCGCATATTCCATGGCCTTCGACGGCTTCCCATAATAAATCAAAACATTCTTTCCTTTCGCACGAAGTCTTTCAGATAATTTTATCGCTTCTCTATCTTGTCCAATACTAATAATCAAAGTTTCTAATTTTTCAACTTCTATCTTTGAAACAGCAGACAATCTTTCTATACTAACTCCAAACCCAATCGACTGAACATTATTAAAAACAAACGCGCCTCCGCCAATAATCGTTTCCCGAATATCTGACTTCACTTCAAAAATAGTTCCATTATAATAACTCAACCCACGCACTAAATTAGGAACAAATTTAATTTTAACATTATAATACTTGCAATATTTTTGCAATGCAATAATTTCTTTATAAGAGTCATATTTCTTAAAATAGTTTTCTGGCTTTTTCAAAATACCCACAATTTTCTCTGCCCCAAATTTCTTCAATTCTTCTTTCACTTCTTTCTCTGGTTTTTTATCAAGCTTATCTAAAATTCTCACAACCTCAGACACATTCTTAATTTTCTGTTCATTTAAAATTTCGTTCAACAGTTTTCTATTGTTTACATAAATTGTAAATTTTATATTGAGCTTATCCAAAATAGTTTTAATCAATGAAAAAATCTCTGCTTCTTCTGCAATATTTTGCACGCCAATAATATCTGCATCACAAGAAGTAAACTGTCTAACACGATTTGCTGAAACAGGCTCGTCCCTAAAAACTTCCCCAATCCTATAAGTTCTATAAGGAAGTTTCTTATTCTTCATAATTCTTTGCAACGGAAAAGTCAATTCATAACGCAACGCAAGTTTCCGCTTCCCCTTATCTTGCAATTTAAAAATATCGCTCACAGATTCATCCTGCGCATTCTCACCCTTCACAAATTCCTCACTCTCAATAATCGGAGTCTCAGCTGGCTCAAACCCATATGTCTCAAAAATCTCAACCAAAGCCTTTCGAATCTCTGCTCTTTTTTGAGCTTCTTCTCCAGTATAATCTCTAAATCCTTTAGTTATTTTTGCCCTTTGTAAAAATTCTTGAAAAGAATTTTTCGGGGTACGCCCTTGGGTGCTATTTTTTTTCATTCTCTTTTCTCCAAAAGGGTGAAAGAAGGGAATCGAACCCTCGTCTTGCGGACCACAACCACACGTTCTACCATTAAACTACAGTCACCATAATTTAATTCAGTTGAATAAGGTATAAAAATATTTGCGCAGCTAAAGAAATCTTTCTTAACAATGATGGGGACAATACCCATAATTTAACTTAGCTATCATAATTTTGCAAGGAAAATAGTATTTTTAAACTTAACTAACTAATAAAAATAAATGGACGAAAAATTTTATAACGAACTGGTAGAAAAAGCCTTAGGAGATCAAATAAGCAGATTTGTAGTTGGAGCAGTTATAAAAAAAGGCAGTGGATTTTTATTATTAAAAAGACCAAAAGATGACTTTATGGGGGGCATTTTTGAATTAGCAAGTGGGAAAGTTGAAGAAGAAGAGATTCTTGATCAAGCATTAATTAGGGAGGTTTTAGAAGAAACAGGATTAAAAATAAAAGAAATTATAGATTACTTAGGACACTTTGATTACGAATCTAAAAGTGGAAAAAAAACAAGACAATTTAATTTCATAGTAGTTGTAGAAGATGACGG
This sequence comes from Candidatus Woesearchaeota archaeon, assembly GCA_964545065.1. Taxonomy (GTDB): domain Archaea; phylum Nanobdellota; class Nanobdellia; order Pacearchaeales; family GW2011-AR1; genus JAGLWP01. Next base: position 86,291 of record CAZJEO010000001.1, on the reverse strand, counting down.
AGAAGTTAAGCTAACTGAACATGATAGTCATGTTTGGGCTGAAAAAGAGGAATTAGAAAAGTATCCTATAACAGAGAGTGTTAAAAAAATACTTTCTTCTTTGTAAAGAATTTTTAAACTTAACTATCATGTATACAATTTTTTAAAAGTTTATACTCAAACTTTTAATTAAAATTATACAAAACAATACAAACTAATCACACCACCAAAAGCAAGGAGATTTAAATTTCTTTATTATCCGACCTGTTAACCAACTTTCTTCCTTGGGATTAACAACATATATCTGATCATTAGTCAAATACCAAAAAACTATTGTCTGGTCCTTAGCTTTAATATTTCTCAAGGAATTATAGTTCTTCAAATTACTTGCATGAAGCATAATGTAATCTGCACCAATCCTTTCTGCTTCTTCATAAATTTGGGAGGTAAAAACATCAAAATTCAAAAAACTACTAGAAACAACATAGTAAACTTTCCCTGTTTCAGCATCAGGATATTTTTCAGAAATATATTCAATAATATCTGAAGAAATAGAAATGAATAAGGTTGTATTAAAAACTCCTCTTTTTTTGCAATCTTCAACAAGAAAATCCACAAGAATTTTATCATCTGAGAAATTCCCCTGAGATTTTATTTCAAGACTAACTGGTTTTTTTGTAGCAATTATATCCATAACTTCAGAATAAAGAGGTACATAATAATCACTAACATTAAGCAACTCTTCATATGTTAATTTTTCAATAGAATAAAGTTTCTTTTGTAATCTAAATAAATTTGCATCATGGAAAACAATTATTTTTTTATCCTTAGTATATTGAACATCAAATTCTATAAATTTGTATTTTTCCTGTTCCACAGCATCTTCAAAAGCAGGAATTGTATTCTCAATAAAATCAACAGAATTTCCACGATGAGCCCAAAAAACTATTTGCTCTGCCTGCACAATTTCAATATTTGGGACCACCAACATCATTAACGCAATAAAAAAAATCACACTTGAAAAAAGAGTTAATCCAGAAATTGTGAAAAACCTTTTCCTATTTACTTTAAAAATCAACAAATCTTTCAGAAATTTTTTATGTTTTTTTCTTGCTTTTTTAATTACATAACAAAAAATCATTCGTTGAACAAAAATAACAATAAAAATAGCTATTAAAAAATAGATAAAAAATAATGAATAATTTTGGGTATTAAAAAACATCCATATAAAAAAAATCCAAATCATCAAAGCAAACAAAGCACATGCCCACGAAAAATATTTGATATTTCGTTTTATTTCCTCCAAGGTAATCTTTTTATCACCTTTTTTTACGATAACTCCCATAGTTATAATAAGAAACATAATCTTAAAAGAGTTGCTATACAAATTTTAAAAATTTATATATCTTAATTACCCCTCTAAACTATGGTAACAGAAATAAAAATTGCAAAAGCACTCATAAGGCACAATGGAAAATATCTTTTACTCAAAAAAGCAGAAGATGCATATTTTCCAGAAAACATAGGAAAATGGGAATGTTCTGGAGGAGAAATTGAAGAAAGTAAAACTCCTGAAGAAACAATTTTAAGAGAAACAAAACAAGAAACAGAGTTAGATTGCAAAATAATAAAAGAACTTCCAGAATTAAGAATAACAGATAAAAATTATGATAGCCATTGCAAAATTTATCTTCTTGAAGCACCACAAAAAGATATTACTCTAGATCCAAAAAAACATTCTGAATTTACATGGGTAGAACCCCAAGAAGTTAAAACAATGGACTTAGTTATTTATGCTAATTTACTTCTAGAATATTTCTGTAATCCAGAAAAATACCTTGATTAATTACTCACCCAAGTTCGCAAATCAACGTAACTGATAACTGAAAACCCTGCGAATCTAAATTATCTATTCTATCAATCGAGCGAAGCGAGCAATTTATATACTAATATCAATATCCAAAAACCATGAAAAATAAATACGAACTACTCGCTCCAGCAGGAAATTTTCCAATGCTAGTCGCAGCTGTAAACGCAGGAGCAGACGCAGTTTATTTCGGCTTAAAAGAATTTTCAATGCGAGCAACAGCAAGAAACTTCACAATCAAAGACTTAGATAAAATAGAAAAAATATGCAAACCAAAAAACGTCCAAAGATACTTGACTTTAAACACAATAATTTACAACCAAGAAATAAAACAATTAGAAAAAGTAATCAAAAAAGTCAGGGGAAAAGTTGATGCAATCATCTGTTGGGATTTAGCAGTAATCAAATTATGCAACAAATACAAAATCCCTTTCTTTGTTTCAACTCAAGCATCTGTTTCAAACATTGAAGCAGCAAAATTCTACAAAAATCTCGGAGCAAAAAGAGCAGTCCTTGCACGTGAATTAAACTTAAAACAAATTAAAGAAATCTCAAAAATAATTGATCCTGAATGCTTTTGCCACGGAGCAATGTGCGTCTCTGTTTCAGGGAGATGTTTCACATCACAATTCTTATTTAATAAATCAGCCAACCGTGGAGAATGTTTACACCCCTGTCGAAGAACTTACCAAGTAAAAGATGAAGAAGGCAATGAACTAAAAGTAAACAACAATAAAGTTTTCTCAGCAAAAGACCTTTGCACTTTACCATTCATAGAAAAAATGAAACAAACAGGAATAGTAAGTTTCAAAATCGAAGGCAGAAACAGGGATGCACGTTATGTTGATACAGTCGTGAAAATTTATAGAAAAGCTCTTGATAAAACTTTATCTCCCCAAGAATTAAAAGATTCCATCGAAGAATTAAAAAAAGTTTACAACAGAAAATTCTCATCAGGATTCTACAACAAGATTCCAACAAGCGACGATTTCACAAATACAGAAAATAGTGAAGCAACAGAGAAAAAACATTTCATAGGAAAAGTCCTCCACTATTTTTCAAAACTCGGCGTAGCAACAATAAAAGTTTCTTCACAAGTAAAAGTCGGTGACGAAATTATCATAATTGGTAAAACAACTGGAATAAAAAAATCAAAAATCCAGCATATTGAAATAAAAAACAAAGAAGTTCAAAAAGCAAACAAAGGCGATGAAATCGGAATAAAATTAAAAAAAGTAAGAAAAAACGACGAAGTTTACGTCGTTATAAAAAATAAAATTAAAAACTAAATTTTGTTGGACTTCCTGGACAAATGTCGTCGTTTCCAGAAGCATCTATAAAGTAAGGTGTAACCTCCACTTTAGTTGCATTTGCAATCCCACTATTTAGAGTCAAATTAGTGCTACCAACTAATTTTTCTATATCTCCTGGAAAATCTACTACTGAAGATCTAGTCCCAGTTGAATTTTCAAAAACTAGTTTTGCTCCACCCAGCGCATCATCAGTTATACCAGTTCTATCTAGACTAATAGAACATATGCCTGCAGGTGCGGGTGTACATGTTGCAGCAGTTACTCGAACATCTGTGTATAAACACATTTCACTCAATTCAGCAGTTTCTTCTCCACCCTGAAAAATATTGCTTACAACTCCCCAAACAATACCAACAGCAACTAAAACCAAAAGTATCACTAAAAGAGTAGTTACAATCGCTGACAAACCCTTTTTATTATTAATCATATTAACCTCCTTTAATATTCTATAAAGTATATTCTAATTTAAAAACATTTCTATGCCGACGTAACTTATCTAAAACTATCCAACAATCTAAAGAATTCTTTTTTGTCAATAACTTTATCATTCTCTGAAAAACCAATGTGCTCTGCAAATTTCCAAAAAGTTTCTGGCTTATAGCCCTGCTTTTTCAAAGAAGCAATTGTAGGTAACTGTGGATCATCCCATCCAGAATACTTTCCTTCCCTAATTCCCTGGGTAAACTTTGTAGAAGACAATTCCATGTCAGTAAACTTCCATCTTCCTAAAAAACCAGTCCAGGGAAATTGTTTCTCCTTGCCCAACGCTTTGTAAATCATCCTCTGTCTTTTCTCATTATCTCGATGTTCCTTCGCTCGAATAATATGCGTCATCTTCATTTCAATATCATCAACAGTCACAGCCAAATTCATCAACGGCCAAACACGATATTTCTTTTTCTGTCTAGGATGTTCTGTCAAATTAATTCTTGCCAAAGGAAAATCCCTCATCGCAGGATTCTTATCTTTCATGTTTGATTTAAATCTCAAAACAGCTTCCCCCCCTTTAAACGCATCTTTAGATTTACTTAACATCTTTTTCCATCTTTCCATATTCTCCTTAGCATCTAATTTCCGACAAGGACAATTCTTTTTTTCAGAAACAAAATATTTGAAAGTTTCAGATTCACAAGTACAAACATAAACAGCATTTTTCCTAATCAATTTCTCAACATATTTGTAATACAATTCCATTCTGTCAGATTGAATCACAACCTTTGCCTTTCCATCAAAAAGCCACTTGCTCTCTTTCTTAATCATATCATAAGCAGGCTTGTAAATATTCTCTGGATTTGTATCTTCAATTCTTACATAAAAAATTCCACCATACTTCATAACATAATCAAAAGAAATACTTGAAGTCAAAGCATGTCCAATATGAAATCCTCCAGAAGCACTTGGAGCAAATCTCATTATAACCTTTCCTTTTTTAGCACCAGGCAATTCAGGCAAACCTTCACGAACTTTTCTCTCGCTTATAATTTCTTTATCTCCCTCAAGTTCTTTCTTCTGCTCATCTAAAGATAATTTATTCACCTCAGAAACAATTTTAGAAATATCTTTAACATATTTTCCAACTTCATTTTTCTTCAAACCTTCGTTAAACAAACCAGCAATAACATTTCCTTGCATAGCTTTCCCGCCATGTGCCACAGCATTTTTCAAAGCATATGCCCGAGCTTTTTTTCCCAAGTCTTTCATTACCTAATATAGCCTCCTTTTTGAAGATTCCAAAGTCTCTTATATTCCCCTGGCTTCCTAATCAAACTTCGATGCTTCCCTTGTTGAATAATCTTTCCTTTTTTCATAACAATAATCCTATCAGCTCCCATAATTGTCGAGAGTCTATGCGCTATAATTATGGAAGTTCTACCCTTTAACAATTTTGCCAAACTCTTCTGAATCTCATGTTCTGTCTCAGAGTCCAAGGCAGAAGTAGCTTCATCCAAAATCAAAATTTTCTTATTCGCCAAAATCGCCCGCGCAATCGAAACCCTTTGCTTCTCTCCCCCAGACAATCGAACTCCTCTCTCCCCAACAATAGTATTTTCTTTTAGAGGAAAACTCTTAATTATTTTATGTAATTGCGCAAACCTAATCGCCCGCATAACTTCTTTTCGCGAAGCCTTTGGATTTGAAAAAGCAATATTCCTATAAAGCGTATCATCAAATAACACAGTCTCCTGCGGCACAATTCCCAATTCATTTCTCAAAGATTCTTGTTTAAATTCTTCAATATCTGTTCCATCAATTAAAATAGCCCCTGATTTAACATCATACAATCGATAAAGCAATTTAATCAAAGTCGTTTTCCCACAACCAGAATGCCCAACAAGTGCAATTCTTTCATGAGGTTTTATCGCAAGGTTGAAGTTTCTAAAAATTCTCCTCCTTCCATAATTAAATCCAATATTTGAAAACTCAATCTTCCCTCTTTCAATTTTCAAATTCTTAGCACCCTTTCTATCTTTAACATCATTCTTGATTTTTCCATAACTAAACAAATCCTGCAAATCAGCCATTGCTCTATAGAACCCCCTCATTCCCCAAACAAAACCAAACATCGGACCAACAACATTTCCATAAGCCGTGTAAATGAAAACCAAAGTTCCAATAGTCATTCCTCCATCAAGAAATTCCATCAATGGAAAATAAACCATGAAAAAAGTTCCAAGAGCAAGAATCAATACTTGTCCAGAATCAAACCATTTGAAATAATTCCAATATTTAAGCGAAAAAAGCCGCGACCTTCGAGCAAAAACCCCAAATCTTCTTTTAATCAAATTCTCTTTTCCAAAATATTTAATCGAATCAACATTCATAAAAATATCACTAACAAATCCCTTCTCTCTATCCTCAACTTCATTCAACTTCAACCGATGCTTTTGTTGCAATTGTTGAATCAAATAACTATAACCCACAAAAGTAATTGAAACAATTAAAATAACTAGTGCCGACGTTACATTAAAATAAAGCAAAGCACCCCCCACAATTACCAACTGAAAAATCAACGGAGCAAAATTAAACGCAGCAATATCAGTCAGGTTTTCTATTGCTCCAGAACCACGAATCAACCGTGAAATCAACGAACCAGTTTTATGAGTGCTATGAAAATTATGTGACAAGCTAAGTATGTGGTCAAAATATTTTCTTTTTAATTCCAAAACAAGATTAGTATTCAAGGCAGCTAAAACAAGAACATTCAACCATTTCCCAATAACTTTTATTAACGAAACCCCAAGAAAAATTCCTGCAATAACAATCAATGTTTGAACAAAAATAGGTTTCTCCAAATTTCCAGCAACAAATTCTGTTCCATCATCAATAATAATTTTAAATAAAAATTTATCTACCAAAAACAATGCCTCAACAATTAATGTGATAAACAAAAGCAAAAAAAACTTTATTTTATGCCGCTTCAAAATTTCCCAATACTCTTTAAGATTATATTTGAAATCTATTTTCCTTTCTTCTTCTATTTTTTTAACTTTTTTCCTCATTCGAACAATTTATATACATTTAATTCATCTGATATTTATGGTAAATGGAAGCATACCTGTCGGCCATGTTACAACATCAGACCCTGAAGAAAGTGAATCTGACGAAGAAAATTCCAACAACGAAGACGACTGATCACTTCTTTTTAAAAATATAGAAAGCAGGATTAATAAATCTTATCGCGCTGGCACGTTTTCACTTAATTCTTCAGTTATAATAGAACTACCCATAACTTGATGAAGGGCCTTTGGCCTAACAGAATATTCATCAGTTTCAATTTCTAAAAAAGTTCCAAAGGATTCATCATTATATTTTCCTAAATTCCCTGGATTTACAACCATTACTCCGCTTTTTTCATCTTTGATTATAAATGGTGTATGCGTGTGTCCTACCAAAATTAAATCTGGTTGATTTCTATACATATAAGCAAGTAAGCTATATTCTCCAGGATGTGTTGCATTATCTCCAAAACCTCTTGGCATTGTGTGCATTAATGCTATTTCAGCTTCATACTTGATCAAATGAGAATAAGCATCATCTCTGTCAAACTTTACTGTTAAATAAGGCGGCAATACTTTTGGAGGTTCATAAGCTCCACCATAACCAATAAATCTAACTCCTTCAACTTCTTCAAAATATTTACTATGAATATTCTCATGAGCTAATACATCATCTATACATTTTCCATCCCAGTTTCCAGGAACTAATAAAACCTTTTTTCCTAAATCATCAAATCTTGTTTTAAATCCTGTATAGGTTTGCAACATTCTTTCTCTTGCTATGTTTTCAAAATTAAGATAATCTCTTGCACATTGTTTTATTTCTACAGGTGCCTCTACCCTCGCCGACACTAAAAATTCCGCTGCATCATGGAAGGTTCTAACATTCCCTTTAGTTGTAGCAATAAATTGTTGAGCTATAGACTGAAGTTTCTGAGTCGTCTCTACAAACGGCTTTTCTTCTTCATGAGAAAAAACTTTTCCTGAAAGGTCTCCTGTTATTGCTAAAACTTCTGCATCGCTTGCTAAAACATACTCTAATGCAACGTCAAAAGTCTCTAAATCTCCATGTATATCTGACATATGAATTATTTTCATGGTTTTCTACAAGAAAAATGATTTATAAAACTTCCGATTGTTATCACTTAAAAGAGATAAATTCATTCAACCCCAATTCCAGATTTCCTCTCAAGAACTTCAACTCTCTGCTGCAAATGATAAATCTGATTTGATAAACCTTCTATCTGGTTAGTCATATCAACAAGTCTCTTGGTCAATTTCCTTTTCCTTTCTTCAACATTCACAGAAATAGGTTCTTCAGCCTCTCCAGCAGGTTGAGCACCAGAAGCCATGCTACCAAGAAAATTAAATTCAGAAGAATCACCTGTTTGCGAAGAACTCGCTTCACCACTAGATGCCCGTTGTGTCGCCGCATCCAACTGTTTCCGATATTTCTCAGTCAAATCCAACACTCTATCTTTTCTCTTTGATTTAAACAAAACCATATTAAACAAAAGCATCTCTCATTTTTAAATTTAGTTATTCTGAATTAATCACCCTACAAATTCTTATCTCATAAACTCCAACATCTAGTTCAGGATGTTCGGTAGAATATTTACGGCATTCTTCAAAAGCTCTCTCTTGATCATCAAAAATCAGAGGAACCCCTCCACCTTCAACAGGTTCTATCTGTCTATCACATTTTCCTATAAAATATTTAGTTCCAGGTCTTAATACATTCTTTAAAGATAAAATATACAACTCCAACATACTTACCATAAAATTATTTTATTTTTTTCTTTTTAAATTTAGTTATTCAATTGGAAAGCCTTAAATATAGTAAATATACCCAAATATCATGATTGAAGATTTGAATTTCCTAGAAGAAGGAGAATTTACCAAGAAAGATGATCTTGTTAGAGAAATCGCTGGAGAATTAAAACAATCTACTAGAACTCCATGGGGAGCAGTAAGTGGATATGTTGCAAATTTGAAATGTGATGATTCTGATAAAGATAATATTTTTAGAAAAAGAACTGCCTCGGAGATTCTAGAATCAGGTTATGTAACTGGATGTACTGACGTAGCATTAGCATTTATAGTTTTAGCAAGAGAATTGGGAATTCCAACAAAATATGTAGAGACATTCGATGAAAAATGGTTAGAGGATACAAGTATTAAAGGGATTCAGGGGCATATTTTTGCAGATATCTTTGTTAATGAACATTGGAGATCTTATGAACCAAAAGAAGGATTCACATTAAATAATAAATATTGTCTTGATGGCCATAAATTTAAGGAAGTTGGTAAAGGATTAGATTTCTCTAGCGTTTATATTAAAGAAAATGGAATTTATAGACCAAAACCAATAAATCTTCAGTCACTAGATGAAGCAATAAGAATTTTTAAGCCTCAAAATTAGAAACATTTTTTAAACTCCTTATCTTTAAAATCTTAATGGCAAAAACAGAAGAGGAAGAAACAAAAATAAAATCAGTATTTGAAATAATCCAAGATGTTTCACCATACTATAAGAAAAAAGGAGAACCAGAAACAGAACATGTTCTTGAATATGATTCCTCAACAGAAACGCTTGAGCCAGTTTACTTTTTCATTGTTGATTTAATGACAGACTACGGGTTAAGCCCAGAAAAGATCATAGACAACTTTTCATCTACTCCTGGTTCAGGACACTTTGCAGAACTTGGACAGAGAGCAACAATAATGCAGCAACAAGCAACAAAAATACTCGGAGATGTCAACACTGTTTTAAGAAGCGTCCTAAATATTATCTATGATTTAAAGGAATTCAGAATAAGATTAGATCATTACGAGGGATTAAAATCAAAAGATGAAAGTAAAAAAGATGCTGCAACACTCGCATTAAAACAACTCTGGATGGACAAAGTAGATATAGCCAAACAAAACTCAAGTATTAAAGCAATGGCACTTGGCCAAGCAGGTTTCCAAACCCTCATTGATGCATTTCTCGTAGCAAAAGAGGCAAAAGATGTTGACAAATTAGACTTAAACGACAGAGTGAGAAGAATCCTAAAACCAAGAGTAATGGAATTCAATGCATGGCTAGACCAATCTGAAAAAGAACTAAGAAAAAGATATGAAATTGAAAGAAATTATCTAAGAAGTCAGGTCAATAGCTTGAAACTTTATTCACGATGGGCAAAGCCATATCTAAAAGCAGCACAGCAACTCGAATCAAAAGAAAATGCAAGAGAACCAGCATTAGTAAAAGTATTCAATACAATTCTTCTTGAATTAACTTTGTTGGGCAAACATGAAATAGACGTTAAGGATGAAGCAATAGCAGGAAATTTGCCAAAAGAATTTTCAGAAGCAGGAATTCAAAAATCATTAAAAAGAAAATACTACAGCTGTGTTTTAATTGATTTCACATTCAGAGGAATACCTCAGAAGGCAGGTCAGCAAGCGCATTATGCTTTTGGAGGAAAAGCCAACATAACCTTTAGAGGATATGCATTAAACGAAGAAGAGTTAGAAAAATTAGAAAAAGAATTAGCAAATTCAGATGTTGGCGATGTCTTAACTTTGATTGAAGGAGCAACTGATGAAAGTTTAAAGCAATTGCAAGACGAAATTGATTTCTTTTTAGAAGAGGAAGAAAAACCCGAGGCCAAAAAAAAGAAAGAGAAATCCCAAGATGAATCAAACCCATTTTTTGCATTAATTGGAAAATATGATAAAAAAGAAACAAAAAAAGGAAAAGATAAAAAAGATTCTATCATCAAAGTAGATAATTTTATTGAAAAAGAAAACATCAGACCTTTTGCAGCAAGCAAATCAAAAGATACTGCTTTTAATTTATTTGATATTTACAAGGATGCTCATGGAATGGAAAGTTTCACTTAATAATGCCAAAGAAAAAGAAAGGGATTTCTAAAACAAAACAAAAGAAAATCAAAGAGATTAAAAAAAAGAAAAAGATAGTCGAAAAAAAATCTGAAATCAACTTCCTGTTAGGTCGCAGGAACTGGGAAGAACCCGCTGGTGGTTCTCCTTTAGAAAAAAATATTAAAGAAGCAGATAAAATTGAAGAATCTGGATTTGAACAATCCTTTACTCAAATTGAAACAAATTCTCGTGCACCAGTTCTTGAAAGAGTCCAAACACAAAAAGCATTAGAATTAAACCTCCCTAATTCCCAACAAGAAAATAAAGAGGACCAAACAAGAATTGATTACACTACTTCACCAATTTCAGAGAATGAACCACGATACAATGATTTCAGAAGGACAAAAACATCTGAAAAAAAATATGAAAGTATTGGTGCTCCTGTATTAGAATCAACAAGATTAACTGGAAGAAATCAGGAAGTTTTAATGCGCGGAACAGAGCCTCGGATTGAAATTCAAGAGAACAATGAACCAAGATTCACAACAGAAACTCTTGAACAAGAAAGACGGATGCCTTTTGAACCAGAGCAGAAAAAATACAGGAAAGTTAACTTGTAGATAAATTAATAAATAAAGGAAACTTTATTTAATCAAAGATGGCAAAAATAGGTGGTTATACTTTAAGTAGCATTTATCAGGGAGGATACTCTTCTCTAAAACCTACTTATGGTGATGTTTTCACAGGCTACAAGGTAAATGCGGGCGGCTTTGGTTTAACAACAGACCCGCGAACAGCAAATGTCTTACAGGATACATCTGCAAAACTTGCATCAGGAGTTAAGCACATGGAAATATCTGCAGTAACTCCAGAAGTATTTGAATCAATTCCAAAACAACACTTAAAGGAACTCAATAGACTTTCTAAATTAACAGGAGTCGATATCTCTGTTCACGGTCCAATTGTAGAAGCATCAGGACTCACTCAGAAAGAAGGATTCACAGAAACAAACAGAAAAGCAGCAGAGCGTCAGATGTTCTCAGCAGTTGAAAAAAGCCATGAAATAAATCCCGACGGAAACATCCCAGTAACTTTCCATTCTTCTGTAATGCTTCCTGGAAAAATAGGAGAAAAAGGAAAAAAAGCAGAGGAAATGCTCATCATCAATAAGGAAACAGGCGGGATTAACAGAATCCCAATAAAAGAAGAAAAACATTTCCCCGGAGAAGAGAGAAAAAAAACTGAAACAGAGCAGGATATAATTCAAAAAGAACTTAACAAAGTAAATGAAGATTCTTGGCTTCAAAATCTTAGTCACCTCTCATATGAAAATGAACGAGCAGGTGAATTAATCGATACATATGAAAAAACAGCAGTCATAGCTGAATTAGAAGAAGCACAAGGAAGAGAAATCAATGAAAAAGAAAAAAGAGCGAAGCACGCATTCACCATGGCAGACACATTCCTCAATAATGCATACAGAGAATTTAAGGGAGTTTATGAATCAGCATATGAATACGCAGCAACAGATCAGGATAAAGAAACAATAAAAGAACTAGGAGAACGAATAGCACAAAAAGTAGAAGAAATAAATAAGTCAAAAAGCACGCATGATAAAGCAATACTAAAAAGAGAAGTTATTGATGAAGGAATTGGAACTTTGAAGGATATTACCCTCCCAGAAATGTTCACAGAAATTGACTCATTTGCCAAAGGAAAAACCATTCAAACATTCGCAAATATTGCATTTGATTCTTATAAAAAATTCGGGAACAATTCACCAATAATCAGTATTGAAAATCCTCCTGCAGGTGGAGGATTCAGCACAGGAGAAGAACTCAAGGAAATTGTTGAGAAAGCAAGAGAAGAATTTGTTACAAGAGCAACAAAACCCGATAGTTATAATCTACCTAAAGACCAAAGAGGTTTAGGAATGTCAAAAAAGCAAGCGCAGCAAGCAGCAGATAAGATTCTTGGAGTAACCTGGGATGTTGGGCATATTAACATGCTCAGAAAATACGGCTATGAAGATAAAGACATTGTAAAAGAAACAGAAGCAGTTGCTCCTCTTGTAAAACACATCCACCTATCAGACAACTTCGGATTCGAGCACACAGAACTTCCAATGGGTATGGGAAATGTTCCAATAAAAGAAATTCTCGAAAAAATAGGAAAAGAAGGATTTGATGCAAAGAAAATTATCGAAGCCGGAAACTGGTGGCAGCATTTCAAAACACCACCATTCAAAGAAACTCTGGAAGCATTTGGTTCTCCTATTTATTCAATGGACATGGCACCTTACTGGAATCAGGCACAAGGATTACAACAAGGATATATGGGAGGTTTATCAGGACAATGGCTTCCTCAAATGAATTATGAAACATTTGGAGCAGGCTTCATGCAATTACCAGTAGAACTCGGAGGACAAATGCCAGGAGCACAAGGTTCTAGAATGAGCGGTAAGCCGATGGAATGAATGTTAAATGATTATAACTTCACCATCTCTAAGTGTCTTAAAATTTCAATTAGGTTTATTCATAATAATTATATGTTACTTGGTTTCACCCAAATTTTTCATTTAATTAGATTTAGTCCTGCTTCTAATTCCTCTGCTTTGTGAGCATCGGTTCCAACCAAAAGAGGAATTTTCATTTTTTTAGCTTCTTCTAAAATATCCTTGCTAGGATATTGTTCAGCACAAGGTTTTCTAAAACCTGATATATTTAAATCAAGCTTCATATTTTTCTTTTTAATTAATTTTAATGTTTTTTGGATTTCCAATTTATACCAATTTTCCTTTCCAGAGAAATACTTTTTATTTTTATTCCAAATTTTGACTATATCTAAATGAGCCACAACATCAAAACATCCGAGATTAATGGCTTTTCTTAATGATGAATAATACCACTTAACAAGTTTTTTTACTGTTCCAAAACTTTTGATCATGTCTTGAAAACCTTCTTCTGTCCAATCTAATGGTATATATTCTTTCTTTGTTTTTATATAATGGACTGAAATATATCTTAAATCATATCTTCTTCTTGTTGCTTCTTTCTTTAACCAATCTTTATACTCCTCAAACCAATCAAATTCAACATTAACAAAAATTTTAATTTTATCCTTATATTTATTTCTTAATTCAATTAATTTTTTGTAATGTTTTTCAGAATAATAAGAGTACATTTCATTATTTGGTTTTCTAAAACCTTTTGGGATAGTATAATGGTCTGTAATTCCTAAAATATCAAATTTCTTTTTTATTGCAAGTTTTATCCAATCTTCAGGTCTTAATTTTCCATCAGAGCCGGTGGTATGAATGTGATAATTTACTTTTTTCATTTTATCTCTAAAATATTTAAGATTTCTTTTTCAGTTTCTTTTATTGTCTGATTACTTGTGTCTAGAACATGCCAATTTTCTTCAGGAATTCTTTTTGTAAATATATCGTGAAGTTCTAATGCTCTTTTACCCATCCTATCCTTCTTCTTCCTTTGAGAATCTCTTTTTTTAATAATCGTTTTATTTGGTAACAGAAGAAATATATGGATTTTGGAAGAACTAAGATACTTAATATAATCTTTTACTTGTTGTTTCCTTTCAAGAACATCATCAATAAAAACATTAAATCCTGCTCTAAGAAAATTGTTCGCTAAATCAGAAGAATTTTTTGTCCCAAGATCTACTTGTCTTTTTGATTCCCCTTTGTAAGAAAATGGACTAACTTTTCCGTTTTTAATCATCTCCTCCCGTAAAATATCTACACCTATATAGGCACTTTTTTTGATATGTTTCGCCAATAACTTAGATATTGTAGATTTTCCGACACCACAAGGTCCAGTAATAATACAAACTGTTTTTTTCACCATCTCAATTTTTTAAACAGAACTAGTTTTAAATATTTAACTTAAAACAAAATTTTCCGCCCCTAAGATTAAAATACCTTATTCCAAGAATTCATGCTGGGATATAATCTTGTTTACAATATCTGTTCATCCTCGCGAATCTAGATATTAACATAATAGATTTCCGAGCGAAGCGAGGAGTTATCCTTTTCTTCAAAACTTTTAAAAACTCTTCAAACTTACTACAAACATAAAAGATGGTGAAGAAAAAATCTAAATCTCCAAGCAAGCCAAAGAAGAAATCTCAAAAGAGAATTCCAGAGGGAAAAAGTGTCCCAAGCCTACAGTTAAAAAATGAATCAGAGATAGCGATGGATTTTGCCACAAAGCTCTATAAAAAATACAACAAGATGATTAAATCTGTTGTTCTTTTCGGATCTTCAGTCAAGCAAACCTCAACAGCCGGCTCTGACATTGATATAATTATAATTCTTGACGATGTTTCAATAAAATGGGACCAGGAATTAATCGCATGGTACCGGGAAGAACTTGACAAACTACTTCGAGCAAATCCTTACCAAAAACATTTACACATTAATACGATAAAATTAAGTACATGGTGGGAAGATTTAATGCGCGGAGACCCTGTTGTAATAAATGTCATCCGCCACGGTGAAGCAATGATTGACCTCGCAGGATTTTTCGAACCTCTAAAATACTTATTAGTAAAAGGAAAAATAAAATCAACACCAGAAGCAATTTACAATTGTTTGCAAAGAGCCCCTCAACACATTCTAAGAAGCAAAGCAGCTGAACTAAATTCAATCGAAGGCTTGTATTGGGCAATGGTTGATTCTGCTCACGCAGCTCTCATTGCTGCAAATGTCCCGCCCGCTTCTCCAGAACATATCTCAATTGACCTAAAAGAAACTTTTGTCAACGCAGGAAAACTAAAAATGAAATATACTTTATGGTACCGCGATTTACTCATGCTCCACAAAAAGATTTCCCACGGCGACATCAATGATTTAAAAGGTGTTGAAATAGATATGTGGCAAGACAGAACAGAAGACTTCATGAAAACAATGGCTAAGTTAGTAAATGAATATGTCAAGTAATTTTTCTATAAAATAATTAAGCAGCGTTTGCCAATTGTTTCTCTTTTTCTTCCTCTTCCATATTTTGCTTTGTTCTTTTAATGGCGTCAATTTTCAAATTTGTAAATCTTTCATCTTCAACAAATTTTATCTTAGCCATAACTGGATTATACTCTTCAAGTTTCTTTTTAGCATCTTCTTTTTGTTCTTTAGTAAAATTACCTGTCTTACTTTTAACTATTTCTGTTAAAGAACTATATTCTTTCTCTATATCTCCAATTGTTCTTTTAGAATAACTCTCAAGTGATTTTCTTGTAAACTCATCTACAGAATAAATATCACAAAAATCTTTTAAAGTAGTTTTATTACGATTAGTTACATATTTTTCAGAAGATGCTTCAATGGCATGTTCTAATCCAGATCCTTGTTTTGATGACCTCAATTGAGCTTTACTATTTTCTCTTAAATCTTTTTCTTGCAAACCATCTACATAATTATCCATAGCTGCCAAAGTATAAATTTGATCTGCTTCGTTTAATTGTGCAACTAATCCAAGATAATCATATCTCTTCATATCTGGTTTTTCTTCTTCATTTGTCATATTATTCTCTCACATTTCTACTTTATAAACTTTTCTAAATGTTACCACTAAAGAATTAAACATTATGCTTTCTTCTTAATCTCGTAAAGAACTCTAGTTTTTCCAGGAAGCTTAGACTTAATCTGCTTATACAATTTCCTAGCAAAAGCAGCTGCCTTTGGATTCTGAACAGCGACGAAAAACAGAGGAGTATTTTTCTTTACAATAGCTGATTTTCCCATAGCCTTCCCAAAAGATAATTGCATTCCTGTCTGCATTCTATCTGCTCCTGCACCAGTAAGCATTCTATTCTCTCTTTGAACATGATGTGAATAAGGAATTATTCTAAAATAATATTGCCCCTTAAGTTCTGTCTCAAGTTTCTTATTAACAAACTGCCTACAAGCCTCAAGAGCATTATGCCGAACTTGAACATTTTCTGTAGAAATCATTGTCAAAGTATGAAGCAATCTCCCATTAGCAAAAGATTTATGTTTCCCCATTGCAAACTTAACAATTTTCTGCTGCGGAACAGTTTTAATGTAAGACTTTCCCTTTTTCTTGCTAACCCTAGTATATGGGGTAACTTTCTTCTTTGAATACGCTGTAGCTTTTCTTAATGGTGGCATTTTATTTTATTTCAACCTCTGTTGTAACAGCTTGCCCAGGCAAACCTTTTTCAAAAATAGCTCGAACCAATCCATTGTTTCCATGAGGCGCTGCAATTTTTCCCTTAATCACTTTTCCAGCAGGCGACTTCCATTCAACTTCTTTTCCCACAAACTTCTCAGCTTCTTCCCTATTTTTCGTACCAACTTCTATCAAAAAGTGCCGTTCATGAATCACATGTCTTCCACGCCTAAATTGAATAACTTTTCCTTTCATTATAATTATTATCAAGAAATTTAGTTTTTAAAAGTTGCTAATAATTATTTTTTCTTCCCATTAGCCAAATCACATCTCTGATTATATTCAATCAAATCATTCATCAAAATCGAAGCTTGTTTTCGAGCATCATCAACTTTATGGACGTTCAACTTTCCTTTTTTAAAATCTACTCGTGCAGAAATAATATTCTTCAAAATCCTCAAATTGTGCGGTGGCATCTTGCCCTTCTTAACCAAATCTTTCTCAAAACTTTCAACCATTGCTTTTTGCGTTTTATTTCCAAGCATTCCTTTCAAAACACTAAAAGTGTCCGCATAAATTTGTTCAATTGTTTTCTCAGAAGTTCGCTTCTCAATTTGCTCTCTCAATTCTTTCAACCTCTTCAAATAATCTTCTGTATCTTTAATCAGCTTATCAACTTCAGCACCTTTAATGTCCTTTATTTTCTCATGCTCATAATCCTTGTAAATTCCAACAATTTTTTCAAGAATTTTAACATACTTTAATTCTAACATTTTTTCTTTATCAACAAAAATCTTTTTCATTTCATTGGCAGCAGTCTTATGTGTTGGTGGGGGCAAACCATAAAGCATTAAAACTGCCTGGCTTGGAGTTAAAACCCCCCAATAAAGATCATGAATCACAATATCTAATAAACCTGCTTTTGCTCGAGTAACAGTCTTATCCCCCATTGACATAAACATCTCAATCGCCTCTGGCGACGGTTTTAACTTACCCATTTTCAACAAAGCTTTCCATGGCATGAATGTTCCCCTATCATAAAGAGGAATTCCATCTCTAATAAAAGTAAAAATAACAGGATGCGCATCCTTTACACTTTCCCAAAAATCAGTCAAAAGATAAATTTGCGGTTCAAGTTTATTCTTAACACCAGCAAGCGCAGAAGCTTCAGCAACATACTGGTAAATAATTCCCCTTAACCTTTCCTTCAACTCCAACCTCGGCATTCTCTTCACATCAGTATCATTAATAATTATAAAAACATCAACATCAGAAGTCTTTACAGCTTCTCCCCTAACTAAACTTCCCCCAATAACATAGCTAACAACATATTTTTCAAACTTTTGTAAAACCAATGATTTGTGAATTTCTGCTACCCTCAATGCTCCCAAAATTCCTTTATCATAAAGAGGTAAAGACATCCCAATTGCGCTGGCCAAATCAAATTTACTATCAAGACAAACTTCCCAAAGATCAACTGGAGTTTTAATATGAAGCCAAATTTTCTCATTCATTGATTCAATATGAGCCACAATCTCTTTCTTTATTTTTGGTATTTCTTTAAATTTTTCTTCAGGAACAATCATATACAAATGAACATACTTTTCTGTTTCCTTGGGAACTTCTTCCTCCTCGACAAACAACTTAATTGACATTGGCGGCAAGATTCCAATCGCCTGAGTAAAAGAATATTTCTTAACAATAAAATTCTTCAATTTCTCAAGATCTTTCTTAACTTTCTCCATTTCCTTTTGAATTTTGTCTGGTGTCTGGGGAATTTCAGGAAGTTTGCTAGAATACTTTTTATTAAGATTCATCTCAGGTATGTCTCTATCTTCAGATTTGTCTGATTCCATAGTGAAAAAATAAATCACGGCTATTTAAAAGTTCCTAAATGCGCGGACCGAGAATCGAGGCCTACGAAGTATCATCCCTTGGGAAACTCGGAGAGTGCCTCGAAGAGGTTCTTGTGCCCTCCTTGGGTAAGATTCTCGAAAAGTTATGCGCGGACCGAGAATCGAACTCGGCTCACCTCGTTTTTGCTTCCACCATTCATTCTACAGCTTCCTGCTGGGTTGCAGGAATTGTGAAGAACCCGCTGGTGGTTCTCATTGGCAACGAGATATTCTACCAATAAACTATCCGCGCTTACACCTGATTCATAAATAAATTATATAAAGATTTCGTCATAAACTAGATCATAAAGTTAACTCAAAAAATATAGCTTCTTTATCAATACTCTCTTTCCAATGATGAGGTTCTCTTCTTATTTCAACAAAACCAAATTTTTTACATAAATCAATCATTTCAGGATGTCCTTCATGAGTTTTTAATTTTATTTTAGAATATCCATTTTGTCTTCCAAAATCAATTTCCATATTCATCAAAACAGAAGCAAGACCTCTCCTCCCATATGAAGGCTTAATACCATCTAACCAATTATAAATTTGTCCATCTTCATCTTCATAGAATATTTTAAAGCCAACTATCTCTTCTTCTTTTGCCACATAAATCCAATATTTTCTATCTTGCAATCTTTTGAGAAATTTATCTCTAGGATAAAATTCATTAAATGATTCTTCTCCAACATCAAAAATCCCTTCTAAACTATCTTCTAATGTCATTTCTAAATATTGCATATATAATTCTTATATAATTAATTTAAAAAGATTTAGGGATTCATGGTCCATCCAGGAATCGAACCTGAGTCTACTCGGTGTAAACGAGTCGTCTTAGCCATTGGACTAATGGACCTTGGACAGTTACTATCTTTCCTATCCATGAAAGCTTTTCAAGGTCCATTACAAGATGGACCTTATTTTTTAAAAGTGGAATGGGTTTTAAAGTTTTACTATTCAAAATTCTTTTAAACACCCTTCCCATATCATCTAAAAGAGAATGATACCAATACATATCCCCATCATAGGAGCATTTGCATTAGCAACGGGCACAATTCTACAAAAGCTAGTTTTACAAAAAAAGAAAATCAACATTAAATTATATCAAACCTTAGAATTCCTAGCAATTGTAATTGTTATGTTACCATTTGTTTATTTCTTTTGGAAACTTGACGCACAAGCCTTGCAATTAAAAAACATACTAATCTTTGGATCAATTATTGTGTTTTCCATTATCGCAAATCTTTTTACATTCTATTCTATGAAATGGGAAAAAGTCAGCAACCTTGAACCAGCCAAAGTTCTCGAACCATTATTTGTAATACTTTTAGCAATTGGTTTTAGTTTCTTCTTTGAAAATCTTTTTGAAAGAAATCTAAAAGTCATTATCCCAGCAATAATCGCTGGAGCAGCCTTGCTTTTAACACACATAAAAAAACATCATTTAAGTTTCAATAAATATTTCATAGCAGCAATCATCGGAAGCTTTTTCTTTGCATTAGAATTAGTTATAACAAGATTAATTCTTGATTTCTATTCTCCAATCAGTTTCTATTTTCTCCGAAGTTCAGCTATCTTATTATTTAGTTTAGCTCTCTTCAGACCAAGTTTAAAGAAAGCAGACAAATCTGTCCGTCTCAAAATTTTATTGACAGGAGTGGCTTGGGTTGCTTACAGAATCATAGTTTATTATGGATATCTCAACATAGGTGTAATCTTTACAACTCTAATACTTATGTTAGGACCAATATTCATCTACGCTTTCGCACGCATTTTCTTAAAAGAAAAAATAAAAATGAAGAACATCGTAGCAGCAGGGGTTATTGTAGCTTGCGTTCTATATGCCACATTAGCCTAATTTTGCAGTAACTATAGAATAACAACAGTATAGAAAAGTTTATAAAATACTTTTTTCTTTGAAACGCATGGGAAAAATTACTAAAGTTTTAAGTCTTGTAGGAGCTTTAGCATTTGCTGGTAAAGGAATTCATGCTGAAGGACTTCAAGAATATTCAGATGGACCAATAATTAATCCAACAGCTTATAGTGCACCAAGAGGAATGACAGAAGGTTTCTATGATAATCCAGATAAAGCAATTCTTGAATTTGGTTATTCTGATAAAACAATTGAAGTCAGAAGAAATGGAAGAGTCTTCAAGAAAGGCACTGATGATGAATATTTAATGAGGCCAGATGGAACTTGGGTTTATGATAGAAACAAAAACAGAGAACCAGATGAAGGAGACAATGATAAAATGAATCCTGAATTTGGTTATACTATTACTACATCTCTAAAAAACGCATTCATCAAAGTGAAAGAAAATTTAGCTCGAGACGGATTAAAAAACGCAAACTTATTAGAAAAATTAGCATCAGCAGAATCAAGATTAGCAAAATATGAAGATACCCCACAATATGCATCTGAATTTATTAAAGTAATGCAAGAAACCTACCCAGACATTCAAGAAGAACCTGATGAACCAAGTATTGGACTTCGTACGCCAGAATATCCTTTAGCACAAAATTCTCAATTACTCACAGGAATAACCTATCCCGAACCAAACCTTCCAAAGGTAATGGACGCTGTGTTAGCTACATCTAACGAATCAAGAATAATGCCACCTAAGCCAGATTATCAAGAAGAGGCAAAGACTGCACCAACTACAATTAAAATAGATGATGGTATAAGGATGGATGAAACAACAGTTCAAGAATCAGATACAAAACTTTATGAACCACCAATTGACGAAAAAATATTAAGAAGAATTCTTTTAAGAGAAAGATCAAGAGTTGCATTTAATATTGGAGGATCTGGAGGAAAAGAATTTGGATATGGAGAACTCGGATTTTCTTGGGAACCTGCAATAAAAGAAAACAATTTTGGAATTACTTTGTCAGTTCTTGGAGCAATTTATGCAAATAGAATTCTTGAAGAAATAACAACAGAACCTTCCCCAAGAGGAATAAATGGACACAGAATCACAGAAGAATTAGAAAAAAGAATGGTTGGAGGAGCATTAGATTTCACATTTGGAGCAGAACAACTTAAAATATTATTTGGTGGGGCAATACACTATACTAACTGGATTAAGTCTAGATTAGAAGAATTAATGAAATCTGATGGAACAATAATAAAATCAAACCAAAATTCGATTCCAGAATCAGAATGGTCTAAATCAATTCGAATGGGATTAGAAGGAGTTCTAAAATCAGGAGTTGGTTCTAGAACAACTATGGACGTGAATGTCGACAAAAATCAATTAACCATTGTCCAAGGATTTTCCTATAGGAGTCCAAGAATAGAATGAAATCATCAAAAATCATATTAGCATCAGTAATGATTGTATTCATGCTTAGTTTTGCAAGTGCTGTACTTGTTTATGGCTCATTTGACGATTCTCCAGATTATCTCTCAACAACACTAGATGAATTTGGTTTTATAATTGGAGTAACAATAATTGAAGGAACAAGTGTTAATTTTGAAGTTGACTTCATCACTCCTCCAGAAACATTAAGTGTGACAATTAATGGTAATTCTCTTTCCCCAGTTAGTGAACATAGCAATTATAATCTTTACACAATTCCAGGCACATATTCTCCAGGAGCTTATCAAATAGAAATTATAGGTTCTGATGAATTTACAGATCCTAGCTATTTATCTTTAACAGTAAACCCTGCTGAAGAACCTGAGCCAGAACCAGATACAATTGCTCCTGTAATAACTCTTTTAGGAGCTGATGAAGTTGAACTAGCAGTAGGAGCAACATACATAGATCCGGGTGCAACAGCAGAGGATAATGTTGATGGAAATATAACATCTAGCATAGTAACTTACAATCCAGTTTACACAGGTGTTGCTGGAACTTACACAGTAACTTATAATGTTCAAGATGCAGCTGGAAATGATGCAACAGAAGTTACAAGAACAGTAATTGTTTCTGCTTCAGCTCCAGACACAACAGACCCAATAGTAAACATCATCGCACCAAACAACGGGCAAACATATAATGCTCCAGTAGAATATTTCAATTTCATCGCAACAGACACAAACTTAGATTCATGCTCGTACATTATCAATGGAGCATCTTCTGTTACAGTATCTTGTGTTTCAGGAACCACAAAAGATGTAAGCATAACTTCTGTTGAAGGAACAAATACTTTATCAGTTACTGCAATTGATGATTCAGGAAACTCAGTAACAGAAACAATAACATTCACAGTAGACACAACTGTCCCAGACACAACAGCTCCAACAATCAACATAATGTCTCCAGAAGCAATAGAATATAACACTAGCACAATAAATCTAAGAATAATCACAGATGAAGATGTTCCTATAAGAACATTTAGTTTAGATGGTACAGCAAGCATACCAATGACCAACCCGTCAGATCACATTTTCACATATACTTTAACAAATCTTGAAGATGGAACACACACAGTAATATTCTACGCAGAAGATACAAGCGGAAATTCAGCAAGTGAAAGCGTGACATTCTCAATCGACACATCAGAAGAACCAGAAGATGATGATAAAAAGAAATCAGTTGGTTACTCTTCATTAGACGACGATACAACAGATGCTCAATCTCAATACTTAGCACAATTTGAACCTAAAACAATTTACTTAGATGATGAAGAAGTAGAAGAAAAAGAACTTTCATGGTTCCAACAACTAATACAATCAATCAAAGATTTTTTTAAGAGATTGTTTGGCTTGAAATAAAAATGGGATTAAAAACATTACTTTTAGTAGCAGGATTATCTTGCGCAACAAGTTCTCTATTCGCTAATCCAGAAAGAACATACCCAACTCCTCCGAGTATAGATCTTTCAAGATTAATAGGTATATCAAATGGTAAGTACCAATTAGGAGAACGTACCTACGATATGAAAGAATTAAGATTTGATACTAACAGAGATGGATATGAAGATGCAAAATTTACTTTTTTAACCTCCCCTTATGAAAACTGGCCAGGTGCAGTCTCAACTTTGTTAATAGAATGGGGAATAGATTGGAATAAAAACCTTATTGCTTTGGAAGGAGAATATGAACATGGGGAAATAACTAAGCTAACTCTTTCAGAAGCAATGGACTTGCAAAATCAACAGGACAATAATTAAAAATCTCCGCCCATTCCAGGAGGCATACCCGAAGGCGCACCACCTCTTTTTTCTTCAGAAGCAATAACATCATCTATTCTTAGAATCATTGTTGCAACTTCACTCGCAGAATTAATCGCCTGACTCTTCAACTCAAACGGCTCAATAATTCTTGCTTCTAACACATTCTCAACCTTATTTGTAAATAAGTTCAACCCCGCATTTCTTTCCCCAGCATCATGCTTCGATTTAAGTTCTGTCAAAATATCAATTGGATCCATACCTGCATTCTCTGCAAGAGCAGTAGGAATAACTTCCAAAGCAGAAGCAAACTCTTCAACAGCAAGTTGCTCTCGTCCACTCAAACCTTGGGAGAACTCCCTTAATCTTTTTGCAATTTCCATTTCAATCGCACCTCCCCCAGGAACCACTAATCCAGATTTCAAAGAAGACACAACATCCCCCAATCCATCTCTCATAGCTCTTTCAATTTCATCTATAACATGATCACTTCCGCCGTGAATCAAAATAGTCACAGCCTTTGGATTCTGACATCCTTCAACATAAGTAAAAAAATCCTCGCCCTGTTTCACTTCCTGAACAATCTGCGCCTTTCCAAACTCAGAAGCAGAAAGCTCACTTAAATTACTAACAATCCTGCCACCAGTAGCCTTTGCAAGTTTTTCCATATCACTCTTAGAAACTCTCCTACAAGCGTAAATCCCTGCCTTAGAAAGCAAATACTGCGCAAAGTCATCAATTCCCTTCTGACAAAAAATAACATTCACACCAGTCTCTTTTACCTTATTTATCATGTTCTTAATTGTCTTTTCTTCGTGAGCAATAAAATTCTGTAACTGGTCTGGCGAAGAAATTGAAATCTTTGTATCAATCTCAGGATTCTTCAACTCCAACGGAAAATCAATCAAAGCAATCTTAGCATTATCAACAGCAGCAGGCATATCTGCAGAAACTTTTTCCTTGTCCAAAACAATTCCTGAAACAAGTTCTGTATCTGCAATCCCATCGCCTTTTGTTTTTTCAATCTTGATATCATTCAATTCTATTCTATCACCATTTTTAATCTGTTTAACTGCTTTTACAATTATCTCTGAAAGTCTTTCCTTTGAACCTTCTGCACCCTTACCAGTCATCGCAGTCATCGCAATCTGCCTCAACACATCTTCGTCCTCAGGAGTTATCTTTAATGAAATATCTTTCAAAATACTCTGGCACTTCTCAGCCGCAATCTTATATCCTTTAGTTATAACAGTCGGATGAATCTTCTTATCCAAAAGCTTTTCAGCATTTTCCAAAAGTTTCCCAGCAATCATCACAGCAGTTGTAGTCCCATCACCAACCTCGCTCTCCTGAGTCTTTGCAATCTCAACCATCATCTTTGCAGCAGGATGCTCAATCTGCATTTCCTCGAGAATTGTCACACCATCGTTTGTAACTATAATTTCGTTTGTCGGACTCACAAGCATCTTGTCCATTCCCTTCGGCCCAAGAGTCGTCTTCACAACTTCTGCCACCATCCGCGCAGCCATGATGTTATTTCTCTGTGCATCCTTCCCCATGATTCGCTGAATATCTTCGGGCATTAGAACAACTGGTTTTTCTGCCATCATATCAAATCAAGATTTAGTTATTTAAACATTATTGTAATCAAAAGATACATTCCCAGATATAAAAACTTATAAATTTGAAGCATCTAATTATAACATGCATAACAGACTTGTTATAGATATCATGACAAGAGAACCTATCATGGTAAAACCTAACACAAATCTCTTGGAATGCGCCAAAAAAATGGTCAGAAAAAGAGTAGGGAGCATACTTCTCGTTGACAAAAAAAGACTCGTTGGATTCATAGCCCAAGAAGACATTCTTTGGGCATTAATAAAAAAATCAAAAGAAGATTTATCACAAATAAAAGCAATTGATATTTCACCAAAAAAAATAGCAACAATAAAACCAACCGCAACAATAACACAGGCAATCGAAAAAATGAAAACAGTAAAATTTGAAAGACTTCCTGTAATCCACAACGGCGAACTATTGGGAATAATCACAACAAAAGACATTTTAAATTTTCACCCAGAATTCTACCCCGAACTAGATGAACTCTCAAAAATCAGAGAAGAATCAGAAAAACTAAAAAGATTAAAAAAAGCAAGCAAAAGAAAAACAGGAACCTGCGAAGAATGCGGAAATTTCGATCTCTTATCTGTTGTCAATGGGGATCTCTTATGTGAATCCTGCATGAATGCAACATAATTAACTCTTTGAACGAAGAATATTTAAATGAAATTTACTTCTTTTAAGAATGCCAGAAGAAGACACTGTATTTTCAAGCAAAATTAAATCCAAAGGAATTTTCTCATTCAAAGAATTCTACTTATTCTGTTATGACTGGATCACAGAAGAAACAAACCTCTTAATTGAAGAAAAAAAATACTCGGAAAAAATTGTTGGAGACGCGAAAGAAATAAAAATCAAATGGGAAGGTGTCAGAAAACTTACAGATTACTTCAAATTCCTGGCAAAAATAGAATTCAAGGTACTTGGATTAACAGAAGTAGAAATCCAGAATGGGGGTGCAAAACTCAAAACAAACAAAGGAGAGGTAGAATTAAAAATCAATGGAATCTTAGTAAAAGATTATGAAGGAAAGTTCGAAAAAACAGCAACAAGAAAATTCCTCAGAAGCGTCTATGAAAAATGGATAATCCCAACAAGAGTTAATGAATTTGAAGATAAAATAATTGACAAATCTGACGAATTCTTAAACCAAGCTAAAGCATTTCTAGATTTAGAAGGTAAGAAATAACATTTTAAAATATATTTTTAATCACATATATTTTTATAATGTCATATGTTTCTTTGGGATAATGTTATCTGATCCACAAATAATGGAAGAATTGAAAAAAAATATTGAAAAAATTGTACAAGGATGTGGAAAAAGATTTGGATTTAGAGTTATTGAAGAGCCTGCTTCTACAACAGGTGAAATGATAAGAGTAAATCGCGAATGCGTAGGAAGAGGTCCGAGAATTATTGCAGATATAATGACTTGTGAAAAAGGGGAAGGGCGAAAAATAGGAGGAATAACAGGAACACTAGATTACTCTAGGAGAGATAAACATGCAGGAAGAATTATTCAAGAATACTTACATGGATTTATCCATAAATATCATATACCTTCAGGTAACCTTTTAATAGAGAATCCTCCTGAACTATATTAATTTTAATACCGAAATCCTTAAATAGAATTCCATTTTAAATTTTCTATGAAAAAAATATCATTCATATTATTAATTTTATTGATTATTCCAAGCATTCTTGCAATAGATCTTGATATTGAAAAAACCAGCTCAGATGAGACAATGATCATTGGTTTAGAAAGACCAACAGTTTTTGATTTAGAAGTAACAAACAATGGTACAGGAGATAATTTTTTCTTCTATACTTTTTTTGGAGGAAATAGCTACCCAACAGAAAAAATCAATATAGCACAAGACGAAACAAAAACAGTCCAATTTGGAATCTACCCGCGAGAGGATTTAAGCCAAGGGGGCGCAGTAACATTTAAATTATTTATTCAGGGTCTGGATAAAAGCGAGCAGGAATTTCCCTTGCTTATAAAAATAATTGATCTAAAAGACGCATTCAGTGTTGGCTCAGGAGAGTTCAGCCCAGAATCAAATTCACTGCAAATCTATTTTAAAAATGAGGTTAATTTCGGTTTTGAAAATATAGAAATAGAGTTCAAGTCACCATTTTTCAATTTTGATGAAACCCTTTCAATTGCTCCTTATGAAAGAAAAACATTTGATGTGCAGTTGAACAAGGAAGATTTCAATGAAATCATGGCTGGCTTTTACACACTTCAAGCAGAAATGATAATTGGAAAGTCACAAGCAACCACAGAAGGCGTAATGAAATTCTCTGAGAAAGATATTTTAGAAACAACACAAGAAGATTATGGGTTTATCATAAGAACAAATATAATAAAAAAATCAAATGAAGGAAACACAATCACAGAATCTGAAACAGTCATAAAGAAAAATATTGTAACAAGACTTTTCACAACTCTTTCTCCCTCACCAGATATTGCTGAAAGACAGGGATTCAAGGTTTATTACACTTGGAACAGAGAAATCAAACCAGGAGAAACACTTGAAATAAAAATAAGAACAAATTGGCTCCTCCCATTATTGGTCATCTTCCTAATAGTCGCAATCGTAGTACTCACAAAAAAATTCTCAAAAACAGACCTTGCTCTAAGGAAAAGGGTCTCATTTGTAAGAGCCAAGGGAGGGGAATTCGCACTCAAGGTTTCTCTTGTTGTTAGTGCTAGGAAATATATTGAAAGAGTAAGCATAATCGACCGCCTTCCGCCTTTAGTAAAAATCCACGAGAGATTCGGAGTAGAAAAACCAACAAGAGTCGATGAGAAAACCAGAAGAATCGGATGGGATTTTGAAAAACTCGAAGCAGGAGAAGTAAGAACATTGTCATATATAATTTATTCAAAAGTCGGTGTCTTAGGAAAATTCGCTTTACCAACAGCTACTGCAATTTATGAAAAAGAAGGAGAAATCCGCGAAGCTGAATCTAACAAGACTTTCTTTATAGCCGAGCAAAGTCGTGGTAAGGAGAAAATAGAATGATATCAATAACCTGTGCGAGTTTGGAAGTTGAGCAACCAACAAAACCAACCCCCACAGAAGAATAAAATGAGAGCTGGCCTAAAGTATCTTATTCCAATAATATTATTTTCTCTTATAAATAAACCAGCTTCATCTACACCAAAACAAAAATTAGAATCAAATTCCCAAGACATATCAACAGAATATCACGAAAGCCGACAAAATCAAACAACTCCAGTTTCAAAAGAAGATGTAACTATTAATTTTTTATTAGGAACTTATTCAGTAGGAGATCCATTAAATTATACCGGGGAGGTAAAAAACTTAACCTCAAAAAATCTCGGTTGAAAAAGGATTGGAATGGGAATTATGGAAAGAAGGGAAGTTATTTGAATTTCAAAAATTCAAAGATCTTACTATGGATTTAGAAGAAGGAGGAATTATGAAATTTAGTTATGAAAGGAATAGACTAAATATAAAAACCAAAGATGTAATAATAAAATACAGAGGATTGCCCGTACCCGGTTTCATTTTAAATTTTATTCTATCAAATGTTGATATTCCTACTTACATATTCGAAGAATCAGGGGAGTATACTATTCTATTTCGTTCAGAATATTCTAAAGATGGGGAAACGCATCTAATGACTTTTAGAAGCGACAAATTTGAAGTTCTTGATAAATAAATCCCTCCACCCAGAATCGAACTGGGACATGTCGGGCTACAGCCAACCGCTCTACCACTAAGCTATGGAGGGTAAAACTAAAAGTTAGAAAGTGTTTTTAAAAGTTATTATTTCAGAATATATTTTAAATTTTATATTTTACCCAACTAACTTTAATTACTGGCGAGTAACTCCCAACCCATAGAAATATTTAAAAACTAAACCTTCTCTAAAAAAAGATAACAGGGGTAAAAAATGGAGGAAAAACCTTCACAAAGTGAACAAGAAGACGAACTCACCAACGCTATAGACGAATTAGACCTAGACGGCTGATTTGTCTAATCAATATTTAATTTAATTCTATTATTTTCTTTTTCTAACTCTTCGCCAGTATATCTTATTTCAAATTCCAAACTATCCACAACAAGCGACGAAATAAAAACTTTCTCAAGAATTATCATCCTCCCAAATCCAATCTCCAAAGATTCTAAATCAACTTTCTTTATCTGTTTCCCATTAACATAAATAATTATCTCACTCTCACCAGCATCCGCAAGCCCATTATTTCTCACACTAATATTTGTACTAAGGAACCTTGCTTCTATTTTCGCAGAAACATTTTCAAAAACTAAATCAGGATAAGTCGGATAAGAATAAAGTTCATCTATCAACCTAATAATATCTTCTCCTATCACTTGATCACATTTACTTATGTTGTACATTATATTATTCTTATTAGAAGAATGTTTGAATCCCAAAACATGGAACAATTCATGTAAACCAACATTGGGATTTGCACATTTTGATTCTCTTATCAATAAAATTTTCCCATGCTGAATAACATTAAATTCTCCAGCTTGAGTTATATTTGTAGGCCCACCTTCTCCTGCAATAAACAAACCTCCTTCAATCCTATTTGTACTATCACAAGTTATAGAAATATCTTCATTTTCTGCAACAGGATAAAAATTCAAAACACTCTTATTAGATAAAATCTCAAATGAATATTCCATTTCATCCTCTTTCTGCAGCGGGCAATTCAAAATTTTATAAGAAATGCTCGGCGTTGAAAACCTCATATTCTTGTAAAATTGCATCTCTTCAGAACCATATTCAACACTAAAATTAGAATTTCCAGATTGAGAACCAAAATCAATTCCTCCAGGAAGAAACCAATAAAACATAAGCAAACCAACAACTAAAAGAAAAAACAACAAACCCAAAATAACTTTGATCACACTCATAATTAACTAAAAGATTTGATGATTATAAATTTATTCCTGATATCTGATTGCAAATCTACCATACTCAACCCCGCGAATTTCAATTATCAACATATCCATCTAGCTAATTTTAAGTTCAAACCATAAAAAAATAAAAAAAAGAATTAGTAAAAATGAGGATTTATTCCTCGTCTTCTGAATCTTCAGCTTTTGCTGCAGGTTCTTCAGCTGCAGGTTCTTCTGAAGCAGGTTTTTCTGGAGCTGCTTCTTCTGAATCAGTAGCTTCAGTAGTTTCTTCTTTGTTTTCGTCTTCTTCCATTTTAAATTTGTCCTAAATCATTAAATTTAGGTGAGATTAAAACGAGAAGTTCTTTTTTAAAGCTTTTGATAAAGATTTCACTACTCATCAATCAAACAAAAAATAACAAGCTTTTTATAGCAAAAACAAGGTATAATTTCATGGATGATCAAAGAGAAACTAAGGATAATGATGAACCTCCACCCATAAAGGAAACTCAAGAAAAAAACAAAAATATGCGAATTTGTTTTGTTACTTTTGTTTATTCTACTAATAGTATTGGAGGAATAGAAAGATATCTTAATACTACAATCAATGAATTACTCAAAAGAGGGCATATTGTAGATGTAATTACAGCATCTTTTGATAAAAACAGAATAGAAAGAAAAGACAATCTCACAATACATAGTTTACGTGTTATGAATGCAGAATTTAGCAATAAAGAAGTTGGGGGGAAAAGATTATATAATTATCTCAAAAATTTAGTAACTCAAAAAGAAATAGACATAATTTCTGCAGAGAATTTTCAGAGAGGAACTCCTCCATCTTATGCTTTTGCTGTAAACCTTGTATCTTTAGAAACAGGAGTTCCTGCAATTCTAAGAAGACATACACATTTTCAGAAAGAAATAGAAAAAGCTTTAACTAAAGATTTAATGTGGTCTAAAATAGTAAGTGTTAGTAAAAACGTAAACAAAGAATCATATAATGCAGGAGTAAAAGTTAAAAAATTACTTGTAGCATATCCAGGAGTAGATACAGACTTTTTTAGGCCAAATCTTGGAAAAGAATGGTTAAGAAAAAGAATTGGAATATCAGATAAGGATTTATTAATTACCCATGCAAGCAGAATAACTGGAAGCAAAACACATTCAACTCTTGAACTTAAAGGAATAACTACTCTTTTAGAATCTTTTTCTATGCTTGCTCAAAAACACAAAAATATAAAATTATTAATATCAACAGCAAAAGGAACAAAAGCTTGGATAAAACGTTTTGAAGAAGCAACTCAGAAAATAAAAGATTTAGCAGAAATACATGGGGTTGGTAATCAAGTCATTGTGCAACCATTTGAATTACAAGAAATGCCCCTTGTTTATAATGGCTCAGACATTTTTGCCATGGCATCACAAATGGAATCATTTGGATTAGTTTATACAGAAGCAATGGCTTGCGGATTGCCTGTAATAGGAACAAGTGTCGGAGGAGTACCAGAAATAATAGTAAATAATACAACTGGTTTTTTGATAGCTCCAGATTCACCCATAGAATTAGAAAAAAAATTAGCAATACTAATGACAGATGAAAAAAGAAGAGCGAGAATGGGCAAAGCAGGAATGCATAGAGTTCAAAGCAGGTTTAATGTAAAGAAAACCACCGACAGATTAGTTGGAATTTTTCGATCCTGTATCGAAAACAATAAAATACAGATTAAACCTCAAACTTCTAATCCAGTTCAAATTAGCAATGAAAAACATTAAAACTCCAGAAATCTCAGTCATCATTCCCTTATATAATTCTGAAAAATATATTAAAGAAACAATAGAATCAGTTCTTTCACAAGGTTTCAAAAATTTTGAACTAATTATAATTGATGATGCGTCCACAGACAATAGTCTAAAAATTACTAGAGAATTAGCTAAAAAAGACAATAGAATAAGATTATTCAAAAGCAAAACAAATAAGGGTAGAGCTAGCTCCATTAATGTTGGACTTAGGAATGCAAAAGCACAATATATAACCTTTTTAGATTCTGATGACATAATGTACCCAGGAAGACTAAAAAAACAAATGTTCTTTTTAAAGAACCATCCTGAAATAGATATGATTTATGGCGACATTCTCAAATTCTGGGAAAATGGAACAAAAAAGATTTACAACTCTGTTGAATTTTCAGATACAGAAGAGCCCTTAAAAAGATTAAAAAAATTTGCTAAAGGAAAACAAGAAATTAAAGAGGCCTATAAAGCATTAGATAAAGAAAAATTCATTCCAGGAGCAAGTATTATGTTCAGAAGAAAAATAATTGATGCAGGAATAAAATTAGATGAGAACCTAAGAAATTCTGAAGATTGTGATTTTAATTTCCAAATTATTAAAGCTGGTTATAAAATAGCTAAATATCCAATTATAACATTTAAATATAGAATACATAAAGATCAAAAATCCGGCAACAAAGAAAAAATGACAATTGCAACACAGCAGATTACAAACAAATTAAGAAAATCAATATCTCTTCTACCCACTTCTCAAAACACTCAAATCATTCAGAAAAATTAATAAACAACTCTGATTTCTTACAGTCATGAAAAAGAAAAACCCAATGCAAATAACAATGGGCATCGCGTTGGCGCTGATTCTTTTTGGATTAGTAAACCTCGGCGTATATACTTTTTATCCAAGCCCAAGCTACGATGATTTTTGTGACGAAATTGCTAGAGCTTCTCCATTAGAAGCGTTGGATCTTTCTGAGAAAGATCTCACTTGCAATAATGAATACAGCGAAGCCAGAGAAAATTACAACAATAATGTTTTCTATGTCTATGTGATTTTAGGTTTAGCCCTAGCAGTCGCAGGATTATTCATAATTTACTTGCCTTTTCAAATTACAGGCATCGGAACAGGAACTGCACTAATCATTGAAGGCATTATGAAAAACCTTGAGAATAAAATTCCAGCCTTCATAGCAGGAGTAATTGCATTCGCAATTCTAGCATATTTTGTTTGGAAAAAAGTTAAGTGAAAAAAAAATTGACTCACTTCGTTCATAATCAACAATTCACAACCCCGCGCGTAAACCTTTCCTAAATTAATAGCTAAATATTTTTATAACCCTTTTCTCTACATTAATATGGAAGAAAAATTTAAAGAAAGAATAAATTATAATAGAGATATAAAAGACATTTCTATGCAAATTTGCAAAGATTATAATCTCGGAGAGTTTAAATCAAATGAACTAATCTTAATAGGATATGAAGATTTTAATTTTATCTTGGAAACTTCAAATGGAAAATTTATGGTTAAGGTATTTGCGAAATTAAGAAATTTAGAAGATTGTGAAAGATATATTGAAATAATGGAAAAAGCAATAGAAAAAGGAATAGCAACTCCTAAATTGCTAAAATCAACCCAAGGTCATCTCTATGTTTCTGAAATAGATAATACTAAATTAAGATTGTGCGTATCAGAATTTATTGATGGAAAAACTCTATTTGAATTAAAAACAAAACTAAATAATGAAGAGATAACTTTTATAGCAAATCAGGCAGCGATGATTAACTCAATAGATCTAAAACCAAAAACTCTTTATGATGAATGGGCAATAACTAATTTTCTTAAGGAATTCGAGAAAAAGAAAGTAGCATTATCAAAAGAAGATTTAGAGATTATCGAACCATTGGTCAACAAATTCAAAGAACTCAAAATAGATAATCTCCCCCACTCCTTTGTTCATGGAGATATTATTACCACCAATGTTATGAAAGATTCTGATAATAAATTATGGATTGTAGATTTCTCTGTTTCTAATTATTATCCCAGAATACAAGAATTAGCTGTTATAGCTTGTAACCTTCTCTTTGATGAAAATAGTAAAGAGAATAGTGAAAGGAACTTTAAGACAGCATTAAATGAGTATATTAAAATAACTCCATTAACCAAATCTGAATTAAATGCTCTACCAACATACATTGAACTTGCACATGCCATGCACTTATTATCTGCAAATTATGAGAAAGTTGAGAAGAATAATTTATCTGAAGAAAATGAGTACTGGCTTAATCAAGGTAAAAAAGGTTTGAAACAAAATATTATCTATTAATAACTAAATCAATAACTCAAAAATCGCGTTCCGCAGATTTCTTCAATAGGTGAAATTAACTTGTTAAAAGTCTCACTAAACCTGCCGCGGCTCTTTCAATTGAATTTGGCCTGTATTTATTCAAGGTGCTAACATCTGTTTCATATTCTTGATAATCCAACTTACCTGCTATTAGGTCTTTGATAAAGTCTTCACAAGGATATACACTAACCCAAATTCTTCTATTTAAATCTTCAATACCTTCAATAACTGAATTTCCATCATCATCAAAGCTATATTCATTTATGGGATCTTTATCAGAAAAAATTTCAACATTACCATTTAAATTAGTATCTGTTAATGTAATAACTTTCGTTGTTTTTATATCACCTATTTTTTCATCAAAATATAATTTTCCAAATTTCAAGTGACTATTTGAATCATGTTGACTAAAATAATCTATTGCTGAATACTCCAATTGAGGAACTAATCCCATCATAAATCTATCAAGTTTGGAAACTGTGTATAATCCTCTTTTTGGTGCAACTAGAAAATCAACTGTGTGACCAAAATCCATCTTTCTCAGGCAAATAATTTTTTTCAACTTCATCAACAATTACAACATTAGGATTAAGTTGTAGAGCAGTTCTAATTACTTCTAATTTTGTCATGGTTATAGTAATAATAATAAATTACTTATAAGAATTATTATACTCAATATCTTCCTCTTCCACCGCTTCGCGGCCTTCTATCTCCCTGACTTCTTCCTCTACTATCATTGCTTCTTCTTGGTCTATCGTCATCTCTTCTCGGTCGACTATCATTACTTCTTCCATAAGAACGTCCACCAGAACTTCGAGGTCCTCTTGAATCATTTCCCTCGCTTCTTCCTCTACTATCATTACTTCGTCCATATCTACTTCCACCACTTCTTGGTCCATTACTTCTAGGTCTATCTTCATTTCTTCCTCTATTTCCTTCACTTCTACCATATCTGCTTCCACCATTACTTCTAAATCTCCCATCTCCTCTTGGCCCATCGCCTCTTCGAAATCCACTATTTCCTCTTGGTCCTCTATTAAAATTTCCTCTATTATCTCTTCCAAAATCCCTTCTACCAGAACCTCTGTTATTATCAAAATCAATTCTTATATGAACAACTTCAAGTTGAGGTAATTCTTCAGCAGCTATGTTAAGCTCTCCGCCCTTAGTTAATGAACTAAAATTTTCATAATCTCTATGAGCCAAAATTGTTACAGCTTTCCCTTCTTTTCCTGCTCGTGCAGTTCTTCCAATTCTGTGGATGTAATCTTTTGAATCAGGGCAAACATCATAATTATACACATGAGTTACATCTTGAATGTCTAAACCACGTGCAGCAACATCTGTACAAACCAAAACACCAACTCCTTGTTTCTTGAATTCATCTAAAACTCTTAATCTCTTTTTTTGGTCAAGACCTCCGTGAATTGCTTTTGCTTTAATTCCATTTCTAATTAAATTGTTTGCAACAAAATCCACATTTCTTCGTGTGCTACAAAAAACCAAAACAAAATTTGATTCCTCTTCGTTCAGTAAATGAACTAACAAAGAAAATTTCTTATTATCAGGAACATCGTAATAAACTTGTTTCAACTTAGAAGGATCAACATGTGATTCTACAGAAATTTCAACAGCATCTTTTGTGTATTTTTGAGCCAAATAATCTATTTCAGAAGAAATTGTAGCTGAGAACAACATAGTTTGTCTGTCTTTTGGGCATTCGTGGAGAATTCTTTCAACATCTCTATGAAATCCCATATCAAACATTCTATCTACTTCATCTAACACAAGGAACTTAACATTATGTAATCGTAATGAACCTCTGCTTAAATGATCTAAAATTCTTCCAGGAGTTCCAACAAGAATATCTGTTGAATAAAGTTTTTTCATCTGAGGTTCAATTCTTACTCCACCATAAACAGCCAAAACATTAAGGTTCTTATTTTTACCAAAATCTCTTACTGAAGTTGCAACTTGTTCTGCAAGTTCCCTTGTAGGAGTCAAAATCAATGCTTGAATCTTCCCATTTGGAACCAAGTTCTCTAGAATAGGCGACGCAAAAGCAAGAGTCTTCCCGCTTCCAGTCGCAGACCCGCCTATAAGATCCTTTCCTTCTAATAAGTAAGGTATTGCTTTCTCTTGAATTTCCGAAGGTTCCTTGAAACCAGAGTCTCTAAGAACATCTACTAATTCTGTGCTTAATCCTAATTTTGTGAATTTTTCCATGTTTGTATTTCCTTTAGTCAATTCAACTATTCAATGAACAATGAACTTAAGTTCAGTTCTTCTTTGTAGTCAATAAAGACAATTAACAAAATAATACTTCAAGAATTATCTTAATCCTTGAGCGTAAGTCATCAGAGACATTTCAGCTCAAGACTTACTAACACTTTGCTATAATAATCAAGGGCGGGAGGGGTTTATAAGGTTTGTGGGGGAGAGTGGGAGATTAACTATAATAAATTTAATAAATCCCCCTTATATTTTTCCCAAGATTTTTCCACCTTCTTGATGGCATCTTTTTTCTTATCCTCAAATATTTCCAAATATTTTGGGATATAGGACCTTAACTTTCTATATTTGTTTAAGAGAAAAGATATTTTTATTAAATTATTTTTATGGGTGAAAGAACTTGGAACGGTTCTTGGAGGCAATTCAACAGGAACAAAAGAATATGTTAAATCTTTTTCTAAAACTTCACTTAATAAATCTAATTCAATTTCATAAGATTTTGCAGTAAGTTTAATCTCTTGTTTATCTCCATTAATTTTTAATTCCCCATTTCTAAAAGCCCATAATCCACATTGTCCATCTAAAATTTCCCTATCATGCCTAAAATGTTCTTGAAGTAAAAAAACTTCAAATTCTTCTATTAAAAATCTCTCAGGACTAATGGCCTTGTTTTTTCCTCTACTAGCCATAACACAACATATTCTTGAATCAGAGATTAATTCCTGAAATATTTGAATTATATTCTCATAAGGTATTGCTCCAGATCCATCACACATAATAACGCAATCAGGGATAGGACTGCAACCAATTAAACATCTTAAAATACTTTCCCCTTTTGGAATTTGTTGTTTTTCTATATTTTCATTGGGTTTAACATAAACATAATCATCTTTAGCAAATCTTAATTGCACATTTTCTCCACCCAAAGTCCATAAAGATTTAATTATTTTTTCATTAAATTCCTTGAGGATATCTGGGATATTTTTTTCATTATCCCCAGAAACTGGAAATACACAAACTATATTCATTTTAAATATTTTTAACTATCAGAACTCACCAATTCTTTTGATAATTCAATTATATCATCAAAATTTCCCATAACAGTAAGATAAGCATTATCAACTAATGGAATTTCATTGGGAGGATTCACTCCTTTTAATTTATTATCTTGAGGATCCAGATAAATATATTTAACAAAAAATAAATTTTTATAAATCTTTTTCAAACCCCCAATAGTTTTATATTTAGAAATAACAATACTGTTTTGTTTGATGGGCATTTCAACCCGTATGGTTTCGCTCATTTTAAAATTTGGGGTGGTGAAGAGTTTCCTCAATTATAGGATAGTAATTTATAGTGAGCAGAGTTTAAATATTTATGGTCCACATATGAGGGTTTTCTAAATAGATATGTTAAATATATATTCTCAAGGAAAATAAGGACGAGGTTTTCTCAATGCATTCCACCCAAAAATCAATAGAAACATTTACTAACAGCTTAAGACTCGCTAACACTTTGCTATGAAAGATGAGGGGGATGGGGGTTTATAAAAGTATTGGGTGGAAAGGAAGCTTCTCCATTTCAGTGTAAGATTAAAGAATAAAAAAAGAACACTTCTACATTTTAAGAATCTATATTGATAAGAATTACGCTTTTGATACTTTAACTGCTTTTAGTCCTTTGTCTCCTTCTTCTACAGAAAACTCAACTGAATCATCATCGACTATTGTTACATCATCCTCTAAACCGGATTTATGCACAAAGTAATCTTTTCCGTCATCTCCGGTTATGAAACCGAATTCTTTTTCTTGATTAAAAAACTTTACTTTTCCTTTCATGTTTATATTGATGAAGATTGGGGTTTATAAAAGTTGGGGTGTGGGGGAGATTAATCAATAAAATTGGTAACTGATTCTCCAAAATATTTTTTCTTTGTATCTAAATCTAAACCCAACATTTTTAGAGTGTCTTTTTCTAATTCAAATCCATGTTTTTGTCCAAATCTTTCCAAAATACAGATTATCCTATTAAGAGTGGACTCCTCTAATTTAAACTCTCTATCAACTATTCTCATTGGACGTTCAAAAATTATTTTTTCATTGACTAATTCAATATAATCATTCATTACATCAAAACTAAAAACCCCATAACGATAGATAATAAATTCATTATCTAAAAAACCTTCTTTTACTAGCTTATCGTTTTCTAAATCATAATGTTGTAAAAGAAACATTAATTTCATTAATTTCTTCCTTCCTTCTGTAGATTCTCTCAAATTTTCAATTATCATAATCATAATTTCTTGACCTTCTGTTAGTTTTTTATTATTCATTTTAAGAATTGATTTTGTCCTTTATCTCCTCGCATAAAGAATTTAGATTATATTTTTTATCCCCCCCAATATGGATATATCTAATTACAAATATTACGTTTTCATTCTTTATAAAATTTTCTAGTAAGTAATGACTTCTTATCATTTTTGAAAGATATTTATCAAATAAATTTCTATTTGCTTTTTTAGGCACAATCTTTTCTATAATAAAGGGGTGCGTGCATGCAACCAAATAAATATATTTTCCATCTGATTTAATCTTTTTAAAAAATTTATTCCAATAGTTAGGATAATTAGTCCATAAACATATTCTTTTTAATTCTCCCTTGAATCCTTTTTTAAATTGTAAGTCGAAATCGCTTCCTTTATGAAATGTAACTCCAACTCCCATAGTGTTCAATTTTTTTATCAAAATTATTTTGCTTAATATGTCTGAAGCAATAACACGTGTCTCAAATTCTTCAAAAGAATCACTATCTTTAAAAAAAGATGAAAAGGATCCTCTCTTAAAAATTTTCTTTAATAATTTACGAATTCCATTTTTATAATCAACAATTTTTTTTATCGGGAAAAATTCATCTTCTTCCTCAAAACTTGTAGAGTCAAAAAGAGAATAATAGAATAATTTATCCAAAGTTTTCTCTCCAATTTTC
Source organism: Candidatus Woesearchaeota archaeon (assembly GCA_964545065.1). GTDB lineage: Archaea > Nanobdellota > Nanobdellia > Pacearchaeales > GW2011-AR1 > JAGLWP01. Next base: position 46,717 of record CAZJEO010000001.1, on the reverse strand, counting down.
TTTTTATTAAAAGACTTGCTTAGTTCTACAATATTTATGTTTTTCTTCTTCTTCATTTTTCCTCCATTTACTTCTCTTTTTTTACAGGAGGGACTAGAATTCTAAAAGGTCACTCCTAACACCTTTTTACCATAAAATATTCAAGAATTGAGATTATAAATATTTTTTGGTTTTTCATTTTCTCTTCAACTTCCACCTAAGGAAAATAAGGACGAGATTTTCTCAAGGCATTCCACACAAAAACCAAAAGCAAAAATCCAATTATGATATAATCATTCATTTAACAAAAATAAAGTCAATTTTTCCTGGATCTTGCATGGGAATAATAAAAGAAGTTTGCCTCTTCAAGATAAGATTCCCTTGAGAATCTCTATCATCCATCATTTTCCTTATTTCATCAATAACTTCTTTGTAAATTATATTTGCCTGGTCAAAATAATCGTTTCCAATTTCTACTTTTGTTTCTACCCAGTCCCCTTCTGCATCTCTATTTGCGTAAATTAAATGTTTTGTCCATCCTCCATCAGTTTTCAAAGAGTAAGTCAGAGATCCATGTGCCCAAAGAATTCTGCACTGGTCATTTAGCCTCTTGAGTGTTGAAATAAGCTTTGAATATGCTGTATATCCTTTGGTCCTACAATCTGTTTCAAATAGGGTAATAAGATCTCCAAGTGTTTTCTTTTCATTTTTGCAGGTTAAATGTTCTTTAAGAATATTCTCAATAGTTGTGCTATAAGACATAATTCTTCCCCATATGGGAATAAGTTTTTCACGATCTTCCATAACTTCCGCTGAAATTCTCCTTGCATCTGCTTCTGGAACTCTATCCAATCCTTCAAAAAATATGAGGAGGTGCATTATTTTTTCCATTCTATTTCTTCTTCAACCTCACTTCTCAACCAAACTATAAAAAATTATCTAAATTTTAGAAGGTATCAATTTTATTGCTTCCTTAATTATATTTTCTTTTAAATCGGGAAATAAGTCTTGAATCCCTTTTTGAATCTTTACAAAATCCCAATAATAATCCCATTTCTTTACATCAACTTGCTCTTTGCGACACATATTATTTTCTATTTTATTCAAATCAATTACAAAAAAATGTGGTTCGTTTGGATGAACGATAATTAATATTGTTCTTCCCCAGTATTTCGGATATTCCTCTAAAAAATCAATTTTAATTTCTGATTTCCCATCTCTTCTATCTACATAACTACGATATTTTACCTCAACAAAAAAAGTTTCTTCTGTTTTAGTATTATGCGCGATGAAATCGGGCATAGACTTTATTTTTTTGGTTAGTGAATTTATATCTGCTCTAACCATTTCTTTCACTTCCTCAATATGATTCTCCACCCCAAAACGCACACACTTCCAATTAGGCATAGAATTAATTAGCATTTCAATGATGTTTTCACCAATGTTTCCTCTTGCTTTATTCGTATTCCATTCTCCCATATTATTCTTCTAAAACTTTCATATTTATAATTATCGAAACAACAAAAGAAAATATAGATGGATATTTCGGTTTAATATAATAATTTATATAAAGAAAACAGACATATAATTATTATGGACAAAATGCAATCTCTTTTTACCTCGGCAGAATATTATCTATGGAGAGCACAAACAGATACAAAAGTCCCATGGAAGAGGTTATTTCCTAATCAAGAATTTTTAGATTATGAAATAAAAAGAAGAGAAGAAATCTTGAAATGGCGAGAAGATTTTATGAAAAAAGAAGTAAATCAAGAATTAAAAGAGGCTTCTTTTTATGTTATCCCTGTTGATTTGCCTTCTTTCTGGAGAGCATCAGTAATTGAAAAGGGAGAATTTTGGTGTATTGGTCTTTCTGCACTGCAAAATTCCCCAGTTACTTTAACCCTCGCATTAATTCCCAAAGATGAAAAAAAGCCAGAAGATTATAGTTTTATCCAATTAACAAAATCTACAAAAACAGAACTCTTTAACAAAAAAGAAAATTTAGGTGAATATGTTGTACTAATTGAAGGGTGGGAGCTCCTAAAATCTGATAGAGTCTACACGGATATTCATATAGAAAATAATCATATCAAAAAAATATTAAAAGAAACTTTGGCAGTTGATGACAACCTTTCCACATCTTTACAAGCACCATTCTTAAGTGCCCCCCATGTTGGAATGGGTGGGGGAGGCATAGCTCTTTCATCTCTTGCTAATAATTATGCTTTTTCCCACGAATTGATTAAAACTATTCTTCGGATGGTTCCTCCAGAGTACAGAGGGATGAATCCTCCCCTTCAAGTCTATAAGGGAATCAAATTTGACTATTTCTCAGGAATCAAATTCCATTTTGCTGAAAGACCACAAAGTGGAGAAAACCTTATGAAAGGTATTCCAAACTCATCTTATAATAAATTATATTATGAAACTGATAAGAAAAAATCTTTTGGAGGAGAGTATTCTATTTTTTCTACAATTAATCAAGGAGTAGAAGATACATCAAGAGCATGGCAAGAATTAATGAAAAGATTCACGTGTACTGAAGTAACAATTCCTTACGAATTGGATGAGTTGGAAGAATTTGCTATGTTGCCCAAATTAAAAAAATCTATTAATACAGAAATGTGGGCACAGGTAGTAGCATCAAGACAATTATCTCCTCCAATCAAAAAAGAAGAATCCGAAATTCTTAATAAGACTCTTTTGAGATTAAGAGAGGATTTTGATGTGCATTTATCAGAGATACATAAAGATGAATTAAGAAGAAAGAGCATTATTGATTCCATGTCATTCTCTCTTACAGACAATATTAAAAGACTTAGCCAATCTTTTGCAAGAGCAGAGGGAAGAAAGCAAATAGAATCTAAGGATTTCTCTGGTGTAAGAAATTTAATCTTAGATAATTTTACAGGATTCCTTGACCATCAAAACATAAGTTTGTTAAAGATGAAAATGGAAAAGAAAAAAGAAAATGTTCAATATTCTTTATTAAAAACAATTCTTCTTGATAATCCAAATTCTACCTCTAAAGAAATATTTGAATTAATAAAAAGCTATGGACATTTTAAAGACATCTATGAAGTTCAGCAATGGTTAGATTGGATGCACAGAAAAGGACATGTTATTTGTAATGTTGAAGGAAAATATACTTTTATATAATTCTTATTTTTTCTCGCCTAATTTTATATTAATATAAAAGAGGGGATAAATAAAATTATGAATTTCATTATATAATGCAGTGTGTTCTAAATATAGTTTTTCCCATTCTTCAACCCGTTTTGTGACATAATCAAAATCAGAAGAAAGCATTCCAACTGTTCCTTCTTCCGCTTCTTTGAGAGGTTTTTTTGGTGCAAGAGTGTGTGCAAATTTATTTCTTATTTCAATAAATCTTTTCCATTTCTTACCATAATCTGTAGGCCATTTACTTTTATCTTGGGGGAGAATACTATTCATATATTCAAATTTAGAATGTAATCTAAATTTATTTAGTATATATTTATGAAATTTGTGTATTTCTTCCAAGTTCAATATTTCTTCTCCATCTGGTGAAGGCTCAATCTCAAAACCCATATCAATTTGCATAATCTCATCAAATAAGATTTCAATCTGGATAGTATTATCTATTACTTCATGTCTCATTTCTGCTATAGATTTTTCTCCCATAATTCTTCAAACACCCCAACCTTAATAAAAATTATTGTTATGGAAAATAAGGACGAGGTTTTCTTAATGCATTCCACCCAAAAAGCAATAATACAAATCCAAGAATTACATAATCATTCATTTCTTCCTTTTCAACCAAAAGATCTATAAACTAAATGCTCTTTTTTAGGTTATGGCGAAAGAGGTTCCAACATTAGTAAAATGGGCTGGTGGAAAAAAACAATTGTTAGAACAATTTAAGGAATATTTTCCAAAAAAGATAAAAAGATATTTTGATCCTTTTGTAGGGGGAGGGGCTGTTGCTTTTTTTTTACTTAAAACACATCCAGAAATAAAAAAAATTTATATCTCAGATATTAACAAAGAATTAATTATAACTTACAATGTAGTAAAAAGAAATATAAATGAATTGATTAATTTATTAAACAAGTATAAATCAAAACATAATAAAGATTTTTATTATAATCTCAGAAAAAAGAATACAGAAGGATCAACACCTGTTCAAATTGCAGCAAGATTCATATATTTAAACAAAACTTGTTTTAACGGATTATATAGGGTTAACTCTAAAGGAGAATTTAATGTTCCAATAGGGAGTTATAAAAATCCAGGAATATGTCAGGAAGAAGATTTAAGAGAAATTTCTAAGCTTTTACAAAAAGATGATATAAAAATGGCTCAATTTTATGAGGTTGTTAAATGTGCAAAAAAAGGGGATTTTATTTATTTTGATCCCCCTTATTATCCTTTAATCAAAGGAAAAAGTTTTACTACTTATGCAAAAGGAAATTTTTTAGAAGAAGAACAAAAAAGATTGGCAGAGGTTTTCAAAAAATTGGATGAACGCGGTTGCAAAGTTATGCTCTCAAATTCAGATACAAAATTTATTAAAGATTTATATAAAAATTATAATATTAATTTAGTTAGAGCTACAAGAATGATAAACTGTAATGCAGAAAAAAGAGGAAAAATAAATGAAGTGGTTGTTACTAATTATTAAAATGGCTGTACCTTCAAGAAAAAACAGGATGATGCAGAACATTATTCAAAATCAAGAAAAAGATAAAGAAAAATTAAAATCAAAAACAGATGAAGAAAAAATTAGCGAAGAAGAACATAAAAAAAGATTAGAAAAACTAAGAGAAATGGGATTGATTAAAAAATAGAAAAACTATTAAATAAAAGATTGTTAACAATAGAACAATAAAATGCCTTACAATGTAGAAGCAAAATGTCCTTGTTGTAAAAAGGAAGCAAAAGGAAAAGATGAAGTTGAAAAATTATTTGGTTGGAGGAAAATAAATGCAAATAAAACAATTCCTCAATCTTATTGTAGAGTTTGTAGGACAGCAAGATGTGAGAAAAGAAATCCAAAACATTGAAATATTCCTAATGTATTTTTAAAATTCAATTAATCAAAGAGATCTTTTTTTGATATTTTCACTTATTTCAATTACTCTTGGTTTTTGATCCGTCCCTGATGCCACCATCTGATAACCAATATCATCTTTAGACATATCTTTTGTAGTAAAAGGGGAGAAACCCGTATTAAAGAATTCTGAATCTTCCAAAACCTTATACATGTTTTTTAACATAGCGTCTCTTGTTTGAATAATTCTTGTGTGTTGTAATCCTTCTTCTTCACTTTCCTTTTCACATTCTCCAGTATACCATTCAGCATAGGATTCACAAATATCATAAAGGGCTAAGGTTGTTAAATTCAATCCTCCAAGACTTCTAAAAGGATCAGCATTAGTTCTGACAATAAGAATATTACCTTTTTCTATTGACCAAGAACGCAATTGATCTTGGTCAATTCCGGATACATACGCATGCTGAATTTCTAATTTAGTATCATTGACATTTGTTTGTATGTCTGGCAATTTATAGTCTTCTTCAATTTCCACAATTTCAGGTGCTTTTCCACTCTGTTTTTTCTCTCTTGGTTCTCTTGCAAAAGGATTCTTGCTTGGTTCTACTGTTCCAGAAGAATTCTTTTTTCCAGTTACACGAATTTCAATATCGGTGGGGATTAAATTTTCCCCCCTCACTTTTTTAATTTTTTTAATATTTTTGGGCTCAGTTTTTTCGAGGTTTATGTCTTCTAAAGGATTATTATCTTTATCTGGATTTATCTCTTCTAAAACTTCTTGAAAATCATCACTATGAATTATTACATTACTTGCTTTGACTATTTCTTTTGTTGCCCCCCTAATGTCGCCACTAACTTCTTTCTTAACAGATTTGTCATTTATTATCTTTCTAATTTTTTCTACATAAGGTTTAATTTTTCTTACAGCTTCAAGATATAATTGATGCTCCTGAATAAACCCTCTTTTATCACTTTCAACAGGTACACAATCGAGATTAACTATCCCAACCAATCTCGCATAGGTTGGATGTTTTTTAAAAGCATAAGTTTCTTCATCAACTTTCAAACCATCCCATTCAGTGATCAATCTTTTATTCCTAAATGTTAAAAATCCGGATTTCCCAGAAACACTTGAAACTGGATTCCCTTCTCCATCCAAGTGTAAACCTACCCAACCATATATTCTTGTTTGAGGATCATTACTATCTAAAAGGAAATCAAATTCTTCTACAGAATCCTCTTCGTAATGAGGTAAAGAAGGGATTACTTTTTTCCCATTAATTTCGATTATAACTTCATTATTTTCAATAAATTTCGCATATCTTATTCCAAAATCTTTTATTACTCTATCTGCTAAATAATTTGGTTTGTTTAAATTTGCACTTCTTAATTTACTTATTATGATAGTAGTGCCACTTTTTTCATTTGTCTTTGTTGTTGCATACTCGCTACCCCAATTAGAAGTATCTTTAGATAGCCATTCTAGTTCATCCATCGTAAATACCCGTAAAAAACCATCTCCAGTAGTGGAAAGAATAGTATGTTTACATCCTAGGTTAGTGCATGAGGCATTCAAACCAACTCCAAAAAGGCCTAATTGGTTCAACTTATCCGAATTCCCTAATACTGCAGCAGTTTCGAATTCTTTCTCAGTCATCCCCCTGGCATTATCTTTTACAGTTATATTGCTACCTTCTTTATCGTTTGGTTTAAAATTAAAATTGATTGTTATTTTTAATTTTCTCTTTGGATATCTTGCATCTAAGGAGTTATCGACTAGTTCTGCTAAAGCTTCACTAACTTTATAATTCTTTTGACCAGATTTAATATACATAGACCTATGTGGCGTAAGATTTATCTTTTTGATTATAGCTTTTTCAGGATCTTCCATAAAAAATAAATTATTGGGGAGTTTATAAAGTTTGCTATTATTTCGGCAATTTAAGAAGATCTATTTTTGAATACATGTTTTCTATGGTAATCAAAATAACCTCTTTTAATATGAGATATTTTTCCCATAATTTTCTTTCCATTAAAAGGATCTTTTGAATCAATATGTAAACATAATTTTTTATCTGGATCGATAGTTATATTTCCCGCATCAAATTCAGTATGATGGTTAGGACACAAACCAACAATATTATCAAATTTATCATAATCAGGTACATTTTTGAAATTCCTTATATGTGCTCCTTCCACCAACAATTCTTCCTTATAATTTATTTTCTTCCATCCACAAATAACACAACAACCACCACTTAAAAAAATACCTTTTTGACTTCCGAATTTATTTCTAGACATCATACATCTTCCATTCTTTGGTTTTATCTATTTCCAATTTCACATCTGAATAGAGAGATCTCCAAAATGAAGAATTTTTACTGAGAGTATTAATAATTTTTTTATTATCTTTAAAAAATCTCATTAAAAGAATAATTAATCTTTTTTTAGTCTTATCAAATACTGCTTCAGGATCTTCAAACCATCCTATTTTTTTATTCATCTCATCATATTTGATGTTTGCCCTAATACTTGCAACAAGGGGTAAATAAAATTGTTTGGGTAATTCAAATCTTATTTTTTTTCCAGTAAATATCGTTCTTTTACTCTTGTTTCTAAAATTTTTAACTACTTCTAATGAGGTAAAACCCCTAGGAATGTTCTTATCAAAAGTGCTTTGAATATGATCTCCCAGGTTAATCAAATCATTAATTAGAGGATAAAGGGGAGCAAATTGTTTTGGATGGGTTTCCCAATCCTTAAATACAGCATTTTTTCCTGTTGCAGACTTATTTGGTTGTTCAATAGAGGAGGAATTATGATCGCTTTCAAAATTTTTCACATTGAACAAATTAATTAATGAAATTAAATCGACGGCAGAAAAACCAGGAGGTGGAACCTCCTTATTTTCATACCAAATAATATGTTTGTTAAATTGAGGTAGTAATTTGTCCTTAATTGGTTGAAATAGGCCTTTCTTTTCAGCAATCGAAAATGGTTTTACGTCTGCAGTGGTATTTTTCCCAGTGGCAATCATTGCCAGCATTTCTAAATTAAATTCATGTTCTAAAACTTCTAATTTTACTTTAGCCTCACTAATATCCAAATTATTTTTTGCAAGTATTAAGGCTAATTGTGTATGCCCCCCATTCACAATTCCTGTGTTTTGGGGAAAATATAACTTAACTTCTTTCTTTTTGTGATCAATCTTTACTTCTGTGGAGATTACATTAATTCCGCTATTTTGCAAAACAAAATATTTTGGTCTTGATTCTAAAGTTTTTAGCATGGATTTAACTGGAGTTTGTTTCTCAGAAGGCAGCCTGACATTTGCATCTAAAGGCAATGCCAAATAATCCTCCCCTGAAATATAAAATGTAAAAATACGATAATTCTCAACAGTGTTTAGGCTATATGAGAGATATTTTAAAGTTTTTTCTATGGGAGTTCCAATTCCTGTTGGCATGTTAAAAAGAATGTTCTGTCATTTTTAATCCTTTCCCTCACACCACTCACATCTCTTCTTCGGACACTCTCCTTCCAACAACTTCAACCTTTATATCTTGAGTTTATCTATTTTGGTATTATCTTTTACACAGAATCTACTCCGAATAGACTACATCATAAGCCTGTTTAACCAAATCTAATGCATATGGAATGTCTTCCATTTTCTCTATTATAAAATAGGTATTTCCATTTGTCCAGTGACCTATTTTAGAACAATCATGTAAAGAGAAATGAGGACTACTTAATTGCGTATTCATTGGTCTAAGATAAATTTTCAAACCCTGTTTTTGAACTACTAACTCAAAAAAACTCTTATTGGAATCTTCTTCGAGATAAGATATGTAAAATTTAGTTATTCTCTCGTTTATATTTCCAATAGATAAAATCTCTTCTTTTAGTTTATTAAAAATTCTCTTACTTAATTGCCAATCTTTTTTAAAATGGTCTTCTAAGGTATATTCCTTTATTTCCTTCAAAGTATCTTCAACATCTTTAGATTGTTTTATTGTTTTTAAGGTTGCTAATTTTTTTATACCGCTTTTAATGGGTATATAAGAAATTAAATTATCTTCATATATTTTAACCTCATATAGTTCTATAGGTAAGTCTTTGAATCCAATAGCATTTTCTTGATAATTCGTAAAAGAATCTGCTATTAAGATTATCTTTGATTGAGACCAATCTATATCCTCTCGCCTTAAGTTCTTACCAGTCTTTTCTTGGTATAATAATATAAATTCTGCCTTATTGTTTAACATAACAGATAGATATGCTAAGGCTTGGTCTACAACACTTATATTTCTATCTTTCTTATACTCAATTATAACAAAAGATTTGATATTCTCATCAAAAGCAACCGTATCTATCCTAAAATTTTGAACAATAAATTCACTATGTATAAATTTTAGTCCAAATATTTCATTTAGATTATCTTCTGTAGTCTTTTGAACATCTTTCTCAAGATCTATTATTCTATCTTTAATTCTGACTAATTTTTTCTCTTGTAATTTGAATAATACCATTTTCAAGGATAAAATTGAACCTATTTAAAATTATACTTTCTCACACCACGCACACCCAATTTAAACTTCTTAGCAAAAACGAAACCATTACTCTCTGCTATTTCTCCAAATGCATATGTTGTTTTATTTAATCCAACAGATTTACTCGCCCAACTTAAACTACTTACATAAGTTCCATTTACATACCAAGAGTTTTCTTTATATTCTACTAATTTTCCATCACAACGAAAGGGTTTTCCTATCTTAATCACTTTGTTGTGCTCTGAACTTCTTCTTTCTGTTCCATCTTCATTTAACATTTCCTATTCCCTCTCCCCTTCCTTCCTCCTCACTCCCTCACAATATCTTTTATTTACCATTAGTTCTCCTCCTTGTTCGTTCGTTTACTCAACCCCAACCTAAAATCCTTCACAACCTCAATCATCTTCTTCACATCCTCCTCAACATCCCCTTTCAAAATTCCACTATTTAATTTAGCATAACTCAACATATTCCAATCTCCCACAACCTCTCCACAATCTTAACTTCTGCAAGCGTATCCAACTCACAATATTTTTCCAATGCTTCTCTTACTTTCTTTCTATCTTCTTCAACATCTGAATCAAAGGTAACCCTTTCATATTCATAACTTGCTAATGCTCCGTTCTTAATCTCCATCTCTTTGTAACTTAAATCAGACATCACAGGCAAAACATATTTTATACTTGCAGAGCCCTTTTGCTTTGAATCATAATACCAGAAGTTTCTAAAAACATCCCACAAATCTTTTATTCTTGGAAGGATGTTCTTGTCAAGCCATTCTTGAAATTCTGGGAAACCCTCGCAACATTCTTTCAAAACTCCTTTTTCAAAACCTTGATTATAAACTAAAATATCTCCTTCTTCTCCAAGATTGTCTTTCAATGCTTGTAAAAACTTTGGTCTAGGGTCATTTGTTCCTTCTGCTAAAAAAGAAATATGTTTTAATTCAGAATCTTTACTTTCTTGAATATGCAACGAAAACTGAAAAGGAATTCTCTGATAAGGCTTCATTCCATTAAACTTAGGAATCGCAGGATTAATTGTCTCAAAGTCTAAATAATAAAGTGGATACTTTAAATTATCTAAGAAATGTTTTATTTTATCTGTTTCAATATGTTTTTCTCCATTCTTGCCCTCTTTAGAGGGTACACCCTTGGGTGCAGCTAATAGTCTCTGAATCTTTTGCTTATCATTTAATTTAACACTATCTGGAACTTCTTTTAATGTTTTTATTCCAGAATCATATAATTCAAATTTCTTTTTAGATAACATTCTATAAAAATCAAAAACACTATTCTCTGGCACATCTTTCCAACATTCTTCTCTTATACCACAATCATAAGGGTCGCTACAATAAACTCCAATTGAACATTTTGGTTCTTTTTCAGATTCAATAATTTTAATCATGTTCTCTATTCTTTCTTCAATTCCTTCAGAAAACTCTTCAACCTTTTCAGTTATATCTGTCTGAACAAAAAATTCCTTTGGTTCAATTTCTCCATCCTTAACACATTCGTTATTAATGTGCATCAAAAAACATTTTCTTATTTTTAATCCTGCTTTCTCATAAACATATTTTTGAAAAGCGACATCCTGAAGATTGACATCTTTAACCTTTGTCGCACTCTTTACTTCAATAATATCCCACTGATTCCCAACTGGAACAAGGATATCTGCTCTTGAAAACAAGTTATCTTCTAAAAAACCTGCTTCAAATAGAGGGACTTTCTTCTCCAATTCTTTTTTCGTGGCTTCAATATTTTCTTTGAATCCCAATCCTGCTAAATCAATTCCTCCTTCAAAAACTTTTTTAGCATATTCCCCGATTACATCTCCAACACTAAACTTTTGCTGGGCAAGTTCATCTGGTTCAGGGATTCTTTCCTTATCATTAACCTTGACCCACAATAATTTTGGACATTGCAATCCTAAAAGGTAATTTGACTTTGTTAATAATGCCATAGAATTCCCACATTCCGAACACCTTTAAATTTTTCTATTCCCAAGTCCCTTCATTACTTCATCATAAAACTCTTTGATGTTTTGATTTTCCCACATTTCTTTTAGATGGTCGTCTGCTTGCGTGAGATCCTTCCCTTTGTCTGTTAATTCCCAACTATATGTATACAATCCTTCTTCTTTATCTTTTTCACGATTGGATTTTACTATTCCTTTATCTTGCAATTTATAAAGATAAGCTCTTTGTTCGTTAACGTTCATGTATCGTCCAAAACTCCTTTCTTTTTACACCTTTCTATTCTCCTTCTTCAAAACCACCTTCTCTCTCCTAACAACAACTTAGCCAATCCCCCTAAAACAAAAACTCCTCCGACAAATGTTCCCCATCCGAGTTTTATCCAGTAAACATTTGCTAAAATCAAACCACCAAGAATCAACATAGCTACTCCCTTGTGTTTCATATGCATACCCATGTGTTTTTTATCCATCTCTTTCATTTTATACCTCCTTTCATCCTCTTTTTATTATTGTTCTTCAGTAATCTTCTTCGCCTCTTTCTTCTTGCCATTCACAATCTTCATTCGCGGCTTTTTATTTCCACGCAATCTTCTTTCCATACCTCTGTGAGTATGAGGTCTTAATCTTTTCTTATTTCCCATAATATACTAGAAACATTTTCATTTATAAATTTTCTTAATCCTCCAAACTCAGAAGTTATTTCATCTCCAACTCAACAACATCCCTCTACACCTTTCCCTCAACATTTATAATCTCTCTTCTCCTTTCCAATACATAAAAGATGGTGCAAGTAGAAGCTATAATCTGGTATTTATTTGTTATAGATAGCCTGGGCGCAAACATCGCAGTCTGGCTTTTTCCAAAATCTGTGACATGGTACAAAAAGAAATTACCTCGAGTATCCAAACATCTCCCACTCACAAAAGGATGGGCATTCATATACTTGGGTCTTGTTCTCTGGGTTGGTTATATGTTATTTGGACTTAGCTTCATTTAGGGTTGAAATTATTTTTCTTCCTTAGAATTATTCTCTCTTTTTTACGCCTTTCTATTCAGATAAATTTTTATATGTACTTTTCTTAATTGAATTATGAAAAAGTGGGTGATTTTTGTAATCGTATTTATATTACTAATTGTTGGAGTTATTGGGTATGCTCTTATAAAAGGAGGGGGAAGTTTTAAGTTTAGTTTTTCATCAGCTAAGATAACAGATGCTAAGTTCTCCACATTTGTTGACGAAGATCAAAATCCAATTGACATAACCTCAACATTTAATCCAGATTCATCTAAAATTTATATTTGGTTTTCATGGGCATATACTATGATAGGTACAGAAGCAAAAGCTGTTTTGATTTATGAAACTAGTGATTTAACAATAACAGAAGGTTCTATAGAGATTGAGGATATGGCTGGTAGAGGAAGTTTTTCATTCACTCGACCAGCAACAGAAGCTGGTTGGCCTATTGGCGATTACAGAGTTGACTTATATCTTGACGATGAGCTTGCTAAATCTGTAAGTTTTGAAGTAATTCTGCCTCCAGAAACTGCTAATGATTGTGAAGAACTAACTGATAGTGATGCAAGGGATAAGTGTTATTTTACATTTGCACTGGAAGATAAAGATGATAGTCTATGTGAACAAATAATTGAAAACATACCAAAAAGTATGTGTCATGCTGTTGTTTTAGATAATGCAGATTTATGTGAAGAAATAACAGATAGTGATGGGAAAGATATTTGTTATGGTACTTATGCCATACAAAATAATGATAATAGTATTTGTGAAAAGATAATTGATAATACTAAAAAAAACATTTGTCAAAATATTGTTTCTTGATTCTAAAAACACTTACACAAAATTCAAACAACTTCCACATTCATTTTACCAAGCTCTTGTTTTAACGCACTAAGCAACTCTTCCTTATTTGCTTTGAGTTTCTCATTTCTTTTTTCTTCTTTAACCCTCTCCATTTTAAGAATATCCACCTCAAGACCAATCTCTTTTATTTTAGAATCTAATTCTTGAGTTTCATCTTTCTCCATCTCTCTTTCGTAATTTAAGATTTCTTCTATTTTAGTTCTGATTAAATTTACTTTTTCTAAAATTATATTATTATTTAATTTAGCTTCATCCAATAAATCAATTATCATTTTTCCATTGTCTTTTTGAAAATTTGTTTGAAAATCTTCTTTATGATTTCTTACAATATTCATTTGTTCTTCAAAAATGTGAAAAAAATTAGCCAAAGCCTTAAAATCAATGAGTTGTTTTAAAACAAGTATAGTATCCTTAAAATCTTCTTTAAGCGCACTTATTTTTTCTTTTTCCTCTAACATGTTTTTATAATTCTCACTTTGTTTAATTCTCTCTATTTCATTCAAGAGTTTTTGATTCTCTTTCATACACTGACTAATTTTTTCATTAAGAAATCCAATCGTCTCACTAACTCCAGTCATATTTCCTCCAATAGGAACTAATAAATTTAGTTTTGATTTAATAAACTCAATCTTCTGGAATAATTCAGAAATCTCTTTATTATTGCTAAAAATTTCAAGTAAATCTGTAGAAAAAATTCTAAATCCATCTTTTATATTTGCCATTTCTTTCCCAATCAAAATAGTTGCTCCCTCATAATTTTTAAATGATGCTTTGTTAAAGTTCAAAAAAATCTTATCTATCCTAGTAATAAAATCTGAAAATTTTGTTTCTTTAAGGTTTTCTAAATCAACCATAAGATTGTCAACCATCTCTATATATTTCACTCTACTATTCTTTACGATTTCTTTAATTTTATCCTCTACTTTCCTTGATTCAATATCAAATTCCTTAAGAATAATTATTTTTGTTTTTAAGTCTGCATTAAAACTCCCAATCTTGTCTTTAATAAGAACTAGGATTTCCTTCTCCTTAATCTCGTTTTCCTTCCTCTTCCTCTCTAACCAGCTTTCAATTTCAGAAAAAGCCAGCTTCTCTAAAACAATTGTGTCAATCTCTTCTGCCTTTCCTAATTTTTTAAGAAAGCTAAATATTCCCATGACATCTCCTAATAATTGAATTATATAAAGTTACACCCACACTAACAAATATCAAAAGAACTACAATTGTTAATAAAATTTCCGCTTCTCGATTCATCATTAAAAAAATAAAATCTATTTCTTTTTAAGAATTATTGTCATAAAACTCCCCAATCTTTCTCAGAATTTCCCCATCATCACATTTCAAATTCAACTTCTTAAACTTCTTCTCGTATTCTCCTTCAATATGTTTCATGAATTCCCAATTCCTTTTCATTGCGACCTGAACATTCCTAATCTCAGATGAAAAAAACTCCCTTTCTTCATCAGACAATAACTTCTCTGCACCCCTCACAACTTCATAATCCTCCAAACCCTTTACTTTAGAAAATAATTTCAATAATTCTTTACGTACACCATAAACTTCCTTTAAAGCAGAAAACCTCTGCCCCCTTCCCCAATGTTTAGCAGTATACAAATGCCAATCCCTAAGAAACAACAAATCATTAACAAATCTACCATGGTCAATTTTCCTCTTCGTCTTAGTCTTCTTCAAGATTTTCTTCTTATCAAAAGCAACTCGAATATCAGTCAAAATCTCCAATTCACTTTCTTTTATAACCCCCACCTCTACTTTAAGATATTCCTCGCCAATATGAGCATATATCTCAGGTTCATCAGGATATTTTCCAGAAAATTTAACATCCCCCCACAACCTCAACAAAGAAGGCACCCTTTCACAAATTTTATCAAAATCCTTATCCCGCACAACAATATCTACATCCACATCAGAAAACTCATCCCAAGTCTGCTTTGCAGTAGAACCAGTATAAAACGCCGCAAGTATCTCTGGAATTTCCTTCAACTTATCTGCAAACTCATCCAATCTTTTTGAATAATCCTTTTTCATATTCCCTCCAAGAACTCAAACCCCATAAAACTTTCCAAATTATCATCTCTTCAAATCTTTAAATTTCACAGAGTGTTGTTCTCCGGCAGTTCCCCAGTTCTCTAATTTGGTTTCATGAAGAACCACAGTAACTGCTTGAGCCGGAATCCCCATATCCACAAAAACCTGTGTAATCTTTTCTATTAATTCTGGCTTCTTTTCTTCTTCAATCGGCCATGTTTCAACATTTACAATTGGCATTTTTTTAATCAAGAATCCCCTCTCTTTAAACTTTCCTAATCAGCAGAATCACTACTTGTTGGAGCACTACCCTCTCCACCATTACTACTACTTGAATCTTCTCCAGAATCACTTCCTGAATCACTACTATCTCCAGCATCACTACTACTTGAATCACTACTTGAAGCACTACCATCACCAGCATCATCTCCTGAATCACTAGATGGTGTCTCGCCAACATCATCATCTGTTGTCGTATCATCACTTGGACCTTCTGTTCCAGGATCTCCTGGGTCAATTGTTCCAGAATCTATTGTATCCCCATCTGTACCTGTTCCACTTGTACCTGGGGCCATTCCCCCATTTCCACCACTCACAACTTCATCATCATCAGTACCATCCCCAGCAACATAAGTTTTAATTTCACGGGTTAAACCATCATCGCCATCTTCCTTAACTATTTTATTTGCAACTACCCAAGTTAGAGCGCTGTCACTGTCAATAGTTTTGTTAAAGCTATCTACAACCCATTCTTTAATTTCTACATCAATTTCATCCATTCTTATTTCTATCTCGACAACTCTCTCCCCATTAGCCTCTCCAACAACCTCTGTTGTTAAAGTCTGTCCTTCTTGTCCTTCAACTGCTATTACCCATTCTGCTTTAAGCCCTGTTTTTTCTTCTTCTAAAACATAAAGTTCAAAATTATCTGAAAGATTTTCTTCATTATTTATTTTAGTTGTAACTTCATCAGAACTTTCTTTTACTTCTTCGGCAATATCTACAGAAACTTTTTCCTGCACAACCTGAAGTTTTTTCCACGCCCTTCCAAGATTTTTCGTCGTTACTTCATTGTCTCCACTTTTACTACTTTCTATTGCTGAATCTACTTCTTTTTCCCTAATTTCTAAAGCCAATATTACTTTAGCATCTCCAAAAGAAAAAAACATTTTAACATTATCTACGAATCTATTAAATCCAGAATAAGTTTGAGTTTGCTCTTGAGCCTGAATTAAAGGGGAAATTAACAAAATACTTACGAATAGTATTATAATTATTCCTCTTTTCATAATTATACTAGTTAATTCAAATTTAAAAACCTATTGTTAAACTTCTTTCTTACCGATTACCTAAATTCATTGCAAGTTCCGCATAGAATTCTTGTCTTACTTGAATATCTTCGATTGTAGCACAAATATTTACATCAAGTTCTATATGAGTACAATAAACACCAACACAAACATCTCTATCTGGTTGAGAAAGCATGTCGCAAATTGAAATATCTTCATTTGTTTTCGCCCTGTCTTTTATACAAGAAACAAAATTAGGACGGTCATCGCAAAACGATAATGGTTGTTCAAAATGAGTTAAACATTCAGGATCATTTCCACACATAGAAATATCTCTTGCTTTTAATGCAAAACAAGCACCTCTCTCATCTTCTCCAGAAGGAAACTCATTACAATATTCTGTTTTTATTTCATCAGATTCATCCCACTGATATAAATTACTTATAAAACCATAATAACATCTTAATTTTTCTTCTTGATTTTCTTGTGCTGTTTCTAAATAATTAATATCTTTACAAAAATTAACGTTTTCACTTGATACAGCAAGCATAAAATAACAAGTATGTTTCGAATCTTGACCTTCTACTTTTTCACAATAAGAAGAATCTTCATTTGCATGAGCTAAACACATATTTTTCTCATTTTTTGCTTCTATATCCTCTTCATTATCTATTTCAATCAATTCACAGAATTCAGGATTATTATTTACAGTAGCTAGGCAAGTATATCTACTACTCGGAGCTAATGTAGAGAGAGCCTCTTGACTTAATCCATCTGTTAAAGGAAGTTTTTTACAGATTTCATTGGAAGTGGTATCTAGAAGACCTTCTTCTAGTTCAGATACAAATCCAGCCCTTAGATCCTCTTCATCATCTTCATCGTCTTCTTCAATCATATCAATTGGTTCACATATATTCTCATCTGATGTCCATTTACATTCTTCATACAACAAACATGATTCTTCATCACCATCATAATTTACACAGGAGATTTCTTTTTCAGAATTTAACACTAAAAAACCAACACCCCCCAATATTAAAACTCCTATAATAATCCCGATTAACAACCCCTTTTTCATATTTTAAAAAGGAAAACTAGCTTTTTATAATTACCTTTTCCTAACCAATCTCTTATCATCCACAATCAAACCACCCTAACTTCTCACTCCGAGGAAGCTGCTTAATAGCATACTCACACTTACACGCATCAGATTTATCTCGACACTCCTTCACTCGCAACAATTTCACAAAACCTCGTCGACAAACATACTTGCTCCCCTTCCCATCTGCATGCGCCCCCATTCGCACATCAACATCATTTGTCACACCACAATAGAACGAGCCATCACCACATTCAAGAATATACACATACCATGTTTTGGGTTTCATTTCACAAAAGTATTCTCAACTCTTCTTGATTTCAGATAATATGCTGTCCAAATAATCGCTGGAACTAAATTTTTAGATATTTCCCAAATAGTTTTTCCTATGGATTCAAATGACGTAATCACTACAAAAACTCCAAATCCAAAACCAAACCACAATGTAAATATTGCCCATTTCGGAAATCTTTTTTTCTTTTGATACATCAAAATTAAACAATAAATAGATAACAAGCCGATAAAAACATATAAGATAAATTGCAATAAAAGTAAAACGCCTCCCCCTACAAGCGAAGGAATTATTATTAAAAAATAAGGTATTAACAATAAAATTGAAAGAATAAATCCTATTTGAACAAGTACTAACCAACCACCCAATCCCTTTAACTCATTATATTCATCCTTCTCTTCCATAACCCCTTCAAGAATCCACTTCATTTAAATCTTACTAAAAAATTATTCATTTAATTTCATTTTCCCCTAAAAATTCTGGCAAAGCCGAATTTGAGCATATCAATCCCTAAACACCAATCTTCCCCAACTGCCAATCTTTCAAAATCAACCTCGCAACTCTATCAGCATGAACTTCTCCACCTTTCTTCAACAAACCTTTTTTATTTCCAATTTTTTCAATTAAATCCTCTGCATTCTCAAATTCAAATTCATAAAACTTCTCCAATGCTTTTTTATTGTTCTTCACAAGTTCATTCAACGCAAGTTCAGGTTCCTTAACTTGATTATACGAAGTCCCACCAACCTTCACTTGCTGTGCTATTTTCTCTTTACTTATTGTAGAATATTTCTCAGCAGGAATAACTCCCGGAGAATCCAATAAATGTATTCCCTCAGCCAATCTCAATTTCTGAATCCCTTTTGTAAACCCTGCCTCAGAACCTGTCTTCGCAGAAGCCCGTCCAATTAAAAGATTAATCACAGAACTCTTTCCAGTATTCGGATAACCTATTACTCCCACATTAACAAAATTATATTCACTTTCTCTTTTAACTTTTGCAGCCTCTTGTTTAATCTTATTTCTCAATTCAGAAATTCCTGTCCGATTTTTACACGACACAAAAATCCTCGGATTCAAACTCTTATCCCGTTTCCGCGTCAAATCAGATTTATTCAAAACATAAATTATCTTTTTACCATTATCTTTAATCAATTTTTCAATTTCTTTATTTTGCATCTCTTTCACAAACCGCGCATCAAGAATCTCCAAAATAATATCAGACACTCCAATAACTTTCTCCAACAATACAGGATACTTACCTCTCTGTTTCTTAAGATTCCGTAATTTCTTCGCCGAACGTTCTTGCTTTTTCGTGGCCATAAAAGATTAAAGAATTAAGAGTTTATTAAACAATCCAAAAACCATTTAAATCAAACAAACTTAAAATAAAAATGGCACCAAATTATTATTCTCAACATAGAAATGCTCCTTTAACAGAAGATGAAATCAAGGAAAAATATAAAGATATTAAAGAAGAAATGCAAGAAGTTCTAACTTGGAAAAAAGAAGAAGAAGCTAAACTAACAGATTCTAAATCATCGCCACAAAAAAAGGGAGCAGCTAAAAGAGCTTTGAAAAAAGTCGCACGAAGAATTGATACTGTTCAAGGTCAAATCATTTATTGGGAAATGAGAATAAAAGGAGAAAGCCATTTCAAAGCAAACCTTGAAAAAAATGAATTCTGGGCAAGTTGTAGAGAAAAAGCAGAAGCAGAAAAGAAAAAAAAGGAAGAAGCTGAATTGCCGGATTTATTGAAAAAGAAATTATGAAACGCCCACGCCGAGATGATTGGGGGAGTTAAGGGTGATATATCATCTCTACTTATGACAAAGAAATTTTTGAAGGAAGTTGGAAAATTATAGAATTTATTTACGAACTCTCTTTAGATTTTCTCCAATCTTTCCAATTTCTTTATTAGTTTTACTTAATGATTTTTTTTCAATAGAAAGATGAGTTCCTAATTCCTGCTTTTTTCTTGTTAAGAGAATTTTTCCTAAATTTTCTTTAGCTTTTTCATATCTCTTTAAAACCCCTGACCTTTGGTTTTTTATTTTTTCCTTTATTAATTTTATTCCTTCTCTTTCTTTTATAGTGAGGTTTCTTAATTCCTGGTTTTTTAAAAGCATAAGTTCTTTTTTACTTTCCTCAATTGAATTTAAGAGTTCATTAGCTCCTTTTACAAAATTCTTTTTCCTCTTCTTTGAATTATTTCCTCTTTTTTTCATTTTTGTCTGCTATATTATAGGATTTCAGAGTTTTTAAAACTAAAGATTTCCAACTTCTTTTTCTATTTTTTGGTGTATTGTTTTTCTAGGTTTTTTCTTTTTCTTAATTATTTTTTTGCCCCTAGTAAAAATCTTCTTCGAAGATTTTTCGGGGTACACCCGTGGTGTAGATCTTCTTTTAGATCTCTTCTTTTTCTTAAGTTTTATTGTTAATATTATTATCCAAACCAGTAAACTAAAAATAATCACTCCAATTAAATACCAAAACCAATTATTTCTCAAATGAACTACAATTCTTTCTTTTTCAATCTCAAACTCTTGCCTAAATTCATCTTTTACACCTGCACCATATAAAGTCTGCAAAATTAGAGTATACTTTCCTGCATCTAAATTTAATTTTTCAAAAGTTTTTCTCAAAACATTTTCTGTTTCAACAGTAATCTCTTCTTGTTCTCTATAAATTTCATTTTCTTCTTCATCTAAAATAATAAATATTAAATCGACAGAAGTTGTTTCCAACCCAAAGTTTTCAAAAATAGCTATTACAGATAATTCATCAGCATTTGTTAATATTGTATCTTCTAATAAAAAACGAATACCAAATAAAGAATCTATTAATGCTTTCCCATCTTTTATAGTTAATTCAATAGTCCTGTGAGATTCTGCTTTAATATTCCCATAACTTACCTTTATAATAAATTGATAAATTCCAGAATCAATCCCGCTAGGTAAGAATAAATTTGTTGATTCTGTTTTCTCTTCATTACTTTCCATAAAAATTACATCAGAGCCTGAAGTTATTATTTCTCCATTTTTTTCAATCCAAAAATCTATTGTGACATCATTATTAATCTCCCCCACACCTTTAACAAAATACATAAAATTAAATGATTCTCCTAAATTTATTGGAGATTCAATCTCTAATATTTTTATATCAAACTGTGGTCCTGATGTTGTAGTCCCTCCTCCCCCGCCACTAGGGGGCGCTGCAATATCTGAAGGACCTGTACAACCAAAATCAGCACTGGCGAGATTTGTGTTTTTGGCTGTGTGGTTGATAAATGAACAGGTTTTTATTTCTCCGTCTCTGACATATGAAACAGTTTTTAGATAAATAGAGGTTGGATTAATAGTTAAGTTGGTTGCATTTACTGTGAAACTAAAAGTCATTGAAGAATTCGATGAAGTTGTATTTAAAACTGTTCCAGGATTGAATATTATTGTTGATGTTAGTGGTATAACTAGTAAAAAAAATATTAGGAATAAGGTTGTCTTTTTCATTTTTTAATTAAATAAACTTCCAACAAACTTAACTAATTTTATTAACATTCCATCTTGATTATTTGTTCCAATTACTCCTCCAGTAATTGGACTAACATGTCCACTTTCATTATTATCTTCAGAAACAGTAATCTTTTCATCAAAGATATCTATAGTTTCATTTGCAGGTTCAGTATCATTTATAGGAATACTAGCGTTATTAATTTCATTAGAATCTTCTGGAGTTGTCTGATTAACTTCATCAGGAACAGTGAGATTTGTCTCAATAACTTCAGGAGTTTCATTTATAGAAACAGGAGGATTTATCTCAACTACCTCATTAGGAAGAACATCATCTTGTGTTAAATCTAAAGCAACCTTGGCTGTATTATTTATCCCACTTTCCAATTCTTGTCCAAATGCATGCCAATTAAACAAAACCTCTTTTTCCTGTGCTTCACTAATCAAAATCTTAAATCCTTTAGTTGTTATTTCATCAACACCGTAAAAGAAATTAGGCAAACCAATTGGTGTAACTGTAACAATTGGAACAACCTCATACTCCTCACTAAACTCAATCTCCACGAAAGTTTCATTAACCAAAACCGTTGCAGTACCAACACTATCTTTATCAAACACAGCTTTACTCTCCACACTATAATTCCCACCAATCAAAGATTCAATCATAGCCCTCAATTCCTGAATCGCCTTCAACAACTTCCAAGAACTTGGCAACTCGACAAACAACTCACCGTTTTCCTCATGAACCATCTCAGGATGCGTCTCATTAATTTCCTGAGCAATAACTCCAGTCATATTTTTCCCAGAAGCTTTAACAACATAATCCTTAACCACTATATCTTCAAATTCCTCCAAAGCAGAAGAAGCATTCTTAATATCTTTCTTCAATTTCTTATCAGAAGAACAAGATACAACTGAGTCACCTGCTTCAGGATTATAGTTACATGTTCCATCAGCATCTTGAAGTCGTAATATTGTTTCATTAATTGTGCTATTTACATGTAATACTGCTAAAGGATTAGATGTTCCAATACCTACACGACCAGTTGATTCATCTACAATAAACGTTGTGGAATCATCATTGATGAATACCGAAACATTGTTTGAGCCATAATTCGCTACAGCAAGATCTGCATATCCGTCGTTGTTCACGTCTCCTATAGAAACAGAAATTGGATTTGATCCTGTATCGTAGTCTACTTTAGCTGCAAAGGTACCGTCACCATTGCCCAAAAATACGGAAACAGAAGCGTCTACATAGTTTGTCACAGCAAGATCTACATATCCGTCATTGTCCACGTCTCCTATAACAACAGAGTATGGAAATCCTCCTGTAGTGTAATCTACCTTAGTTGCAAAGGTGCCATCTCCATTGTTGATGAAAACAGAAACATTGTCGGCTCCATCGTTTGTCACAGCCATATCTGCATATCCATCATTGTCCACGTCTCCTATAGAGACAGAACGTGGATCTGTTCCTGTAGTATAGTTTACTGCAGTTGTAAAGGTGCCATTTCCATTGTTGATGAAAACAGAAACATTGTCGGCCCCATAGTTTGTTACAGCAAGATCTGCATACCCGTCGTTGTTCACGTCTCCCATAGAGACAGAGCCTGAACCTGCTCCTGCAATGTAGTCTACCTTTGTAGCAAAAGTACCATCTCCATTGTTGATGAATACAGAAACAGAGTTGGAATTCCAGTTTGCCACAGCCATATCTGCATATCCGTCATTGTTCACGTCTCCTATAGAGACAGACTGTGGAAGTGATCCTGTATCGTAGTCTACTTTAGCTGCAAAGGTACCATCTCCATTGTTGATGAATACAGAAACATTGTTTGAGCCATAGTTTGTTACAGCAAGGTCTGCATAACCATCATTGTTCACGTCTCCTATAGAAACAGAGCTTGGATTTGTTCCTGTAGTATAGTTTACTGCAGTTGCAAAGGTGCCATTTCTATTGTTGATGAATACAGAAACAGAGTTGGGATTCCAGTTTGCCACAGCAAGATCTGCATACCCGTCATTGTCCACGTCTCCTATAGAAACAGAGCTTGGATTTGTTCCTGTAGTATAGTCTACCTTATCTTCAAACGTTCCTCCCGTAGTTTGGAGAATATCATCTCCTGTTCGTATATTTCCCGCCACATCCAGTGCATAAACAGCATAAGGATTTCTAACTCCCAAGTTAGCATCAAGGACACTTATGACTGGAGATACAGTTGTGTTTGTCCCATTACGATTATGATTAAACTCTATTCTAGCAGACTTATAAAACCCTATCCACTTTTTGTCGGTCATTTTTACATTCCCTGAAATATCTACATCCCCTGCTACAGAAAGAGAGTTTGTTGGTGAAGATGTTCCAATACCAACATTGCCACCTGAATCATCAATGTAAATCCTTGTCGTTCCAGAAGTTTGTAGTTGCAATGGAGAATTACTACTAATATTATCAGCATAAAGTGTTCCTGTAACGTTTAGGTTGCCTTTTACTGTGACTACTCCACCATCAGTTTCTAATGTACCATTATCAAAACTAACAGGTCCATCAGATAAAATTCCCCTAGGACCGACATTCAATCCACTCTGCACATACAAATTATTTCCAACAATTACATTTTCAGTAACTGATAAAGAAGTTGTTTCAATGTTTCCAATGCTAGCAGCAGGTGCATCAATACCACCGATGTCAAGTATCTCCACGCCGCTATCTCCTACTGATGCGATGTAAGCATACTTTCCAGAGACATAGATTCCATTAGCACGATCAAGCTCACAACCAGTACCACCAACTGCCGCATCACACGCAGCATTATAAATAGCACCAACATGGGTGGGATTACTAGGATCAGAAACATCCAAAACCTCAACACCATCATCAGTTTCCCCTGTAACGTAGGCATACTTTCCAGAAACATAGATGCCACGAGTACCATTAAATGCTGTTGTACTATCATCAGCTATGGAACCAGCATGAACAGGATTACTAACATTTGAGATATCCAGTATCTCAACACCATTATCTGTTAACCCTGCGATGTAGGCATACTTTCCGGAGACATGGATGTCAATAGCTCCATCAAGCATACACGCATTGCCATTAGCAGCATCACAATCAGTATCATTAATGGAACCAACATGAGTCGGATTACTAGGATCAGAAATATCCAAAATCTCAAGACCATCATCTACGGATGCTACAACATAAGCATATTTTCCAGATACATGAATTCTAGAAGCATCATCAAGCAAAGTGGTAGCATCATCAGTTATGGAACCAACATGAGTCGGATTACTAGGATCAGAAACATCCAAAATCTCAACACCATCACGTGCCGTAGCATAAAGATATTTACCAGAAACATAGATATCCGTAACA
>CAZJEO010000001.1:0-21574 GCA_964545065.1 Candidatus Woesearchaeota archaeon | reverse complement strand
ACCATCACGTGCCGTAGCATAAAGATATTTACCAGAAACATAGATATCCGTAACAATATCAAGCTCACAAGCATTACCGTTGGCTGCATCACAAACAGAATCGTTAATGGAGCCAACATGAGTCGGATTACTAGGATCAGAAACATCCAAAATCTCAATACCGCCACCTGTAGCTTCCGATCCGATGTACGCATACGACCCTGACACATGAATGCTACGTGCTACATCAAGCTCACATTTATTATTATTAGCAGCATCACACTCAGTATCATTAATAGAACCAACATGGGTGGGATTACTAGGATCTGAAACATCCAAAATCTCGAGACCATCACCTACATAGTCTGCAACATAGGCATACTTTCCTGAGACATAGATTGCAATAGGATAAGTAAGCGTAGTTATAGCATTATCATTAATGGAGCCAACATGGACAGGATTACCGGGTGTTTGCAAGAACGTACCATTAGCCAAATGAAGCTTTTCAGTTGGAGAAGTAGTTCCAATACCTACATTGCCATCCTGAGTTATCCTCATAGTCTCACTTCCAGAATTATTGTAGAAAGTGATATTTCCATCTTTAGAAACAATTCCATTGACAGTAATATTATCTGAAGTTAATGTAATGTCTCCCAAATAAGAAGTTCCTGTTACATTCAAAGTCCCATGAATTGTTGCTGAACTTGCATTTATATCCAAAACATTGATGTTTGTTCCATTAATTGTGTGGACTAAATTACTTATCTGGCTTTCAGTTATAGTCACATTACTCCAATCATCACTGTAAATATTAGAGAAATTTAATATCCATCCTGCTGTGTTATTTATTGCATAGGTTTGTAAATCAGATATTTGTGATTCTGTAATTGTCACATTTGTCCAGTCATCTGAAAAGATTTCTGTAAAGTTTAATATCCATCCAGCAGTATTATTTATTGCATAGGTTTGTAAATCAGATATTTGCGATTCTGTCAAACTTGTTAATTGACTTCCATTCCCGTAATAAACCCCACTAACATTGATACTCCCATTAACATCTAATGCTTGTGTTGGAGTTGTTGTCCCAATCCCAACATTACCATTTGGAAAAGCAACCGAATCAACAGAAGTGTTGGTACGGTCAACTTGTAGCCAATTACCAGCGGCCGAATCTGCATCATTAAGAATACGTCCTAGGAGTACTTCGTTATTGACAAAAAAATCCCATAAGCCATTATTTGCGCTGGCATCTGATTCTAAAAATTGCTGTTTTACAGCCGTCCCACTTAACCTTAGCTGATTGCTAGGCGCGTTGATTTCTAAACTTTTACTGGGACTACTAGTTCCAATCCCTACCTTGCCATCCTGAGTTATCCTTACAATTTCACTCCCAGTATTATTATAAAAACTTATATTTCCATCTTTAGAAACAAGTCCATTAACAGTAATATTATCAGAAGTTAAAGTAACATCTCCAAGATAAGAAGTACCTGTTACATTCAAGTCCCCATGAATTGTCGCAGAACTTGCATTTACATCTAGAACATTGATATTTGTTCCATTAACTGTATGAACTAAATTGCTTATTTGAGATTCAGTAATTGTTACATTTGTCCAATCACTACTATAAATATTTGAGAAATTCAAAATCCATCCTGCAGTGTTATTAATTAACCCTATAATATTTGCAGTTGTATTAAATCCAGCATAAGTAGTATTATAAGTTGACAACCAGTCAGAAGTCGGAGCATTTTGAACATCACTCCAGTTTAAATTTCCTTTAAACCAGTCTGCTGAGGCATTCCCTGTAACACTCAAATTCCCCTCAATAGTTGCGTTCCCAACAACATTAAGATTTTGAGTAACATTCAACCCCCCAGTAATAGTAATCCAACCATCAATAATATTATCAATTATTTCTCCGAAAGCAAAAACAATCTTCTGCCCTAAACTGAAATTTCCAGTGGCATTAATATTTTCCTGCGAATAAATACTCCCTTTTGCTTCAATATCATCTTCAACTCCTAAATCTGCTCCTGTTAAAGGTGTATTACAATCTATTAAATTAAATCCTTGACATAATGTATAATTTTCATCTATTGATGCATTTCCTAAAGATTTTCCTATTTGTAAACTTCCGTCAAATATTGAAGATCTGTTTGCTCCACCTTGATTTATTACAAAATCAGAACGATTACTAACATCATCAAAAAACATATATCCCATTTTGTAAAGATTTGCAAGATTATGAGTAAAGAATATCAAAGAACGGTTTGTTTCATCGGTAAGAACTGCATGCCCTGTTTCTGCCCTTGCTTCTGAAGTGCTGGCAAAGATATGGAAAGCGTCCTGCCAGCCACCGGCTCCATCAGCAATAACTATTTCTAATCCGTCACGAAGTGAAACAGGACTATTATGAGTAATTACTCCATCACCCATATGCAAATCTCCTGTTACATTTACGCCGCTCTCAAAAACTGCATTACCAGTAATGTTCAATTCCCTTGTGGTTATTTGGTTATCATCTATTGTGGTGATTGCAGAAACAAAAGAAATAGTTAAAACTAAGAAAAGCATACACAACAAAAAGCAAAATTTATTATGGCTCATTTTACCCTCTTTTTTTATTTTCTATTTACCTTAATGGATTATTCACTTTTCCCCACTCCAGTTTTGGAATCTTTCTTTGATATTAACCAGTTTGTAACTATTGACCTTACAATCTCGGCATCACTATCTCCAAAAATATCTTTATATCTGCGAATTATTTCCATTTGTTTTTTAGTAAAAGCTATTTGAACTTTCACAACTTCTTTCTTTTTAGGAGGCATTTTATATTATACTATTAACAATGTTGTTAACAATAGAATTAGACTATATAAATATTCCTATTAGATTGTAATTATAATGTTATAAGATTAAATAAGAATAGTCTGAATTTGACGAATATTTTGTAATATCTAATTTTTTATCTATCTTCTTGAAATCTAATAAGTTCCGACAACACAACAATGCATGGTATTCTGTTCGGGCGTTAAATAGAAAGGTATTACGCCCGGAACGCCCCCTCCGGGGGCTCTCACCATTTATCACTTGGTGAATAGTCCGACATCCCAAGGAGAATAATAAGACACCTACGCGATTTCACCGGAGGCAATTAGAAATCGCCGTTCAGCGCTTCGAGGAAGTTCTTTAAGACCTACTTGGTCAAAAGAAACCAGCGGGTGTCTTTTAACGCCCACGCCGTTACTTTAACCTAAGGTTAATGTTAGCTATTTAATTTCAAAAAGGATTTTTGCTGCATCATATTTTTTCATTACAATCTCTCTTGCTTTTTCAAGTTCAATCTTCTCCCAACTTCTTTTTAGTTTTTTACTAGTCCATGAAAAAGCTTCTTCATAAGTATCTCTTCCTTTAACTGTTCTAAAAAACATTTCAACTGAACGATCTATATGATCCATAGCATCTGCGCAAGAAACAATCTTCTCTTCAATGGAATTTCTTTTATTTTTTTTACTCCCACGATGATTTAAAACACACAATGAAATTAAATTAAGTTCTTCTTCAGTAATCTCAAATTCTTCCAAATATTTTTTCACTAATTTGCTGCCCTCGATTTCATGAATATCATGATTTCTTGTTTGAATATAATACAAATCATGTAAATATGCTGCTAAAATAACTACAAAAGTGTTTGACTCATAAAGTTGGGACAGTTGTTTAGCAAATTTAACTACATTTAAAATATGTTTTTCAAAAACATTATCTAATTCACTAAATCCCTCACATTCCCTGCCAACATAAGTATGAACTTTAGAAACTATTTCTTTTTGTTTTTTTGTTAATTCCATAATATGAAAAAATTAAATATCTTATAAAAAACTATTGTTAACCTAAACTAAGACGCCCACGCCGAGCGGTTAGGATTTGTTTAACGCCCTTATTTTTTATCTAAAATATTAAGGAGAACTTAGTTTTTAAAATGGAGTTGCTACGCAACAGGTGCAGAATCTTTATTTTCTCTTATCTCTCTTTGCTTCCTTAACAATCTTCTCTATCAAATCTTTCCTTTAAACAAATTATCTATTATTGTAGGTCTTGAATCTCTCCTTATGGATTTTCTTTTCTTAACTTTTTTATTCTTTATTGCAATTCTCAAAATTATAAAAAGTATCAAAGTAGCAACAAAACCAATAACATAATAAAAATAAGGATTTTTAGGAGATAGATAGTAAATAATATTATTCCAAATTCTTTTAGCTAAAGAAACAATTGATTTACTCACACTACTAATCCCCTCTATAACATTATCCAACGCTGTCTTAATCCATCCTCCTGCTTTATTTAAAGAACTTACAATACCATCTCCTAGATTCTTTAACCACCCAATAGTCAAAATCCCAGCATAAAATAAGTAACCAATGACTCCTGCTAAAATAATCAATAATAATATCACAGATAACAAAATTTTATATTTCTCAAAAAATCTTTTCATATTTTCACGGCTTTCTATATTCTCCCTTTCTTCTATAACTTGGGCTTTAACCCTTTCTATATTCTCCCTTTCTTCTATAACTTGGGCTTTAACCCTTTCTATTTTTTCTTCTCTTTCTCTTCTCTTATTCCATTTTTTAAACTTCTCAAACAATTTTTTCTTCCTTGCTACAATTATAAAAATTACTAAAGCAGCTAATAAAACAATTCCCCCCAAAATATAATATCCATAAGAACTTAAATAAGGCATGATATTTATCTTGCTCCACGAAGTCACACTTAAACCCCAATCTATAATTATTTCATACCATTTCAAATAATAAACTAAAGCTCCTAAAACAATAAAGAAAATAAATGCTAAAATTGTTATTCTATACTTTTTAATCCATCTTACTTCAGGCATTATTGCTTTCTTCACTTTTCTTCTTTCTAAGTAGAATATAAGAAATAAAATAAAAGCCCCAATAGCAATTAAAGCTGAAATTATGTATGAAATAATTACTGAAGAAAATCCTATTGTTGCTAAGCCCTCATTAACTTGTATTTCAATAGTTCTATGCGATTTAGCTTGATAAGTTCCATAAATCAATTGAACAGAGAAAACATAATCTCCAGAGGTAATATTACTTGGCAAGAACAATTTAGTTGTCTTTGTTTTTTCTTCAAAACTTCCAATATAGATAGTATCATGTCCAGAAGTTATCACTTCTTCATTTTTCTCAATCCAAAAATGAACTTCAATATCATCACTAATATCTGCCATACCTTTTATTAAATAAGTAAACTCAAAAAATTCTCCTAATTTTACTGGTGATTCAAAATCTTTTATTTCAACATCAAATAATTCCACACATCTCCCATGCCAACAGGTTTCTCCTTTTTCTACATTACAAGCGGAATCATCAAAACATTCTGCATCATAGCATTTATATTCAAAACAATATTGATTTGGTTCACAGTCAGAATCTTCAGAGCATTCATAAACAGTTGTTGTTGTAGTTCCACCCCCTCCACTTGGCGGTGGTGTTGCAGGCACTTCTCCAATACTATAATCATCTGGACCATAAACGCCGGCACCATAATCCCCAGCAGAAGCTAGAGGCACAGCTATGAGTAAAACTAATAATATTATTAATATTACACCACTTTTTTTATTTATCATGTTCTATCCTCTTTTATCCTTGCCGTAGACAATCAACAGCAATCATATTAATTGTCTGATTTTGTATTCTTAAGGGAACTTGCTGGCAAGTTGCGGCTTGTTGGACAACCTGGATGATTGCCTGTTCATAACCATACTGGGCTCCTTGCTGATA
Organism: Candidatus Woesearchaeota archaeon; assembly: GCA_964545065.1. Lineage (GTDB taxonomy): Archaea > Nanobdellota > Nanobdellia > Pacearchaeales > GW2011-AR1 > JAGLWP01. The sequence continues at coordinate 15,785 of CAZJEO010000001.1, read as the reverse complement.
AACGGTTAGCTGTTCCTGCTGTTTTTTAAACATTTTATCATTTTATGAATACTTTGCCATTAGATAATTTATACCCTATAAATTGCCCATCGGGCGAATAGACTACACTCTCTTTGATGATTATTCTTGGTTCATTTAAATCTAACTGACCAACTAATCCTACAAGAGCATGAGTATTTTCTATTCCAGGCTTATAATTCCCTGTAACTGAAGGATTGTTAGAAGCAATCCCTACAATAGGGTCTGCATATCTCCATACTCTAACTTTCCCTGTTTCAATATTTAATCCTATTAAATCGCCTGCAAGAATTAGTTCATTTTCCTTTTCAAACCATTCTGCATAATCTGCTCCTGTTGTTGAATTGTATTGTGGGTAATAATAAACTGATATTTCTAATTCTGCTTGCTCAATATCAGTTGCTGTAACAATAATATCGCAAGTATCAGACCCTCCAGACTCTGCTATGAAAATAGTAATTGTTGTTGCACTTAAATCAGTTGGAACATGAAGAATACCATCAATCTCTGGAGTGCTACTCCTAGCTGCTCCACTTCCTGCAAAACCTGTATGAGTAGAGTTTATACTTCCTGTTGTAAACATCCAACCACAATCAGAGCTAGTTGCACCATCAGTAGCAAACTGTCCTGTTGCTTTTAGTAAGTATGTTCCAGCAGGCATACTATCGAATTTAATTTGGGGTAATTGTCCTTCTGCATTTCCTACAGATACATTAGATGTAGTTAAACCATAAGCTGTTCTTTCATTATCATCACATTGGGTATCTGCTGGATATGTTTGATAAGGAGGACCATTAGTTTCAAGACTCCATCTACAATTTGTTGTCGTATCCCATTTCAAACTTCCATAAAAACCAGCATCACTTATTAACGAAAAATTATTATCACACTGATGTGAAAATTCAAGACCATCTTTATTAGAGTTATACCTAAAACATCCTTCTTCAGAATCCGCGCCTAATGAAAGTTGTCCAGCACCACCTGTAGTAATAGTTCCTATACCAAAATTGCCCCCCTGATAAAACCTTGCTACTTCACTCCCATCCATCTTGAATACTATGTCAGTACTTGCAACTGCATTATCGGGGTCTGCTGATAAGGTTAATTGAGAATTGCCCACTTTTATTGTTGCATTATTCCCGCTATCATCCTCTAATTTTAGAGCAGCACTATTTCCAAATAGATGTAATATCTCGTCTGGGGTAGTTGTCCCTATGCCCACTCTTTCATTAAAAGTTGCATTTCCAGTAACATTCAAATTTCCTGTAATTCTAATCCAGCCATCAACAATATTATCAATTATTTCTCCAAGCGTAAATGTGATTTTCTGTCCTAAGGTTAAATTTCCTGTTGCTTGAAAATTCTCATTAGCATAAATAGACTGAGCTTCAATATCGTCCTGCACTAATAAATCTGCTCCAGTTGTATCTGTTTGGCAATCCGCATAATTAGCTCCTTCACACAATGTAAAGTTTTCATCATTTTCTTTTGCAGTTAGATTTCCTATAATTTGAAAACTTCTTCTTACAGTTGTTGCTTTTTGTGGTCCGCCCTCACTAATACAAAAAAACATAATTTGATTTTCCTTATCCCAAAAACACACCTCCATATTGTTTGGATTGTCTATCTCATCTGACTGAAATATCAAAGCATTAGCAAAGGCATCTGAAACATTACTAACATCTCCATGAGCATTATAAATTGTAAAAGTTGCAAAATTGCTTTCATTTGTAAGGGATAGTCCTTCTCTTATCTCAACAGGACTATCATGGGTAAGTGCTCCGCCCATATGCAAATCCCCTGTTATTTCTGCATTACCTGTTATATTCAAAGTAGTTGCATTTGGTCCTGCTATTTGTGTCAGATAATCATTAAGAATAGTTCCCCAATTATCTGTATCTCCACCTACTGTTGGTAATCTTGATGCAGAAACAGTTGAGACAAATAAAACTAAAAATAGGACGAAAGTTACTAATAAAATTGCTCTTTTCATGTTTCGCCGTCCTCCTCTCCCGATTGAAAGGTTAAATGAATTTATTTTACCTCTTTTTTTATTTTGCATTTTTATTATTTTTTCTTCCTTTTTTTATTTGGTTTTAAAAAATAAACTTTTGCCATGCCAATTTTCCTAACAATAACTTTTTCAGCACCATCAAGTTTTGCAAGAGCAGTCCTGACAGAAGAACGATTTAATTTTGTTTTTTTAACAATCTCTGTGATTGTCATACCTCCAGAATTCTTTCCCCTATGCCCTCCAAAATAAGGAACATCCTTTTTACCATATTATCAAACTCTTTAGAAGAATCAATATGAAGATATTTAATTGTGCAGGAATTTGATAATTGTTCTATTATCTCACAGCCCAGAAGACTTGAATTCACTCGTTCCTGAATAAAAGGAATCATTTCAGAATTTGAATAAGAAAAAATTAATTTATCATATCCGCTTTTGAATGTGATTCCCAGGAGGGTCCTTATTGTTTCTTTAGTTAACCCATCAAGATTAAACTCTTTACTTTTCTCAGGAAGATTGTTGTTTTCCTTGCATACTTTTAAAATTCCCCCTTGTTCTTCCACATTAAGTTCTTCCCCTTTTCTAATATTGTTTTTCTTTATCCATGAAGCAGGAAGAGAAATAGTTAATGTTACCGGACCGTGTTGAATCACCTTTCTTCTCATTTACTATAATAGTTCCTTTAATTTAATTAAATTTGCATTACATGTGTATTATGTGATAAAAATATATTTAATATAAATTGTATTATTAATGTTCAGGTAATGTTGAATTTTGAAACTATAATACAAAATGTGGTTGACACAAAACGAAAAAAAAGTGTTAAAGCTTTTACTGGATAACGCAAAGTTGTCAGATACTTCTATTGGAAATGAATTGAATATTTCAAGTCAAGCAGTTGGGAGAATTAGGAGAAAGCTTGAAGAAGAAATTATTAAAAAATATTCTGTTGAACTTGATTTAGGAAAGTTGGGATTAAAATCATTGTCTTTAATTGATGCTCATGCTAATGAAGAATGTGAAAGAGAAATTAAAGAAACATTTCCTATTTGCCCAAAAATGATTGAGATAATTAAACTTGCAAAAGGAACTCACAAATATAAAATATTAAGATTAGATTTTAATTTAGAAGAATGTGAAAAATGCAATTTAAGAATATGCGAGTTATTAGAAATAAGAAATATAGATACAATTCCTATTTCAAATATGATTAAAAAAGATCTCAATCCTCTTCTTTATAAAGCAATAGATAAATTAGGAACAAAAACAAATGAAGTAGATTTCAATAAATTAAGATAATTCTTTAGAGTAAATATAATAATCATTTAAAAATATACTTTTTGTTACCACAGTATTTTAAAGTGATTAATTTTTTAAGACATAATGGAATTCAATGAACAAAATTCAGAAGCGGAAAAATTAAAATCTATAATCTATAAACTTGTGAGAGGAAAGGAGATAAGTGAACAAGAAAGAGATATGGTTGAGAAGATAGTCGAAGAGAAGGATTATCCTCAAGATTTTTAATACGCCCACACCGATAGGGTTTGGGGGTTAAAGAATTTTGCACCTTAGGGATTAATTTAATAAACAAATCCGACTTAATTCTATTATGAAAATCAAGGAAAAATATGGAGGTTGGCAAGCAAATATTGAATATTTTGAAGATTATGTTATAAAAACTCCAAAAACAAATAAACAAATGAGGGAGGTTATCTCTAGCTATCTTACTAGTATTGGAAAAATGGAAGAATTAGAGAAAAGACTAAAAGATATGAAGAAAGGGTGGAAAGAAGGGATAAGAATACTTTCAAAGAAAAGAATCCCCTCAAAAATGTTGGGATATTTAGAATTTTTAAAAGATGGAAAAATTAAACAAAAAAAAGTAATAATTCTAGAAGATTTTTGGAATGAATCTGTAGACAAGGGGGAAAATAATAAAATGAAAAAAGCTGTTGATAAAACTATAAATTTTATTATCCAATTATGGAAATATGGTGTCCATGAAAAAACAGGAAAAATAGGTTATGAGTTTGGATTAATGGGTGATGAAATTATCTTGATAGATTTTGGAGAAATATGTGACAAAAAAGAAATAGTTAAAAAACAAATAGTTAAAAAATACTGGAAGAAAAATCTTGAGAAACATTGCAGAAGAGAAGTTGTAGATTATTTCAACAAAAAAGCAGATGAAAAATTAACTGTTAAAATGCTTAACAACATCTGGAATACCAACTAAAAATTTAGTTGTTTTAAATTATCTTTTCGACGCCCGTTTAAAAAGTAAACGCCCACGCCGGAAGTAACAGGTTATTTTTTATTTAACTATTCTTTTTTTGATTTCCTTATGCCATCTTTAATTATGTCATAAGCATGTAGAAAATGATCTTCAATCTTGTTTCTTTCTTTAAGAATTTTAGTTTCTTTATCGTCTAAATTTTTGAATAGATTAATATCTCTAAAAATTGAATTCATCTGGGTTTCAAATTCCACACTATGAATAAATTCCCATAACTTCGCCCTCTCATTTTCTTTATCTTCAAAACTTAATTTAAGTTTGTATATCTCAATTAGGTGTTTTCTTAAAAGCTTCAAAAAATCTACTGCACTATTTGGTCGGATTATAAGTATATCATCAACATTTTTGAATCCATCCATTTTAACTCTGCCAAAATCACCATTAGTAACAAGTATGCCAACATCAGCTCTAGCATCAATTTTATGTCTTTTTACTTCTTCAATATGTGCGGATGTGTGTCTTGCAACTTTTTTAAGTTCAATTAGTAAAGTGCCAATTGTATCTCCCTTAGCCTTTACTTCTATTATGATATCACCCATCTTCCCAGTAAGTCTAACCTCATCCGAATCAAACTCTGTTCTCAAAACTCCATAAAGCTCTTTCTCAAAATCAAACCCTCCTTCTGATGCGGTTTTCCCTTCTTCTAAGTTTTTAATTTTTAATTCTAGATTTTTTACAGCATCTGCATATTTCTTCTTTTCTTTTGATTTAATATTTTCCTCATTTTCCTTCATTTTCTCCTTTTGCTTTTTCATTGCTTCTTCGTATTTCTTCTTATCCTCTTCTAATTTTTTCCTTGCCTCTTGTTCTGCTCTCTTTATCTTTTCTTTTTCTTTTTGTAATAATAATTCCTGCTTCTTTTTTCCTTCTTCAAGTTGAGATATTTTTTCTTTTAATAATTGATTTTCTTTGATAACTTTTTCATATTTTTCCTTAGAAATATGACTATCACAAAACGGGCATCTATAATCTTCCTTCTCTTTTTTTCCCATATTTCTTAAACAAATTCAAACCCTATAAACTTTACGCCCATGCCAGAAATCGAACCTAAAAGACACCAAGGTTTCTTTTGAGCTTCCTTAGAATTAAAATCTCTTTGTCCAACATCCCAGAGCAAATGATGTTTGCAACATCATGAACGCCCACGCCGGGAGTCGAACCCGGGTTATGTCCGCGACAGGGACATGTCATAGCCGTTAGACCACGTAGGCATAGATATCATTACAAAAATTCTTTTTTAAAGATTCCTATCACAATAAAATTTAAATATCTCAGAATAAAAATAATTCTATGAATCTTGATACAATCAGCAAAGAAAGAGATCCTGCCCCTGAATTAACAAGAAAAATTGTTAAAAGATTCAGATGGCGTTATCACCCAATTCAAACAGATGAAGAAAGACAAGTCATTACTTATTGTCACGGAACAAGAATCTTTGACGAGAGAGGTGGCTATGCTAAAACAACAAAAAAAGGACGAGCTCTTCTGAACTCTCCAAAAGATTAATTAATCAAGACCATAATCTTCCAAAAAATCTCTCATTAAAATCGTTCTATAGAAAGTTGTTTTCTCTTCAACATATTTTTTAACATCTCTCCCCTTTAGTCCCATCATCATTTTTGCTTCCCATCTAGCAATTATTCTAAAATCCTCTGCCCATTGTTCTAATTTATTTCTAATTCTTTGAACAGGAAGGTAAACTCCTCTTTCCTCCATAATTTAAAATGTTATAAGGATATTTATATCTTATTGTTCTAGAAAAACTATTTCTTAGGTTCTGAAATTCCTTATTCTTTTAACTACACGAAATACTAAACTTGACTCTTGAATACGGTCATCTTCTTCTATAAATCCCATTGTTCCATACAACCAATCCTCTCCTGCCATTACCTGGTTATATTTTTCATCTTTTATCTTTTGTTTAGCTTTGTTCCTTTTAGGTTTATATCCTTTTGACATAAGTTTAACATATAAAACACCTCTTTTTATAATTTATTGTTCTCAAAATCATAATCCCAAAAACCCAAGTTCCCATTACAAGGTATTGGTTTCAATCTTTTCACATCCTTCAATATAAATCCATAATTTCCCCAATCATCAGAAGCCAAATGCAATTCCTTATCTTTCGCGTGCTCCTCTTTATTTTCATACTTCTTAACTTCAACAAGATTAGCTTTTCCTAATATCGCACCACATGAAAGTTCCTTAAAACCAAATTCTTTCATCGCCTCAGCATCTGGTTTTTTCGAAGCATGAATTAAAAACTCTCCTCTAAATTTCGTGTTCCATTTCCTAAGCTCTATCTTCTTTTTTCCCTGTAGAATTAATTCTGCAAAAGGTTGTTTTAGTGAAAGTGCTTTCATTTCTCCTCTCTTATATCTCCTACTTCAATTCACTATTTATATTTTATCCATCGCAAATAACCTACTTATTTTTTCTACTTCACTTCCAATTTTTTTTGCAACCCTAGAATTAATTCTTTTAGAAATCGCATATATAATTCTTGTAGGCATATACCACGAATCAAACAAAAATTTAACCAATTCATCCTCCATTTCTTCTCTATTCATTGGCGTCCCATCTAAATAAGTATCATATTTCATTTTCCAATAATTTTTGCCCCTAGTAAAATCTTTTCAAGATTTTTCATTTTCCAATAAACTTCTTCCCACCCATATACTTCTGCAAAACAGTTGGAATTTTTATTGTTCCATCTTTCTGCTGATAATTCTCAATAATAGCAACCATTATTCTTGAGGTTGCCAAGGCAGTATTATTCAAAGTATGTAAAACATATCTTTCTCCCTTCCTGTTCACCCCCTTAATATTCAAATCTCGAGCTTGATGACCAGTACAATTACTCAAAGACATAACTTCTCCATAATTTTTGGTTGTAGGACGATAGACTTCAATATCCTCACTTCGAGCTTTCCAATCTGCCAAATCTCCTGTACAGCATTCAATAATTCTATAGGGTAATTTCAATGCATTCATAATTTCTTCAGAATTTTTCCTCAATTCATCATAATATTTCCAAGAATCTTCTGGCTTACAAAAAACAAACTGCTCAACTTTATTAAACTGATGCGTTCTCCAAAGACCTTTCTCATTAATTCCATGCGAACCAATCTCTTTTCTAAAACACATTGAATAACCAAAAATTTTCAAAGGTAAATCTTCTTCCTTAATTGTTTTTCCAGAAAGCATTCCTAAAATCGCATCTTCTGCAGAAGGAATCAAATATAAATTTTCTCCTTCAATTTTATACAAAGCATTTTCAAAAGCTTCAAAATCTCCTTTAGCTTTTGCTACCTCCTTACTAACCATTAAAGGCGGTTCAATATACAAATATCCTTTCTCATTCATAAAATCAATTGTAAAATTAATCAACGCCCGATTCAGCAAACCCAACTCGCCTTTGTGATAATAAAAACCATTTCCAGCAACTTTCGCACTCGCATCAAAATCAACAATATCCAAAGCCTCACAAAGTTCAACATGGTTCTTCACAGGAAAACTAAACTTCGGGATCTTCCCAACTTTTTTCAAAACTTTATTTTCAGAATCATCTTTCCCAACAGGAACTTTTTCATGCATCAAATTCGGAACCTCATAAAGTTTCTTATTCAATTCTTCAAAAACGCTTTTCTCTTTCTCTTCCAACTTCCGAATCTTCCCAGGAATCTCCTTCGCCTTTTTCAACAACCCTGCAACATCATTCCCTTTTTTCTTTTCCTCATTAATACTCTTAGAAACTTTATTCCGTTCTGCTCGCAACTTATCTGACTTTAATTTAACCTTTCTCCACTCCCCATCAATTTCCAAAATTTCCTTAACAACAGAACCATCCTTCCCTTTCTTCTTCATATTCTTCTGGTAAACACCAGGCCTTTCTCTCAAATCTTTAATATCAATCATAAAACACAAAAGTAAAAGTTGTATTTAAATTTAATGAAAATTTTATAAACTCCCCTCACTATTTTAATTCATGGCGGTGATAGAAACTTTTACAACTACAATCGGAAATTTGTATGGCTCATTCCTAACATCTCTTCCGACATGGGCGCAAGGTTTTGTAAGTTTATTTCTTCTAATCCTTCTTGTATTTGTTTATGTAATCTTTATATGGAAATTCTACAGATTCATTGCAACAAAAAATATTTTCGGTCTTGATTTAAACAAATACAACAAATCAAACAACCCCCTCCTAACAAAATTTCTTGCAGGAAGTTTTTATTTTCTTGAATATATAATAATCTCTCCTTTTGTAGTTTTCTTTGGATTTGCAATCTTCACAATTTTCCTAATATTATTAACAGACAATCTTGAAGTTAGCGCACTCCTGACAATCTCTGCTGTAATTATCGCAGTTATAAGAATGACTTGCTACTATAAAGAAGAGCTTGCAAAAGATCTCGCGAAACTCCTACCATTCACCTTACTTGCAATCTCCCTATTAAATCCCAAATTTTTCGATTTCAACAGAATACTAACCAACATCGCTCAACTCCCAACATTCTTCAACAAAATAATAATCTACCTTGCATTCATAGTCTTACTAGAAATAATATTAAGATTCTTTGATTTTATTTTTTCGTTGTTCGGAATAGAAGAACCAAATTCAGAGTCACAAAAAACTGAAAAAGAACAGGCATAACTTTTAAAAAGAATATAGATTTTAAATTTAAATGGGGTGGATAGAAACATTAATGCTTCTAGTAATTGGATTTGTTGCTTTTTTTGCAACAGGCATCGATGATACAGTGGCTTATGCTGGTTCATATTTGGAAGATAGAAGTAAAGAACATTCAAAATTTATTAGTCTTGGAATAATTCTCGGAACTCTTATCGCATTAACAATATCTATTTTTGCAGGAGCATTAATGGAAAAATACATTGTCGTGAATGGTAAACCAATAAGCCACCTTGTTGGAGGATCAGTGTTAATTGCTCTTGGATTAATCATGTTCTTTAAAGGAAAATTCACCATGCGCCATAAGAAAAAACATTATTCAAAATTAAAGACAAAAATAAAACATAAAGAAAAACCAAAAGGACACCATGTAAGATTTATAGGATTAGGAATGGTGCTTTTTTTTGCGACAGGAATCGACGACATAATTGCTTATTCTAATCTAATTATGGCTAAAGGAATTTGGTGGCCAATTTGTGTAGGGGTATTAATCGCTACATTCATATCTTTAATCATCGCACATTTCTTATCAGATAAATTAAAGAGATTCCCCCACCCAGAAAAAATAGGGGCTGCAATAATAATTATAATCGGTGTCCTCCTAGCCCTAAAAGTATTATAAGCTTAAACAATAAGGTTTTTAAACAAAATTTATTTGGTAGAAATAACTAAACATTAGTTCATCAATTTCCTGTTGGGATGCAGGAGTTGTGAAGAACCCGCAGGTGGTTCTCAAATGCCAAAAGTAAGAATAAAATTAAACAGTACAGATATAGAAATGCTCAATGCTATCTGTGAGAAGATTCAGGAAATAGCCAAGGGCTCAGGAATAGCTGTGTCTGGACCAGTACCTTTGCCGACAAAAAAGCTTAAAGTTACAACACGAAAATCTCCATGCGGTGACGGAACAGCAACATTCGACAGATTTGAAATGAGAATCCACAAAAGATTAATCGATTTCCCAACAAATGAGAAAGTTCTTCATAGTATTATGCGAATGCACATTCCAAAAAACGTTAACATAAAGATTGAAATTAAAGATTAATTATTTCTCAATCAAAAACCTTATAAACTTTAAAATTCTAATATAACCATCTAACTTCGGTTAGGTATTAGGAGTAGGCTTCGGTTTGCTCCTTTTATATTCTTCAAATATTACATAAATCTTTAAAAATATTCAACCCCTTGCAAAAACATGGAAAAAGATATTGGAAAAATAAAAAAGAACGACGAAACAAACATCATCTTAAGAGTCGATGATTTTGGTGGAAGAACAGGCGTAACAATACGAGAGTTCGTAACATCTGAAAGATATACTGGTTTTACAAAATCAGGCGTAAGAATTCTTGCAGCAGATTTCCCAGCATTTAAAGAAATGATAAATTCTATTTCTGGTGAAGATTTGAAAGAAGTTCCAAAGGAAGATGAAACTACCCCTGAAGGACGGGTGGGCGGAACACCTGCAGAAACAAATCTCCCAAAAGAACAAGAAACTCTTGATAAAGCAACTCAAGATTACTGAAACTAATTCCAATTCAACAGTAACTCGTTATTAATATCTCACTTGTCTTGTTACTAGTTTCACCCAAACCTTTTAAAATAATTTCTTCCATACTTATCTATGAAAAAGAATTCAAAAGTAACCTTAATTATCATTGTAGGTGTAATAATTTTAGCAATAATTCTTATGAATCGTTCTCCAAATGGTTCAACAAAAGAAACAGCATTATGCATTGCAGAAAATTCTGTGCTTTATGTACAACTCGGATGCCATGCTTGCGAATCTCAGGAAAATCTATTCGGAGATAATTACCAATATCTCAATATAATAGATTGTGCTTTAGAGCCAGAAAAATGCGGGGGCATAACTCATACACCAACTTGGATTATCAACGGAGAAAAAATAGCCGATGTCTTAATGATTGAAGAATTAAAAACTCTCACTGGATGCTAAGATGTTTGATGTTGCAACACTCATAAAAATCACAAGTCTTGCAGCAGTTGATGCAATAAATGTTTGCGCACTTGCAGTCTTAACAATGATTCTAACAACAATCCTTATTCAACATCCTGAAAAACCAAAAAAAGTTTTAACATCTGGTCTTGCATTCATTGCAGCAATTTTCATAACATACACTTTTTACGCTTTTGTAATTGTCCAATTTTTATCCGTGCTCGATCAAAATATTAAACAGCTTACTCCCTACATGTATAAGGGTCTAGCAATATTAGCCATGATTATTGGAGCTTTAAACATCAAGGATTTTTTTATGTATAAAAAAGGAGGCATAGCAACAGAAATGCCAATCTGGATGCGTCCAAAAGTAAAAAAAATAATTCAAAAAATAACTTCTCCAAAAGGAGCATTTGTAATGGGGATTTTAGTAACATTATTTTTGCTTAGTTGTACTGTGTGGCCACTTTTTATTGCAGCAGGAGAACTCTCGTCTCTTGGTTTCTTGGGAGCACTTCCATGGTTTTTATATTACAATTTAATTTTCGTAAGTCCAATGTTAGTCATTGTCTTTTTAGTTTATCTCGGCTTCACAAGAGTTCAAGAAGTTGAAGGTTGGAAAAACAAAAACATAAAAATCCTTCACTTAATTGCAGGGTTATTATTGTTTTCTATAGGAATAGCTTTGTTAATGGGTTGGATTTAAATCATTTCATCCAGTTCACAAACAAGGCACTATGTAATCCTCCAAAATAATGACCCAATACAGGAACTTCTTTCACACTTACATTTAAACTTCGTGCTTTCATCTTAGAAATCAAATTCTTTGAACTGACTGAAGGAATAACACTATCTGATTTTGCTATATACAATCTAATTTTCTTACCATTTAAATTATTCAAATTATTTGTCAAATCATATTTAGAAAGAACCTTGTCCATATCTTTTTTGGTGTAGCCTTTTTTCTTAGCACCTTTAATAACAAGTTTTGTAATAAAACAATCCCAAAAAATTGGAGCCAACTTATCTAAAGGAAGTGTCAAAAAAACATTTTTAATATTTTTTGATCTATTTGCTGCATACAATGCAAGAGCTGTTCCCAAACTAATTCCAAAAACAGACGTCACATTATTTTCTTTAATATCTTTATTCACTGAATCTAATAACTTGCTCCAAGATTTTTTCATTAATTTAAAATCTTCTGATAATAATGTTGTAGGCAATTGGTAAATAATTCTCTGATGATCTGGAAATTTAGGATACAAAAACTCAAAGTGCTTTAGCTTCATTTTCCATCCTAAAAATATAATGACAAATTTTTGTTTACCAGAATCTTTTGAAATTCTCACAAAATTAGAATTAATGTTTTTTCTTGGAATAAATTTCCTAACATTCCCAACAATAATATCAACCAACCCCATATATTTTATACAAGAATTAATAATATAAATATTCCGACTTAAATTTATCCATAAGAAGGTTGCAATTCATTATGTCCAAATTGAATAACTAAATCAATTTGTTTTTCTAATTCTTTACCAAGAACAGGAGTATCACAAGCACCAAAACAACTTCCCATCCAAATTAAGAATTGAACCTTTGTTTTTTCTTCAAGAAAATCAACAACCGCAGTCGCCCAAGGTTTCAAGCCATCAGGGAACTGCAACAACACGAGTTTCGCTTTTTTTGCCCCTTTATGGGGTACTCCTCCTGGGAGCGATTTAATCTCAGCTACAACTTTCTCTAATTCTAAATCATATTCCTCTTCAAGTTCTTTAATTGTTTTATTCATAATATCGCCTATTTCACACCACTTTTATAGTTTTCGTGTAACAAGAATTATTGTAAAATTAATTAAAAAGGTCCTTCAATTTTTCATCCATTTCTTTCCGAGTTATAATACTTCCATGAGAGTCTGGTTCTTCTTCACAATTAGAACAGTAGGGAACTTCTTCATATTGACATTTTCCAGATCCAGATAATGGAAATGGTCCATCATGAATTGGATGTGCAACAGTTACACTTAAAATCTCAGAATCACATGTTCCACAAAAATAATCCCCTTCACCTTTCCTATGTACATATATTACTTTACCAGTATTTCTTCGTTCATAAATTGTTTCACAAAATCTACATTGCGCACCTTCAAATATGTGGTCTCTTCCATTTATGACTTTCCACTCTAATTCTGTCTCATGGCACTCTTTCAAATTTTTTGGAATTATCTCATCACTCATAGAAATCAGCACAAAACCAACCTTTAAAAATAAAATTGTTCTCCAAAATACATGAAAATAAGACAACCAATTGTAACAGTTTGCGGACACGTAGACCATGGAAAGACATCTATTTTAGATAAACTTAGAGAGAGCTCTGTTCAAGAAGGTGAAGCAGGAGGAATAACTCAAAAAATATCATTCACTTCCTTACCATTCGACCAACTAAAACGAGCATGCCCTTTAATTGAAAGCGCAGGAATAAAACTAGATATCCCTGGATTCTTATTCATTGACACACCAGGCCACGCAGCATTCAGCAATCTTAGAAAACGAGGAGGCTCTTTAGCAGATTTAGCAATATTAGTCATAGATATTAACGAAGGAATAAAACCTCAAACAGCAGAAGTAATACAAATCTTAAAACATAATAAAACACCTTTCATAATTGCCTTAAACAAAATTGATAATATTAGTTCTTGGCAAACTTCTGAAAAAAGCATAAAAGAAAGTATAGAAAATCAACCACAAAATGTTAAATCAATATTCGACGAAAGATACTTAACATTAATTGGTTCATTACAAAGTCATGGATTTGACGCAGACTTGTTTTACAACATTGATGACTTCTCAAAAAAAATAGCTTTAGTCCCCTGCTCAGCAAAAACAGGCCAAGGAATCCAAGAATTAATCATGGTCTTGTGCGGATTAAGCCAAAAATATTTAGCACATAAATTAAAACTCAGTGAAAACGCACGGGGAGTTGTTTTAGAAATTAAAAAAGAAAAATCAATAAATTACATTGAATCAATTTTATACGACGGTGAATTGTCTAAAAACGATGAAATTGCAATTGCAACATTAGAAGAAGAACCAATAATAAGTAAAATAAGAATTCTTGAAGAGATAAAACCTCTTAGTTCAAAGTTCGCGCCAAAAGACAAAGTCCAAGCCTCTACTGGATTAAGAATGCAATTAGTGAGAAAGACAGACATCACTCCTGGAATGCCATTCTTAACTTACAAAGGAAATAAAGGAGAAATCAAAAAACAATTCAAAGAACAAATTTCTGAAAGCATAAAAACAAACAAGCAAGGAATCATTGCAAAAGCAGATTCATTAGGAAGCCTCGAAGCTCTAATCGTTTTGCTAAAACAAGAAAACATTCCTGTAGTAAAAGCAGGAATCGGAAGTATAAATAAAACAGATATAATTTCTGCAAAAGCAAATCTAAAAATAAATGAACTAGATTCAATAATTGTAGGATTCAATGTTTCAATAGATGACGAAGCAAAAGAATTGCAAACAAACGATATAAAAATTTTAACAGACGAAGTAATTTACAAATTAATTGAAAACCTCACAGAATTCAGACAAGAAAAATCAAGAGAAATCGAAAAAACACGGATGTTAGGATTAGCTACTTTATGCAAATTAAAAATTCTCCCGCAATATGTTTTTAGGAATACAAAGCCCGCAATATTCGGAGTAAAAATCGAAGCAGGAAAACTAGTTTCAAATCTCAATTTAATCAACAACAAAAACGAAGAAGTAGGAAGAGTAAAAAATATTCAATCTGAAAACAAATCAGTTACAGAAGCAACAGCTCCAATGGAAGTTGCTATATCAACTCCAGGCGTGAATTTTGAAAGACAACTAAAAGATAAGAATTTCCTTTACTCAGAAATAAGTGAATCACAATTTAGAAAATTCAAAAAAAACAAAGATCTCTTAACCAAAGATGAAGTTGCATTATTACAAGAACTCGCAGAAATTAAAAGAAAAGATAAAGCAGATTGGGGGATATGAATGGAATTGCAATCGCAACTTAAAATTGGTCCTGAAGATTATTACAGAATAGTTAATAATATTCGTAGGATAGGGTCAATATCAGAATTCTCTTGGGATAGAATTTTAGAAATAGCAGAGAGAGAATTGCCTTCTGAAACAAGAACACGTTGTGAAAGATTATTAATAACCATGGAAAATGATGATGAAATTTATCCACCTGGATCACGTTATTCTAAGGGATTGGGAAAAAGACTCAAAACAGCAGTTGCAGATTATCTTCTACGCCATAAAGAATTAACCAATCAAAACCCTTAAAAACCAACTCTCTCATTAATTCTTATGACATTCAAAATAAATATATCAAAAAAATCAGGAAAGACCTACAATTTGGAAATAGAGAGCGAGGAAATTGTAGGTAAAGAACTTCATGATAAAATCAATGGTAAAATAATCTCGCCTGAACTCGAGGGATACGAGCTTGAAATCACAGGCGCATCGGATAACGCTGGTTTCACAGCTTTAGAAGGTGTTGAAGGTGTTGGATTGAAAAAAGTTCTTTTAACTTATGGAAAAGCTATGCACACACGACCAAGAAAAGAAGGTAAAAAAAAGCCATCAAATCCAAAACCAAAAGGTCTTAGAATGAGAAAAACAGTTCGTGGACAAGTTATCTCTCCTGAAATAGTTCAAATTAACTTTAAAGTTCTTAAAGAAGGAGCAAAAAAACTTGAAGATATTTTTGGAAAGAGTGAGACACCTGCAAAAGAGAGTAACCCAGATAGCAAACCAAAGGGCGGGATA